>JACRBJ010000082.1 GCA_016234555.1 Chloroflexota bacterium | reverse complement strand
CGCTTGAAAATCTTTCGCATTTTGAGCGAACGTTATCGAAATCGTCGCAAACGTTTTGGGTTACGTTTTAACCTGATCGCTGCCATCTGTAACATGGAGCTCAAAACTGCTTACTAGCCTACTTTTGCAAGAGATCTAATAAACCAGACGATTACAAGATACCCAAATCGGGAAAAATGAGAGGAGAACACAAAATGAAAATCAATGGACTTGAAGGTATGACGGTGGGAGATGTACGATCCGAAGTTGCCAGAGGCGGAAAGTTCGTCATTTTTCAATATTGCATTTCGATCCTGATCATGACGTTTAGAAGAAGTTCCAGCATTTATTTCATCAAGGCAGGGGAAGGCGCCTTCGGAGCAGGCATAGGGTATACGCTGACCTCTCTTCTATTAGGCTGGTGGGGCATCCCGTGGGGACCAATTTACACGATCGGCTCGGTTGTTACTAACCTCGGCGGCGGGAAAGATGTCACACAAGAGGTAATGGCATCGCTCAACCGTTGAAGTTTGGAAGATGAAATGACACAGGCTTTATTGCCCGTTCACGTTCCGCCCCAGCGCAACGAACCGCGAGCCGTTGGCGGTTTCGCCAACCAATTGAATTCCATGTTATCAATAAGCCACCCAACAGGTAAGCGCCATGAAAGACAGTGAAATTACACATGAATTAAAAATAGCGACTCACGTCGTGTCAATTTTTATCATCCCTTTGTTGTTTGGGATATTAGCATTAAGTCAAAACGACATTACCAAAACAAGCGTTGTAATTTTAGGATCAGCGGCTTATATTTTTATACTGTACAGCGTCGCAGGCGGTTTTAATTGGAAATTGGAGGAAATTTCACGCTTAAGGTTGTTTTTGTTCCTGGCCCTCTCCGGGCTTTATTTAGGCATCTTTTTGTATGGCGTATGGTATGTGATCAGAAAATTTGAATCCGACATGTTTAATATACCTTTTAATTCCATAAAGGGAAGAATGTTTTCAGGAAAATGGACTGCGTCAAATATGAAGCAATAGGTTTGTGAAATAATTTTGTCGAGGTGGAGTTCTTAAAATGCACAGCAGGCGTTCTCATTTGAGGGCGTCTTTTTTCGCCCTTATCAGGCTTTATAATACGCGTCAACCAAAGGAGAGACCATGAGCGAGAGGAAAGAAGCCGTGATTCTGAGCGCGGCACGTACAGCGATTGGAAAATTCCAGGGCGGGTTGAGCGGCGTTCCCGCCGTAAAACTTGGCGCGGCAGCAATTCAAGCCGCAGTAGAACGCGCGGGAGTTGATCCCAGGGAAATCGAGGAAGCGCTGATGGGTCACGTGGTTCAGGCTGGCAGCGGACAGGCTCCCGCGCGGCAGGCGGCGATCTTTGCCGGGCTGCCCGCCTCCATCGGCGCAAGCACAATCAACAAGGTCTGCGGATCAGGTTTGAAGTCCGTGATGTTTGCGGCGCAAGCCGTCCGCGCGGGGGATGCCGATTTGCTGGTCGCGGGCGGAATGGAATCCATGAGCCGCGTCCCCTATCTGGTTAACGGGCGATTGGGCGAGATGAAATACGGTCACCAGCTGCTAACCGACGCCCTGCTCCACGATGGGCTGTGGGATCCGTTCGAGAATTGGGGCATGGGCATGGCGGCAGAATTCATCGCAGACGAGTACAAGGTCACACGTGAGGCGATGGATGAGTTTGCGCTCCGCTCTCACCAAAAGGCGGTTGTCGCTCAGGAGGCGGGAAAATTCAAAGCTGAGATTGCTCCCATCCAAATCCCGGGGCGAAAGGGCGAAACGACGATTTTCGACACAGACGAAGGTCCGCGCAGGGATGCTTCGCTTGAGTCGCTATCCAAACTGAAGTCTGTCTTCAAACCCGACGGTAAGGTGACGGCTGGTAACTCCTCCTCGATGAACGACGGCGCGGCGGCGGTACTGGTCGCGTCTCACACCTACGCTAGGAAGAACAACCTCAACCCAATTGCTTATATAATTGACTACACGCAGGCGGCAGTCGAACCCAAATACTTGTTTGCCGCGCCCATCCACGCCATCTCCAAACTGCTAGACAAGGTCGGCTGGACCTTTGCCGATGTGGATTTGGTCGAACTCAACGAAGCGTTTGCCGCCCAGGTCCTCGCGGACGGCTACGCCCTCGCCGACCAGGGTTGGGACTGGGATAAGGTCAACGTCCACGGCGGCGGCATTGCGCTTGGACATCCATTGGGTGCAAGCGGCGCGCGCGTGCTGACGACTTTGATTTACGCCTTGAAAGACCGCGGCTTGAAGCGTGGAATCGTCTCGCTATGTTTGGGCGGCGGCGAAGCCGTGGCAATGGCAATCGAAACCGACTAATCAACGGGAGACAACATGCCCATCGACGTCCAATACCCGGTTTATTTGTGCGGAGAAAATCCGGGCTTGACCCTGTTCAAGCCTGATACCAACCAGCCTGTTGCCGTTGCCAGCTATTGGCACGTCACCTACAGCCCGCATGGCGTGGGAAATGCGCTGGTTCTGTGGCTCGATGTACACGACTCCCCACTGGCTTCCGGCGGTATCTTCACCGACAACATCTCGCTGGCACGTATTCTAGTTGACACGTTGACACAGCATTTTCCAGAATTTAGCGACGTGCCTGTTGCGGCATTGCCATATCATGAAGCTCATTGCGAGCATACATTCGACGGTTTCCGCTACGTCGCCACCTGTCAGTCGGCAGGAAACAGAATCAGCATCGAGTGGGCTGACCTGCTCGACCGGAAATTCCTGAGCTGGACCCAATTCCCCGCCGGCGAGCAGAACTTCGACCTGCGTAACGTCGTCTGCCCCTGCAATTCGGGGAGGATTCTCGTCAACGACGAACCTGTCAAAGGTTCGATAAAAACCCGCACCCTGTCGGATGGTCACCCTTCGAGCGCTGCATTTCTGGCATTCGCCGAAAGCTGGGTGGGGCCGCTGGGAGCTGGTCATTAAGGAGGTTTCGACATGATTTGGATAATCTTTTCAATAGCCTCGATCGTTCTTGTCGCAGGCATCATATTTTTCCAGGCTGGTATGAAGATCGTACCTGAGGGGAAGCGGGTTGTAGTCCTGCGGATGGGAAGGAGCATCGGCAGCCGGGGTCCCGGTCTCGTCACCATCATCCCACTTATCGACCTCCTCATGTGGGTCGATGTGGAGAAGAAACATCACTTCAGCTATGTCAATCTGCCCACGCGGGATAACAGACTGGCTTCCGTTGTCGTTGATCTCGAGGGGAAGGTATTCGACCCCGAAAAAAGTGTGTTAAACGTGCCAAACCTGGACAACGCCCTCCTCAAACTGATTGAAACAAGGGTCGGAGATTTCGTCTCGAGCAAAAACAGCAGCGAGCTGCCAAACCTGACAGGGCGTCTCGAAGACGAGCTGATGGATGCACTGCGCAGGTCCGGCAGGGACTGGGGCTTCGAAGCCGACAAAATCCAGATCGACAGCATTCAGATTGTGTAACCAAGTTTGATTCCCATGTCCGATTGGCAGGGCTTTGACCAAAGAAAGATATGCCCCCGTTGCGGAGGATATGAGACCAAACTAAGTCACATAGGGTACAGGTCTAAAAAATCCAGGCGGATGAGTTCCATCTTATACATCATCCTGGTGTTGAACGGCGGAATTCTCATTGCGGTGGCTGTCAGTCAGCTTCTCAAGGGAATTGTGCCGCCCATTGGGTCCGTGGTTACTCTTTTGTTTCTGTTTGGAAGCCTGCTTCTCAGCAAAAGGAATCGGGACGGGCTTGTGCAAATGATGGCACCGCTCCTCGATCGGTCCGACGACAGTGAAGAAATGCAGGAAGGCACCCTTGTCGGCTATCGCCTTTACTGCTGGAAATGCAAGCATAGTTGGCAAATGACGGTTGAGGAATGGGAAGCAGCCGGTCAAAACGAAATAAACAACATTAGAAAAAGGAGATAAAAATGGACAGGAAAGAACGAAACGAAAAAATCGAGTTATACGGTCGCGGATATGACCTGTTGAAAGCCGTGCTTGCGGAAGTCCCGCAGGAGGCGATGAAATTCAAGCCTGCGCCAACAGAATGGAGCGTCCACGAGATCATCATCCACATCGCGGACAGCGAGTCCAATGCAGCCCTCCGCGCCCGAAAGCTAATTGCCGAGCCGGGCAGAACCTTGATGGGCTACGACCAGGATGTGTGGGCAAACGTGCTGGACTACCACGAACACAACCTCGAAGACGCACTGGAGGTCACGCGGCTGGCGAGAAAGACCACCTACGAATTGCTCAAGAAACAGCCGGACGAAGTATTCAGCCATTCGGTCGTCCACCCCGAATACGAAGCGCCGTACACCTTCGAGAAGTGGATCGAGCTTTATTCGGCGCATATCCCCGGTCATATCGAACAGATTCAAAACAATATGAAATTGTGGAAGGCGCAGAAATGAGCATCAGGCACGTCTTTGTCATCGGCGCGGGGACGATGGGCAACGGCATCGCGCAGGTCGCGGCGACGTCGGGCTATCAGGCCACCTGCATGGACGTCCAATCTACCGCGCTGGAAAAGGCAAAGGCGGCAATCGCCAGATCCACGACAAAGCTGCTGGAGAAGGGGATGATCGATGCGGAACAAAAGGCTTCGGCGGACGCGATCCAGTTTGTGCCGAACATGAACGCGATGAAGGATGCGGACCTGGTCATCGAAGCCGCAACGGAAAACCCCGAAGTAAAGCTCAAAATTTTCAAGGATATGGATGCATCCGCCCGCGAAGGCGTGATACTCGCCTCGAACACGTCGTCCATTTCGATCACAAAAATCGCCGCTGCGACCAACCGTCCCGACAGGGTGATCGGGATGCACTTCATGAATCCCGTGCCGCTTATGAAGCTGGTGGAAGTCATCCGCGGGCTGGGCACATCCGATGAAACGGCAAAAACCGTTGCGGACATTTGCAAGGTGATGGGCAAGGAACCTGTCGAAGCGAACGACTCGCCGGGCTTTATCTCCAACCGCATCCTGTGCCCGATGATCAACGAGGCGGTCTTTGCCTTGCAGGAGGGAGTCGGCACGCCGGAAGCCATCGACCAGGTAATGAAGCTCGGCATGAACCATCCGATGGGACCGTTGGAACTGGCAGACCTGATCGGGCTGGACGTGGTGTTGTTCATACTCGAAGTTTTACAAAGAGACTTGGGCGAGGACAAATACCGTCCCGCATATTTGCTCAGAAAAATGGTAGATGCAGGGCATCTAGGAAAGAAGGCTGGCAGGGGATTCTATAGTTACCAGTAACAGGCTGTGTTGGCTTCAATACAATTGTTCCATCAAAACGACAAAACAAAATCATTTTTGAAACAAAAAGAGGACAAATGTTCAAATGGCTTGAAAACCACCACAAGCGGGATGACGAAAAATTTATGCGATGCTTGCAAGACCCTGATTATGCTGATAAGCAATTGTTAAGCCTTTACGAAGTCCGCGCCAAAATATCTGTTGCATTTATATTGTTTATCTTGATTTTTGTTGGGTCGATAATTTTTTGGCATCCAAGCAACGACTCAGTTTTTTTCTGGCTAATAGCCGCAATCTTAATTATGTACACGGGCATTGATTCGCAAATCAAGATGCTTCAGATGATAAAGTATGTAAATTCACGCTTTAAATCAGAAAAAGAGACAAAAGCAGAATAAGGGAAATATTCTTCGCTTAAAAAGTTAGCGCCTGCGTGTTTGACTGCACTGTCAACAGGCAGTTTGACGCATCCCTTCAACCCTGCTATTATTTTCCATCATGTCAAATAGTTTCTCTGCAAGAATATGGAAAACCGCGCGTAAATTCCTGCGCTGGTTTCGTCCCGGACTAGGGATCAAACGCTGGCTTACCCTGATATTGATCGGCGTCACTTTGCTGGGACTGGGCTTTGCCGTCGTCCTGATCGACCTGTACCGCACCGATTCATCCAATCCTATTTTCCTGACCCTGCTCACCTACGCCTCCCTGCGGTTCATTCCGCGCCTTGCGAGAGCGCTCATCTTCGGCGGGATTGGCATCGGGCTTGTAATCTATGGAATTCTAAAACTGAATAGTTCGGTGCTTCAACCGTTCGTCCGCCCCGGCGACGATGTGCTGCGACAGATCAGGAATTACCGCCGTCGCGAGCGCGGACCCCGCGTCGTCACCATCGGCGGCGGACATGGGCTGGCAACCCTCCTGCGCGGATTGAAGTCACACACCAGCAACCTGACGGCTGTGGTCACCGTGGCGGACGATGGCGGCTCGTCGGGCAGGCTGCGCGAAAGTCACGGCATCCTCCCACCCGGCGACATCCGCAACTGCCTCGCCGCCCTCTCCAACGACGAAGCCATGTTGACGCAGCTCTTCCAGTATCGTTTCAGCGCCTCGCCAGAACTTGAGGGACATTCCTTTGGGAACCTCTTCATCGCGGCGCTGGCAGACATCACCGGCAGCTTCGAGGATGCGGTTGCCGAATCGGGGCGCGTGCTGTCGGTCAACGGGCGGGTGCTGCCGTCCACACTGCACGATGTCAAACTGGTTGCCAGCATGGAACTGCCACATTCCGCCAACGAGATCCGTGTGGAAGGCGAAAGCAAGATTCCCACCATGGCTGGCAGGGTCAACCGCGTGTGGCTCGAACCGGACAACGCTCCCGCATTTCCACCCGTCATCAAAGCCATCTTGAGTGCAGACGTCATTGTGGTGGGACCCGGCAGCCTTTACACCAGCCTGCTCCCCAACCTGCTGGTACATGACCTGCTCTCTGCCATGCATACAAGCCGCGCCGTGAAAGTCTACGTCTGCAACATTGCCACGCAAGCCGGCGAAACCGATTTTTTCACCTGCCACGACCATGTCCACGCGCTCGAAAACCACGTCGGCGAGGACCTGTTCGACGTAATCCTTTGCAACGACAATTTCGAAAACCCAATCGGCAATAACCAGTGGGTGCAAACAGACAACCAGACCCTTACGGATGTCCGCACGTATTGCGCCAATCTCGCGGACGGAAATCACCCCTGGCGTCACGACTCAGATAAGCTTGCCCAGGTGATTATGGATATTTTCTACGAGCGGACGGGACCTTTGGGAACACAGGATAAAACAACCCCCTAATTCTGGAGTCAGGGGGCTTGCTCCCGTAGTTTCAACAGCACCCTCAGGGCAAGTGAGCCATCGGACTCCAGAGTGATTCGGGCAAAATCATCTCGCTTCACCCACAACTTCCCCTTCGACTTTGTCCGCCCAGGGATAGATTTCCGTCCCTTTGGCAGCTTCGCGGATGGCTGGATCGTCGGAGTAATGCCCGCGTTTTTCGGGGGGAATCAACCCGGCGATGTGGCGCATGATCTCGTGACCGATCTCGTCCAGTTGTTTGCGCCGCTCGCGTCCGTGACCCGATACCGTGAACGGACCAAACGGCTTGCCGATGTTGAATTGGATTTTTGCGCGACGATGTTTCGCCAGCGAGGGAAAGACGTCGTTCAAGCCGACCAGCCCGACGGGCAGAATCGGCGCTCCGCTTTGGGCGGCGATGAAGGCGGCTCCCGGTCGGGGTGGACGCAAAACCGTCGCCCAGTTGCCAGCTTCGGGGAAGATTCCCAGCACGCCGCCGCGATCCAGAATCGCAACCGCAGCCTTGAGCGAATCCGCCGCCCCCGTCCCCCGGTACAGCGGATGGTATCCCCACAGAACGGGAATGATCTTTGCCCAAAAGGGCGCGTGGGGCATGTCGGCGCCGCCAAGGAATTCGATCTGCCAGGGCGAGAGACGTACGAGGCAAACAGGGTCGATGAAGCTGAAATGATTGCCCACCACCATCAGCGGACCGGATTTTGGCAGGTTTTCAAGACCGGTGATTTCGAGGCGGGTCAACGCGCCGAAGGCGGGAACCGAAAGCATCTGCAAAATTTTTCGCAGAAATTTGCGCCCTAGATTGGTATATTCGCTCTCTGTGGTCATCTCAGTCCGCGCTGACGTATTCGACGGCGGACTGGCGCGCGCGGGCTTCGTTGAGAGTCAGCAGGATGAGAAGTCCCACCACGAGGAATACCGCCATCGAGACGATGCTGGCGCGCAAACCAAACTGCTCGGCGGCGGCGGGTGCATAGCCCTGAGTCTGGAACCAGTTCGACATCCGAAATGCGAGCGCGCCAAACAGGGTGGGGCCAATAAACGAAGTCGATTTGCCTGCGACGGCGAAGAAGGAAAAGAATTCCGCGCTTTTGCTCGGCGGCGCGAACAGACCTGTCATTGTGCGACTAATGGATTGCACCCCGGTCAGGGCGAAGCCGGCAATCGCGCCGATGATGAAATAGCCGGTGAGGGTCTGGTTGAAAATCATCCAGATGACGGCGGCGGTCATCAATAAAATTGCGGCGATGAGGGTCTCCTTGAAGCCGTATTTCTCGCCCCAAATCCCAAAGACGTACGCTCCGATGGCGCTCGTCACCTGCACAATAATCATGAAAATGATGAGCTGAGTCTGCGTCATGCCGTACAGCACCGCGCCGATGATGGCGGCGAAGTTCAGCGCCATCAGGATGCCGTCGTTGTAAATCAAAAATGCGATGATGAATTTTATAAAACCACGGAAGTGCTTGACCGCCAGAAACGTGGAGCGAATGCGGCGGAACGCCAGCGAGAGATAATTTTCCCCGGCGGGCAGTGATTTGCCTTCGCGGCTTTCACGCACCCACAAAAAGAGCGGGATGGTCGCCAGCGCGAAGAACAGGGCAGTAAAGACAAAGGAGCCACGGACCACAAGCGGGTTGCTTTTGGTCAAGACAATCGGCGGCAGGATCAGCAACAGGCAGGCGATCCCGCCGAGGGAGCCGAACGCCCAGCCGTTGCCGGAGACCCGTCCCATTTCACTGGGAGTTGCCACGTCCATCAGCAGGGCATTATAGAAGACTTGTCCGCCGCGATAGCCGACCTCGGCAAGGATGAAGAACAGCATCCCGATGAACACATCGCCAGCCTGGACAAAGAACAACAGGCCCGTAAAAACCCAGGACAGGGTGGAGAAGAAAAAGAGAAAGCGTTTCTTGGACGCCGCATGGTCGGCAATGGTGCCGAGGATGGGAGTCAGGACCGCCACGAACAACATGGCAATCCCAAGCGAAAGCCCCCACAACCGCGAGCCTTCCGCCCCGCCCGCCACCTTCCCCTGAAAATAGGCGGAGTAAACCGCCAATAAAACCACAGCCGCATAGGCTGAATTGCCAAAGTCGAACCAATACCAACCCCATTGCGCCCGGCTTCTAACCTGTGTCGATTTCTCCATAGATCCTCTTTGCCAAAATTAAATTGACCCTGCCAAACGCCGGCGCAAGTCCAGACTCCAGATTCGCGCTTTCTTGTTTCCGATGAAGAAACACCCGGCCAACGCGCCGGGTTACGGCACGGGCAGCTCACTGCATAACTCCCTGAAAGGCTCCCCGCCAAAAAAGGCTGTCCACTCGGCGGCGCTGAAATTCTGCGTAAGCCGCGAACAGGCTGTCGTCACCAGGTCGTCTGTGACGATAACCTTCATTTTTTGTACATCCCAAAATTGGATGGATTTCAGGGAGGCGGTGACCAGCGTGTTCCCATCCGGCGAGAATGCCATCCCTTTGACCCGGTCCTGGTGGCGGATTCGGGCAACTTCACGACCCGTCAGCGGATCGTACACCAGCAGGTTGGTTCCCGCTCCGACATAGAGTCTCCTGCCCTGCGGGTCGAACGCCATGGAGACAACATCCTCCCCCTGCATGGCGTGAAGCAGCGACAACGTCCCATCGCTGGACACCTTCCAAATGGATATCCCACCCGATGAATTGCCCGACGCAAGCAGGGCACCCTCCGGGCTGAATGCCATCAAGTTCTGCCCGCCGGAAGATTGGATTTCAGAAATCGGGCTGCCATTATCTGCATCGAGGAGGAGTATCTTATCCGCCAGACCCAAAGCCAGCCAATTCGAGTTGACCGCAAGCGAAGTCACTTTGGCGCTGCCGTCGAACAAACCAGAACCTTCCGCCAGGGTGGACGTGTCCCAGGTTCGGACTTTCGAGTCGGCATCCACGGCGATCAACAAGCGGCTGTCGGAGGAGAACGCAATGTCTTCTCCGAACCCGACCGGGGCGGCCAGTTTCTTCGTACGGGCGGCAATGTCAACCAGGTACAGCTCGCCGCTGTCGGTGGATATTCCAATCCATTTCGAATCGGGACTGATGACAAGCCGCTTGACATCGGCATCGAAAGTCAGAACAGGGTCGGATTGAAGAACTCCGCTGAAAGTGGACAAACGGCCGGAACTCAAGAACCAGACGCGATTTTCACTGGAGACCACCAGCCAATCTCCGGACGGACTCATTTGAGCATTCCCTGGAAATCCATCGAATTGAAGGGTTCCGGTGGATGGCGGCAGCACGGAAATATCCCACACACCAACGCCGCCGCCCTGATCACCGGAGACAAGATAATTTCCATCCGGGCTAAAGGCAAGCACAGTACCAGCATCCCCAAGCGGCACCTGGAACATCTCGGTGCCTGTCACGGCATTCCAGACGCGAATGGTTTTATCCTTGCCGGTGGCGGCAATCCACTGTCCGTTCGGGCTGACCTTCGCATCGGTCACAATGCTATCCTGCAACAAACGGAGTCTTTCCCGTCCGGTATTTGTGTCCCAAACCCGGACGCGGAAGTCGTCGGAAGCCGTGACAAACCACGAACCGTCCGGGCTGAAAGTGACATCCTCCACCCAATTTTCATTGGGAATGGCAAATAACTTCTGCCCTGTCGTTGTCAATGCAAGGAAGGCGAGGCTGTCGCTGCCTCCGGAGACGAATTTTTTTCCATCCGGGCTGAATGTGATATCGAAGACCTGTCCGCGATGCGTCGGACCCGTCACAATTCTTCCATCGGTCAGGTTCCATAGCGTGATCGCGCCGCTGGCGGAGCCTGCCGCTATCCAGTCTCCGTTGGGGCTGAATGCGGTTACGTTCAAACTGCCGTAGGTATAAAGTTCGGGATCGGGCTTGCGCATTTTCAAGTTTATGACCGTGATCCGTCCGTCATCGCGGGCAATCGCGAGCGTATTTCCGTCGGGACTGACGTTCACATCCCGAACCGCAATCTTATAATTGAAGCGGTCTTGAATCTCGCTGGTCAACGCATCGACGATCAGTACTTCGCCGGTCTCGTCCCCTGTGACAATGAGGTCGCCGCTCACGGTAAATGTCGCATCCTTCACCGCGCCGGAACTTTCCACGCAAAACCGCTGTTTTCCATCCACAACCTGCCAGAGACATGCCGTGCCGTCCGCGCTTGCCGTGATAAAGACCGTCCCGTCCGGGCTGAATTCGAGGGCGTTGATTGATCCGCCCTGCTTCAACTGAGCGACGGGGACCGGCAGCAGGCTGATGTTCTTACGGAGGATTGTCTCCGCCTCGGAGGACTCGTTCAACAGCCATGAGTCGATTGCAAACAGGGTGCTTGTGTACAATCCCCCGGTTCTGGACTGATAAATCTGCGCGCGGGCTGCGCTGCGTTGGGCGCGCGCAATGACTTCGTTGTTCTCCGCCTTCAAGCGGGCGTCGAATGCGAGCTTGGCGTTTTTGTTTGCGAGTTCCGCGTTTTGATTTGCCAGCTCCTCATTTTGTTTGGCAAGCGCCTCCTGTTGGCGGGCAATCTTTTCATTTGCAGTTGCCAGCCGCGATTGGGTAACCGCCAGGATCGACAAAATCGCCATAATGACGACTACAATCGCGGCAGACACCCACAAGGTCGTCTTGCGCCTCTCATCCTTTTCACTGTATTCCATATACATTTTCTGAAGATCGGACGGTTTGGGGTCGTTCTTCTCGGCAGACATAAGCATCTGGCGGGCACGCCGTAAATCGCCGCCACGCAGCAAAAGACTGGAATCCTTTTTACGATCCCATTCCAGCGCCCGAACCTGCAACCTGCGATGTTCCTGCACCCATTCAATGTCGAGTGTGATGGCGACTTTTACCTTTTCCAACCCATTTGAGAAATCGTCCTGTTCACGCAGATTGATCCAATTCAAATTACGAATGGTTGGCACTACATTTTTCGGATCCGCATCACGCACCAGGATTGGGATGATACGTTTATGGTTTTTTCTGGCATGTTCCACTTCCACCTTGCACACTTCGGAAGCGGCGGAATCAGGACTGACCAGGAAAACAAAAGCGTCGGCTCGCTCAATTCCCTGTAAAATCTGGTCGAGCCAATCCACAGCCGGTGGAATGTCCTCCCAATCCACCCAGGTATCCAGGTCGATGGTTTTGAATTCCTGCATTAATTTTCGGGCAATCCCGGAATCTTTTCTCGAATACGATATAAAAATGCCAGTCATATAATGCTACCTTTCCATACACGCAATTATACCTTTGAGATGAGAAAACTCCGCGACATTACCGTTTCAAAAATCCCCTGTTTCTGGTTAAATGTGCCAATGACCATTCACTTGCTCAATTGCTTCACCTGCAACGCCCGTCTGTCCAGCCGCCTGAAAACCGGTATGGTCTGTCTCCTGGTCGAAACCGATCAAGGGCCGGTTCTCGTGGATACGGGACTTGGACTGGACGAATACGCCAACCCAGGTTGGATGACAAAACTTTTCCGCATCATCACCATCATGCCCTTTGACCCCAACGAAGCGGCTGTGAATCGGATCAGGCGGCTGGGATACAATCCTGAAGAAGTGAGGCACATCATCCTTACCCACATGCACTTCGACCATTGCAGTGGGTTGTCCGATTTCCCCAACGCCAAAGTCCACGCGCATCGGCGTGAGTACGCCGCCTTCACGGAGGGGAAAATCCGCCAGTTTACAGAGTTCGCCTACCTCCCGCGTTACATCGCACACAAGCCCAAATTTACCTTGTATGAAAAGGTCGACTCAAAATGGTACGAGTTCGACGCCATTCGCCTGCCCTTCATACCTGAGACGTATTTCATCCCGCTCTTCGGTCACTCACGCGGACATTGCGGCGTGGCAATTAAAACTTCAGACGGCTGGTTCTTCCACGCTGGGGATGCCGGCGCAGTCTACGATGACGAAACCCCCGCATGGTTGATCAAACTCGTGCTGGGACCACACGACGGGACATTACGGGCTTTCATGAAGGCCCACCCCGAAGTCCTCGTCAGCAACAGTCACATGTATCCGGAGTTCTTCGAACAGCATCCATTGCTGCGCTGAACATGCGCCTATTGAACCTTGACCATCGACAACACCGCCTCCAGGTTTTGCATTACCGCATCCCTGTTGAACTCGGTCACTGTACCGGGCGTGTAGTTGCCGACATTGGTGTAATGGATGTAAAAAATCACCTCGTTACAGGCGTTGTTATAAACCGTGCGGAAAATCTCCTGCTGATAGTAGTTGCCTGCGCCCGCGCCTTCCGTCGTCGTGTGGACAAAGGTCAGCCCGTTGACGACTTCCTCGCCGGCAGGGTTTTCGGGTCCCCCGCCCCCATTTTGATTCGGCTCCGTGCAGGTGGATACCACCTTCGAGTCGGTACTCGAACTGAACATCAAGTAAACTTCGCTCAGGTTGGTCTTCTCATAAAGTTCCGACTCGATGAGTTGCAGCGTCAGCACAGGTTCGGTTTTGTAATTGCCGAGGACGGGCAGCGCCGGGGCGAAGGTATCGGGATAGGTCAGAGAAAGCCCCGTTTGAGATTTGAAATCGAAATACTGGAACCCCATGTTCAACGGGTTGATGGCGACTCGCATCACGAATTGCGAAATATCGATATCGGGAGCGAGAGTCACGAAATAATTCTGCGAAGCTGGCAACATGCCGCGCCAGAACATGCACTGGGGGTTATCAATCGTCGGGCAAAGGACGGTTCCGTCCGCGCCTTTGATTTGCATGGGAATATATCCCCAATTTCCGTCGGAGACTTGCGGCAGGACGGAAACCGACATTACCTGTCCCTGCATGGCGTTGACGGAATAGGTCTTGCTCGCGCCTGTGGGAATGCTGTCGGTCACATCGACATAGGTCCCGTTGGCGGCGAATCGGATTTCACTCGCTGGACCGGCGGGCAACTCGGTGGGCGGGGCAAGGGTTGGGATAACCTCGGTCGGCGCGTCGGTTGGCGGGATTACCGTGAAGGTGGGAATCGGCGTGAACGCGACAGTCGGCGTGGGCTGAATCACCCGAGCGGGTTCGGGCGCATTTTCCACCGCGGGCAGCGCGGCGCACGCGGACAGGGACACAGCCAACAAGAGGAACAGGATTCTTTTCATGTAAACTCCATTTCGGACTCGAAAGTCTCCCGACTTTTGAAACGTCAACTCGATTCTCCTTAAGTTTCCGCGTGAATTTTACCACCCGCAAAATCCGGGATTCACCTGCTTGGCTTTGAAAACCTTGCAGGGTATTTTGCGTAAGTTAGGCATGTTATCAAAAAACGGAGGAACCATGAACAAAGCTCGCAATCTCGTCATTTTTTCAATTGTCGCTGTCACGTGCGGCTGGTTTGGGGTGTGGATCAACTCCCAGGTTGAAAGTCCCAGCCCGCAGCAAAGTCTGGGATTGTTATTCTGGATTCTCGCTCCGATGCTGACAGGTCTCCTTCTGCGCGGATTCGGCGGCGACGGCTGGTCAGACTTCGGACTGCGGCTGAATCTCAAAGGGAACTGGGGCTGGTACGCCCTCTCGGTTTTGGTCTACCCCGTGACCATTGCCCTCAGCCTCGGTCTGTCCCTCCTCTTCGGGGCGGCATCGCAGGGACGGTCTTTCGCCGAACTGCTCCCCATCTTTCTTGTGGGAATCGCCGGCTCGCTCATTAAAAACATCGGCGAGGAATTTGCCTGGCGCGGATACCTTACGCCGCGCTTCAAAGCGCTGGGACTGGGCGACTTCGCCAACCACATGCTCACCGCCGTCATCTGGGGAATCTGGCACATTCCCTACTGGCTTTTCTTCCTCGGCGGGGAAATTATCAACAGTTACAGCAATTTCGGCATGACGTGGTTCATCGTGCTGGGAATCGTCGGCATCTTCCCCACCGCGCTCGTCCTCGGCGAGCTGCGGCTCAAAACGGATTCGGTCTGGGCGCCCTACATCGCGCACAACATCACCAACGCGCTCAGCGCCCAGTTGATGATCGAAGGGTTTATCAAATTCAAACCCAACGCGGAGTTGCTCTTCTCCCCGAACACCGACGGGCTGGTGATGATCGTCCTGTTTTGGGCGGTGGGATTGTGGATGCTGAAAAGGCGAATGGTGGAAAAGTAAACTACGAAACGCAATATCAGAGTATACTGCCCGTCACGTCATCACCTTCCGCAAAATAAAGCACAGGACAAGGAAAATACGACTTCATGTTTCTATTTCAAACCCCACCCCCCACCCGTTTCGACCTGAACTTGTCCGTGGCTGGATTCCCCGTGCGGGTTCATCCACTGTTTTGGATAATGGCGATTCTCTTCGGCTCTTCTTCAGGCAGTCCCGCCAAACTACTGGGTTGGGTGATCGCAGTCTTTGTCTCCATCACCATCCACGAATTGGGACATGCGCTCGCCCTGCGCCGCTACGGACAGGAATCCGAGATCATCCTTCACATGGCTGGCGGGTTAACCGTACCGCAGTCCATCTCGTGGGGCGGCAGGTACGCGAGCGTTTCGCTTTCCCCAAACCAGCAGATACTCGTTTCGCTTGCGGGTCCCTTTTCGGGATTCTTATTTGCCGCCCTGCTTCTGCTCATCTCCCTCCCATTGGGCGGAACGATTATCCCTTATTCCGTGCTCGGATTCATTCCCATGCCGTTTGTCCTGTTCCCTTCAGGCTGGGAAATTTTGACCTCATTCTTCATGAGCCTGCTGTGGGTAAACATCTTTTGGGGATTCATCAACCTGGTCCCCGTCCACCCGTTGGATGGCGGCTCTGTCGTGAGGTATATCCTGATCCAAACCGATCCGCTGAACGGACTGCAAACATCGCTCTGGGTCTCGGTCATCGCCGGCGCTGGGATGGCAATCGCGGGCTTGTTGTTCCTACGCAGCACCTACATGGCAATTCTATTTGGTTTGCTGGCTTTCCAAAGTTTTCAAGCCCTGCAAAGCGGCGCAGGAAGATGGTGACGCTTTCCTCGTTTGGTCAATTCCCCGAAGTTTCGGGGAATTTTTGTTTCCCCTTGACAAAGATAAGACTATTTGATAATATTCCTAAGTAGATATATAAAATAAAAGGAATATCATGCCTCTCGAACACGCCATCCTCTCTTTTCTCGAATTCAAACCCATGTCAGGCTATGACATGAAAAAATTTTTCGATCAATCCGTTGCTCATTTCTGGTCCGCCACACAAAGCCACATCTACAAATCGCTGGAAGGGCTGGAGAAAAAAGGCTGGGCGGCGGCGCACGTCATCCAACAGGAAGGCAAACCCAACCGCAAGGAGTACCAGCTCACAAACGAGGGTCGCGCCGAACTCCGCCGCTGGCTGGTCACTCCCCTGCCGATGGAACCCGTCCGCCAGGCATGTCTCATCCAAATCTTCTTCTCGCATTTCAGCAGTAACGAAGAGATTGCCGCGCTGTTCGAAACCCGCATGAAGGACATCCGCGAACAACTGCATATTTTGAAAACCGTTGCGCAGGCGGCAATCGACGAAAATGCAAAACAAGTCGGCATCGAGCGCGCCCGCCAACTCTGGCAGATTACTCTCGACTACGGAATCGATTACTACGAGTTCGAGCTGGCATGGCATGAGAAAACGTTGAAGACCATCCGCAACCTGCCGCCGTTAACCCCACCACAAAATTCATAACCCTTGGAGGCGGACAGTTCACTGTCCAGATAGCCAGAAGCAAGCTTCTGGACTCCAAAATCAGAACTGTCTGAATCAAGGCAGGTTTATTCAATGCGCTTGCGCGCGGAAAAAGGAAAACCATGTTTCAAGTTCTTTTCGGTTTCATCCCCTGGATTATTTACTGGTCTTTTTCTGGACCCGGTCTCTGGACAATCGCCATCCTCGGCGGATTGACCGCCGCTATTGGAATCGTCTCCTGGCGCTGGCTCAAGCGGCGCGACATCAAAACGATGGAAGCCGTCACGCTTGGATATTTTGCTGTCCATGCCATCATCACGCTGGCGTTGGGTTCTGACTTCCTCAAAACTTACGGACCGATTGTCAACAGCCTTGTGCTGGTAGGCATGGCGTTTGGCACGCTGGCAATGAAGAATCCCTTCACTTACCAGTACGCCAAAGAGGATTGGGACAAGTCCTATTGGACAGATCCGGCCTTCATCAAAATCAACGAAATTATCACGGGCGTCTGGGGCGGAATCTTCACAGTCAATGCTTTGCTCGGCGCACTGGCTGTGTTCGTCTTCCCTGCACAGGAAATTTTATTCGCAGTGGTTTTGCCCAATGCCGGCGTGGTGGCGGGAATTTTCTTCTCATCCCGCTTTCCAGGCTATGCGGCGCGGAAGGGCGTCCAGTCTCGTCTCGACGCATGGGATCCGTACAAATGGGCGGCGCCTAAATTCAACGGGCGACCAAGTGCTGAAACTGAGCACGATGTCATCATCGTCGGCTCAGGCATCGGCGGGCTCTCCGCCGCCGCTCTGCTCGCCAAACGCGGACTCAAAGTCGCCGTCTTCGAGCAGCATTATCTTCCTGGCGGATTCTGCACATCCTGGGAACGAGGCGTCCACAAAGACGGCAAAACATGGCGGTATGTCTTCGACACGGGCGTCCATGATTTCAGCGGACTTGGCGAACGCGGCGGAATCCGCTCATTGCTGCGAATGCTGGACATTGAAAATGCCATCGAGTGGAAACTCAACCAGCAGGAATACTTCCTCGGCGAGACCCACTTCAAGGTCCCGCACAAGGCGGATGATTTCATCCAGCAGTTGGGCGAACGCTTCCCGTCGGAGGCTGAAAACATCCGCAGGTTTTTTGATGAGATGTTGCACGTCTATCGCGAGATGTATGCCGACATGGACAAAACTGGCGGCGCGCCGCGCACACCCGATAACGTCGAAGACCTGCTGAGTTACCCCAAACGAAACCCATACGCCTACAAGTGGATGGACAAGCCTTTCGTGGCCATGCTCGATGAATTCTTCAAAGACCAGCGGGTGAAGGATTTGCTATGCGCGCTGACGGGCTACCTCAGCGACAACCCCGCCTCGCTGACGGTTGGTCACATGGCTCCAATCTTCGGCTACCACTATGACGGCGGGTATTACCCCGTCGGCGGTTCACATGCATTGCCCAATGCGCTGGTGGATGTCATCGAAAAACATGGCGGCAGGGTGTATCTCCGCACCGCGGTCCAGCGCATCCTCGTGGAGAACGGTCATGCCGCCGGTGTGGAACTCAAGAGCGGGCAGACGCATCGCGCCAAAGCCGTCCTCTCGAACGCCGACACGTACAAGACCTTCCTCGAACTGCTGGACCGCAAGCATGTCCCCACTGATTTCGTGAAGCAAATCGAATCACTCAAACCGTCTACCACCGCCTTCATTGTCTTTTTGGGATTGGACATCACCCCGGACCTGGCTCCCATCACCATGCTGGACGACATCGGAATCATGATCCCCTCCATCGTCGACCCATCCCTTGCCCCGCCCGGACATGCTTCTGTTTCCCTGCTGCGACTCCTACCCGAAAGCGACTTCGCCAACTGGGACCGCAAGTCGCCCGAATACAGGGAACGCAAGCGGAAGTACGCCGACGAAATGATCGCATCCGCCGCGGAAATCATTCCTGGTCTGCAAAAGCACATCACCTACCGGCAGGAAGGCACGCCCGCCACCTTTGCCCGTTATGCCCGGACAACCAACGGCTCGATATACGGTCCTGCCACAGGACAGAAAAGGCTCACGGTCAAAACTCCCATCAAAAATCTTTACATCGCTGGCTCAGGCACGATGGGCGGCGGAATCGAAGCCGTGGTCATTGCGGGCATTCACGCCGCGAATGAGATCTATAAAAATTAGAGGAATAAAAAATGAATAACCCTGCTCAAAAATTTAGCCGTATTTGGTGGGTTTTACTTGCAGGTCCGATATTGTTTCTGCTGGGCATTCTTGCGATGTCGGTTTATTACAGCATCGCCTCGCAGGGACAAAACGTGGAAGCAATTCCAGAACTGGTCGCTGCATCCACGCCGTATCAACTGGTGGCGATTCAACTCATCCTGTTCCTGATCTTGAACCGCGCCATGAAACGCGATGGGATGACCTGGAAAGACATCGGCTGGAAATTACCAGAAGGGCGGCAAGCCTGGCGTGAAGTTCTGATTGGAGCCATCCCCGGCGTTATCCTCGCCCTGCTCTACGTCTACCTCCTCTCCCCCATGCTGACGAGTCTCCAGAAAATCTGGGATTATGTCCCCGCCGGCGAACTGTTCACAACGTTGGGCGCATCCATCGTCCCGTTTACAATCGCGGATGTGCTGCTTGCTCCGTTCGTGGAGGAAAGCATCTATCGCGGTTATGGCTGGACGCGCCTGCTCGGCAAATTCAACCAGCCAATTGCGATTGCGCTTTCCTGCCTCTTCTTCGGCATCCTGCACTGGACGGGCGGCTTCTGGTACATCCTTTTGACGGGTACAGTCGCGGGCGGACTCTTCGTGTGGCTGAGAGTGTCACGAAAAAATATCATTGCACCTTTTGCAGCGCATTTGGCATTGAATATCATCGAAACAATTTATATCGTGACGACACTTACAGGTTAAATAAAAGAAGGCGTTTTGGCGAACCCCTTCTTTTTGTTTAATAATTGATCGTTTAATACCAGATTCGGAAAGAGGTGGTCGTGTTGGCGCTGAAACCGCTGAATGTGCACGCGACGTCCACGTAAATCAGGCTTCCATACGGCTGGTTTGTGAATGAAAGCGGCACCATCCCCACGCCATTGGTGTTCGTCGCCAGCGGGGTGGATTCTTTGCGTCCGTCGGGCCAGTGAGTCACCGTATTGCAAGTGGCGTTTGCCACAGGCTGGAGGTTTTGGTCCTGCACGATGACAAAGATCAACTGTGAATCGCTGGCAAGCGTCACAGCTTTCCAGGCAAAAGCGCGCACCTGCAAATTGACGATGTTCGTGGTCGTGTTGTTCAGCGGCTTGACTGGGGAAAGTAGTGCGGGATCCTCCCCAAGTTTATCGAAATAGATCCGCCCCAAATCAGAGATCACAACCCGCTGACCTTCGGCTCTCCAGGGCTGCCACTCCAGACGGGCTTTTTCAAAATACTGGACTATCTTGTTCTCGTGATATTCAAAGCCCGAAATCGGATACCCAAACTGTGTCACCCCCCCATACTGATCCAGGAATTCAAGGAAGGCAAAGCAGACGGGGTAGCCTGTTTCCGTATAAGTCCGGCAGGCAAAGGTATTCGAAACATCCAATGGGCCGGTGGAGACGTAGGTCGCCCGCCCCAGTTGAGTCGCCTGCACCTGCTGCCCTTGCGGAAGGTCAGCCCGATACTCAAAGCGGGCGCGCTGGAAATACTGAACCGTTTTTCCATCCTTGCTGACAAACTCTTCGGTAATGGGGTATCCATACAAAAACGTGGCATTGGGGTTGCTGTTATAGAACTTCAAAAACTCCCCTTTAACGTTATGCCCCGTCTCGCTAAAATACTTTGAACCCGGCTCCGGTGTTTGAGCGTAGACAGACGTCCACCCTACACCGAGCAGGCAAAGCGTAATCAAAAGTACAAGGGGTTTGCGTACCATGGCTTTCCTTTATTATACTCAGGTTTCCTTCGTTGGACATTACAAACAGTCAGTTTCCAACCACAAGTTAACATCTTTGAAAGGCTTTTCTTCCGGCACGACGCTGCATGTTTCAGCCACAGCAGTTAAAGCAAAACGTGCCTGACACGATGCCAGGCACAACATTGCAATGCAAAACATGTGGTCTTTCACAACCCAGCGGCAGCCATTCTTTTGCAGTTTCGATACCGCGGTTTTAAGTCAGTACAGTTTAGCATGCCGCCTGCGATTTACTTTCCCAATTTTAAAAATCCCTCACCCAGATCCACTCCTCAGGGCTGTGAGAATTTTTTCCGCTGCATGACCATCCCCATAGGGGTTGACCGCTTTTGCCATTTCCAGATAAGCGGATTCATCATCCAAAAGCCGCTGCGCCTGCTGGACAATGAAAGCGGTGTCGGTCCCGACCAGCTTGAGCGTCCCCGCATCCACTCCCTCGGGGCGTTCAGTGACTTCGCGCAGGACAAGGGTCGGGACGCCAAAAGCCGGCGCCTCCTCCTGAATCCCACCTGAATCAGTGAGGATAAGGGCGGCGCGTTTCATCAAATGAACAAGGGGAAGATAGTCCAACGGCGGCAGGAGGGTGACATGCCCCACATTTTGCAAAAGCCTGTTGGCGGGTTCCTGCACCTTCGGATTCAAGTGAACGGGATAAACAATTTCCACGTCGCCGCGACCCGCCAATTCAACCAATGCCCGGCAGATGTTTTCCAGCGGCGCCCCAAAGTTCTCGCGGCGATGAGCAGTGACAAGGATCAACCGTCTGGTTGGCTGATTGCCGATGCCCAATGTATCGAGCAGGTCTGTGATCTCCTGTGGCTCCTTCTGCCCCACGACATAATTCAGCGCGTCGATCACAGGGTTGCCGGTCACAAATATTTTCTCGGGATCGACACCTTCGCGCAGCAGATTTCCCTGCGACCAGGTCGTCGGGGCGAAATGTAGATCGGCGGTGACAGTCGCCAGCCTGCGGTTGATCTCCTCC
This sequence comes from Chloroflexota bacterium, assembly GCA_016234555.1. Lineage (GTDB taxonomy): Bacteria > Chloroflexota > Anaerolineae > Anaerolineales > Villigracilaceae > Villigracilis. Next base: position 72,394 of record JACRBJ010000082.1, on the reverse strand, counting down.
GGGAAGGGATGCCACTTGTTGTGGGTGCGGAGTCCCGCCTCGATGTGACCAAACTTGATCTTGCGGTAAAACGCCAGCAGAGACGTGGTAACAACCGTGGTCGTGTCGCCAACCGCCAGTACCCAATCCGGTTTGAAATCTTCAAGAATGGGGTCGAGGCGCGTGAAAATGCCCGCGCTGATCTGCGCCATGGTTTGATCCTCGCGCATCAGGTCGAGGTCATAGTCCGGTACGATCTCGAACAATCTCAGGACCTGGTCAAGCATTTGCCGGTGCTGTGCCGTCACGCAAACACGGGATTCGATGCCCGGCGTTTTCCTTAACAGGCGGACGATGGGAGCCATTTTCACGGCTTCGGGACGTGTACCAAAAACAGATAAAATTTTCATGGGATAGTGTCCGCGCGTCTCACTCGCCGCGTATTTTTCCAACTCCCAAAACGTGAATATCGAAGCCGAGGTTCTTCCACAAATCACCCTGCCAACCATTGACAGTATCGATGAGGATGCGCGCCTTTGTCTTCGACAAAACCTCGGCTGGGTTCAGGTTCCGAAATTCCGTATGACCAACCAAAAGGAGCAACGCATCCACATCGGCAACAGCTTCATCGAGGCTGGACACCATGTCGATGCCGGGCAGGTTTGCATCGGGTTTGAACGGTTCCCACGCCCTGACCTGCGCGCCTTCCTTTTGGAGCAGGTGAACCACCTCGGTTGACGGGCTTTCGCGCAGGTCATCCACATCGGGTTTGTAAGCCAGCCCAAGTGCGGCGATCTTTTTGCCTTTCAAACCGCCCAGCGCCTGCCTTGCCTTTTCGACGACAAAATGCGGCTGGGAGTCGTTGACAGAGCGTGCGCGATAGATAAGCGAAGTCAACTCGGGGGCGGCTTCGACAAAGAACCAGGGGTCCACGCTGATGCAGTGTCCGCCGACGCCCGGTCCCGGACTGAGGATGTTGATGCGCGGATGGAGGTTGGCAAGGCTGATGGCTTCCCAAACGTCCACGCCAAACCTTTCGGCGAGACGTGCAAACTCGTTTGCGATAGCAATGTTCACATCACGGGTCGTGTTTTCCATCAACTTGACCATCTCGGCGGTGGTCGCATCGGTTTCGAGGATCTGTCCTTTAACAAAGGTTGCATACAGGTCGCCGCCCATCTGCGCGGACTCGGGAGTCACGCCGCCGATCACGCGCGCGTTCATGACCAATTCACGCATGATCTGACCGGGCAAAACCCGTTCGGGCGAATAAACCAAATGGAAGTCCTTCCCAGCCGTCAGCCCGGAGCGGGCTAGGATGGGCGCAACCAGGTCAACGGTGGTCCGCGGCGGGGATGTGGATTCCAAAACCACCAGGTTCCCTTTCCGCAAAAACGGCAGAATCGATTCGGCGGCGGAAATCACGGCGCTCATGTCCGCGAGTTTGTAGGTCATGCCGTTGTACTCGCCGGACTTATTCCCTTGAAAAGGGGTCGGAACGGCAATGATGAAGGCATCCGCTTCTTCGAGCTTTGTGGCGGCTTTGAAATTGCCCGACTCGATGGCGCGTTTTACTTCTTCCTGCAAGCCTGGCTCGTGAATATGAATTTCACCCCTGTTCAGGGTGTCGATGACGTGCTGGTTGACGTCCACGCCGAGGACGTTGACGCCGTGAGTGGCAAACATGGACGCGGTGGGCAAACCGATATAGCCAAGCCCGATGATACAAATTTTTTGAAATTTCACATTCGCTCCAATGATTTTGATTTGGCGGGCTTATTATACGACCAGTTCCCGTTTTCCCTGCCAGGGTAATCCATGCTAAAATCGCCCCGTGACAGAAAACATCAAAATCATCGCAACCAACCGCAAAGCCAGCTTCGAATACTTCCTGATGGAGAAGTTCGAGGCGGGGCTTGTCCTGCAAGGCTCGGAGATCAAATCCATCCGCGCGGGACAGATCAGCATCCAGGAAGCTTACGTGGATCTCCCCGAAGGTCAGGAAGCCTGGCTCGTCGAGGCTCACATCGCGCCGTACGAGCAGGCGGGGACATATTTCAACCATGAACCCAAACGCCGCCGCCGCTTGTTGCTGCACAAGAAGCAGATCCGTGAGTTGTGGAATAACGTCCGCATGAAGGGCATGACCGTTGTCCCAACCCGCGTTTACCTGAAGGACGGACGCGCCAAGATCGAAATCGCCCTCGCCAAAGGCAAGAAAGCCTACGACAAACGCGCGACAATCGCCAAGCGCGACCAGGCGCGGGATCATGAGAGAGAGTCGAGAGTCAGATAGACGGTGAGTCAAATAGTCGAATAGTCAGATAGTCGATCAGACTATCAGACTATCAGACTGTAACCGAGAGACAAGGAGACTAAAGTGCCCCCCTCAACCATTGGCGGAATCAATCTGTTGCCCGAACCTGAAAAGCGCGCGATCTACTCGCGTTATATCCCCGCGGTGCTGCTCGAAAAATACAACATCCCGCCACTGACCTCCGCAACTGGATATAACCTCCTGCAATTCCGCTTTGCTTCAGGCTCCGCCGATGTGGAGATGCGTCTCTTTCACAAGATGGATTTTCCCGACCCGATTCTCTACGGGCATTTGACCGACACGTTGAACGGACAGATCCACATCCTGCTTTACATCCTCAACGATCCCGACTCTCCGCGCTACGATGTGGATAAAATGCCAGACGGCTCCCCCACTAAATTCGGCACCCTGCGAAGAAACATCCAAGCCGAGCAAACCGCCCTCGAAGCTGGTCTGGCTCCGGGGCAGGTGCGGCGCGGACTGCGAATGTTGGGAGAGGCAATCAAGACCTTCGAGACCTTTGTCACCGCGCTTGGGCAGGAAATGTATTTCGTCGAGCCGTTGTATTATCACGTCGCGGTCATCTTCGAGCGCTACGGATTCAACTACCAGATGGGCAGGCGGCTGATGAACAGCATCCACGCGGGGTTTCAGCCCGGCGGCGACCTGCTGGCTCAACTCGACGGGTCGAATCCGTTTCGACAGCCCGACGCGGCAAACAGCGTCCGCAAACGCTCGTGGGCAATCCACGACGGTGTCCTCGGTGAGCCGTTTACCAATGTGACGATGTACAAGCAGGTGGGAAAATCGGCGGGGGTTACAACGACGCCGGATTGTGTGTGGTAAAAGCTGTAGGGGCGGGGTGACCCCGCCCCTACGTTATTCCAAGTCTTCTTCTTCGTCGGAAGGGGTAAAGGCTTGCAGGGCGGAGTTGAGGCTGAACAGCAAAATCAGGGTGATGATGATGGCGGAACTGACGCACCAGATACACACGGCATAGATAACATATAACTCAAGGTAGGTCAGGTAGATCGAGAATACCGTACCGAACAACGCCATACCAAACAGGGCGACGGGCGCATATTTCGAGAGCCAGCCCCAGCGTTGACGTCCAGCAAACCAGGCGGCGAGGATGCCAATGTACCCAACCGCGCCAAGCAGACCGACGGGCAGGATTCCCCAAATCTTTGCGTAGGGGCTGCTTTGTACCGCCCCGCAGTCACCAACGGGACCGCAAACTGGTTTTACACCATACGCCTCGACATATGTCAAATAGATGGCAACGCCCAAACCAATCACCGAGAGCACGGGGATGGCAATATCCATCCATGAGGCATGGAAATAAAGCTTGCCAATCACAAGGCTTGCCAGCGAGTACAACGTCGCCAAAACCATGAAGACCATCACCACAGCCGCAAGCGTGAAACCGTTGTTTTCGACAGGCTCTTCCGCCGACGACTCCACTGTGGGCGCGGATGCTTCGCGGGACACAGGCTCGGGCGTGGACTCCGCCTGGGGCTGGGCAACCAACTCCGTGGTTGGGGTCGAAGGGGAGGCGGATAAAACGTCAGCCAGAAGAGGGTTCGAGGGGAAGTCCAGCCCGCCGCGAGTCAAATAATCCTCCACCAGAGCGGGGAGTTGATTCCGCACCTGATCGGAGCCAATCAACACCTGCTCGCCGACGATGATGAACGGCACGCCCGTCTCCTGCCTGGAAATGCCGTAAGACTCCGCAACCTGATAGAGAAAGTCGAAGTCCTCCATCCTTTTCACTTCGATCATAAACAAGTCGAACTGCCCGTCGTACTTTTGCTGCAATGGCGGCAGGACATTTTGAATGACATCTTCGCAATGCGGACAACCATCCATCCAAAACATGACCGCGTGAACAACCGGTTGCTGGGCATGCGCCTGGGCAGGAATGGCAAGCAGGACAAGAATAAAGGGCAGGAAAAGTTGTTTGATTTTCATACACGGATTTTATCTGAAATATACCCAGTCAGGCTTAGCCCCTGATTAGGAAACTTACGGACAGCGGATCAGCCCCTGCGCCCAAAGACAGCCGCCGCAGGTGGGCTGGACATTACCGAAGCAATCCTCGACGTTTTCGTTTGCCAGCTCGCAACTGTTGCAAAAAACGCAGGGGGAGAAATCAAAGTCCTGGAGACGCTTACGCAGTTTGAAATATTCGGCGTCGTTCCAAATATTGAGCAGATCGGTTTCATTGACATCGCCGACGAAAAACTCCTTCGAGGTGCGTTTGCGGTCATCGAGGTAATACTCATGCGTGTAAAGCAATGGCAGGCAGGGACTAACCTTGCCATCCTGTCGAATGGAAAGGCTACCGCGCTCGACGAAGGGGCATTGGTCCGCGTTTTGATTTAACTGACCGCCAAAGAATTCCATGCGGTTCATGCCCTTGAGCACATCGACCAACGCGCTGGAAGTCTGCTTGTTGATGTCCATCAGTGGCATGTGGATCAACGGGCTTAAGGGCGAGTTGGGAGAAAGGGTCATGGAACGCAGGTACAAATTTTCGTCGAGCAGTTCGGAGGTATGTGCCAGCACATTGCTGATGGAGAATTCCACTGCGCCCAAACGTGTCCCCAGGCTGATGACTTCGGTGAGGCTGTGAATATTGCGCCGCATGGCGACGAACGCAATCCCAAGTTTTGGAACCCCCGCCCAGGTGGATAAACCAAAGGATTGAAATTTGTACTTTCGCAGGTGCATCAGGTTTTCGACAACCTGCGGCAGGGCATCGCCGAGTCGGACATCCATGTAACATTCGGGCGACGCGCCATCGAGCGAGACCCAGATTTTATCCAGCCGCAAATCCACAAGTTGTTGGCTGACCTGTTCGGTGAGCAAAATGCCATTGGTGATGAGCGAGACGAAATGTCCCGCCTCCTTTGCCATCCGAATCATTTCGAGACAGTTGGGATGCGAGAGCGGTTCACCGTATCCGCCGAAAAAGATTTCGGGCTTTTGCGGCACGTCCTTCAGGCTGGAGAGAATCCGCTGGAAGGTATCGAGAGTCAAGCCGCCGTAGCTCGCATCCCAGACATTTCTCATGCAGGTGGCGCAGTTGAGGTTACACTTGTTGGTGACTTCCACATAGACCCGCTTGAGCGCCGTCAGCGGCGAACGCAGGTTCACGCCGTGACCGTTTGGCTCGATCCGCACTTCGTCACCAGGTGAAATTCCCAGTTCTCGGGCAATTTCAGGCGGTAGAACGATGTTTCCGTTTTCGTCAACCTGGGCGTACTGTATCTTGGACACTCTCTAAAACTCCTAATATTTGTCGGCTGTAAACCAATTCATTCAATCGGATAGAAGCACACACCCACCGTCCCGGGTCCCGTATGGATTGCCAGGGCGGGGGAGAGTTCGGCAATCATCGACTCTGCGATGTTGAGTTTCTCCTCGGTAATGCTCTTCAACTTTTCGACTTCCTGCATGGCTCCCACGTGGACGTAGGCAATTTTGACCTTATTTTTTCCAACCGCATTGGCGATGTATTCCGCCATTTCACGATAAGCGCTCATTCGTGAATGAGCCTGCCCCAAGGCGGCAATCACACCGTTCCTCATGCCGATCAAAGGCTTGATGTTGAGCATACTCCCCAGTAGGCGTTTCGCCATCCCAATCCGTCCACCCATGTAAAGGTACTTGAGGGTGTCAGCGGTTTGAATCATTTGGGTTATGGGAATCATGCGCTGGATTTTCCCCAGGATGTCATTCAGCGTGGCCCCTTCTAGTGCGGCGCGCGCCGCCTCAATCACCATCCATCCCTGGCATAGGGAGACGTTGAGCGTATCCACCACCTCCAGTTGTACTCTGGGAAATTGCTCCACAATCATTGCCTGGGCTGTTTTCGCAGACTGATATGCGCCGCTACCTATTGAGGTCATGTGGATACTCACAATTTGCCCCACGCCTTTTTTGATCAGGCTTTTGTACATCCCCAGATAATCTCCCGGACCTGGACAGGCAGTAGTCGGCAGTATGGTCGCATTGACAAGCCAGCGCAGAAATTCCTCGCGCTGAATATTGACGAGGTCACGCAACACCTCCCCTTCGCGGTGAATATAGTATGCAACAGTATGAATTTGCAGCTTTTTCAGCAAATATTCGGGGATGCTGGCACAACTATCAGTCACAACAGAGACATTCATCATGTCGCTTTTCCTTGAATGTATTCTATCCTTACTTTGAGGGTTTTTACAGTGAGTATTGTCATGAGCAACGACAGTGTTCCTGTTGTGGAAAATGCATACTGCCGACTATTCTGTCTATTTCTCGTCCGATGGGCAGGCGTCCTGTATTGCAGCCGTCACCAGCAGTGCCTCCCGCATCCAGCCGATCACCTGCTCCTTTGTTGGAATCCAAATGTCGTAAACCAGTTTTTCGTTGACAACCAATCCCGGCGCAATCAGCACCGGCGTGTATTTGCTGATTTCCGACTCAGTCTTAACTTCAAAAACTTCCACTTCAAGATCAGGATATTCCGATCTTAAAACGGTCTCCGCTGCCGCCACGAGTCGCCGGACGGCGTAACGCTGGCGGGATTTAGTGCCCAAGATCCTTACAGAAATATGCATGATATCTCCGGAGTCTTAGACAAAATAAATCAATGCATTGAAATCACCGCATACCCGCAATATTTCTTGTATGGATGACCATATTTCAATATCATCTTCCATGCTCAACTCCTTTGACTCCTCACCACCAGCACCGGCTGACGGCTTAGGCGGGCCACATTTTCAAACGTACTGCCTGCCAGCATCTGCCTCCTTAAATGGGATTCCATGTCTCAGCAGGAAACAGGACTCCAACCCAAACATGCTCAGAGATTTGCAAAGGGCCGCCATACGCTCGGTATCGCGACGATCAAATTCTGCCAATTGCTCTGTCGTACGATGTTTCATCACCCGTTCGTCCTGCACATGCAGCACGATCACTTCCCGGGTGCCGGCCGCCTTCAGGTGTTTGACCACCTGGAAGGCGGAGTCGGCATGATCGGAAAAATCAGTGGGATGCAATACGCGCTCAAAAGCATGTTCACAGTTTCGATGACACTTCACATGCCCCAATTCGCGAATCACCTCGAATTTCTCCAACAACACCGGCACTGTCGCCCGGCGGATGACTTCATATGCGGTACTGCCAATCAACAGTTCCTGGGCAACCGTTGCGCCTTGAGCGCCCAGGACAATGAGTTCCACGCGTTCGTCTTCAGCCACATTTACGATCTGTTCCGCAGGGCTGCCATATTCGATACGCGTTAATACCCGCAACCCCTTCCCTTCCAGTGCCATTTTGGCAATGTTTAGTTTCTCCTCCAGACTCCAGCGCCAATACTCGAGACTATCACGGTTAACCGTTTCAGGCATGGGCACGTCGCTTTTACGGATCACGCTGAACAGGACTACTTCGCGCAAACCGGCAGACATAAGGTCGGGAAGACATGCCAACACTGAATCTGCATAGGAGGAAAAATCAGTCGGAAAGAGGATGCGGGCAAACATCTTCAGCTATTATTTGCTCAGTTCCTCTGATGGTGGACAGGCTTCCGCTGCAGCCTTCACCATTGCCGGGGCAGGTACAGCTTGCGGATACCAGCGTTTCTGGAGCCAAAACGCCACGTTCACCAAGCCAATCATGACAGGCACTTCCACCAGTGGACCAATCACTGCCGCAAACGCCGCGCCGCTATGAATGCCGAACACGGCAACTGCCACCGCGATTGCCAGTTCAAAGTTGTTGCTGGCGGCAGTGAAGGACAGCGTGGTCGTCTTGGAGTAGTCTGCGCCGATGGCATGTCCCATCCAAAACGAGACGAGGAACATCAGGACAAAGTAGATGAGCAGGGGAATGGCAATGCGAACCACGTCGAGAGGCAGTTCGACGATAAGATTGCCTTTGAGCGAGAACATCACCACAATGGTGAACAACAACGCAATCAGGGTCAACGGGCTGACTTTGGGTACAAAGTTGGTGTAGTACCATTCTTTGCTCTTGAAGCGCAGCAGGATGAAGCGCGTGAAGAAACCTGCGAGGAAGGGAATGCCCAAATAGATGAACACGCTCTTGGCAATCTCGCCGATGGTGATTTCCACGACAGAACCCGTCAACCCAAACATCGGCGGCAGGACAGTGATGAATACCCAGGCATAGACGCTGTAGAACAAGACCTGGAAAATGCTGTTGAAAGCCACGAGTCCCGCCGCGTATTCCGTGTCACCGTGCGCCAGTTCGTTCCAGACAATGACCATCGCTATACAACGCGCCAAGCCGATCATGATCAACCCCGCCATGTATTCGGGATAGCCACGCAGGAAGATGATGGCGAGGGCAAACATTAACACGGGACCGATGACCCAGTTTTGAACCAGCGAAAGGGTCAACACTTTTCTGTTGCGGAAGACTTCGCCCAACTCTTCATATTTGACTTTGGTGAAGGGCGGGTACATCATCAAAATCAAGCCAATCGCAATTGGGATGTTGGTCGTGCCGACAGAAACGGCGTCGTTGAATTGCTGCACGCCCTGCGGGAAAAGAAAGCCAATCCCCACGCCAATTGCCATCGCGAGGAAAATCCACAAGGTCAGGTAGCGGTCCAGGAAAGACAATTGCTTGCTCAGGCTTTTTGTTTCTTTCACGTCAGACATGAAAACCTCCATTACATAAAGTTACTCAAACTGTTTCAGCAGTTTGGTGATTTCACGTTCGATGTTTTCGCGTGCTTTTATGCCGCTTCGAGCGCGTTCACAACAAAGGTGGTCACCTCGGCAGGGGTGGGAATCCGTCCCGAAGAGACCACCTTCTCGTTGATGACCAACCCTGGCGTCGAAAGGATGTTGTACGCCATGATGTCGTTGTAATCCGTCACCTTGATGACTTCCGCGTCGACAGCCAACTCAGCAACCACCTTTTTGGCAATCTGTTCCACGCGTTTGCAATTCGCACAACCTGAACCGAGAACTTTGATGGTAAGCATAAGAAACTCCTTTTGAAAATGAATCAATGTGCAATTGCCACTTTACGGGCATTGCGGTGATCGAAAAACCATAACAAACCAGAAAGCAAGGCAATGAAGGCAAACAGATATAACGAAACCAGGCCGATACTCGCGCCGTCCACCCACGCACCGTAAATTAATCCCGCCAGTGTACTGAACAAAGCCACCCACCCCACATATATCCATGCCTTCAACCGTCCAATGATGGTTGCCGTAATCAGGATACTTTGCAGGCTGAGTTCAGGATCCGCCATCAAGTAAGCCAGCAAGGGACCACGGTGCATACCAAGGTTAAGGAACATCTGCGCAATCGGCACTTCGACCAGTGTCGGGAAGTACATGAACACGCCAAAGACCACGCCCGCCAGGTTTCCAAGCAGAGTGTTCCGACCAGCCAATGCTTCGATCCACTCAGGCTTGATCAAAACACGAATCACACCCACGGTAAAGACACCAACCACCAACAGGGGAAAGATTTGCTTGACAAACTTCCATGATTCCCAAAGGAAGTCGCGGGTTTCGTCCTCGCTCAGGTGTTTTTTGAGTACCCGGCCCAGAATCGCCAAAGCGATCAACACGCCAAAAAACTTTCCATTGATGAGAATATCCAGCCCGCCCGCATGGGGTGACATGCCCACTGCGGCAGTCAACAAGGTAATACCGACCAGCACAAGCGAAACCCAGGTCCAGCGGTTGAAACCTTCGAAGATATTCTCGATGCCCCTCCACGAAGCCAGCCCAATCAGCGCCAACAGACCGATGAGGATTGCGCCCTGCGCACTCACTCCCTCTTCGCCTTTGGCTGGATCAAACGGGACAAGCGCATAGAGCCAGCCCTGAAACTTGTCCATGCCAGAGATGGGCAGGGTCAGGGTGGCGTAAGTGTTTGTCAACAAGCCAACTTTGAGCGTGCCTGAAAGCAGGAGAGCCACCAGTACCAGCAGGAACACCAAAGCGGCGCGATGCATGGATTTTTGCCCTGCAAACATAGCGTCAGTGGCGGCATCGTGTTCAGCATCATCGCTGCGAAAAATCAACGCCATGATGAGTCCAATGCCAATGCCGAAAGCCAGCGAGAGGAAGAGGCGCGCGAAAGCCAAGTCAGGACCGATTATGCCACCGGTGTAAATCAGTGCCAGGATATTAGCGGCAGGTGCAAAGAACAGGAAGGTAATAGCGGGACCAAGTCCCGCGCCTTTTTTATAGATGCCCGCAAAGAGCGGCACAATGGTGCAGGAGCAGACCGCAAGCACAGAGCCCGCCAGGGCTGCGGCAGGGTAGGAAACGAGCTTGGGAGTGTTGCGTCCCAAAAAACGTGTGACCGTTTCTTTTGGGATGAGAGCAGTCATCGCACCTGCGATGTAAAATGCGGGTAGCAGGCAAAGCAACACGTGAGCGGCAAGATAAGCAGCTAAGTTGCCTAATCCGCCGTAAAGCAATTGTGCAAGAAAGGAAAGAATGTTCATGCGGTTTCAAGTCTCTCTGTAGGAATTGAGACGGGAGCGCATTGCGGGCATTCACAAGACAAAGACTTCTTGTTGATGAGCGCAGAAACATCCTCAACGGAGATTCCGCTTAGGGCTGCTGAAACAGTAACCAGATCGAGAATCGCGGCATCTTTCAGGTGGTAAAAAATATAACGCCCCTCGCGCCTGTCGAGCAGAATGTCCGCTTTGCGCAACGCCATCAAATGTTGCGAGATGTATGCCTGGCGCAATCCAAGCGCGGCTTCGAGGTGACAGACACAGGCTTCCCCCGTTCCAATCGCCAGCAGGATCTGCAGGCGGGTCAGCGGCGAGATGGTTTCCAATAAAGAAGCAATAGGTTGAAGCGGGTTGGGTTTCTTTGTCATATTCATATTCCTGAATATATTATACAACGCATTCAAAATCAGGAATATAAGGAATGTCACGAATTCACCCGCCCAATGTCACATGCAGAAACAAAAACACAGTCGCAAGGACTGTGTTTTTTAGGTAGCGGGGGCAGGACTTGAACCTGCGACCTTCGGGTTATGAGCCCGACGAGCTGCCACTGCTCCACCCCGCATCGAATGGCTCGCTATATTACCATGACAAAGTTGAATTCGTCAAGCAGAATAAAAAAAGCTTGCACTGGGCGCGCCAAAATACCCTTCAACCCTTGTCATTCAGACAGCATGTACTATACTAGCGCCCGTTATTTCATTTCAAAAATAGGAGCAAAGACGCCGGAGCTTTTCCTCGTGAAGAAAATCTCCCAGTTGCCACATGAAACGCTATTGGAAAATTGCAGTCCTCGCCAACATCAAGGACGATACCCAGCCGAAGCCTGAGGGAGTTCCGCCAGATGCTTTTGCTGATTTTGACCACATCGAGACGGTGGAATCGCTTCGCGCCGCGCTCGAAACTGATGGCCACTCAACAGTCTTTATCCAAGCTGACAGCGACCTGCCCTATGCCCTGCGTAACGAACAGCCTGACATCTGCTTCAACATCGCCGAAGGTCTCGGCGGCGATGCGCGCGAAGCCCAGGTGCCCGCCCTGCTCGAATTACTCGGCATTCCCTATACCGGCTCACGGGTCCTTGCCAACGGAATCTCGCTCGACAAGACCCTCACCAAACGCATCTGGCGTGACCGCCGTTTACCCGTTGCACCTTTTCAGGAGTTCCTTGTCGGTGACGAACCCCTGCGCACGGAGTTAAACTTCCCGCTCTTTGTCAAACCAGCACGTGAAGGAACAGGCATGGGCGTGGACATGAATGCCCTCGTCAACAACGAAAAGGAGCTGCGCGAGCGAGTAGCCTACGTCATCAATACCTATCAACAGCCCGCCCTTGTGGAGACCTTTCTGCCGGGACGGGAATTCACAGTCGGCATTCTGGGACGCGCCGACGCAAAACTCTACTCGCGTCATCCCGAATGGTACGAGAAGGACGGCTTCCACCGTTTCCCCATTCTCGAACTGGATGCCACCCATTCCGATGTGCCCTGGATCTACACCAACGAAGCCAAATCAAAGGAAGTCGGTGAAAACGGCTACCTGGGATTTTTCTGCCCCGCCGACGTTGAGCCCGAACTGGAAAAGAAATTGAAATCCCTTGCCCTGCGCGCGCATCAACTGCTTTACACGCTGGACGTTTCGCGTACCGACATCCGTCTTGACGACGAGGGCAACCCGCGCCTGATCGAGATCAATACCCTGCCCGGTCTCACCCCCGATTACAGCGACCTATGCCTGCAAGCCAAAGCCGAAGGCATCCGCTACGAAGACCTGGTGCTGGAAATTCTCTACCTCGGTGCAAGCCGCTGGGGGATGTTGGAACCGCGGGATGTGAACGGGGCGTCACAACAGAAGTAACATTTCCACTGCTTCGTCAAAAAAGGCTGAGACTGCTCTTCCAGTCCAGCATGTTATTCGTGGGACTGCTCGTCATTTCATCCTGCAACCTGTTGTCTCCGCTGTCCATTCCCAATGGAGGATTTTGTGGTGGTTGCGGGCATGAGCCTGATCTGCTTTATTCCGTTTAGGATGTTCTTACGCAGGGTGATGTAAGCCCGTGTAGAATCGACCCGCCAGGGGAACAACCTACCTTGTCAATCGTGTAAGGGTCGCCTCTACTGGTTTTCATTCTCTATCTTTTCTTCCACCACATTCCCCCTCAAATCCCACACCTCGAAAGACCCGACAGATCTCCGAAGAAAGCTGGCATTCAGGACTTGACGTCCACGCCGGGGCGACAGCTTTCAGGTGTCGTAATGAGACATGTTAGGTTTGGGGAATAACGGAGGGGTCGCGCCGTCGATTGCCTCAAAATTCCTATTCAATTCAGCCTTGACAATCAAACATTCCCACGATAATATTAGTTAGAGTAAACTAACTAATATGAAGACGAACCCTTCCCTCGAAAGAATCGTTGAAGCCATCAGCGCCTTGATGGCTGAAATGGAGTCGCAGGCGTTTTCCGACGAGCGCTTTTCCGAGCTTTCCATGCGGCAAATGCTCTACCTGAGTACCATCCTGCGCCTCGAGCATCCCAATTTCAGCGACCTGGCGCGTGAACTGGGCGTGAGCAAGCCCTCGGTCACGGCGATTGTGGGCACGCTCATCAGGAAAGGCTACGTTGAAAGGGTTCAGGATGGAGAGGACCGCCGCGCCTATCACATCCTCCCCACCCACAAAGCCGAGGAGTTCGACAAGATCCACGCGGCCACTCATAAACGCCTTGCAGACTTTCTGGCTGCGCAGTTGAGTTCCAGCGAAGTGGGTCAACTCGTCGGTCTGCTCGACAAAGTCCTGCAAGGCGTCAAAAACTGAAATTTTTTATCAAAAAGGTTAGTTTACACTAACTAACAAAGGAGTATTCTATGACAAAACAAACTGAAAGAATCTTCACCTGCCCCTGGTGGCTGCTCTTCACCTTCGACAACCCCCTCCGCAAGTTGGTCCATGACCCGCTCAAGATTCTCAGCCCCTTTGTCAAGCCGGGAGATACAGTCCTCGATGTGGGCTGCGGGATGGGCTATTTCTCGCTCGGACTGGCAAAGCTGGTCGGGGAAAAGGGCAAGGTCATCGCGGCAGATTTACAGCCGCAGATGCTGGCAGGACTTTCGAAGCGGGCGAAATCCGCCGGCTTGGAATCGAGAATCCAGCCGCAACTTTCCCAGCTCGATAGGATCGGCGTGAACGAACCCGTCGATTTCGTGCTGGCATTCTGGATGGTGCACGAAGTGCGGCGACGCCGCGAGTTTTTGCAGGAAGTCCACGGGCTGGTCAAGCCCGGCGGGAAGTTCCTGATCGTCGAGCCGATTATCCATGTCACAGCCGCAGATTTCGAGCGGACGATTGCTCTCAGCCGCGAAATCGGCTTTACGACGGGAAACAGTCCGCGGGTGGCGGCGAGTCGGGCAGTCTGTTTTCAAAAACCAACCTTGGGATAGGGAGAGTCTAAATGAAAATTCTGGTTTATGGCGCCGGGGTCTTGGGCAGTTTGTATGCTGCCAGGCTGAAGGAAGCCGGGCATGATGTGACCATTCTGGCACGCGGCAAACGTTTTGAGGAAATCCAAACGCAGGGAATTGTGCTGGAGCACGCCCTGAACGTAAAACGCACCACCACGGCGGTTGCAGCGACGAAGGAACTGATGCCGGGCGATGTGTACGACTTGATCCTGGTGGTAGTCCGCCGCAATCAGGTGGAAGCAGTTTTGCCTGTGCTGGCAGCAAACAAACAATCGGCGCAGGTGGTCTTTATGGTCAACAATCCGCTTGGATATGCGGAGTGGCTCCAAGCTATTGGTCGTGAGCGCCTGCTGATAGGGTTTGCCGGTGCTGGGGGCACTCGCATAAATGGGGTTGTTTACTATCACGTTGTCTCACCGCTCCTGCAACCGACAACCTTTGGCGAACCTGCAGGGGGTGTGACGGAACGAGTCACAAGGCTGGCTCAGGTTTTCCAACAGGCTGGGTTTCCGGTGGCGGTCAGCCCGGCCATGGAAGCCTGGCAAAAGTCCCACGTCGCCTGGGTCAGCCCGATGGCAAATGCCCTCTACATGGTCGGCGGCAATGGAAACCTGCTGGCAAACCACCCGGACATTGTGCGCCTGATGGTGCAAGCTGTTCGGGAGGGATTTGCGGTACTGAAGGCGCTGGGCGTACCGGTCACACCGTCAAAACTGACGGCTTTCGACTGGCTTCCGCTGCCGCTGTTGGTCAGTGCCCTGCAGATATGGGCACGCACCAAACATTTCGACACGGTTGCCACTCGTCATACACTGGCTGCATTCGATGAAATGGAATTGGTCTCGCAGGATTTCCAAACACTGGCACGGGCAAGCGGGCTCAAAACACCGGCATTAGATCGACTACATGCCGGTCTGGAAAGCTGGAAAGGACAGTCGTGAAATGGTTGCTTGAAGTTACATGGAAGGAATAAAAAGCGGTGCACTTCCCTGATTTTCCAATCTGTGGACGTTCACTCTCGGCTCGGAAATAGGCTTCACAACGGAACACAGTCCGCACGTGGCCGCAAGTCGTTCAATCTTTTTTGAAAAATAAGGAAATACAATGTCAACAATAATTCGTTCATCCTCCACTTTGGAGACGGTAAAACGCGTCGGTACAGGCCTGGCCTTCATCCTCTTTCCGCTGGCGTTTATTCTTACCTTTGCTGTCCATCCCGGATTACTCAGTCCGCGCTTTCTCGGTCCGCAGGAATTGATCCTGCGGGCGCATCAGAACAGCCTGTTGCAATTTGGGCATGTGCTGGTGACTCTAAGCACAGGGCTGTTGGTGGTGGTTGCACTCAAGTTCAAGACTTTGCTGGAAGGCAGGTCGGCGGGTTGGGCAGGTTTGATCGGGGCGGTGCTGGCGATCTTTGGCGCCCTGATGTTGGCCGCAGACAAGGGCGCTTTGTGCCTGACCATGAGCGCGCTGGACACTCTGCCCGAAAAGGAGTTTGCGCAGTTTATGCCGGGATTGCTGGCAATGTTTTCAAAGTCTGGCTGGCTGGTGCTGTTGTGGGGACTATTGTTCCTGCCTGTCGGGTTTGCGATCCAGGCGGTGGCCTTGCTCAAGACCGGTGCGCTCCCCCGCTGGCAAGCCATTCTTTTCCTGATCGGGGTTCTGCTGGTGGGCACGCCGGACGGCGTCGAGATCGTCAACCTGAGCGCAGCCATTTTGATGGGTGTCGCACTGGTCCCCTACGGGTTTCAGATGATCGCCAACCGCGTGGAATAAAGGCGGAGAAAACATATGACTCAAGAAATTACTACGATGACTTTGCCGCGCCCATTCCGCCAGCCGGCACTGGAAAAGTTGGGCGCAGAGCTGGTACGGAATGCTGACAAACGGTTTGGGGAACTGCTTGCCGAACATCCGTTGCCGGACAACCGTTACCTCAAATGGCATTTGCGCGAATATATTCTTCCGGGACTGGCCGTTTACCAGGCCTTGCGTGCCGAAGGACGATCTCAAGAGTCCGCCCTGGGGGTCTTTGACCAGATCGTGGAAGTGGTCGTGACTCCAAATCGGCGGCAAATGTCGCTGCTGGGACGATTTCCCCTGATCTATCCGCTGTTGCGGCTGGTGATTCGCTCAGCGATGCGCCAGTACCCAGAAGCGGGCTGGCAAACCGACTGGATTGAAAACAGCCGTGAGGCAATTCGCTTCAACATGCGCAGTTGTTTTTACTTCGACGTTTTATCCCGCCACGGAGCGCCGGAGCTAACCGCTTCATTCTGTCGGGGCGATGATCTGGTCTACGGCCAAATGTCGAATCATCTGGAATGGAAGCGCACCCAAACGATCGGGCGGGGCGCGGAATATTGCGATTTCTGTTTTGCACGAACAATGAAAGGAAACTAGTCAATCATGAATCTTCTAACTGGAATATTCGTCTTCATCCTGGGCGGGCTGGGATTGTTGTTTCTGGCCTTGTGTGCGCGTTTCTATTTTGGACGCAGGCGCGCCGAGCAAGTCTGGTCTGCGGCGCAGTTCCCAAAGCTAAAAGACATGGGGGCGGTCAAACAACTTTCAATTTTGCCGTTGATTGACGACCTGACAGCCAAAGACGGACTGAGTGCTGAATCCGGTGTCTCATACCTGATCCGCGCCGACGATACGACCATCCTCTTCGACGCCGGGCTGAACCAGGCTGGAGAACATCCGTCACCTCTCCTGCGGAACATGGAAAAACTGGGAGTGTCGCTAGACCAAATCGACACAGTCTTTATTTCTCACTTGCATCTCGACCATGTCGGCGGGATGAGCTACCAAAGCAAACGCACCTTTGGTCTTTCTGGCGAGGTGGTAAACCTGGTTGGTAAACGGGCTTTCCTCCCGACTGAAATGACTCACCCCAGCGCCGATGTGACAGTGGTGACTGAACCCCGCATCATCGCCCCCGGAACCGCCAGCCTGGGTCCCATCTCCCGCCAATTGTTCTTCTTTGGCTGGACGCTGGAGCAATCGCTTGCAATCAACGTCGAAGGGAAGGGGCTGGTGCTGGTCATCGGCTGTGGGCATCCCACCGTCCAGCGGATTGTGGAGCGGGCGAAACAACTGTTTGACCTCCCCGTCTACGGCGTGGTCGGCGGTCTGCATTTCCCCGTGGTTGATAAGCCTGTCCAGCGCTATGTCGGCACCGACAACTGGCTCTGGAACCCGGCCAACAAGCAGACGGTGAAAAAAACCATTGCCGCTTTGAAAGTCCACCAGCCACGCCTGATGGCGCTTTCACCCCACGATAGCTGCACCTGGAGTCGTGCTGCCTTTCAACAGGCTTTTCCAGGCGCGTACCGTGATGTGAGAGTTGGAGAATTGATCGAACTATAAAACCTCCATGCAAAGACCTATTCGGCAAACGGACGCGCAAAGCGTTTCTCGAATGCGTCATTCTTCTTGAGCATCTCGTCAAAGTAGGAGTGGGCGATGGGCAGGCGCACGAAGAGCTGAAAGACAGGTCCAAGAATACGAGGAAATTGCTCCGGGTGGGAGATCGCCGTCAATACCACTGTGTCGAAGTTTCCATTCTTTGACAAGCTCGCGCCCACGGCTTGCAGGTTCGTGAACAGTCGCTGGTTTGCTTCTGCAGGCATGATGCGGACTCCCTCCCCGTTGCCTTTGACGACAGTCCCAAGATAGGGGGAATGCAGGCGGTCTGCCAGCTTTTCGAGATAACGTTCGACGTAACGCGAGTGCAAGCCTTCAGGGAATCCCGACTGGACGACAAACCCAATCGGCGGGTTGGTTGCCCGACCTGTAAGCGGTTCCAGCGCCTCGATGAAATGCTTGACCACGCCCGGCATCGAGTCAGTGTAGAGCGGGAAGCCAAAGATGACGCATTCAGCGTCAGCGAAAGCCTGAACCATCTGCTCCGTCTCACGGACTCGCACAAGGTGATGGATCTCGCTCCCGCCGCCGAATCCCTCCGCGATCTGGTTCAGGAAAACGGGTGTGTTGCCCTTGCGTCCACGCGGCGAACCGTTGAACAGGGTCAACCGCCTGGGTGGTAGCACGGTTACGCCCGAAGTGGCGGTCAATCGCTTGGGTAGCGGCAAACTGGCCTTGGCAGGGGAAATGATTCGGCTAGCAAGGTCTTCGACTGGAGTCTCCGTCGTCAGCGAAAACTCCAACCGGGTCTTGAAGTTGAGCGCTGTGCGGCAGTGGATGTCGGTCACGATTTGCAGGTCACGGGCATCGGTGTCCGCTTCTTTTTCGAGCAGCAATCCAACGCGCGGATAGCGGGCATAACGTTTCAGGTGATGCGCTTCGCCCTGGTCCACTTCCATGTAGGGATGGATGAGCGGCAGGTGCTTGTCGTGTGCGCGTTTGAGCAATTCGGTGGGAAAGCCCATCTTGATCGGCGACGCCCAGAGGACAAAGTCAGAGTTGATAACGGTGCAATCCATGTCGAGCGAAGCATCGCGGTTGACACACTCGCCCGGCGTCTTGACCCAGCATCCCCAACAGCCGACGCAGTAACGCAGAGTCATCTCGCGAAGGTCGAGACGCGTAACGGCGTGTCCGCCTGCCGTGAGTGAAGCCTCCAATTGCGCCAGATAGTTGTCGAATGCCGCGGGCTGGGGATTGCCATTGAGGAGTGTGATTTTCATTTTTCTCACTTACCCACGCTGAACGAATAGCGGATGGCATTGCTGGAGCAATTGTCCACGCAGGTGCCGCACAGGATGCACTCGGCGTGCTCCATCTTTTCGACCTGTACCATTGCATTCACATCCAAACTCATCGGGCAATTTTTCGTGCAGAGTTTGCAATCCGAGCAGGTGGAGGCGTCCGCCACCAGCCGCAGGGACGCCCACCCAAAGCGGTTGCGGATCCAGCGGCCGATCATCATGAAGGGAGCCATCCAGCAAATGGTGTGACATCCCGCCCGTCGTCCCGCAAAGATCGCCAATCCAACGAAGAGACTGACGACGCAGTAGTAGATGATGTAGGCAATGAAGATGGGACGGTCAGGCGTTCCGGCGACAGAGATGCCGCCCTGGGTGTGGTAAAGCAGGTCAATCGTTTTGTATCCGCCCGCCGAAATTGCCATCCAGACAATGAGTGAAATCCACGGGACCCAGATCAGCCACTTGATCCAGTCCACCTTTTTGGGGTTAACCGGTTTGTTGTTGATCGGCTCGACCATCTCCTGCATTCCGCCGCCGGGGCAGACCCAGCCGCACCAGGCGCGTCCCAGAAACAGGGAAGAGATGAACATCAGCCCGAACATCACCAGGCTGCCGTTGACGATTCCGTTCATCGCCCCGTCGATGATGACGTAGGGCGAGAGGTAGTTCATGGTGATGGGGAAAGATAAAAAGGCGAGGATGACAAGGGCTTTGCGGATACGTTGTCTAAAGGGGAGTTGTTTGGTCATGGGTTTTTCCTATTTCTGTGGGACTTCCCCGTTTTTGATGCGCTCGATAACACTTTCCGCCCAGGCAAGGTTGGCGCGCATGTTGGCGATTCCGTTTTCGAGGGTCAACAGCCAGAAGAAATGTTCGCGGGGCGAAGGGATTTCCTGCTGAAAAGGACCCAGTTGCCCCGTCACCTGGTCGTACAAACCGAGGATGGAGCGCATGATGGCGGCATAGCCTTCAAACTTTTCCAGAACTTCCGCGTCGGACAACTGTCCCGCAAAGAAGACCTGAATCAACGGAGCACTGCGCGGCTCACCCATCGGCGGCGGACCTGAAAGCCAGCGCAGCAGTTCGGCACGCCCGGCTTCAGTGATGGAATATACCTTGCGGTCAGGGCGGTCGTCCTGCGGAATCTTTTCCATTTCCGCCCAGCCGTTTTCGGTCAGCCGCGAAAGGGTGCGGTAAATCTGGCTTTGATCGGCGGGCCAGAAGTGACGGATGGAGGTATCGAAAATCTTTTTGAGATCGTAGCCCGTGTAGGGTTGGTAGTTGAGAAAACCGAGGATGGCAAATTCGAGGGACATAATAGACCTATACTATATTGGATTTAACATATATAGTATAGGTCTTATATTTAACTGAGTCAAGGGTTTACAAAACGGGAAGTTATGCTGGATTCCTCTATGACAATGCGATGCAATCAGTGAAAGTATCATTCGCCCATTCTGTTGAAGATCACGAGTTCTATCATGAACTGGTTATTTTTGCGGAGCAAATCACAATGGTAAAATCAAACAGACAAGATCCGTCGCCCAGTTCAAGGAAAGAGCATGCAGTTTCAATATTCCCCATATATATTGCCATTATTGGTTGCGTCTGCCATATCTGCATGGATCTTTTACTATGCCTGGCGGCGCAGGGGAGTCAATCACGCAATTCTGCTTTCCCTTCTCTCAGTCGCCATCACCGAATGGCTTGTCTTTTATGCCCTGCAAATTGCGGGCGTAAACCTGCGGGCGAAACTGCTGTTTGGCGAGATCAAATATATTGGCGTGGCTCTCACGCCTTTATTGTGGTTTGTCTTCTCCATTAATTACGCCAGCCCCAATAAAACCCTGACATGGCGGACCGTGATTCCCCTGTCTGCAGTGCCTTTCCTGACCTGTATCCTGGCGGTGACCACTGAATGGCATGGTTTGTTCTGGAGCAATCCGCAACTGACCTTTGCCCCGGGCTTTTCAGATTTTAGCGTGACGTATGGTCCCTGGTATTGGGTGCATTTTGTCTATTCCTATTTGTTGATTTTGGCTGGCGCCATCATCGTTTTTCGGACAGTGCGCCGTTCGAAGGGATTGCTGCGCAGGCAGGCGGTTGCCCTGATCGTCGCCGTGTTGACACCCTGGTTTGGCAACATCATCTACTTTTCCGGGTTCAACCCGATTCCCTATCTGGACCTGACTCCCTTTGCGTTCACGATCACCGTCGTTTCACTAACCTGGGCAATCCTGGGATTCCGCCTGGTGGAACTTGCGCCAGTCGCCCGCGACCATATCGTGGATGAAATGAAGGACGGGATGATTGTGCTGGATGTCGAGAACCGCGTCGCGGATATCAACCTATCCGCCGAGCGTATGATCGGACTTTCCGCTTCACAGGTTATCGGGAAACCGGCATCTGATGTGCTGGCTCGTTGGCCTGACCTTGTCAAGCGTTACAGCCAGTCTACTGATGTGCTGGATGAGGTCCCTGTCAGCAATGGCGACACCCTGAACTGGCTTGAATTGCAGATTTCCCCTTTGCACGACCGGCGCAAGCGTTTTCTCGGACGGGTAGTTGTCATGCGTGACATCACCGCGCGCAAGGAAATAGAGAAGGCTTTGTCCGCTGCACTCGAACAGGCGCGCGAAGCCAGCCGCTTGAAAAGTCAATTACTTGCCAGAGTCAGCCATGAACTGCGTACGCCGCTGGGGAGCATTCTTGGGTTTGCCGAATTGCTGCATATGAATTCCTTTGGGACTTTGGACGAAAGCCAAAAATCCGCAACGAGCCAGATCATCGAAAGCGCAAACTATCTGGACGGCATCATCAAGCAGTTGCTTGACGAAGCACAACTCGAATCTGAAACCCTCATGTTGAACATTGCGCCATTTTCGCTGGACGTCATCACGCAGAGGCTCAAAACCAAAATGGCTGGACTGGTATATGACAAGGGGCTGGCTTTTAGCGTGAACCTTTCCCGCGATGTGCCGAAGATGATATATGGTGATGAGCGCCGTGTGGAGCAGATTTTCATCAATCTGGTCAGCAATGCAATCAAATTTACCGATCGTGGATCGGTGAATGTAAGCATATACATCCCTGTTGCCGGAAAATGGGCGATTCAGGTTTCAGATACTGGTTCCGGCATCCCGGAAGAGGCGCAATCCTACATTTTCGATTCGTTTCGTCTGGTCAACACTGCCATCATCAACGAAAACCGTGGCGCAGGGTTGGGATTATCCATTACCCGCAAATTGGTCATGCTTATGGGGGGAGAAATTCAGCTGGAAAGCAGGCTTGGCGAGGGGAGTACATTTACCGTCATCCTGCCCATCGCAAAACAATAAAGACGTATCTTCTCAAAGAACAACTCTCACTGCGAGGCGTCAAACCGGTTGTGTCCTGTTTACTGAAAAATAGTTTTCCCGATATTCCCTCGGTGTCACGCCGGACCACTTCTTGAACGCCTTGCGGAAGACACTTGGCTCGGAAAACCCCAGCAAGTAGGTGATCTGTTCCACAGTGTAGTTTTCATGCAGGTATTTTTTCGCCAGTTTCTCGCGGATGTCCCGCAGCAGGTCGCTGAAGATAACTCCCTCGGCTTCGAGATGGTTTTGCAAAGTGCGGACGCTGACCGACATTTCCTTTGCCACCTTTTGAATCGACAGGTCTTCGTCGTCCAGCCGCGACAGGATGATTTTGGTCACGGTGCGGGTGTGTTCGTCGTTCCGTTCCATCTGCGCGATGAAATCCTGCGCGTATTTCTCGAAGTGCTCCAACAGGGATGGATTCGCCATGCGGACGGGAAGATTACCGATGCTCCAGCCCAGAGTCATCGAGGTTTCCTTTTGATCGAACTTGAGCGGACAGCAGAAGATGCGCTCATACTCGGCAGTGGACTGTGGCTCCGGGTAGATGAACGTCACTTCGAGCGGGTTGACCTGGACTCCCGATAACAGTCGCATCATCCGCACGCTGCTCGCCAGCGTGGACTCGTAACAGTGCCTGGACATTTTCGGCACATGGGGCGGGGTGAAGAGTATCATCCGTACTTTTTTCAGTCCCAACTTTGCCCTGCCTTCGATCATATTGCCGATGACGCGCGAGTACTTCCCTGATTTTTCGAAAGCCTCCCCCAGTGTTTTGCAGTTCATCATCACGTAACCGAGAATCGACCAGCTTCCAGCCTCGGCAAACTCTCCCATGTGCAGACCAAAATACGGGTCGTTTATATATTCCGCCGCGCTGTCCTGAATCCGCAGGTAGGTATCCACCGGGATGTATTCGTCCGGCGACTTGACCATCACCGGGTTGATGCCAAGGGAACGCAGGAAGGCGTCCACATCCACGTTGAGCGATTTCAGATAGAGGAACATCTGCGAGAGAAGCGTCACTGAGACGGTGATGGGTTCGGGGGAGGTACTCATGAACTGAATCCTAACTGATTTGTGAAAACTGTCAACAAGAAATACGTATGGATTTGCATGAAGTGTCACACTTTTTGCAGGAAAGGTCATAGGCACTTGCGTCGGATGGGCGTATGATTAGGCTTGGAAAATATGCGTTGTGAAAGGAGTACGGACATGATGGAAAATAAACCTCAATGGCAATTCGTCTATAAACTCGGCGGCATGGCCGCCATTGGCGCGGTATTGGTTGGAATACTGGAGATCATCATCACCTTCCTGCCCGGCGGCAATACCGTTCAGGAAACTGCGCGGGACTGGTTCGCATTGTTTCAGCAAAACTGGTTCATGGGACTTCGCGACCTTGGGCTGTTAAACATCTTTCTCGACCTTCTGGCACTTCTGATCTTTTTCGCGCTTTACTTTGCCCACAGGGAAAGTCCATACCAGCCATATGCGGCGTTGGCTGTGATCATTTCCCTGCTTGGCATTGGAGTCTTTCTTGCCACCAATCGCGCCTTCCCCATGCTCGCTCTGAGTTGGCAATATGCCATTGCCACAACGGATTCACAGCGTGCCGTGTTGGAAGCGGCCGGACAATCCATGCTTTCGGTGGGACAGAGCCATACACCGGGCACATTTTTGGGTTTCTTTCTTATTGAATTGGCCGGAGTATTTATCTCATTCGTGATGCTAAACAGTCGGGTGTTTGGCAAAGCCGCCGCCTATAGTGGAATGTTAGGCTTTGGGATGTTGCTGATCTTTGAGTTTTTCTCATCGTTTGTGGCGGGCCTGAGTGTGGTGGCGATGGGATTAGCCATGTTCGGCGGGATTTTGAGCATGGCATGGTACATCATGATCGCTCGCCGGCTATTTCAATTGGGGAAAACCCCAACCAGTTAAAATTTTCATGGTTCGAAGGAGCAAGTATGAGAAAAGCAACAAAAACAGTCACAACCTGGTTGGGTGTTGTCGCCGGGATTGCCGGACTGGAGCACGGTTATTTTGAATTTTTGCAAGGCAACACCCGCTCGACGGCGCTGGCCTTCCCATCGTGGGGACCGCCCTGTGACCCGGATAAAATCTGGCACGCCTGCGAACCAGCGATGAGTATTCTGCCCAACTTCCTGATTACCGGCATTCTGGCAATGTTGCTCAGCGTGACAATCATCATCTGGTCAGGCTGGTTCGTTCAGCGAAAGCATGGCGGTCTGGTATTGACCCTGCTCTCGATTGCCCTGTTACTGTTCGGCGGCGGATTCTTCCCTCCCATCATTGCCTTGGTCGGCGGATTAGCAGGGACAAAAATCAATAAACCTCTGACCAGACAACCTGGAAGCCTTACCCGCTTCGCCGCCAAACTATGGTTCTGGCCGCTGGTCATTTTCCTCGTCTGGGTTCTGGGACAGTTCCCGTTTGGCTATTTCTTCAACGACATTTTGACAAGCATCATGTACTTTGGGATGCTTTTGATCCTGACTTCGCTGCCGCTTTCGGTCTACACGGCGTATGCACATGATTCAATTTCACAGGTTTGACATGGACACCATTTCGAAATTCTCCCTTCCCCTTCTTCTATTTTTGTTGACTCTTGCCTTTGGCTTCTGGCTGAGCAAGGTCGGCAGGCCCTATAATGGTGCTCTCTTCAATATCCACAAGTTGGTTGCATTGGGTGCAGTGGTCTTTGCAGTGATCCAAATTTCCAAAACAGGTGTCGCTGGTCCGCCGCTTCTGGTCGTCGCATTCATCGCGTTGGGACTGTGTGTGGTAGCGCTGTTCGCCAGTGGAGCATTGATGAGCATCGGCAAACTGGACTACACCCTCACGTTGACCATCCATCGCATTGCACTGGCAGTGCTGGTCATTGCCGCAGGACTGGTGGTTTATTTGCTGAACCCAGCCCAGCTCATGAAATAGGAGTTTGCATGTGGACAATATTGATGGGCATCTTTTTCATATTGCACGGTCTGGTGCATCTGCTCTATGCCGGTCAAAGCGGACGTTTCTTCGAACTGCGCCCAGGCATGACCTGGCCCGACTCTGCGTGGCTCTTCTCAAAACTGCTCGGTGACCCGGCGACCCGACTGGTGGCTGCTGTCTTGCTGGCGCTGGCTGCCCTCGGTTATATCGCAAGTGGTATTGGACTGTTCCTTCATCAAGGCTGGTGGCGGTCAGTGACGTTGGGCGCGGCTGTGTTTTCCTCCCTGATTTTCATCCTTTTCTGGGATGGGAGGCTCCACGCTCTTGATGAAAAAGGCGGGGTGGGCATCCTGCTCAATCTGGCGATCATTGTTGTTGTAATTATTTGGAAGCAACCATCATAAAGGAAATAAACGTGAATAAAACTGTTCTCTCAACAGAGGATTCCGTCTGGAAAAACCTCTACGCTATCGGCGGGATTGCCGCCTTGATTCAACTGGCATCCATCCTGACCTACACCGTCGTCATGGCTGTGCTGGGACCCAAGCCCACCAGCGTGGAGGAATATTTCGCCCTCCATCAAAGCGCCCCACTGGCTGCCATGCTGCGCGGTGACTTCCTATTCCTGTTCTTAATCGGCGGATATTTTGGCACATTCCCTGCGCTGTGTCTGGCCTTGCGGAAGGTCAGCCCTGCGGCTGCGATGTTTGCGACCCTGTTCACCTTCGTTGCTGTGACCGTCTGCTTTGCAATTGAATCCACTTTCGCCTTGCGCCACCTTGCGGGGCAATACGCCGCAGCCGTCAGCGATGCCCAGCGTGCTCAACTTCTGGCGGCGGGAGAGGCGGTCATCGCCTCGGACATGTGGAACAGTTCCGGTGCGTACGTGTCGGGATTCCTCATGCAGGGCGGCGGGGTCATCATCTCGCTGGTCATGCTGCGCAGCAAGGAGTTCAGCAAGGTGACCGCCATTGCCGGACTGTTGGGTAACGCCCTCGATCTGACCCAGCACCTTCTTCATCCCTTCGCCCCCTCCATCTCGGCTCCCATCCAAATGTTGATGGGACCGTTCTACCTCGTCTGGTTCCCGATGCTGGCGCGGGACTTCTTCCGCCTTGCAAAGAAAGGTTAATTCAATGTCGACCAAAATTCTTGTCACCTATGCCACCTGCACCGGTTCCACCGTCGGCGTGGCAGAAGCAATTGGCAAAACCCTCTCCGAAGGCGGCTTGACCGTGGATGTCCTGCCGATGAAAGAAGTCAAAAACCTGAGCCAGTACCGGGCGGTGGTGGCTGGCAGCGCCATTCAAGGAAAGCAATGGCTTCCCGAAGCCGTGGACTTTGTCCGTGCAAACCGCGCCGAGTTGTCGCGCAAGCCCTTCGCAGCTTTTCTGGTCTGCATGACGCTCGCCATGAAGAATGGAGAAAATTATCGTCCCTTCGTGGTCGAATTCCTCGCGCCTGTGCGGGCGCTGGTCAGACCCGTCAGCGAGGGACAGTTTGCGGGTGTACTGAATATTTCCAAAGTCCCCTCATTCAGCGAGCGGATCAAATTCCGCCTGAGCGTCCTGTTCGGCGTCTGGACTGAGGGCGATCACCGCGACTGGAAGGCAATCCGAAGTTGGGCGGAGAGTCTTGCGCCGCGTTTGGTATAGTCAAGGCTCTGACGGGGGCTAAGCCCCCGTCAGAGCAGAAGGAGAATTTTATGGCTGCAATGACACACATGGCTGTGGGGCTGGCTGCCAAGCGCGTCGCCCCGAAGACGCCCGTCATCGTTTTGATTTTAGCGGCATATGTGATCGACATGATCTGGGGAGTTTTCTATTACTTTGGAATCGAAACCATGGCGGACGGGGCGACGACCAATCCCTGGTCACATGGGTTGTTGATGTCCCTGGTCTGGTCTGCGCTGGTCGGGGGAATCGTCTTTGGGATCAGCCGCAACCGCCGCGCGGGATGGATTGCCGCCTTGTTGGTTTTCAGTCACTGGGTCATCGACTTCATCTCCCACCCCATGCTGTTTGCCTTCCCGAACGACACTGGCTTGTCGCTGCTGTTCGAAGGCTCACCCACCGTCGGGTTGGGACTTTGGCGCACAGAGCTTGGTATGAACATCGGTGAGTATGGCGTGCTTGCGGTAGGAGCGGTGTTTTACATCCTGACCCTCATCAAGTTCAGGCGGGAGAAAAAAGCAGCAGAGATGGAAACCAAACATGGGTGACCTCCCCGTCAAATCCAACATGCGGACGGCCTACCGCCTCTCCATCTTCGTTGCACTCCTGCTGGCGTTGACTTCGCTGACCGGGCTGCTTGCCCCTTTCTTCGTCTATCCCACTGCAGACTTGCGCCGCGCCTTCCTCGCCAATGACGTGGTCAACCTGTTCATCGGACTGCCTGTCCTGCTTATCTCATTATGGCTTGCCCGACGCGGACAGCTGATCGGCTTGCTCTTTCTGCCAGGCGCGCTGTTGTACGTGACCTACAACTCCATCGCCTACGCCGTCGCCATGCCGTTGACGTTATCCTTTTGGCTGAACCTGGCGCCGGTGGTTTTGAGCGCCTACGCCATCCTTCGCCTGCTCTCCAGCGTGGACGCTCCTGCCGTAAGCGAGCGTCTCAAAAGCAAAGTTGCCGAGCGGTTTTGCGGCGGCGCGTTGATTGGCTTTGGCATTCTTATTATTGCATTGGCTGTCAGTGAGCTTTCCAGCACGGATGGTTCCCGGGCGGAACTGTCCGTGCGCATCGCCGACCTGCTGACTGCCCCCTTCTGGGTCATCGGCGGAATCCTGCTCTGGCGCAAACATCCACTCGGTTATGCATCCGGCGCGGGACTGCTCTTCCAAGCCAGTATGTTATTTGTGGGACTGCTCGTCTTCTTCATCCTCCAGCCCTTCGTAAGCGGCGTCCCCTTTCCACTGGCGGACTTCGTGATGATTCTGCTCATGGGGCTGGTGTGCTTTGTCCCGTTTGGGATGTTTGCGCGCGGGATGATGAATAAGTGACCCTGATACAAATTAATCAACTCATCGATGAACGCGTGCCTTGAAATATCCCTCCGCGCCCAAAATGCCGTCGAATGCCTGGCGCGCGTCCGCTTGCGCCTTCTGCCACCATTTGGGGTCTGATGGCATGAACAGTTCATCGTATTTGTGCTTCATCCACTTACGCGCTATGTTGTGTCCACCGAACCAGCGCAGGGTGTTTTCATAAACCGTTGTCCGCAGGCTGCGTACTCCATCCAGCATTGAATCGCCGTAGGTGCCGAATTCAAAAGCGGCTGCATAGATTCTTTTGGCTGGATATTGCGACGTAACCATTTTGTAGAAATATTCGACCATGTCGCCGTGGATGGTGTAAAACTCCTCGGGGTTGACTCCCACCACCAGCGGGACCCCGAACCTGGTCGCTGTTTCCTCGGCTGTCATCTTCTCTGACGGCGGGTTACACAGCGTCATCTGCCAGCGTGGACCGTAGCCCGTGTGGATGTCGAGCATCACGATTTCAGCATAATCTTTGATTGCACCGAACACAACCTGCTGGATGAATTTGGTTTCCTCCTGCGGCTCAAAGCCGCCGAAGTACATCCCGTTATGGACTCGGTACTGTCCCATCAAAGCCGTCTCGCGGATGTGCTGTGCTCCTTTTGGCATGGCTCTCAACACATTCCACAGAAAGGCGAGTCTTTCGTAAAGCGGATGCCTGAGCGGACGTGCTGGATTCAACAAATGCCCAAGAGATTCGTAGTGCGAATTCAAAGGCTTGAGTGACTCGAAGTCTTCTTCAAAGTTGCGATTGAGGTCAACACTGTTTGGGTTGACGCGAGTGCGGTGTTTCATCCCGTACGGGTTGATGGGATGGACAAACAGCAAGCCCGTCGTTTCATGGTCGAGGCGCGGCAGATATTCTTCGATAAAGAGTTGCAAAACCCCAGCACCGACATAGCCTTCGATACCGTGCAAACCAGTGGTGATGACGAGTAACTTTTGCTTTTCGCATGTCGCGTCTGCGGAGAGAACGTCAATCGTCAGGTCAGAGCTATCAGCAAGGGAATGGCTGATGAAACGGGGGCCAGCCCAACGGTCGGAAATGGAATCGCTTGAGGCGCGGAATCGCTCGCGCGACGATTCGTACGTCGCAGGAATCTCAATCATCTAAAACGGTCCGTAGTTCATCATCACGGCGATGCCAAGAAAAATCAGCGAGGCGAGGATCACCCACAGCCACAAGCCCATCACCCAGCGCAGCCATTTGGGATAGGTGACGGCGGTCAGGCTGAGACAGATGAGCAGGACGGCGCTGGTGGGGTAGGCGAGGTTCGAGAAGCCGTCGCCGAAGACGTAGGCAAGCACGGCGGTTTGGCGGGTGACGCCGACCAGGTCTGCGAGCGGGATGAGGATGGGGATGAGCAAAAAGGCTTTCGCCGAGCCGCTGGAGACGAAGAACTCGATACCGAGGGTCAGGGCAAAAATTAGGACGGCGGCGGTGATGGGGTTCGCGCCAACGAAGGCGTCTGCCGCGCTGTGCAAAATGGTGTCGAGGATGCCGCCCGAAGCGATGATGAACTTGACGCTTGCCGCCATCAGGATCAGCGGGATGGCAGGCGCGATTCCGCCGAGACCTTCGCCTGCCGCTTTCCATGCGTCTTTGCCGATGCCCGTGTTGAGTCCCGACCCGACGCCTGCAACCAAAAAGAGCAAGCCGACGATGGGCAGGGCAAGGTCGCTGATGGCGGGGACGAAGGGTCCTGCGATGAGGACAGCGAAAATCAAGACGACGCAGACCAACAGAAAGATGAGGGCGGGCGTCGTCCCCTTGTTTTCGTGAGACATGGAGTCCGCGTTGAAGTGGGCGTATTTTGCGCGTGTGGCTTGTTCTTCCGCAAAAACGGGCGAGGCTTGCGGATTGGCTTCCACTTTGCGGGCGTGGCGGGTGAGGAAGAGCACCAGCAAAATATACATGAAAATAAAGATGACGATGCGATAGCCTGCGCCGGAGAAGGCAGGCAGTTCGGCAATGCCCTGCGCCACGCCGATGGTGAACGGGTTGATGATGGCGGCGGAGAATCCCATGTTGGTGGCGAGGATGGACATGCCCAAGCCTGTCAGCGTGTCCCAGCCGAGGGAGTAGGCGAGGGCGATCATCAGCGGCACAAGCGGAACGACTTCTTCAAAGATGCCGAAGAACGCGCCGAGCGCCATGAAGAAAAACGAGATGACCAGCAGCAAGGTGTATTTTTGTCCCGCAAAACGGCGGACGATTCGCGCCAGCGCAGCTTTGAGAATCCCGCTCTTGTCCATGATGGCGAAGGCGACACCGACCATCAGGATGAAGACGATGATGACGATGACCGTCAACCCGTCGGGACCCGCCACCACTTCCAGCGGGGCGGTGAACCAGCGCCAGATGGGGTAGTCGGGTCTTTCGGTGAACGCGAACGAATCTGGGAGCAGGGTTTCGCGCCCGTCCACTTCGACTCGTTGATATTGTCCAGCGGGGACGACGAGCGTCAGCACGCCCGCGACGATCATCAACGCCAGCAGGATGAGCAGGGATTGAATGAATGCCTTTTGGCTGATCTGTGCGCCTGATTTTTCTTCCATGATGATGCAATCTCCCGGGTGGGATGTGTTGAAAGTTGTGTTGGTTATGCTTTTAACATGACTATTGTTTTGTATTAGTAGCAGCTGGACGGCATAGGCACTACTTGGTAGCAAAAAACTCGAAGCCAGAAAAATGCTGCAGAATTCCACTTGTCCAGTGGACGCTTTGTTAGTCTGCGGTTTTTGATTAGTAGCCTATTATTGCCAATCCTTTGAGTGGCAATTTCATTCGACTGCTCGCATATAAAGTATCAACGTACCTAACAACTTTTTCGTAATCATTGTTGCCGCGATAGTCATTTCGAACTGCAATGGCTAAATAATATGCGCCATGCATCATGCTTGCTTCGAAAATGTCTTTCAAAAAATGATAATTTGTGTAGCCACGACCTGCTTCGATTTCAACAACAAAACCACGTGATGAGAAGAAAGCATCTGCCTCAAAAGATTTTTGTGGTTTGCCATTTTCGCCAAACAAAACAGGGACTTTAATCTTCTCGGCGTTTTTCTTGCCTCTTTCAACATCGAATCCAATTTCAGCTAGACTGTCAGCCACAATCTTTAGAACCCCATCACTATCTAGTCCAACATGAGATAGCGACTCTATTTGGGTTGAATGTTTCTCAAAAACGCCAACAACTTGTTTTACAAGGGGCGTTGGTTCGTCTGAGAGTGGGTAATAAATCCAATTAATCAAAATGCTCTCCTTCTTTTGAAGTTGAAACACGAATGAGCAGCGGGTTAACTATGAGTGTTATCCAGCAGATCTTCTCTTGATGAAATACCCAGCCGCTGCAATCCCAAACCCAATAAACCGTCTCTCAGACTTCCGAAGTTTGTAAAACTTCGGAAGTCTTTTGTTTTTACAGCGGCACGGTAAAGAAGAACGAGCTCCCCACCCCAGCCTTGCTCTCGAACCAGGTCTCGCCGTCGTGCAGGTCGACGATGTGTTCGACGATCTTCAAGCCGATGCCAAAGCCCAGCCGCGGGTCGTCCTTGTCTTCGAGGATAGTTTCGAACGGCTCGAAGACCCGTTCCTGATTCTCCTCAGCGATGCCGATTCCCGTGTCGCGGACTTCGAACAGGATATTGTTCGGCTCACGCGCCACGCGGACAGTAACCCTCCCAGACTCGGTGAACTTGAAGGCGTTATGGATCAAATTCAGGAGCGCCTGTGAAAGCCGCGTCGGGTCGCCATCGATGGTTGGCAGGTCTTCCTCGATGTCCTCTTCGAGCGTAACGGCGGGGTTGGTCTCCGCCAACTGGTCGGCGATGGTCATCACGCCGTCGAGCATGGCGTGGATATCCACGTCCTGCAAATCCAGTTCCATCCTGCCCGTGACGGTTTCGGCGTAATCCTGAAAATCGTTCACCTGACCGATCAACGGGTCCAGCGCCGCCTTGATGTATTCGATGGGCGAATCCTTTACACCGATGTAATCCTCCAACTCCTCGATGCGGTAGAGGTCGTTCACGTACTTTTGAACTTCAGACAGCCCCAGACGCATGCTACGTGACATTTTATACAGGAACTCATTTTGCTTGTTTTCGGTCATGGTTTCTCCTTTTGTTGGAACGCTTTACAGATATTTTCCCAAATCTGATTCTGAAGTCTTCTTCAACCATTCACAAACGGCGATCGTGTTTTCCTTGAATGAGCCGTTCGGTACAAACTTCTTGTCGAACAGGGCGCTGCCGATGGTGAATCCCCACGCGCCCGCCTCCCAGACTTCCGCGATGCGCTTATACGAGTCGATGGAGCCAGCCGAGACGATTGGCACGCCGGTGGCTTTGACCACCTCCGTCAGCAGTTGACGCGCGTCGCCGATGTAGCGGTAGCTCAACAGGTCCATACCGGGGACGCCCCTGCCCTCCAAAAATTTCGCATGAGCCACCACCTCTTCGATGGTCCCGTCCATGATGCTGGGATGTCCGAAGATGTGGCCGGGAAATGGGTAATATTTGATGGGCTTATCCTTGAGATAGTCCAGGATCGAATCGAAGAAGACGGTCCCCATCAGGATGTCGAATCCAGCCTCGACGGCGATTCTTGCCCCGCGCAGCCCTTCTTCCTCCGAAAGGCTGACCACCTCCAGATAGCTGGTCTTCCCCGCAGCCTTGATCTCGCGCACCAGCGCCTTCATCTCCTCCGGTGGGAGGCCGACATCCTTGAAGCCCCAATGTGTGGCGGGCACGTCTATGCACTCGCGGAAAATCTTCAAGGCGTCCTTGACGGTCATATCGTTGTAAGTGAGCATCAAAATGAATTCAGGTTTCATGCTGGCTGGTCTCCTGTTTGATGGGTCTGGCAGTCCGCCAATTTGTCAGGATGATACACCAACATGCGCTAAAATTGGTCATCTCGACTACAGGAAAAACGACACAAAAATGACAAATGAACCCCTCCTCAACGTGAAATGCTTTCTGCTCGACATGGACGGAACCTTCAACCTCGGCGACGGGCTGATCGACGGTTCCCTGTATTTTATCGACACCCTGCGTGAACTCGGAAAAGACTTTCTGTTCCTGACCAATAACTCGTCCAAGCATCGCGGCTTGTACGCGGAGAAGATCACCCGCCTCGGGTTGCCAATTCCCGACGAGAAGGTCTTCACCGCCGGCGAAGCCACCGCCTTGTATTTGCAGCGTGAACATGCCGCGGCGAAGGTTTATGTGGTCGGCACACCCGCGCTGGAGGAGGAGTTCCAGCATCACGGATTCCAGCTCGAAGGGGAGAATCCGCAACTGGTTGTGCTTGGCTTCGACACCACCTTGACCTACAAAAAGTTGTGGAAGTTGTGCGACTTCGCCCGGGCTGGATTGCCCTACATTGCCACGCATCCCGACTTCAACTGTCCCACCGAAACGGGGTACATGCCCGACATCGGCGCGATGATCGCCTTTGTCCGCGCGGCAACGGGACGAGAACCAGACCTTGTCGTCGGCAAGCCCAACCGCATGATCGTGGACGCCGTCGCGCAGAAATACGGCTACGCCATCGATGAACTGGCGATGGTCGGCGATAGGCTCTACACCGATATCGCGCTCGGACAGACGTCGGGCATCACCACCTGCCTGGTCCTCAGCGGCGAGACCCGCCCGGAAGATGTCGTTGATTCCCCGTTCCAGCCCACCTACACCTTTGACCATCTCGGCAAGATTGCGGACTGGTTGAAGGAACATAAATGATTTGGACTGCAAAATCAGAGATTTTGCAGTCCAAAAGGTAACCCGATGACCAATCTACCCTACGACCCTGCTGACAGAGAGAAATTCTGGGAGGCAATCTGCAAGCTGCCGGGATTCCCCGCACACGAGACCATGCCGATCAAGCACATGGTCTTTGAATCAGATGCGCTGCTCAAAACGACGGATATTCTCAAATCGGTGGGCGCGAGCCAGAACAAGCCGCTGGTTGTGGTCATGGATGAGACGTCGATGTGGCGTGCAGGGAATTACCTCAAGTCACAGATGCTCGACATTCTGCGGAAAGACGGCTGGCAGGTTCAACCTTGCATCCTGAAAGCGGACGAGAGTGGACAAGTCCACACCGACATGCCGCACATTCAAACGGTGCAAAAGAGTTTGAGCGCGGGATGCGCCGTTCTTTCCATCGGTTCTGGCGTGGTCACAGATATCGCCAAGCATGGCTGTTTTCTTTATCAACAGGAAACGGGAAAGAAGATTCCGTTCGTGGTATTTCAAACCGCAAACAGCGTCAGCGCTTTTACCTCGAACATGTCCCCCACTTTTGTAGACGGAGTCAAACGCACGCTCGATTCCCGTTACCCCGATGCGTTAATCTGCGACCTCGAAACCCTGCGCGACGCTCCATACGAAATGACTGTCGGCGGCGTTGGCGACATGCTGGCGGTCTTCGTCAGCTTCCCCGACTGGTATCTGGCTCACCGCCTCGGCATGGACTCCACGTATTCGGAACTGGCGAAGAATCTCGTCGGTCCGCTGAATGATTTGCTGATGGAACACGCGGAGGGAATCTGCAAGGGGAATTTGGAAAGCGTGGCGATGCTGGCAAAGGTCATCGCGCTGGGCGGGTTGGCGATGTCGCTGTCCCATGCCACCACGCCGATGTCTGGATTTGAACACGTCATGTCGCACGTGCTCGATTTGCAGGCGGAAATCTCTCACCAGCCGCTTGCTGTCCACGGGTCACAGGTGGCGCTGGCGACTTTGGCAGGTGCGGAAATGTATCGTGACTTTCTTGCAAACTTTGATCCGCGCTCGCTGAACGTGGATGTATGCTACCCTTCGACGGATTCGATGAAGACCCTTATCGAGAGCAGCTTTGCAGAAATCGATCCCAGCGGGAAGGCGAACGCGGAGTGCTGGTCAGATTACAGCCAGAAACTGGAGAAGTGGCATGCGCATCGCGGGGACTTTGAAGCCGTCCTTGCGAATTGGTTGTCAGTGCGGGATCAACTCACAGCGGAGACTTGTCCACCCGAAACGATTAGCGGCATCCTGCTTGCAGTCGGAGCGCCAACCCGCTGGTCAGGACTCAATCCCCCAATCAACGAAAAAGAGGCGCGCTTTGCCTTCATGCACGCCTCGCTAATGCGGAAACGGTTGACCTTGGGCGACCTGTTGATTTTCGTCAACTGGGATCGGGAAACGCTTTGGAGAAAAATCTGGAAGGACTGCGCCTGATTATGCCGTCATACGTCGGGAAAGTTTCAACAGCAGGAAATACAACCCGACCAAAACCACGGCGAAGATTGCCACGTTCCAGCCGCCAGTGTAGGCGTCGCCAATTGCCAGCCGCGACAGGGTCGTAATCGGCGAGACGTTCAACAGTGTGCTGATGGCTGCCGCCGCCAGTAACGAGAGGGAGTAGATGAACTGCGAGCGCTCGCGGTCTTTGAGGAGGACAGCACCCAGCATCGCCGCTGTCGAAGTGATGCCCGCAATGATCAACGCCAGCAGGAGAATCCAGCCCACGTTTTGAATTGCGATGTCGTTCAGCCTCAGTAGGGACAGCCAGGCAATGCACTGCAAAATGGCGATGATGACCGAAGACGTGATTTTGGCGGAGATCATCCCGTTGAGCGAGAGCGGCGCGGAGAGCAGGGTTTGCAGGGTGTTGTTCTCGACCTCCTCCGTCAGCGAGTCGACCGACATGCTGCCGGAGACGAAGGCTGGAAACAGCATCAGCATGGGCAGCAGCACAGAGTACATGAATTCAAAGGAAGTGGCGGGCTTGCCCTTCAAATCTGCATAACGGACCTCGACCCCGTTTTCCCCGCGCAGGTAATTCTCGTATTGCTTGAGCGGCTCCTGCACCACCATGCGGATCAGCGAACTGACCGCCTCGTTGTCGGGCAGGTATAGCTTGATTTCCGCCGTGTCCTGAATGCCTTCGGGGACGACGAAGATCGCGCTCACCCCGTTTTGGAAAAAGACGGCTTCGGCTTCGCTGAGCGTGTCAAAGGGAACAACAGTTAATCCGCGCTGGCGGACAAACGAAGACAGCGGACTCTCGCCAACCATGCCGATTTTGAAGCCCTCCCCGCTGACCCGCATGATGGTATCCGAGTCGTACAGCGAGAGCATCCCCAACAACAGCGCGGACGAGAACGAGGCGATGAAGAGTTGAATCAACAACGAAATAATGATGGTACGGTCGCGGATGACCGAAACCAGTTCCTTCTTGACGACAGCCAGAAACGGGGTTATCAAAATCCACCTCGCATCACGTAAACGTTATAAATGAAATGCACAATCGTCCCGACAGCCAAAGCCAACGCGTAGGGGAATCTCAACTT
Organism: Chloroflexota bacterium; assembly: GCA_016234555.1. Taxonomy (GTDB): domain Bacteria; phylum Chloroflexota; class Anaerolineae; order Anaerolineales; family Villigracilaceae; genus Villigracilis. The sequence continues at coordinate 35,759 of JACRBJ010000082.1, read as the reverse complement.
TGTCCGCAGCAGGGTAATGATGGCGGTAAAAATAAAATGGGCACCAAGCGGGATGAGCAGCAACAGACCCGATCCGAACAACGCGCCCGAAACCCTTGCCTGCGAGACCATGCTGATCGAAATCAACAGCAGGAGTTTTTCGCCGACCAAAAATCCCAGCGCGGAGAGCGCCGAAAGCACCAGGATGTCGCGGAACTTCGTCACGACCCTGCGCTCCGCCAGCACCACAATCCCCACCGACTTAACCACCTCCTCCACAAAGGCGGAGGCGATCAGCACCGCGCCGACGATCAACCCAACGGGCAGGTTCGTGGCAAACGCAAGAAAAACCATCTGGGTCATGTACACCATCGGGATGACCAGCAGGCTCCACAGCGGCACGGACAAATACGGATGCGCGTGCGCCATCATCAGGTAGATCGCGTCCGCCACCTTGCGCGTGATGGGTTTGTATCCCATCAAAAATTCCTCGTTCAGCAGCCGCGTCCCCGCAAACATGGCAAAGCCAAAAATCGCCGACATCGGCAGCGACGGGAACAAATACTCGCGCCAGCCAAACGGCTCACCTCGATACATCTTCACCGCCAGCGCCAGCGGCGAGATATACGCCAGGTCATTGACATTGGTGAACATCGCAGGAAAAACCAGATACGCCGTCGTCAGCGTGGTCACGAGCATGGCGATAAACGTGGTGTCTTTGAATGTCCGATAGAACAGCGGAACCATCAGATAGATGGCAAAAATAAAAAGCGTGGTCGGCGCAAAGATCGCAAGCGCAAGCGGGATGTTCGTCTTCGTCAGCGCGGCGATCAACGCGGTGGTTCCAAGCGAAAAAATCGCATACGGCAGCATCTTGCCGAGGATGATCTGAAACGGCGTGATCGGCGCGGAGAGCAGAATCGTCAGGCGGCGGTTGACCTTCTCGTCCATGAAACTGCTGGTGAAGAAAATGCTGATAAAGGTGATCGGCAGGATGTAGATCAGCGCGACCAGAACCTGGGTGAACGGAGCGGGCGGTGGCGTGAGCGATGGGATGATGACTTCTTCGGGCTTGGCAACGGGGGCAGTTTCCCCGCCTTGCAGATTCCCCGCTGGAAGCTGATTCGGATTCAGGTAGTTGATCCCCACCCGCAGCGGAAAGGCGTCCTCCTCCGCGAAGGAATTGCCCACCCGAATCAGTTCGGCTTTTTCCATGTACTGCTTCAACGCCCGCACGGCAAACTGCGATTTGTCGTCGGAGCGGGAGACGACCTGCGCGCCATCGATCCACACGTCGATGGATTTGGCGTCGAGCAGCGCCTGACCATCTTGCTCTGTAATTTCGACGACGGCAAAGCGGCTGTCCTGGATAACTGGCACGTCGCCCGAAACGCCCACGCGATAAAGTCCGCTGCCCAGCGAGACCGTATCCCGCAGAGCAAAAGCGGAGAGTCCCACCGCACCCATCAACAACAACACGGCAACGGGGCTCGCCCCGCCGCCAAAACGTTTCCGCAGGCGGGTAATCTCACGCCATGCTATGACAAGGATTTGATTCATTGAGTGTTTTCCCGATATCGTTAGAAAGACCTGACAGGTTCCCGTGCAACCATATTTAATCGACCCGGCTTTGATTCACAAACGTTTCGATCATCAGGCGTCCAATAAAACCTGTCAGGTCTGTTTTTAGGATAAAATTGAAGCATGATTGAACTTGCAAACATCACCAAGCGTTACAATGATACTACAGTCGTTGACGATTTAAATCTAAAGATCGAAGCGGGCGAGATCGTCGGCATCATCGGTCACAACGGGGCGGGGAAAAGCACCACGATGAAGATGATCGCCGGGCTGGTGGAACCAACTTCGGGGAGCATCCGCGTGATGGGACGTGACATCCAAAAGGAGGGAGTCAAAATCAAGCAGAAACTTGGCTTCCTGCCGGAGGAAAGTCCGCTCTACGAATCCATGACCGCCCAGCAATACCTGTTGTTCTTTTCGGAACTCTATCACATGCCGCGTCAGAAAGCATTGACGCGAATCGACCAGCTTCTGGCTTCACTGCACCTGGCGGAGAAGACCAAGCTGACGGGCGAATTCTCGAAAGGGATGAAACGCAAGACCGCCATCGCCCGCGCCCTGCTCCACGACCCCGACGTTCTGATCCTCGACGAACCCAACTCCGGGCTGGACCCGCTGACCTCGTTCTTCATCATCAACTACCTGCGGACTCTCAAACGCGAAGGCAAGACCATTCTGCTCAGCGCTCACAACCTCTTTCACGTCGAGACCATCTGCGACCGCGTGGGCATCATCAAGAACGGGAAGCTGCTGGTCTTCGACACGATGGACGCCATCCGCGCCAGGCTGGGAAAACGCGAATATCAGGTCGTCTTCCACTCCGACGATAAACTCGATTACGAACATATCGGCGGCAATTATGTTTTCCGCACCGCCGAAGTGGATGCAATTGCCGGCATGTTGGAAACCGTCTCGGCAAGCGGCTGGACGCTGGTGGATTTGTCCATGCGCGAATCGGCGCTGGAGGAAATCTACGTCAAGCTGATGGTGGATGAATAGGTTTCCGTATTCTCATGACTTGTGGCAACTGCGGCCTAGCCGATGATGCCACTGAAAGTCAGCAAGGCAATGGGGGCGAGCACCCAACCCAATATCATGTGAACATATTTGTAATTGCGCGCCCACTTCCTCTCGAGGTTGGGTTCCCATTTGCTGGCGATGCCGAGATCGACGTAGGGCAGGAACAGCGCAAAGGAATACCAGACGGGGTTATATTCCACCGGCGCGTCATCCTGCTCCACGGGAACCATATCCTCCTTGCGGCGGAAGACGAATGCGCCAATCGTAATCACAAGCCCGCTCCAGCCAAAAGCAAAGACGGGTCGCTTGCCATAGCCCGCAAAAATATCGAGGAACCAGGACCAGAGCCATGCCCCCGAAAAAGGCTTGAGGATTTGGTTCCGTTCGCGGCGGTTTTGGGCAAGTTCCACTTCCGATGCCCAATCCGAACGTCCCTTGTCCGTTAGAAACTGGCTGAGCGCCTCATACGCCTGGGGACTGTAGGCGGATTGATTGACCAATCCCAGAAGCGAGTAAAAGGTTTCGTCGGTGAGACCCTGATCGCCGATGTCGATGTCCGTGTAGGTCATGCCGCGCAGGTTGAATGCAGTGGGGTCCTTGGGCCAGTTGGGTTGTTCATCGATTTTGAGGAACCCAATACTGGCATTGCGCATGTCCAGTTTTTGGGTGATGCTCACCTTGTCGAGGTTTGTCGATTTCCCAATGGTCGCCCCGGCGGCGGTAAATTTCTTCATGTTGATGTTTCTGATCGTCAGTTCGTTCTCGATATCCGATTCGTCGATGTCGATAAACTCAGTCTTGAGTTCCTTCTCCGAACTAATATTCAAGCTTTCGAATTGACTGCGGGATAGGAGCAAGCCGGCCGGGGCATCAAAATTCGTAAATATTACAGATCCACCGACGGTTGCCACGGTAACAGGGAAGGATTGTTCGAGATGGGTATAGCTGGAGTTTTCGATTTCGAAATCTTCGCTGGCTTGCATCCCTTCGAAACTGACGGGACCATTGAAGGTGACATTATTGAAGTAGGGCCAGGCGACAGTGGAATAGATCAATGAGAACTTGTCATTGAAAGTTGTACCAACAAAATCGCAAAAACGACCAATTGTGATGTAGTCGAAGCTCGCAATCCCGCCGAATACGGCGTCCGTGAAGTCTGTGTCACGCCCGATAATCGCGCTCCTGAAGATCGCATCGCTGTTGAACTGTGTTCCTTTAAATTTAGCAGCATTGCCAGTATAAAAATTCGTGAAATCTGCCGATTGCTTGAAACTGGCATTGGAAAAATCCGCGGATTGGTCGACTATGACTTCACCGAGATTCACACTTTGTTCAAAGACGGCATTTTGTACGTCCAAACGGAGGAAACTGGATTGCTTGAAATCGACTTCGCCTGCGAAATTTATGTTCTTGAAAGACGCAGGACCATCCACAGTCGTGGTCCAAAATGTAACCGGGGATAATGAGCTTGACTGCGGTTCCGTGCCCAGGACCTTGGAGCCATCCAAAAGCAACTCGCCTGTCACATGTGCCGCATGAAAAATCAGGCTGCCATCGATGGTATTGTCACGAAGATCCATATTCCCATTGATCGTGGATCGACGGAAGTCTAAATCCTTATAGGTGCTATCCCACATGATTATGTTGCAATTAAAGGTTGCAAGTGTGAAATCAGCCAGGTCTTGAAAGGTATTGTTCAATATGAGTATATTGCCATTGAATGTAGCGAAACTGAAGTCGACAGTATCATGAAAAGTTGAACCGACTATCGCAATAGCCTGTAAAAGCGAACTGTTGAAATCAACATAAGACAGGAATTCCACGCTGGATAGTTGAATATTGGAGAGGAGGATGAGGTCATTCGAGTACATGGCATCCACAACAGTGATGTTCGCAATGTAAATGAAGGAATGGGCTTGTACCTGTGGGTCCTTCAAAGCGCTGGTCAGGGTAGCCCCGCTAATGTTCCGCTCCCCTTCCGGGAATTCGCTCAAGTCAGCATAACCTCCTGTTCGCAGGGCATCGAGCAGATAGGCTTCTGCAGCGGGATTAGAAGCGGGCGCAGGATCATCGAACCGCGGGCCGGCACGGACTGTGGAGACCGTCAATGCCGTGGCAATAAAAACAAACAGAATGATTGAGAAGATGCGGGAACGGGTTCTCATAAAGCCTCCAAAACTTGACACCTTTGTATGTAATTTTGCCTGCTCGTGATACAAATCATTATGCGACTCTGATGATAACACCACCATTGCGTTTGGTCATGGTGTTTATCGTACTTGTGGATAAAGCGCCCTCGCCCATCGACGAGGGCTTTTGCTTGTTTTCCAGTCGTCACTCCAGTTCCCGATCCGCTCTGGCGAGGATTTCATCCAGTTGACCTATCATCGCATCGGGCAGTGGATCATCCAGCGGGGCGGCGAGAATCTCCTCCACTTTCTTGCGCGCGTTCGAATACATCGAGGGCTTGCCGAGATGCAGCCACTGGTCGAGAGTGTGACGGTCGAGCAGGTTGGCGTATTGGACTTCGGTGCCGCGCGCAAACTTGCGGGTGGATTTGCGCGAGAGAAAGTTTCCGCCGGGACCGATATCAACAATATCGTTCGTCAATATCTTTTCAGGGCTGGAATCCACGCCTTGAAAGACACGTTCGCAGAAGTGGGCAATTTCGTTGTCCACCACGATCTGTTCGAGGACGAGGAGCTGGTCGCCTTCGATCTCGCCGAAGCCGATGAGGATTTCCGATCCCACCAAAACAGGCGGCAGCGTGGAGATGATCTTTTCGAGGACGGCTTCCGCTCCGGGTTGGCGCGCGTCCGCGGTACACCCAGCCGAACAGGCGGGAAGGCTGTAGAAGCGCCCCATTTCCACCAGCGCGGCGGACATCAATCCCATCTCCGGTGTGCCTGCCGTGTATGCGCCGTTGCGCATGTCGGTGGTGCCGGTGGCGCTGCTGTAGATCATCGGGCGTCCGGGATGAGCAACCTGATAGGCGATAATCGAGGACAATGCTTCAGCGTTGGCAATGCAGATGTTGCCGAACAAGCTGGCGGGGCCGGTCATGCCGGGCACCGGCATGGGAAGCATCATGATGGGCAGGTCGAGACTGCCCAACTCGAAATACGCGTCCATCATGGGACCGTCGTGCATCAGCGGCGAGACGGGACAGTAAATCAGCGAGTAGGCATGGCTGGTGCGAAGCGCATCCTCGCTGCCCATGACGGCGCTCAAGATTTCGGCAAGGTAGGGAGCCTGCTCAACGGTGTGCAGTTCGTGATTTGCATGTTTCGAGGAGTATTTCGTCAGGCAGTACCACTCGTGCAGGGGACGTGAGTGGGCGGGCTTGTCTTCGGCGGAGACGGGCGCCCAGGTCATCACGCCCATGTCCATGGCTTGAAAGACGCGCAAGCCGTTTTCGTTGTCCCTGGCTGTGCCGTAGCGATGTTCGCCCGTGTAGAAATCCTGGGCGAATGCAGCTGTCCCATCCAGCGCATAGCGTGAGACCGAAGAAGGCATGGGATAATCGTATTTCGGGTTGCGCGCGCCCAAAGCAAACGACTTGGGGCAGGTCTTCAACGCCTGCTCCACCAGTTCGGGCGGGATGTGGGCGATATCCTTGTCCCAATCGATGCGTGCGCCGTTTTTCTCCAATAACTTCAACGCCTGTTTACTGTGATAGCGGACTCCTGCCTCACTCAAAATTCGCAGGGTTTCCTTGTGGACTTGTTCTTTTTCTGATTCGGTTAATAACTGACTGCTGAAACGCATAGGGTTATCCTTTTATTTACACAACCTTCACACCCTCGCGGGCGCGTTGTTCGATCTTTTCGAGTTCACACTCGACACCTTCATCGAAGGGAAGCGGCTCGTGTTTTTTGATGGTCTTCCGAACTTGTTCCGTCAATTCGTCAACGAAGGTCGGCTTGCCGGGGGCGGACCATGTCTCGTAGGAATCGCTGGCGTCGTAGTCGGACATGTAGACCTCCTCACCATCGCGCAGCGCATCCAACGTGGAGCGACGGCTGAGGAAGTTGCCTCCGTGCCCGACGGCGGCAAGGTCAACTTCCAGCCATTCCTTGACGTGGGTGTTGATTCCCGACGAAAGGCGCGAGGAACGGCGAAAGACTTCCACATCAATCATCAACTGTTCGAGGCTGAGGAACATCGATCCGCCCAGTTGACCGGGTCCCACCAGCAGGTCGGGCCACGCGAGTGTGACCATCGACCAGTTCAACGCCCGCTCGAAACTGGCGCGGATGCCCGGCACGTAATGTCCCGTGCTTCCAGCGGAGGCTTCGACCGGCAAACCGTAGAGGTGTGCCATCTCGGTCACAGCCGCGCCAAGCAGACCATGCTCCACTTCGCTGCCGGTGAAACGTCCCGTATACGGATCCATGATCGATGGGCAGGGCGCATAAATGACCGGTGTGCCGGGTGCGGCGGCTTGCACCAGGCAAAGCGTGGCAAGCGTCTCGCAGTTGGCAAGCAGCAGGGTGGAGATCAGGCTGGCCGGTGACGTACCGCCGAACATTGGCATGGGCATGATGGCGGCGGGGATTCCCCAACCGACAGTTTCGAGGAAGGCGTCTGTGTGTTCGGCTTCGATGACCATTGGCGAGACGGGCGTGATCAAAAACGAGAACGGGTTTAGCTTGCGGACGTTTTCCTTCCCGCCGAAGACCGTCCCCAATATTTCGAGCATCCAACGTGATTGCTCTGCCGTATGCGTGGCGTCCTGCAAATGCTTCGAGAAGTTGCGGGTCATCTGTTTGAAGTAATTGACAAAATCGCCAACGGATTCCTGCGCGAAACCGGGATCGACCATTGCCCAGTAAACACCGACCTCGTCGATTGAGTCGATCAGGCGGGTGGCATCCAGCCAATCCTGATAACCCGCGTTGTGGCGTTTGCCTGTCTGGTCGTCGATGACGTAGGATGCGCCGCCGTCCGCGACCAGCGAACATTGATTTTCATTAAGCGGAAACGACCAGCCCGGTCGCCTGCCGCCAAGGGAGAATTTGCGCGGGGCTTTGCTCAGGCAGTCTTCGACCATGCTGCGCGAAAAGCGGACGATGTGCGTGTGCGGGTTGACATCCGCCCCGGCTTTCTTGAGGATTTTCCGCCCCCGCTCCGTATCCACGCGCACGCCGATCACCGCAAGTGTCGAGAGTGTGCGGTCATGGATTTGTGTAACTTCATTATCTGATAGAACTCTTAGGTTGGTTTCCATATACTTTTTCCTGGCTTTCTTCTCTGGAGTCAGACAGCTTGCTGTCTGGGTTTTTCATCAGCAAGCCGATGGAGTCCAGAGCATTGATTAAACCTTACAGAACTCACTTGCTTAGGGAGTTTGGGGGAAAGCGGCGGTTTAATTTGTTCCGCCAAGGTCTCTTGCGCCAGGAGAGGCTACGTGCTCGGGAAAACTAAACCCGCTCCTGAAGGAAGAGGGCATCGTTCATTCTCTTCCTCCCGCGCAGGCGTCCTGGTCTGCCCCCTCCAGGATGCGAGTTAGTTCCTTCTGCTGATTTGGTTCCAACGGTTGGGGATGGTGATTGTTCAGGATCCACTCCGCTTTTTCGCGGGCGACCTCGATGGGATCACGCATCCCTCCAGACGGATTGGACTGATTCGCCACGTCCGATAATGCTCTTCTTCGCATGTGGTCGCGCGTGTGACGTTGTCCGAGATAATGACTGCGCGGACCAACCGCCTTGATCACGTCCAGCGCAAGCGCTTCGCGGCTGGTGTCGATTCCCGCCGCCTCCATGCGGATGCGGTGGTAGATGTCGCTGTCGAGGATGAGTTCTTCGGGATAAAGCAATTTGCAGGATTCGACCAGACCCAGGCCCGCGCCTGTTTCTGCGCCTGCGAGCGCGCACAACATCAAAGAGGATTCCGCGTCCCCAGCCGTTTGCCAGCCCGGGAATTGTCCATCGGTGGCGAAGACTCCGGCGAGAGTTGGCACACCCCAATGATGCGCCATTTCCACGCCGATGGGATAGAGCAGAGTCCCTTCCCACGCGGTTGCCATGTATGCCCCTGTCCGCGGGTGCATGATGCCGGGCATGAACGAGTGGAAGACCGGCGTGCCGGGATGCGCCATTTGAATCAGCACCAGCGCCGAGACGATTTCCGCGTCCCCGGCGACGACTGTCCCGGCTAAGGTGGCGGGTCCCGTCGAGCCGACGTTTGCCATCGACATGAAGCCGACGGGCAGCCCCGCTTCCGCAAATATCAACGCGGACTCCATGCCTTCCTTGTCCTGAGCCAGCGGTGCAATGCAACAGACCAATAGCGAGAGCGGCGGACGCTTGCGCATGGTCTCTTCGTTTTGAGCAATGACTTTTGCCATCTCGATGGCATAACACCCCAGTTTTTCGCCCATCACCGTTTCAGATTGAATATGCTTGACCGTGTTGTTGAACGAGGCATCGAGTTCGTGCAGGGGCGAGGTGCTGGCGTGGTCTGCCGCACTGACAATGGGCCAATAAAACCCAATGGAAGTCAGGTAATCGGCGATGCGTGCCATTTTTGCGATGTCCTCCTTACAGGAGGGTCGGCGCTGTCGGGTGGTGAAGTCTATGGTCTCCACCCCGCAGCCGTCGGTGGCACAGTACAAGCCCGAACCGTCGAGGTGGATATCGTGGGCGGGGGAACGCGCTCCCATCGTGTAATAGCGCGGAGCAGTCGCCAGCGAAGCTTTGACCAGTTCCGGGGCGAGACGCACAATCTGTTTGTCGAAGTCCACCTGTGCGCCGTGTTCGGCATAAATCTTCAAACATTTTTCCGAGGGACAATGCACGCCCGTTTCTGCCAGAATTTCGAGCGTGCCATTTGCCAGTTGCTGAATCTGCTCCTCGTCAATCACATGAAAGTGACGGGCGGGTTTAATCGGTTGGAGCAGGGGCGTTTCAGAGAACATAAACTCTCGCTTTCAAAGTTTGCACCGCGAAGAAGCGAAGAACGCTAAGAATCTTTATTAAAGCCTTCGCGACCTTCGCGGTAAAAGGGTTATCCTAATTCCTTATCAGCGGCGGCGAGGATGCGGGTTAGTTCGGCTTGTTTTTCCGCTGCGAGCGGTTCGGGGTGATGATTTGCGATGATGTCGCGCACTTTCTCGCGGGCGTATTCCTGCGGGTCGCGGTATTTGTTGTGCTCGTCGAGTTGATGTGTCACGCCGCGCGTGAGCAGGGTCTTCATGTGATCGCGGGTGTGCCGCTGTCCGAGGAAATGTCCGCCGGGACCCACGTTGCGGATGGCGTCCATCGCCAGCGTCTCGTCGTTCACTTCCATTTGCATCAGGTACGTGCGGCCGCGCTGGTACAGGTCTTCATCGAGGATGATCTGCTCGGGATAGAGGCGGGTGTAGGTGCGCGCCAACCCCATGCCGGTGACGATCTCCGGGCTGACGAGTCCCGCGAGGAATGTGTCGAGCGCAGGTTCGGCGGCGCTTTGCCAGGTACCAGTCTTCACTGAGTCTGTGCCGTAACAAGCTCCCAGCGAAGGGATGCCCCAGTGGTGCGCAATCTCGACCGTCCCGTACCGTCCGCGTGCGTCACGGGCGTAGCTGATATAGCCGCCGGTGCGCATGTCTGCCCAGGCTTGCATGATCGAATGATAGACGGGACAGCCGGGGAACATCAATTGCAGCAGAACAATGGCGCTGATATTTTCCGCGTCACCCATCGCCAACGCGCCCGCCATGGTGGATGGAGCGGTGGTTCCGAGCGTCGGCATGGCGAGAAAACCAACAGGAATGCCAGCCTCGGCAAAGACCATCGCGGCTTCGATGCCGGGCTCATCCTGCATCAACGGTGCGATGGTGCAGATCAACGATGAAAGCGGGGGACGCTTGCGCAACTCCTCCCTGCTTCCCGTGATGACAGTTGACATTTCCACAGCATATTGGGCATCACGCTCGCCCATCACCGTTTCGGACTGGACATGCTTGACCGTGTTATTCCAACTGGCGTCCAACTCGTGGAGCGGAGCCGTCCGCCCGAAGTCCTGCGCGCTGACCATGGGCCAGTAGAAGGCAATCGAAGGCAGATAGTCGGCGACTCGCGCCATCATCCCCACGTCCGCCTTGCTGGAGGAACGCGGCTGACCGGTATCGAGGTCAACGACTTCCACGCCGCAGCCGTCGGTGGTGAAGTAGGTGACGCCATCCTGGAGGTGCAAGTCATATTCGGGGACACGAGCGCCCATCACAAAATAACGCGGCACGGTTTTCAGGGCTTTGAAAACCATGTCGCGTTTTATCTTGACGATTTGGGTGGCTTTGTCGACGTTCGCGCCGTGTTCGAGGAACACGTTCAAAGCCTTCTCCGAGGGAAACTTCACGCCGACATTTTCGAGGATGTCCAGCGTGGCTTCCTGGAGTTTGTCCAGTTGCTCATCTGTGAGGTATTGGAGCCTGTATGCGGAGCGAAGCGGTTCGAGGGCGGGTCGGTCACCATTCATATGCTTGTTCTCCTTATTCAATTTTCGTAGTGGCGACTTTAGTCGCTTTTTGCTAACGACTAAAGTCGTTACTACGTTAAACCTCTCCAACTTTATCGAGCACTTTGTACGGGTTGAATGCGTCGCGCAGTCCGTCGCCGATGTAATTGATGGAAATGATACTGAAGAAAATCATCAGCCCGGGGAAGATTGCCAGCCAGGGATATTTGGTGAAATGTTCCTGTGCGTTACTCAGCAGGTTGCCCCACGAAGGGGTGGGCGGCTGGATGCCAAATCCCAAAAAGCTCAAGCCTGACTCTTCGATGATGGCGTACCCAAATTCCAGCGTGGCTTCGACCGTAATTGGACCGATGGCGTTGGGCAGGATGTGGCGAAGGATGATCCGCAGGTCGGAGCCACCTAAAGCACGGGTGGCGGAGACGAAGTCCGTTTCGCGCAGGGTCAGGAAAGCGGCGCGCACAAGCCTTGCAAAGGTCGTCCAGCCAAAGGCGCCGATGACCAGGCTGATGGTCAGGACGTTGTTGCGCTCGAAGAGCGGGGCTTCCACTTCCCGCAGAATCGAACTCAACAAAATCAGCACAAGGAAGGACGGTAGCGAGAGGAAGGCGTCGGTGATGCGCATCAGGATGCTGTCCACTGTGCCGCCGTAATATCCTGCAAACGCGCCGATGGGAACGCCGATTGTGATCGAGAAGAGAACGACAAGCAGACCCACCGCCAGCGAAATGCGCCCACCGTACAGGATGCGGGTGAATAAATCCTGTCCCAAAGCGTTCGTCCCCATCGGGTGACTCCACGACGGAGGCTGGTTGCGAATCGCCATTTCGGATGCTCCGGGATCGTATGGTGAAAGTGGGGCAAGCAGTGCAAGAACAATCAAGATCGATATGATGATGAATCCAAAGATCGCTCCCGGATGTTTGCGGAACCTCTTCCACACGCCAGCTCCCATGCTGGCGGATTGTGCGTCGAACGTTGTTGTCTGAGCGGCAGTCTGGCTCATGGGCTACTCAAGTCGGATGCGTGGATCAAGCCAGGCGTAGACGATATCCGCCAGCAGGTTGGACAAAATAATGAAACCAGCGCCTATGATCAGCACCGCCATCAGGATGGGGTAATCCCGATTGAGCGCTGCCTGATAGTACAGCCTGCCCATGCCGGGCCAGGCAAAGAGGAACTCGACAAAGATTGCGCCGCCAAAGATGTACGGCAGGTCGAGCGCCAGCAGGGTGATGAGCGGAATCAGCGCGTTCCGCAGGGCGTGTTTGTAAAGTACCTTCCAGTTCGCAAGTCCCTTGGCACGCGCGGTGCGGATGTAATCCTGGTGGACGACCTCCAACATGCTCGAACGCAGGAAACGCGAGTACCATGCCACCCAGCCCAGCGCGCCGGTGGCAACCGGCAAAATAAGATGGATGACGCGGTCGCCCAGGTCGAATCCCATACTGCCGGTTGAAGTCATGCCGCCCGGTGGGAGCAAAGGCTCACCCGTAAATGGATTCTTGAGCCAGGCATAGAAGATAAGGATCATGATCAAGCCCAGCCAGAATTCGGGGATTGCCTGCCCCGCAAACGAAAAAGTGGTGACCGTGATGTCGAATGCCGAATACTGGCGGATGGCGGAGATGATGCCAATCGGGATCGCGATCAATACCGCGATCAGCATGGTGGTGACAGTGAGGTAGATGGTATTGGGAAGCCTGTCACCGATTTCGGTCAACACCGGCTGGCGGCTGCGAAACGAGAAGCCAAAGTCACCGCGCAGGATTCCCAAACGCGTGCCGTAACTATCCAGCACGCCGTCGCCGTCCTTGTCCACCCGCATCCAGTCGTTGCCGACCAGCCAGATGAGATACTGCATGGGCAGAGGCTTGTCCAAGCCGAACTGACGTTTGAGCAATTCGATTTTCGCCGGGTCGATGTGACGGCTCTGCCCATGACCTGCAAGCGGACCGCCCGGCGCAAGGTTGACCAGCGCGAACAGCAGCATACTCAGGATGAACAGCAATCCCACCGTCTGAATGAGTCGCCGGGCGATGTACGTTGCCATCTATTTGAGAGTCCAGTCGGCGGAGTTCCAGGTAACAAGATCATTGGTTGACGACTGAACGCCCTGCAAACGGACCGAGTGAGCGTCGCCGTTGGTGGCGGTGAAGAGCAGCAAGTCGGGCAGTTCCGCTTCCAACACTTCCGCCATCTCGCAGAACTTCTGCTTGCGGACTTCCTCGTCCAGCGTATAAACCTCACCCAGCAGGGTATCGAATTTTTCATTCGACCACCTGCCGTAGTTGTAGCCTGCATCCGGCACGGCGGCGTCTGTGGCGTAATATCCCCAGAGGAAATCGGTGGGATCGACGCCGGCGTAGCCGTCATCCCAGATGTCCATGTCGAAGTTGCCGCTTTGTTCGATTCCGCCGTCCGTTGAGGCTGCCCAAAGCACGCTGCCTTCGACAACCGTCAGGTTGAGTTTGATGCCGATTTTTCCCAACGCCTCGGCAATCAATTGCTGGGTCAATTCCAGCGGCTCACCGTATTCGGCATAGGTGATGAATTCCATCTCCATCTTGTAGCCTTCTTCGGCGGTTTCACATCCCCGGCACTCGCGGACTCCGTCGCCGTCAGTATCCTTCCAACCGGCTTCATCCAACAAAGCGGACGCAGCGGCTGGATCATATTTCGGGCGGGGGATATTGCATTCGTAGGGTGGGCGGAAGAACTCCGTCCAGGCTGGCTTGGCGTAGTCGAGGAAAAATTCCTTCGAGATGGTATCCACATCGATGGCGGCACGGATCGCCTGTCGTACGCGCAGATCGGAAAGAATCGGGTGAGGAGTTGCCACCGGGTCGGTGGTTCCCTTTGCAGCCAGATTGAAGAAAATGCGCATCACCCAGCGGTTGTACGGGCTGAGGCTGACTTCGACATTTGGCTGATCCTTCAGGTCGTGGATCATCTGCTCGGTTGTCCACATGTCGAGGTCGGCGTCGCCGTTGATGAGCATGGTCTTGCGCACCGATTGATCAGGCACGATGCGGACAGTGACCATGTCGATCCCCGGCTTGCCCTTCTCGAAATAATTCTCATTGCGGACAAAGGTCATGTGGTCGCCGGTGACCCACTCCGAGAGGATGAAGGGTCCATTGCTCAGCGGCTTGCGGGCGCATTCCCAGGCGGCAAATCCCTGTGTGGCATCGCAGTAATGCGCGGGCCAGATGACCACCTGTTCGCCCCCAAACTGGGTCAGGTAGCCGGGATAGATCGAGTTGTAGTTAATGTTGAAAGAGTAATCATCGACTTTCTCCACACTGTCGATGTAATCGATGCCCGCGATCCAGCCACCCGTTTCGGGGTTGACAATCGACTCGTAGGTGAAGATCACATCGTTCGCAGTGACGGGTTTTCCGTCCGCCCATTGCACATCCTTCCGCATCTTCCAGGTCACGCTCATGGCGCCGGCGGCTTCATCCGCCACGACATCCCCGTTTTCGACGGTGGGAAGTTCAGCCGCGAGTTCAGGGAAGACCCTGCCTTCCGCGTCGATGTCACTCAGTCCAAGCATGACCAATTCCATGACGAGTGAGTCATAACCCGTGTCGGTGATGACCGGGTTGAACGAAGGCGGATCTTCGGGAATGATTATGGTGATGCTTTTTTGATCCGACGAAGCAGGGACATTTTGCCGGCAGCCGGACAAACTGACTGCGATTAGCAGGACAACAAAAACCAACGACGTAACTTTTGATCCGTACATCTCTCCTCCGGGATTGACCAAAATATTACACAGAAAGTTTTGGAATATCCAATTGTACCCGACGCTTGTTGGATTCCAGTCAACTGCCACAACGCCCGTTATTTTCACGACCTCATCCGAATAATGAATGCTCCCGCCACCGAGAACGGGATAATCGGATAAGCTCCATTGGCGCGAATTTTTTAGTACACTCCCGAAAGCACCTGGGCTGTTAATACTGATTATGCTGTGTTTTATATAATTTTATACTTTTTCCGAACCCATGTCAATTTTTTATAATTTATTTTTACTTTTAGTGGCATTTTTATGATTCAAGCAAACAAAACAGGCTCAAACTCCAAAGCGATCTATGGCTTTTCATCCAGGAAATTTTCAACCCAGCTTCCCAGGATGGGATAGCGGAAATTTCGTCCGCCGAGCACGGAGACAGCCGCCACAATCCGCATGATGAGGAGGAAAAACGAAAGTGGGAAAACGCAGGCAAAGATCGTGAACGGGAACATGAACGGCAGCATAAAGAATGGCGCCATTTCGTCAGGCGAGGAAGCGGCTTCGACAGTCATAACCATGGAACCGAATGTCCCCAAAAACATCACACCGAAGAGACAGGCGAACAGTACACCCATTACGATCATAACAACCACGTCGAAGACTAGCGCCTGCAATGCCTGGAATTTGACGAAACGCGACTTGTCCTTTTGCATCATCCACATGACCAGCGCCACAAGAAGCCCGAAAAGATGCGGGATTGCGCCCATCAATTTTTCATCGGAGGAAAGCGGAGGATGATTGTCGTTCATGAGGAAGTCGGCTCCTTTTGGCTGAGTGGACTCATGCGGCGGGTAATGATATTTCCGAGAATCGGGTATTTGAAGTCATGTCCGCGGATGGTGCGAATACTGGCTATGGCGGCCAGCAGGAAATAAACCGGAGTACCGACCATCATCACCAGCCAAAAGATCGTCAGAATGGCAAAGAAAAGCATAAAGATAACCCCAGCCACCGGGGGAAGCTCACCGCCAGGCGAAGCGGATGCGCCGCCAATCATGATTGCGCCAAACATCATGGCAAAAATTAACACGAAATACATAACCATGCCAATTATGTATACAAAAAAAGCAATGAACTGATAGCTGGCAGCCTGCAGCGCCTGAAAACGGAGTTTCATCGACCTGTCCTTTTGTGAGAACCAGACGATGAGCGGGGTGACAATTCCCCAAAGTTGCAGGATGGCTGTGGCGTGGCAGACACCGCTCACCCAGCCATCCTCCCATTCCTCGAATTCGGCATCGGTGGTTTCCATGGAGAGCAGTTTCTTCCTGAGCCAGGAGCCGATGATAGGATAGCGGAAATCGCGTCCCAGCAGACAAAAGGCCGCGCCGACGATTCCTCCCAGAAAGAAAAGCCCCCACATGCCGAAAAGGGCAAACATCATGACAACCTGCATCAACAGCGGAAACGCGGGCGTTTCGGATGGATCAATGTCCAACATGACAGCCATGCCAATCGCGAACAGGATGGAACCAAACACCGCGATAAAAACACCGACCATCCAGCCCCAAAAGGCAAATGCCTGATAACCCATGGCTTGCAGGGCGTGGAAGCGGACATATTTCGATTTATCCCGTTGGGAGACCCAGATCAAGGTCGGACCAACCGGTCCCAAAAATGAAAACAGCACCGAAACATGCGCCAGTGTTGCGAATATCTTTTCATCCGAAGTTGGTTTATCCATTGGATTTCCTCCTGTGAGGTTGGGGTTAAACAATCATACTCCGACTTTCCCCGGATTGCCATGATTTGACACGACGGACGCGACGTTGCTTCCGTTAATCCCCATTTTACACATCAAGGGATTTACTCTCCGTCTTTGGCAAATAGAACAGGCAAAGCACAAATCCCACCGCCATGATGAATGCGCCCGTCAAATATGGATAATTCAGGTTAATGTCCAGCGCGTACCCTGCCCACAACGGGCCGACAATTCGTCCCAAACTCATGAAGGCGTTGTTCATGCCCATCGCCGCGCCCTGACTGACGCCTTCCTGCTTCGAGATCAGCGAAGACGACCCGGGACGGATCATGGAATTGGTCAGCATGAAGAAACCCGATGACAGCATGACCGATGCGGCGATTTTACCGGGTTCGCTTTCCACGATGGTCATCAGGATGAAGCCAAAGATGCTGGCGAAGAGCGAAGCCTTGACCACCAGCGAGTCGCCCCATTTTTTGGTCGCGGGTCCAGTCAATGCACCCTGCACAATGGCGGAGACCAGCCCAACCACAGTCAGCACGATGCCGACCTGAGTGGCGCTATAGTCATAGCGGAGTTGGGTGTACATCCCGAAGACGCCCTCGAAATTGGCAAGCGCGAAGCTATGCAGGAAAGCCAGAAAGAGCAAAAATCCGATGGGACCGAAAAGCGCCTGCCACATTTCCTTCAACTGCGGACCATTGATTTTCCCAAGCGTGACGGTGCGCTCTTCGCCGGGCAGTGACTCGGAGACCATCGCCCAGGTCAGGGCAACGGCAACGACGGAGATCGCCGCCGCAAAATAAAACGGTGCGGAAAGCGAAATCCCAGACATCATGCCGCCGATGCCGGGCCCCAGCACCATGCCCACGCCCATCGCGGCGCCGACCAACCCCATGCCACCGCCGCGTTCGTGGTGACTGGTCCGGTCACTGATGATCGCCATCGCCGTGGGCCAAGTCGCCGAAGAGAGAATCCCAGCCAGCCCACGGGTAACCACCAACAGGGTGAGCGAGGTCTGCGGGGTGAACATCCCCGCTTCAGCAAAGTCCCCTACCAGGCCGTACAAAACCTGCGAGACCACATTTCCAACGATACCGATAAGTAAAATGGGCTTGCGTCCGTAATAGTCGGAGAGACTGCCCCAGATGGGGGAAAAGATAAACTGCATGATGGAATAGATCGCCATCAACATGCCCATATCCTTGCCGCTGCCGCCAAAATGCTCCACATAAAACGGCAGGATGGGAATGACGATGCCGAAACCAAGCATCACAACCACGAGCGCAAAGAAGAGTACGGCGAGGTTTTTGTTTTTGAACATGGACGCGATTATACTATTCTGGATGTTTGCGACACCGAAATTGAAAAAACTCCAGCATGAACAAAGGGGGAGTTGAATTTATCGTGAAATCCGGTAAACTAAAGGAGGAGGCACCCATGAGCAGACTGAGAATGGAAAGACGCAGGAAACTGATAAATTTCACGCCTGTGTACGACGTCCACACGAGTACTGTGCTGGGCTATCTGGGGGATTTGACCTTGAAGGGCGCGTTGATGGTGAGCGAGAAGCCTGTGGAAACCGGTCGGACATTGACCCTGGCCATCGAGTTCCGCGACACGCCGGAGACTTCGCCGTCCATGCACATGATCATTTCCGCCCGCGTGGCGTGGTGCAAGCTGGAAGATCACCACACCTATTACAATGTCGGGATGGAGTTCCTGGAAGTGACAAAACAGAACAGGGAAACCATCGAAAAGGTTTTGGAAAAGTACGAAATCGTCCACAAAAGACCAAAGCCCGGCAATGAATGACGGTTACTCCACCATCCGCAACACCATGGGGCTAAAATAGGGAATCAGCCAGATGACCCACACGAAAATGCTGAACTTGTGGAAGCTGGCGATCATCTTCTCGTCCTTTCTGACCAGCACTACCGTCGCCCAGATCGCGTGAACCACCATCAGGGCAATGGTAAGCATCCCCGAAAACCCATGCACGTCGTAGCTCATCCCGCCCACGTAATCGAACATCATCCCCGTTCCCCAGGTATCGCAAACCAGTCCAAGCCAGAAGAAGGCTGTGTGCCAGACTTTAAGCCTTCCCTGAATTCTCTCGCTCCAGACGCCGATGGAATAGAACAGCAAAGCAAGATTGATAACGATCACAGCAGTGGGATTCATCAGTGGTTTCCTCCAGTATTTTGGGTGTGGTGTTAATCAGGCATGACCTTGACATAATCTGTGGACTTGTCGCCAAGGAAGCCGACAATCAGGTGGTAGATGGCGTACAGTTCGAGCGCAAAGGGCAGGTATCCGCCGTAGCCAAGCAGGGGCATTTCAAAGACGTGCAGCCAGTTTCCCCAAGAGACGTGATAAATCCATTTGGGATATGAAAAATAATTCCACATCTCCCAAAAGAAGGCGGTCAGCAAAACCCCAAGCCATAGGGCAATGACAGGACGCCAGTCGCCTTTCGCCGTCCAGTGGGCAAGGGAACGATTCCCCAACCAGACGTTGAGCGGTTCCAGGATAAAGTAGATGGAAAACCAGATGAAGGGGAAGAAAATCTTCGGGTAAAGCAGCAACAGGGCAAGCATGACCCAGCCGAGGATGAAGAAGGAGACGGTTGTTCGTTTGTCGGTGCCAATTGCGAGTCCCGGCTTGAGGCGCTTGAGGAAATCAAAGCTGGCGCACAATTCCGCAGCCCCAAACACGGCGGGGATGACGGTGGTGAAGCTGACGGTGGTCAAAAAGACATATTGGAACGGTGTGAATATCTCGGCGCCGTCGTACACCCAGTTTTGGGTGCGGACGTTGAGCAGCTCGAAGAGCCACCAGCCTGGGGCGGAGACGAGGAACAGCCCAACATATTTTCGCGGACTGCGCGTGAGCAGGGATGTGCCCGTGCGCCACTTGACCAACCCGTCCATGGCGAGACAGTAACCCACCCACAGCGGAAAGAATCCCCAATGCGTGCGTGGACCGGTCAAGGTCCAGTTGAGAATCCAGAAGAGGACGACCAGGCCGAGTCCGAGCCAGCCGTGTGGTGGAAATTTGGATGCTTGGATTTTGTTTGTCATGTAACAAGTTTAAGGGAATTATTCGTCCAACGCAAATTCAATATATCTGGTTCGCCAGACATCATGCTTATGGTATAAATTTGGGACAATTCGCATGCCGCGCAAAGCAGGAGCAAAAATGATGGATGGTCCCACAAAACAAAAGCTGAAAACTGCAACCTCGTCCTTGCGTAAAAAAATAATATTTCTGCCCATTGTTCTCCTGCTCACATCCTGTATCTCAGTTGATGTGGATCCGCAAGTTTCCGCAAAACCAGATTTTGTGACTGCAACCCTGGTACCAACGAAAGCAGGGTTCACACCGGCGACGTTGACTCCCAGCCCCGAAGCTACAGAAACGCCCGCCATCCCCGCACTTACAGGTACTGCACTTTCGAATTGCAAAGACGCCGCCATACTTTTGCGCGATGTGACCATCCCGGATAATACACAGGTAAAAGCGGGCGAGAAATTTACCAAGACGTGGGAATTCCAAAACACAGGCACCTGTTCCTGGACCAACTACACCTTGAAGTTTTCGTCAGGTGATGAGATCAAAGCGCCTCTCTCCACTCCAATACCTGCGGCTGCCCCGAACGAGAAGGTGCAAGTCTCGATGGAGCTGACCGCACCGACAGCCGATGGAAGGTACGCAGGCTACTTCACACTGAACAATTCAAACGGCGAGAGCATTCCGATCGGCGCGGAAAAAACTTTCTGGGTGAAATTCATGGTAGGCACGTATGCGAGTAGTAACGCCGCCTCGGGGACCAATTCAACCCAATCGGGAAATTGCATCCACAGCCAAAATGCGGATTACGTGCATCAGATCGTATTCTTAATTAACGGAGAACGGATAAATGCCGGTTTGCCCGCCGTGACTTTCAACGCAGAGATCGCCGCATTCTCACAAAACCATGCTGAAGATATGGCGTTCAACAACTTCCTCAGCCATGACGGTTCAGACGGCTCCTTTGGCGAAAGAATGGCAGGTTATAGCCAGACTCACGTTGGCTCCTATATTTCCGGCGAGATCCTTGCCATTGGCACACCACAAAACGCGATGGACCAATGGCGGATGGATGAACACTGGGATTATGTCCTCGGCAACTTTACCCAAATTGGCGTTGGGTATGCCTATAGTTCATGCAGTGATCATGGCGGATATTTTACGGTGGACTTTAGTTAGCAATGAGCATCACATTGTTTGCCGCATGGCCCTCTGCAGGCATGATTTTCACCGAGTTTGTCATCACTTTATTGAGTCACCCTTCAAAGCAAATTCAATCGCCCGAACGACTCCATTGACATCATTTTCCACCTGATTGTTCCAAAAGCGGATAACTTTATACCCTTGCGCTTCCAAATACTTACTTCGCTCTATGTCGTATTCGGCTTGTTCGAGATGTTGACCGCCATCCAGCTCGATTACTAGTTTCCTCTTGATCGAGACAAAATCAACGATAAAGTTACCAAGAGCATGCTGCCTTCTAAAATTTACCCCATTCAATTTGTCCCCGCGTAAATATGCCCACAGCTTTTTCTCAGCGGGCGTGAGTTCTTTTCTCAATTCACCTGCACGATACATGGTTTTGGGGTTGGACCGTTTGGCTGGCATAACCGCATTATAGCCCCCACCGCCCTGTCGGGCACCTCCCCCAAATGGGACATAAAAAGCTCACTAAAATCGTATATGTTCCGTTGTCCCATTTGGGGGAGGCAGGAGGGGGCACTTCCTCGCATTTTCCCACCATTCCTGCCTCGGACGCTTAGTAAGTATTTAATTTCAAGATAATTCTTCAAGAAATTGTGAAAGCAAATCAATCCTCTTAAAAACCACGCTAGTCTGTCTTGTTGGAAACATAGTCCACCAGTACATTTCGCGAGAAACAAAAATAGAAAGCACATTAGGCAAATTTTCAGGATTTACGGGCCATTTCAGTAGATCAGCTATTTTTCGACAGTTTTCTTTTAAATATGCTTCCCTAATCTCTACTCGTCCCAAATAACCTATTTCCCTATCTGGTCTGCCGAAAATCTTTTCTCGTAATCTTTTTGCATCTTTAGCACAATAGGCACGTGCAATTTCTTTGCATTCAACGTTGAGAATAATATTTGCCTTGGGAAGGTAAGCTAAAACGTCGTAATCTCCTAATTCTAGCGGATGATAGCCAACATCTCTTTTATGAAGTTCTACATTGGGCTCTGCAAAATCAGTATATCGCTTTGTTATTAAGAGGGCCTTCTCCTCTAGTGCTTTTTCTATCAACCTACTTTGACTATCCAAGACATTGTTAATTTCTGGCGATAACAAATCAAATGGAAGGGATCTTTCCGAAATTGCATTACTCCAGATAATCCCCGTTCTTCTTGTTGAGTACGGACCCCAAAAATATATACCATCGAGGGAGATCAAAGGTTTGATTGTATATCGCGCATACCGTTTTCTATGCTCCCAAACAGGAAGATCGTCACTTAATACTTCCTGATTCAAGACACGTAAAACATCTTCGCTTTTGAGAGTCAAAAATTCAAGAATAGCTATTGCCTCTTCTCTCTTTATATTCAAAATGTTATTTACGCACACATTAACTATTGTTTCTAAATCAAAAGCATAAAATGTTTTCTCAACAGATTGTTCATTATAGCTTGGCCAGATAGACAGCAAATGCAAAACACTAATTAGATTTGCCAATTTAAATCCAAGAGAAACATTAAAGGCACTGTTCAGCTCCTCTAAGTACTCTTCCAAGGGCCTAGGAGACTCAATCCTATCTTCCTCAATTCCAATCAACTTCAACGAAATTCTAGCCTGCTCTTCACTAAACTTGTTCGTCATCTCATCAATGTTAATTTCGTAATTAACATTGATGAGATAGTCCTCTCCAATTGTCACCCCCAATGGATATATTTGATAGTGCACATGATCACTTGCAACATAAATATCAAGCAGTATTTCAATCAAGCAAATTAATAAGAGATACAAATCCGTTGTTAATATCTTCTTTCCCGTTGGCTGCAATTGAATAAACTTCTCAATTAAGTATCTAATAAGTTTGTGGTTTTGAATAAATTCTTTATATCCACTTGAATAGACTTCTTCACGTCGATAATCAACTTCGTGCTCAAGCGATAAGTTTACTGAAGCCTTCCTATATTCATGCTCATTTTCAAGAGAATCAATTCTTTCAATAAGAAATGGAATTGACGATACCAAGGCGCATTCAGAAACGATTTCATTAATCTGCTGAATTACTAAGTTGCGGAGTTTATTAAGAGTTTCTTTTGCGTCCTCTAATTTGTAAACTCCTGGACGAATTCCATTAAGAGCTGCTAATTCGGCTACTTTCTTTCTACCTCTTTTTCGATCATAGGTTGTCGGTTTGTTTACTCTAACATGTTCTGGAAATGACACCTCTTTTTCTACATGAAATAACTTAAATCGAGATGGACCACCTTTTTGGGCACTTATTCTTTCTGCAATAGCAGACAATTCACCGTCTGGAACAAAACCATCAATCTCTTGGATAATCGCCAATAACAAATCGATTTCAATCCTGTTGTCCTCAACTGCACTAAATGCGCTTAACAAGGCTTCTTCATTAAAAACCAGTCTCACAGCTGGCAACTCAACACGAGGAAAACCTCTTTCCAGCCTCCAGAAACTACCATCCACATTAGGGTCTAGGTGTGAAATATGCTTGAATTTTTCATTCTTCAACAACCCTGAAGGAAAGAACATAACTTGAACTTGTTTATACACCTGAAAAAATGAGTGATTTTCAAAAAGTCGTTTCAGATTAGACATTGAGTCTTCTAGACATTCTATTAATAAATTAGTTATTAATGCTTGTTCGTAAGTAAGGTCTTCAAAAAGTGCTGAAACAAATAACTTAGATTTGCCTATTTCGCTATAAATGGCGCAGCCAAAAAAGCTTCTAGCCTCTAAGCGAATTCTTGTTGAGGTCTCCTTAATTGGTATCCAGCTTCTTGGGTGATCAAAAAAACCTACATCAGGGTATAAAGACCAAAACGTGCTCAGTGACTCATAACGCATCTCTGATCCCCAATGAGGGTCTAGAACAATCATATCTGGACCTCTAGCACCTTCAACCAGAACACCATGCGAATCTCGAAATGAACCGTAAACATCTAGCAGCCCAACCATTGGCGAACTGAGTTTCTCGCTAAGTTCCTTTTTATATGTGAAAAATGAAACAAACTCATCCGCAGAAATCACTTCATCAACTAACCCTAAAAACTGATCCAAAAAGACGATTTCGCCTTGAAATAATTTTGGTAGCGAAAACCCAAAAGGTTGAGTGGATACTTGCGGGATGACAACCAGCAATAACGGCTTCAATTTTGCAGCCTTTGTTTTGGACCGAAGCTCAATTATCTGTTTTTCAAGATTAAGTCCCAGCTTCGTTGGAGGGTAACCAATCAATTTAACGGCTTTATTTAGTTTACGCGCCACAGATTCTAAGTGTTTGCTAATTTCATCTGAATCAACAAATGGCTCAGCTAGATAAATCAGAACTAATCTATCTCTCGATGTAAAAGACAAAGAAAACAATATCTCATGAGGCTTGTTCTTTTTTGTAATTACATTTACTAAGCCAAAGACGTCATCACTTCTTATTCTTTGCTTTACATATTTATAAATCTCCGCGTTTAAACGTAACAAGTATTTTTCGGCAGTTCGGTGAACATCGTCCTTATATTTTCTAAAAATACCGGACCAAGTATCAATTAGAACTTCCGAAATTCTACGTGGAAGAATAAGAAGGTAACTTTCTTTCCATTTTAAGAACAAATATGGGATATTTTGGTCTGCATAGGCCATATCCTGAAATCTACTCTCACTTGTTAAGTCAGCCGGCAATCCACCAATATGAACACTGTAGTTTTCAAGAAAATTTTTATTTAAAATCTCAAGTGGCGTAAAATTAGAATATATTTTACTTACTTCATTCCAAAAGGTCTCTGTGGGGATTTGTTTACTGCCTGTTGAAATTTTCTTCAACTCTTCACTTGCAGGTTGACTTGTTATTGAAACAAGAATTGCGTTTTGTAGAACCAACGAGGATTTAAGTTCTTCTTTTGGAGATCGTGAGGTAATTTTCAAGAATTCCTCGTCAAACGACGAATAAACTACATCATACAACTGTAACAAATCGTATGTATTATCTAATTCGGTTCCATAAAAAATTTTGTAATCTACGCCTTGATGGTGAAATTTAACCTCTCCCCAATCAGGACTTGGAATATAATCTTCAATTATCGGGAAACTAGGTAACAAGGGATAAATAACCTCTAAAAGGTTCTTAAAATCTTGGTATGTACCTATTTTCTTAGTATTTTGAAATTGCTCAGGCTTGAGCGAAGCGAAAATTGTTACAAGTAATTGATGTTGAATCGGGCTTGCGATATTTGGAAGCCAAATAGATGAAACAAATAATGCATTTGCTATTTCATCAATAGAAAATTCGCAAAGAGTTGCAGAAATTTTTTTGATACTGGTCTCAAAGTCGCTCATTTTTCAAAGTCTTTCACCTTGAATTATATGCGACATATTATGATTTCAGTGAACATAAACTTAATGATCGACATTTCTGATGTGTTCATTAAAAAACAGAGAGGACGGCTTTTCAGCCGTCCTCTAAATTACTAATTTATTCTAAAACCCCTCTGCGACATATTCTCCCCAGACTTGTCGTAAAGTATTGCAGACTTCGCCGAGGGTGATGTCGTTTTCCACGCATTCGATGAAGAGCGGCATCAGGTTCTCGGTCCCCTGTGCGGCGGACTTCAACTTACTCAGTAACTCGTTCACTCGTTTCTGGTCTCTCCCCTCTCGCAACGCCTTCAACTTCGCCTTCTGCGCCACCTCGATGGCAGGGTCAACGCTCAGGCGTTCGAGGGTCATCTCTTCCTTCACCTGGAACTGATTGACGCCCACCACCACCTGTTCCTTCTTTTCGATTGCCTGCTGTGCGGCATAGGCGGCGTTCTGGATCTCGTTCTGCATATAGCCGCGTTCGATGGAGGTCAGCGCGCCGCCCATCTCGTCGATCTTGGCGATGTATTCGGTCGCCTGCTTCTCGATTTCGTCGGTCAGGCTTTCGATGAGATACGAACCCGCCAGCGGATCGATCGAGTCCGCCACGCCTGATTCGTAGGCGATGACCTGCTGGGTGCGCAGCGCCACGCGGACCGACTTCTCCGTCGGCAGCCAGAGGGCTTCGTCCATGCTGTTGGTGTGCAGGGATTGGGTCCCACCGAGGACGGCAGACAGGGCTTGCAGGGTCACACGCACCACGTTGTTTTCGGGTTGTTGTGCTGTCAATGTGGAACCAGCCGTCTGCGTGTGGAATCTCAACTGCCACGAGGATGGTTTCTGCGCTTTGAACCGTTCGCGCATAATCTTCGCCCACATGCGTCGCGCCGCACGGAACTTGGCGACTTCCTCCAGCAGGTTGTTATGCGCGTTGAAGAAGAACGAGAGTTGTCCCGCGAAGTCGTCCACTTTGAGACCAGCCTTGAGCGCGGCTTCGACGTAGGCAATCGCATTTGCCAGCGTGAACGCCACTTCCTGCACGGCGGTCGAACCCGCCTCGCGGATGTGATAGCCCGAGATCGAGATCGTGTTCCAAAAGGGGACTTCAGCGGAGCAGAACTGGAAGATGTCGGTGATGAGCCGCATGGACGGCGCGGGCGGGAAGATGTACGTGCCGCGCGCGACGTATTCCTTGAGAATGTCGTTCTGGATGGTGCCGCGCAACTGACGCATGTCCGCGCCCTGACGTTTCGCCACGGCAATGTACATCGCCAGCAACACGCCTGCGGGAGCGTTGATGGTCATGGACGTGGAGACCTTGTCCAACGGAATTTGGTCGAAGAGTTGTTCCATGTCGCGGATGGACGAAATCGAAACGCCCACCTTGCCCACTTCGCCAGCGGCAATCGGGTCGTCAGCATCGTAGCCGATCTGGGTCGGCAGGTCGAACGCGACGCTCAAGCCCGTCTGTCCCTGCTGGAGCAGGTAGCGATAGCGCTTGTTGGATTCCTCGGCGGTGGAGAATCCCGCGTACTGACGCATGGTCCAGAAACGGGAGCGGTACATCGTCGGCTGGACGCCACGGGTGAAGGGATACTCTCCTGGGAAACCGAGCTTTTCTGCATACGTAGGAGCGAGGTCCTCGCGCCCCACATCCTCAGGCAATGCCACGCGCGGAACTTCGATTTCCGAAGAAGTCTCAAAGCGCTCTTTTCTCTCCTTGAATTTATCCAGAGATTTCTTGAGCGTGTTTTCTTTCCATTTATTGTATTGATCGTTGATGGTCATATTATTTCCTGTGTTTGAAATTATGGTTCCGCAATTTGGAGAACTTGAATATAGCTATCATCTGCTACCAACAATTTCTCTCCATTAGGAGAAACGTCCAATTTAAAAGGCAATATTTTACGTGAGCCAAGTTTTATCACTTGTTCCAATCGTAAGGGCGCGGTAGAAGAATTATAGAAATCGGGTCCCCATTGAAAAACATATGATTCATACGCTAGTCCGTGTGACTGATTCTCTCTAAAGCAAGAAAACCATTTTTCATTTTTAGGAGAAAAGGCGGGCACGCAAAACGCGGAGTCAAGTTGAAAATGCGAGAGCAAAGCGCCATTCTTGACACTCCAAACAGCCAAATCTCCGCTATTATTAGTGCCTGCTAGAAACTTACTATCCGCAGAAAAAGAAAAATGCATTTGAAAACCATTATCTGGTATTTCAAGATCTCGAATAAATTCAAATTCAGGATATTTTAATACTTTTATCCCTTTAGCATCTTGAACAACTAGAGAATGCCCATCTGGCGCAACAGCAAAATTATTCCCCTCGATTTCCCACAACCTACCTGTGTCCAAATTGAGTTTACCAATCTGATTTCTTCCCACCAAATTTAGCATCAATGATTTTCCGTCTGCAGAAAATGTCATAAATACACAACCGTAAGGAGAAGCATCTATCTTTTTGATAAGGTTGCTATGCTCAATATCCCAAATCCAGTATTCTATACTACCACCCTCCCCTTCTTCTGCAATGCAAGTTACGGCTTTAGTCCTGTCTGGAGAGAGAGCAAATGTCCATATTCGGAACGGATGCTCAAAACGTTTCCCGGAAAATATGGAATCAAATTGAGCAATAGGTTCAATTTTCAGAACATTTCTCGTCGCATTATCTTCTACAAAGATAATGGATTGACTGTCTGCTGTGAAATATCCAATTTGACCCAGGCTCTTAACAGAAAATATACATTGCGTACCAGACAATCTTCTGGACATGCTACATTCCGTGTCCTCTGGAAAATAGTTCTCCTCAAGAAAAGAATATCCCCATAATACAGCAAGAAATAAAGCATAAATCAACAAAATAAGCCCTTTGCGTGTCGCGGACAATTTATTCAGCATATTCGTCTCTCTGATTTCTTGAGCGTTTTTTCTCCACATTATTATACCGATTATTAAAAGTCATGAATTTCATCACAAAGTGTCACGAAGTATCACAAAGGTTTAAGGGTTTTCCCTTCGTATTCCTTTGTGTCCTTCGTGGTTAAAGATTTTCTCAAGTATAAAGCCTCCTCCGAATTCAGCGTAGGACAAGTGGCACGTGATTCGATGAAAAACTTCCCCATTTGCGTGCTAGAATTCCCGCATCCCACTTCGAGGTCTCAATGAAACTCCTTTTCCGAATCAAACAATCATCCCGCGAACTGCTGATTTTTATCGCCGCTTCGCTGGCGTTGAGCATGGCGTTCAGCATGGTCGACTCGACCTTCAACAACTTCCTCAATGAAAAATTTGCGTTAACAGGTTTTCAGCGTTCCTTTTTGGAATTTCCACGCGAACTGCCGGGCTTTCTGGTGGTCTTCGTCTCGGCGGCGTTTTGGTTTCTCTCGTCGCGCCGCCTTGGCGTGGTGGCGCTAATTTTCGGCGCGGCGGGCGCGGCGCTCATCGGCTTTGCCTCATCCAGCTACAACGTGATGATTTCCTGGCTATTCATCTACAGCATGGGCAACCATCTTTTCATGCCCATCGCCTCTACCATCGGCATGGAACTGGCGCGGGAGGGGCAGGACGGGCGGCGGCTGGGACAACTCAACTCTATCCGCAACGTTGCCGTCATCATGGGAAGTTTCGTCGTCGCGATTGGATTCAAGTACCTGGGCTTTTCCTTCCAACATACCTTTGCCATTGCCGCCGCGCTGTTGGTTGTTGCCGCCGTTCTGATGTTTTCGATGACCCCTGAGCCGATTGCCGAAAAACGCGGCTTTCTGCAACTCCGCAAGGAATACAACCTGTTCTACGCCTTGAACGTGCTTTCGGGCGCGCGCAAACAACTCTTCATCACCTTTGCGCCCTGGGTGCTGGTCAGCGTACTGAAACAGCCGACGCAGATCATGGCGACGTTGTTCACCATCGGCGGGGTGATCGGGATTCTGTTCCAACCGCTGCTTGGGTGGGGGATCGATAAATTGGGCGAGCGGACAGTTTTGGCATCGGAAGCTGTTATCCTGGTCTTTGTCTGCTTCGGCTATGGGTTTGCCACCTTCATCTTTTCTGAGCAGATCGCCTTTTTGGTAGTCTGCGCCTGCTTCCTAATCGACCAGATGATCTTCTCCGTCAGCATGGCGCGCGCTACTTACATGAAGAAGATTGCGCTCCAGCCTGACCACATCCAGCCAGCCCTAACCGCCGCTGTGACCATTGACCATGTCTTTTCGATTTCCGCCGCACTGCTGGGCGGACTGGTCTGGAATACTTTCGGTTTTCAATATGTCTTTTTGTTCGGCGCGGGGATTGCGGTGATCAACTTCTTTACAGCGCTGCGGGTGAAGCTACCAAACAGACCTGACAGGTTTTCGCAAAGCCCCGATCCATCCGTGCCACAATAAACCTGTCAGGTCTTGGGAATTGGATAACATCAGGCGAAATATAAGGACAAATGTCAATTGTCCGAATGAGACGAAAATGCTAGACTAGGCGTATGTAATGTAACAGGTGACAGTCACTTTAAGAAGTGACTGTCACCTCCCGCAAAAGGAGTCTTGGAACATGGCAAACAAAACCATCCTCTACATCGGCGCTGGAGTTTTATTTTTGATTGGCTTGTGTCTGTTGGGATACGGAGCGATGAGCATTATCGGCTCCACCTCGGGACAGGGTAGTTCCTCCTGGCTGGCATACGGACTCGGCTTCGCCACTGTCGGCATTTTATTCTTCGCGGGCGGGGCTGGCATGGTCATTGCTGCGTTGAAGGGGACAAAGACCGAAGTCGTCCAGCAGGTGACCATGCAGGTGGATTTGCCTGGCGAAACCAAGATCGAGGAAGTGAAATGCCGTTCCTGCGGCGGGACGCTGTCTGCAAAGGACATCACCCTTGCCAACGGCGCGCCGATGGTCAACTGTCCGTATTGTCACACCGTTTATCAAATGACCGAAGAACCGAAGTGGTAAGGCGATTTACGATTACAGATTTATCGGTGGGCGAGTAGCCCAGGTGATTTCCGAGGGCGTACCGAGACCATATTGGAGGCAGCATGAAAAGAATCCTCATCTCATTGTTTGTTTTTATCCTTGCGTTCGCAGTGACGGCGTCGGCATCTGCCCGTGACCTGCCTTACTATTTTCAAGTGGAGAAACAAGTGGTGAATGTCTTCTGGAATTCAGACGGCAGCATGTCGCTGGATTACCGCTGGACGTTCGTCAACCAGACAGGCTCGCATGTGATTGACTTTGTCGACGTGGGCATGCCCAACTACAACTTCGACATGAGCACAGTCAAGGCAGATGTGGACGGTGTGCCTGTGGATGTTTCGACGGGCGAATATCAGGGAGGCGGCTCGGGCTTCGCAATCGTGATGGGAGGTCAATCCATCCCCGCCAGCAGAAAAGGCACGGTCCACGTTTACGTTGGGAAAATCACGGGTGTGCTCTATCCCGATGACGAAGATGAAGCCTATGCCAGTGCCGTCTTTGCGCCCACCTACTTTGGCTCGGAATACGTGACAGGCGACACCGACTTCACCATGATTTACCATCTGCCGCCCAACATCAAGCCCGAAGAACCAAAATGGCATCCCGCGCCTTCGGGCTTCCCCTCCGAGCCGACTGCCGCCTACGATGACCAAAACCGCGTCACCTATACCTGGCGCTCCCCCACCGCAAAGGCATCGGAATATTATTTATTCGGTTCCTCCTTCCCGCGCACCTACGTCCCCGCAGAAGCCATCCTCGTCAAGCCCGTCGAACCCTGGATTGACGAAGACACCATCACGTCGCTGTGCTGTGGCGGCTTCTTTGTTTTCATGTTCATCGGTATGCCCGCCATTTCCGCCGTACAAGCCAAAAAGCGCAAGATGCAATACCTTCCGCCCAAGGTTTCAATTGAAGGTCACGGCATCAAGCGCGGACTCACCGCCGTCGAATCCGCCATCCTGATGGAGCAGCCGCTCGACAAGGTGCTGACCATGATCCTGTTCGGCGTCATCAAGAAGGATGCCGCCAAAGTCGTCACCCGCGATCCGCTCAAACTGGAGATTGCCTCCCCGTTTCCCGAAAAACTCCATGAGTACGAGAAGGATTTTCTCGCTGCGTTCAAGGAGGAAGATGCTCGCATGCGAAGCCGCGTCATTCAGGACATGATGATCAAGTTCGTCAAGTCGGTCTCCGAAAAAATGAAGGGGTTCAGCCGCAAGGAAACAATAGACTATTACAAGTCCATCATGGAACGCGCCTGGCAGCAGATCGAAGCCGCCGACACGCCCGAAGTCAAGAGCCAGAAATATGAAGAAGCTCTCGAATGGACCATGCTCGACAGGGATTACGATGACCGCACCCGCCGCACCTTCAGCGGACCCATCTTCATGCCACATTGGTGGGGACACTACGACCCGACCTATCGCCCTGCGTCGACAGTTTCCTCGTCGCCCTTCCCAACGAATCTGCCCACCTCCACCAGTCGCGGCTCCCTGCCTGGCGCGGACTTCGCCGCCCAAATGGTGACGGGCGTCCAGACCTTCTCACAGAAGACCATTGGCAACGTCAACACCTTTACAGAGAAAATCACGGGCAAAACCAATCCGCCTCCTCCTCCCAGCCGAAGCGGTGGCAGCGGACGCTCTGGCGGCGGTTGCGCCTGCGCATGCGCCTGTGCGGGTTGTGCCTGCGCCTGTGCAGGAGGAGGAAGGTAAAGCAATAACCATACGTGATGCCGAGCGTGAATGGATATAACAATTTTTCTTCTCATAGTTTTTTGTTTCATTCTGATAGCGGTGACGCTTTCCAACTGGAGGAAAATCGTTAATCCTGTCATAAAATTCGGTCACGAAATTTTGATCGTTTCCAGAAAAAAAGAGTATTTGCCGCCCAAAATCTTCATTGAAGGATACGGCATTAAACGAGGACTAAGCCCTGCCGAAGCCGCCTTGATTTCCGAGAAGCCTTTCAACGAGATCCTTGGAATCATGTTATCAGACGCGCTGGCTAAGAGCGCCCTCGTCATCCTGTCTACTGAACCGCTGAAATTTGAAACCGATAAACTTTTGCCCGATACATTGAACAGAGATGAAAGAGATTTTGTCAGGATATGCATTGAAAACAATGTAAAAAAGAGACAGGAAAAGCTTGCCAACCTGATGATTAGGATGATTAGAACATTGTCCAATAAAATGAAAGGGTTTTCTCTCCCTGAAACAGTAAGCCATTATGCAACCATAGTGGAAACCGCAATTGAAAAGGTAAGGCACGAGAACATACAGACCCTTGTTTACAAGCTTGTTGATGATATGGACGAATTCACAAAAACCATAACCAAAGCCACCAACCCTTACAAGGATGCGCCCGTCTTCAAGGAGGAGCCAGCATATATGAAATTCAGAGCCAGAGGTGGCTATGGAGGTGGCAGCTATATCGGTAGGGGTGGCGGTGGTTGTGCGTGTGCATGCGCTTGTGCAGGTTGCGCATGTGCCTGTGCGGGTGGCGGACGTTAAACGTGCTTAGAGGTAATTATGAGTTTATTTGGTGAATGGTTCAATCGTAAATCCAAAGTTGCAAGTCCCAAATCGGGTTTGTATCACTACCTCCGCGAGGACGAGTTCCAAAAAGCCCGCATTCACCTGCGGATCGACCCTGACGGCACAGGGACGTTGATCGTTAACGCCAGCAGTGTCATGCATCTAAATCCAACGGCGGCATTGATGGCGTATCTTATCCTCGAAAAAGTGGAAGAACCGCAGGCAGTCAGGACCATTCAGCAAATGTACAACGTCAGCAAGGCGCAGGCGTTCGAGGATTATTCGTCCTTCATACCCCACTTCGAATCCCTGCTTGACGGAGCCTGCCCCATCCACGAACTGGAACTCGATACCACCATGCCGTTCAGTTCGCGCCCGTCCGCGCCCTACCGCATGGACCTAGCAGTCACCTACCGCTGTAACAACGACTGCGCCCATTGCTACAACGCCCGCGAGCGGAACTATCCCGAGCTGACAACTGACCAGTGGAAAAAGATTCTTGACCAACTTTGGGCTTTGGGCGTGCCGCACATCGTCTTCACAGGTGGAGAAGCCACCCTGCGGAATGACCTGCCAGAACTGATTCGCCACGCCGAGTCCAACGGACAGATTACGGGACTCAACACCAACGCCCGCCGTCTCGCGGACATGAATTACGTCCAGCAGCTTGTAGACGCGGGACTCGACCATGTGCAAATCACCGTCGAATCCTGCGTGCCCGAAATCCATGACGAGATGATGAGGGCAGGCGGCGCATTCAAGCAGACCATTGCAGGCTTGAAAAATGTCCTTGCCACAAAACTTTACGTGATGACCAACACCACCATGTTGCTCACGAATGTCGAAGCCATTCCCGCCACGCTGGATTTTCTTGCGGACACAGGCGTCCCAACCATTGGACTGAATGCCCTGATCTATTCGGGACAAGGTCTGACCGTCGGCACGGGACTGCACGAGAGCGAGTTGCAGCCCATCCTCGACATGGCAACGCAGAAGACCGCCGCGCGTGGACAAAAACTCATCTGGTACACACCGACCCAATACTGCGAGTTCGACCCCACCGCCAGCAACCTCGGAGTCAAAGGCTGCACCGCCGCGCTCTACAGCATGTGTACCGAACCCAACGGTGACGTGATTCCCTGCCAGTCGTATTATCACGCGCTGGGCAATATTCTCACCGACTCATGGGATTCGATTTGGAATCATCCCTTGTCCGTCCAACTGCGAGAGCGGCAAAACCTGCCAGAGAAATGTCACGACTGCTCCCTGCTCCCCGAATGCGGTGGCGGATGTCCGCTTAAGTTTGAAAGTTCACAAGTTCCAAGTTTACAGGTTTCAAGTTAGCAAGTTGACCTTCGACCTTTTTCATCTTTCATAATTCATCCTTCATCCTTGGAGTTTCCATGACCGACCACGCCTGGATCAAAGAATTCCCCGCCGCCATCACCGTTTGCGACGCCGAGGGCATCATCCTCGAAATGAACGACAAATCTGCCAAGACCTTCGAAGCCGACGGCGGATACAACCTCATCGGCTCGAATATGCTCGACTGTCACCCAGGGCAATCCCATCAAAAAGTGGAAAGACTGCTGGCAGCGAAAACCAAAAACGTCTACACCATCGAAAAAAACGGCGTGAAGAAACTCATCTACCAATCTCCGTGGTATAAAGAAGGAGAATATGCGGGCTTCGTCGAAATCTCCCTCGAAATCCCGCTAGAAATGCCGCACTTCATCCGCAGCTAGTATGTGGTCTCGATACGGGCGAGAAAACCGCTCGCCCTACTCGACCACCACTGATAACTAATCACTGATTACTGATTACTGACCACTGAAACATGGAACTCTGCTACCTTCTCGCCTTCCCCGATGCCGACGACGGCAAAACCCCGACCCGTGAGCAAATCATGGGATTGAAAGACGCGCCGTATTTCCAGCCGATTGACATCGACCTGGTCAGCCTCGGCGAAGAAACGGTCCTCATCGAAAGTCATGCGGTGCAGGTCATCCGTCAGCGGTACGACGGGTGCGTACAAATGCTCGAATGCCGCTTCGAGCTGGCGCATCCCTTTTCTGCATCGGTCTTGCAGGAACGCGCCAAGATCGAAAGCACCCTGCAAAGCAAATTCATCCCGACCCAATACCGCGAGAACGGACTGTACGAGGAGTACACCATCCTGCTGGTAAAGGACGCCAAGCCCTCGCCCGACAAGTGGATCGAAAAGAACGCGCTCGCGCTGGCTAAGCTCATCCGCTCACAGCGCGAGGTCTTCGACAAAAGCGAGATCGAAGAGATTCTCATGTCGCGCACGCGCCACTCGACGAAGGAACTCACCCTCGTCGATTGGGACGGCGCGGTCATCATCGCCCCCCACGAAGATTACCAGTCCGACATCGCCCTGCTCAAGATCGGCAACTATCAGCTTCTGCATTACCGCATGTTGGACGAATCCATCGACGGAATGCTCGACAAAATCAACGAGACCTTCTTCACGGGCAAACGCCGCCCGCGTCCCACGCGCGGGGTCATCCGTCAGATTGCGGAACACAAACTCGAAGTGATGGTCGACTTCGAGCGCGTCGAACAAAACCTCCTGCTCATCGGCGACTGGTACACCGCCAAACTCTACGAAGCCATCCAAAACGAGTTCTACCTGAAAGACTGGAAGGAAAGCGTCAAGAACAAACTCGACAATCTCGAAGGCATCGTCCAAACCATCAAGGATAACTTCTCGCTCTCGCTCGAAACCGTCTGGGCGCGCGTCGAAATGCTTGCCTGGGCGCTCATGCTCATGGGCTACCTCTACCTCACGTTTGTCGATCTCGGCTTGCTTCAAAGATAGAACAGAACCCTAAAAACCTCTGCCGCGAATTAAGCTAATTAGCGCGAATTGAAAATCAGCGAACACCGCACTGGTGTACGGTGCGGTGTTCGCGGCAAAAGAATTGTGAATAGACCTCTTGCATAAGTGTGCCATAATAGGCACATGAGATACGAAACCGTACAAGTGCTCAAAGATGAAGAATTCAAGCGGTCAACAGGCGTTCAGCGAAAGACTTTTGAACAGATGCTCCAGGTTGTCGAGACGG
>JACRBJ010000081.1 GCA_016234555.1 Chloroflexota bacterium | reverse complement strand
CCTGCCGCGGCGGGGTCTGACTCGAGCCCGTGCAGCATCAGGTTCATCAACGCCAGACGGTGCGTATCCTGCACAAATTCCATCCCATAAAAAGTCTTGTGACGATATTTCCGCTGCTGTGCTTCCGTCCACGAATCGGGGTCGCTGTTCTCTCGGATATGCCGATTGGCAGCGATCAGGAATCCGCCCGTGCCTGCTGCGGGGTCTTGAACAGTATCCTCCAGCGACGGTTTCATCACTTCGACCATGCTGTCGATCAGCGGACGCGGCGTGAAATACTGCCCCGCGCCAGATTTCTTCTCGTTGGCATTCTTTTCAAGGAGCCCTTCGTACAGATCGCCCATGCCTTCCTTGCGGGCGTTGTACCAATCCAGTTTATCGATCTCCGTCACCAGAATCGAAAGCGTGGTCGGCTTCTTGATGAACGAACTTGCATTCGCGAAAATCTCACGCGTCAGCAAAGAACCGTTACTGCCCAAATGGATCAACGCCTTGCGATAAAAATCCAGCCGCTCGGGCGCGCTCTTGGTCTCCAGATCATCCCAGCGATACCCCTTCGGCAACTGGCTCTCGGTATCGGTCTCCTTCGCCATTTTGAGAAACAGCAAATAGGTCAATTCGATCACGTATTGATGATAGGTCACGCCATCATCCTTGAGCACATTGCACAAGTTCCATAATTTCGCGACGATGTCGTGGGTGACGTTGGGGTTGTGTAGAGACGGATGATTATCCGTCTCTAGAGACGCATGATTATGCGTCTTTACGCCATTATTTATTGAATTCATCATTTTTCCAATTCATCGGGTTTGCAATAATATATTTCGTAATTCGTTCCCATTCGCCGTCATTGCGGATCACATGGTCATGATACCGCGCCTGCCACGCAAACGGGATGTTGTTCGCCCGTGCGAATTTCGTCACCCCTATTTTATACCCGCGGATGATCGACGCCAGGTTCTGCGATTGGGGGCCGAAACGGTTGGGACCCTGTAGAGACGCAAAATTTTGCGTCTCTACGTCCGCGTCCGCGGTTTTGGCAATCGCCACCACCCCATGCACATGGTTCGGCATGATCTGGTGTGCGCCTAATTCCACGAACGGGAAATGCGCGGGGATTTCATTCCAACAATTCTCTGCCGATTGTCCCAATGGCGAAAAAACCATTTTGCCATCCACCACCCTGCCGAACGCGTGGGCACGGTCGGCGACGCAGATGGTCACAAAATACGCGCCATTGCTGGAATAATCCCACGTCGCCCATCGCGCGCTGGGAATACGGTATTTGTTTTGGAATTTGTCCGTCATTGTTTCCACAACAACCCATTAAACGTTTCCAACGTATCCGCCAATTGACCGTCGAACATTTTATCCAATCGTGCAAATCCACCGCCGTCACGGCGGAAGATCAAATCGGGGTCGTCCAACGCCTCGCGGTCAACGATCACATTCGCCTTGGTCTGCGCCGCAATTTTCGTCAGCCAATCGCGCTGCGGCTTTGTCCACGGCTTCGCCGCCAGCATCTGCTGATACGCCCATTCCACGCGCTGTTCATACGCCACCAGCGGGTCACCCGTGGCAATGTGCCGAATAAACCCGACAATGTGCGCGGCGATTTCCTGGTTGGTCATGTCCTTCCACGCAATGGTGATATTGGTTTCGCTGAACCCCGCCCGTTCCAAATCCATTGCAAGTTCGCGCAATTGCCTGCGGGTCAACTCCCGCGGACGTGTCAGCACCGTGATCAAGGCAGGCATCTTGTCGCGGTTTTCATGAATAAATTTCCTGAACTCATCCAGATAATCCTGCGGCTTCTTCCCCGCCCCATATCCATGCTCCGCCGAAACAAACTCGTCCGTGTGTTCTGAAACCAGCATCGGCTTTTGCGCGCCTTCATGACGGTCAAGGATTTCACCCAGCCGCTGGTTATCGGTGAACCACTTCGCCACTTCATCAATGGGCATGGCTTTTAGTTTTTGCGCGAACGCATCAGGCGAGACTCCCGCAACCGTTTCAAAATCTTTTTTGGATGTCTCACTCATGTGCCTTTTCTTGCGTTGGAATTTTGCCACCAACTGGTCTCGTACCAGCTCCTGCTCCGCTTCATCCTTAACCTGAATCAGCTCATCCACCATCTGGCTGAAACTAATCTTTGGGTTTACCACCACAGGCTGCATGGCGGTCATGTCTTGCAGGGCCGCATACAATCCCACCGCATCGAAAACGCGGAAGGTTACCTTTTCAATCTCATCACACAGGCGCGTGGCGCGTCCGAGCATCTGATCAAAGAGAATGCGGCTGTTCACGCTGCGCAGGAAAACCAGGTTGCAGATTTCAGGCACATCAATGCCTGTGGTCAACAAGTCTACGGTCACGGCGATATTGGGATTGCGCTCGTTCTTGTAACGGCGGATCAACTGCAAGGGCTGGTCGGCGCTGCCCGTGATTTTGACGATGGCGTCATCTTCCACACCGCCATATTGTTTTGCAAACGCCTGTTTGAGTAAATCCACAACCAGGTCGGCGTGTGGGTCATTGGCGCAAAAGATCAAGGTTTTCTGTAGGGATTGCGGGTCAAGTTCACGCGCCAAATATTCACACACCACCCGATTGAATTCCTTTGTGATGACCTTTTTGTTGAATTCGTCCACATTCAACTTGATCTCATCGGGCGCTTTGAACATCTCCAACTGATTGCGGCGCGGATAATACAACTTCACATCCTCGCCCGTCTTCCATTTGATTCCCGCCTCAGAAAGTTTGGTCTTGATCTGGATCGGCGGCTCATGGTCGATCAAATATCCGTCGATCACCGCTTCACGATAACTGTAGGTATAAACAGGTTCCCCAAAGATTTGCGTGGTATGCAGCGCAGGCGTAGCCGTCAACCCGATCTTCACCGCATCGAAATAATCGATCACGCGCCGATACTTCGAGATGTAATCCTCATAACTGCGGAAGCCAAGTTCCGTATCCGAAAGCTCACGGTCAATCAAATATCCGCGATGGCATTCATCCACCACAATGCAATCGTACTGATCCACGGTTGGTGGTTTCTGATTCTCGCTTGGGTACAACACCCGCTTTACCATCCCTTGAATGGTGGCGATCTGCACGGCGGTTTCAGTCTCTGGCGTTTTCTCGTCCAGTTCCATTACGCCAAAAATATCCGTGAAAGATTGAATGGCATCCATGCGCGTGTCTTTGAAGGCATTGGCCGCCTGTTCGCCCAGGGCTTCACGGTCAACCAGAAACAGAATCCGTTTGAAACGCTTGACTTTTAGCAAACGATAGATCAACGCGATACAGGTCTTGGTCTTGCCTGTGCCCGTCGCCATCGCGATCAGCATCCTGCGGTCTCCGTTTGCAACCTGCTTCTCGACTTCACGAATGGCATTCTTTTGATAGGCACGCAACGGAAAACCAAACTCCATCGGTTCGATGTCCAGTTGTTTATGCGCCTCGGCTTCATCGCGCTTCAAAAGCGTGGTCAGCCCTTCGGGCGTATACCAGCCATCCAGTACATGGCTCAAGTTATCAGGTCGGCGTAAATCCACGAACCAAATCCCACTCCTTGTTTCCAATTGCGGAAAGCGCGGACGTCCGTTCGTTGAGAACGCAAACGGAACATGGTGATTACCCCAGTCATTTCCAGGAGTTTGCATTCCTGCATCAAGTGAAAAGCCTCGGCTGTATCGCTTTGCCTGCTGCAATGACGCAGACACGTCCACATTCTTGCGCTTGGCTTCCACTACCGCAACAGGCGTCAAGCCAATGAACAGAACATAATCAGCGGGTCCACTTGCGGTGGGGTATTCTGCAATTGCTAAATTCCTGCCGCGTTCAGGGTGCGTCCCTTTGTTGTAACGCAGGTTGACTGTATCCGCTTCCCAGCCTACTTCACGCAGTTGACTGTCAATGATTTGGCGGGTTTGCGCCTCATCCAATATAAGTAAATTGCTGGCAGCACTAGCGGCAAGCTTGTATTTTTGAATAGTGTGGGATTTTTTTCTTTCGGCTTCTGCTTGTTGATTTGCCAGGCGTTCTTCAACGGTTTTTCGCGCCCGTTCTACTTCCATTTCCAACTGTTGCCTTGTTACATTACCTTTCAAACCGTAAACACTATGTGTCTCTCTTACAAGGTTTGGATATTTCTCCCAGTCCAAACTTGTGCTTTGTCCTATTTCAAGTGAAACAAACACGGTTGGTTGAAATGAATCCTTGGTGAAGGTTCTATGGAACCAGATACCAAGCTGCCAAGCAACCTTGATTACATTTAGCGCCTTGTTTTGATCTCCATAAAGTGAGTGGCTCGCAGCGTTTCCTTCGCGGCGAATTTCGCCGAAAAGTTGATAAATCTCCTGCGGAAGTACTCCTTCATCCCGCAAACGGCGCAGCAACTCATACTGGCTTTCCTCTTTGTTTTCACCTATCTTGAGTGAGCCCATTTGCGCCGCAACACTTCTTGCCAGCAACTCCCCAAACTGCCGCATCTTGATCAGGCTGGTGTTCGGGTCGTCTTTCAAATATTTTTCGGCAAGCATTCCCAGCCGAACAAGTTGTTCGTCATGTGATTGAAGAAACAAAAAATTCGTGGAAGATTGGATGGGTGATGTCATTTTGTTTTCTGGTGTCTGGTATTTTCTATGTAGGCCGACAACCGCAGTCAAATCCCGAATTGCTTAGGGCCAAGTATACCGCCAACTCACGCCCAAATAAATAACAAACCCAAATTTCCCCGAACGCAATCTGGTGTCCCACAAAACAAAAAGACTCCCGTTTAGGGAGTCTTTGTAGCTGGGGATTATGGACATCGTCCCCTCAATGGGGATTGGAACCACTCCAAAACAAAAGACTCCCCGCGAGGGAGTCTTTTTCTGCTGGGGATTATGGATTCGAACCACAAATTTCGCGTCCAGAGCGCGACGTGATGCCATTTCACCAATCCCCAATAAACCAGCGGGCGGTATTTTAGCATAGCCCCCGGAAAAGGGCAAGGTTTTTTCTAGCGAGTGCGCGCGGCGCGGCGGGAATTCTCCTCCACGTCCATCAGGATCAACATCACCGCGGCGATGCCCTGCAGCGCGAAGAAGAACAACACACCTTGCAGGGGCGTGAGCAGGTAGGGCGGGAAGTAGCTCAGCAGGTCGATGAAGGTCAGGCCCTTGGTGTAGATCATGCCGCTGGACAACTGGTACAGGAACTGGCCGAAGGAGATCAGCCAGGCCAGAAAATAGATGGCCGCTCCCACCCAGGACAGGATCCTGGCCCATTGCGCCAGCTTCAACACCAGGTCACGGTCGAAATATGTGCCCAAAAAGTGGATATTTTGTTTCTTTTCCTCAGACATGCGGAACTCCTGTGGGGTTTGGATGCACAAACTGTTGTAAAGGCAATTTTTTCACCGGACCTTGGAGAGCGTTTCTTAAGTCCGAATAACATATAAACCGGAGCATTTACCACGGAGAACACAGAGTCCACAGAGGTTTTTAAAGGTTTTTCTCCGTGATCTTTGTGGTCTCCGTGGTGAAAAAGCCTTCAAGAAACAGTCTCTTATGAAAATGGGGCGCGGATAAACGCCGATCCTGTGGGACTCTTTCCGCGTTCTTCGGCGCTCGTCTGCGTCCCATGCGGGGTCTGTACGGTGGAGTGGAGACAATTATACCTGCGGATGGAGTTTGTTATAATGGGTTAGCCCTACAGCCCAAAAAACATCCCAGTCACGGGACCAGGCCGAGGGTCCGAAAAAAAATAGCGGAGGCCCCCGCCCATCGCGGCGGAATCCAACATCCGCATCATCCAATGAAGGGCATCCAACCATGAGTCCAGAAGAGAATAGAATTCCCGATTTCATCCACGCCGCCGTGGCCGAAGACCTGCGCACGGGGCGCTTCGATTATGTCCGCACGCGCCTGCCCCCCGAGCCGAACGGCTACCTGCACATCGGCCACTGCAAGGCCTTCCTGATCGACTACTACACCGCCAAAAATTTCGGCGGCGAGCTGTACCTGCGCTTCGACGACACCAACCCGTCGAAGGAGGAAACCGAGTTCGTGGAAGCCATCGAAGAGGACGCCGCCTGGCTGGGCATCCAGTGGGCCAAAGTGACCTTCGCCTCCGACTACTTCGACCTGCTCTACGAGTGGGCCGTGCGCCTGGTGAAGATGGGCCTGGCCTACGTGGACGACCAGAGTCAGGAGGAGATGAGCGAGGGGCGCGGCACCCTGCCCAAGGGCACCAAGTGGAGCGAGACCGAGTCCGCGCTCAAGCCGGGCGTCGACTCGCCCTACCGCAACCGCCCCGTCGAGGAAAGCCTCGACCTGCTGGAGCGCATGAAGAACGGCGAGTTCCCCGAGGGCAGCCGCGTGCTGCGCGCCAAGATCGACATGTCGCACCCCAACATCCTGCTGCGCGACCCGGTCATGTACCGCATCATGCACGTCCATCATCACCGCACCGGCGACAAGTGGCACATCTACCCCATGTACGATTGGTCGCACGGGCAGAACGACTCGATGGAAGGCGTGACGCATTCGCTGTGCTCCAACGAGTACATCATCCACCGTCCGCTGTACGAGTGGTTCCTGCAAAAGCTGGAGGCCTTCCCCAGCCGCCAGATCGAGTTCTCGCGCCTCAACCTGACCTACGCCATGATGAGCAAGCGCAAGGTGCGCAAGCTGGTGGAAACGGGCGTGGTGAAAGGCTGGGACGAT
Source organism: Chloroflexota bacterium (assembly GCA_016234555.1). Classification (GTDB taxonomy): domain Bacteria; phylum Chloroflexota; class Anaerolineae; order Anaerolineales; family Villigracilaceae; genus Villigracilis. The sequence goes on along the minus strand of JACRBJ010000081.1, from coordinate 136,834 downwards.
CCGCGCCTGACGACCCTGCGCGGGCTGCGCCGCCGCGGCGTGCCCCCCGAGGCGATCATCGCCTTCGTGACCGGCACGGGCGAGACCAAGAACGACAGTTGGGTCGAGATGGCGCAGTTCGACGCCGTCATCCGCGACGACCTGAACAAGCGCGCCCCGCGCCGCATGGCGGTGCTCAATCCGCTCAAGCTGGTGATCGACAACTACCCCGAGGGCCAGTCCGAGGAAATGGACGCGGTCAACAACCCCGAGGACCCGTCTGCGGGCACGCGCAAGCTGCCGTTCTCGAAGGTGCTCTACATCGACCAGGACGACTTCCGCGAGACGCCGCCGCCCAAGTATTACCGCCTGTACCCCGGCAACGAAGTGCGCCTGCGCTACGCCTACTTCGTCAAATGCACACACGTGGTCAAGAACGAAGCCGGCCAGGTGATCGAAATCCACGCCGAGTACGACCCGTCCACGCGCGGCGGGGATGCGCCCGACGGCCGCAAGGTCAAATCCACGATCCATTGGGTTTCGGCCGAACACGCCCAGCGCGCGGAAGTGCGCCTGTACAAGCCGTTGTTCACCACCGAGCGCCCCGACGACGGCGACCTGGACAACATCGTCAATCCCAACTCGCTGGAAATCGTGGATAACGCCTATGTGGAACCTTCGCTGGCGACGCCCCAGCCTGGTGAGCGCTTCCAGTTCGAGCGTCAGGGCTACTTCTGCACCGACCTCGACTCCACGGCGGAGAAGATCGTCTTCAATCTGACGGTCGGGCTGAGGGATAGCTGGGCCAAGGAGCAAAGAAAAGGGTAATTGGGGAGTGGTAATTGAAGAACAAAACATCCCGCAGCCCTCACAGCCGCGGGATGTTCTATGTTTCAGCGATTCTTCGCGCTGCCTGCACTGGGCCGCAGGCACACGTGAGCGGAGCGACCCGACAGGGGGAGCGCAGTCGAAGCGCAGAGTTTCATGCCAACCCGGTGGTTGAGTAGACGGCGGCGCTTTTCCGCCGTCGTATCGAAACCACCCTGCCCGTTCCAACCAGCATCCTTGCGAAGGTTTGGAATCAAGTCAGGAGCAGCGCGGATCGGTATTCCCCATTCGCACCAAGCATTCCTTTACGGCAAAACCTTCGCAAGGGTGGCTTTACGAACCGGCCCGCTGCAAGCGGGACCTACTTCCAGGTGAAGCTCAACGGCGCGGGCAGGGGCAGGCTGATGGTAATGGACTGCGGGTCGGGCTTGCCGCACACGCCGTTCAGGCACTGGCAATTGGCATCCATGGTGTTGCTCGTGCAGGCCACCGACACAAACTCGACCGTCCAGTTGCCAGACATGCTCAGCGGCAGGAAGACGTAGAAGGTTCCCGCAGCGTCGGCCATACCATCCACGCGCGAGGTGCTGCTGCCGGTCTTCTGGGTGACCGCAAAGCCGATGCCCGAAATGGGATTGCCGTTCCCGTCGGTCACACGCCCCGAGACGGTCAACACCTCCACGGGGGTGACGACGGGCAGCGCCGCCGCGTTGAATTCGCCGCCGACCAGGTAGGCTCCCACCCAGCCATTGATGCCCTCTTCGTTGAGCACGTTCAACCAGTCCCCGCCCGGGGAGACTCCCAGCACTTGCAGGCGGGCACCCTTCGGCATCACGCGGCTGACCTTGAACAGCGTCCCAGGCTGGACGCGCAGGTTGACGTTGGCGTCCTGCGTGAACACGTAGAGCGGACCCGCGGGCGCGGGCGTGTCGGTGGGCGGCGCAGCCGTCGCGCCGATCTCGGGCGTGGATGCGGCGGCGGTGGGCTGGGCCTGGGACGCCGTGGGCGGCACAGCGGTCAATGTCCCCGCGACGACGGTGGACAGCAGGTCCGCGTCCGAGAGGGCGGGCGCAGTTCCGCAGCCCGTGGTCAGCGCGGCAAGCAGCAGGATCAAAGCAAACAGGAGGAGCGAAGATTTTTTCATAGTCACCTGTGTTCCGTTTCTTCTAATTGTACGCGATTCGCCCCCACATGGTGGTTTCAGGAAACGACGGTCCGCGTCGAGACGCGGGCGGCAGGAAACGGGTGGTTTCGATACGCCGCAAGGTCTCGATACGCCGCAAAAACCAAGAGCGCGGCTACTCGACCACCAACCAAGAACGCGGCTACTCAAACACCGATTATCACCAAGCCACCGCCCTTCCCATTGTGTCCCTCGTGCCCTTCGTGGTTAAAGCTCTTCCATAATTTACCGGAAAGTCCCAAAAATTAATGCTATAATGCGACCCATGCGTCCACAGATACACATCCCCGCCCTGAAAGCCGCTGGCAAATTTGCGCCAGCAGTTCCCATTTCAATTTGACGTTGTCATCGTATCCCGACGCATTCCGCGCGCCCGCCCACGACAGTCACTTTGAAAAAGTGGCTGTCTTTTTTTTCGAAGGAGCATCCTCATGCAAATAGCCCGTCATAAACAATTTTCATAGCTCCCGATGAGTGCAGGTCGCGCCTCACTCCATCGGACTCGCATCACCTGGTGGGTCATTCCCATCCGCAAGGCGCGACGCACGCATCGACACAAGGGAACACACAATGAACGACGAATTGATCACTGGAAAGATTTTGAAGCTCCACGGCTGGCCCGACGGCAAGGTCATCGGGCTGGCGAAGAAGGCCGCCGAAACATGGAGCGCCGAGGGCATGAATCGCGAAACGATCCTGGCGCGGCTGGAGGCCGTCCGCTCGGAGCCTGGCCCCTTCCTGGCCGACCCCGTGGTGGCCGACCTGGCGCGCGAATGCATCCGCCTGACGAAGCAGGACGAGCCCCTCGACGAGGAACTGCACGAACGCCCGCTCGACTATCCCATCTGGGGCCGCGAAAACATCGACCCGCAAGCCGTCGCGCAGATGGACAACTCCATGCGCCTGCCCATCACGGTGGCGGGGGCGCTGATGCCCGATGCCCACGTCGGCTACGGCCTGCCCATCGGCGGCGTGCTGGCAACCGACAACGTGGTCATCCCCTATGCCGTGGGAGTGGACATTGCCTGCCGCATGCGCATCTCCATCTACGAAGTCTCACCGCACCTGCTCGGGCAGAAGAAGTCCCTGTTCGAGAATGCCCTGTGGGAGCAGACCGCCTTCGGCATGGGCGCCAAGTGGACAGGCCGCATGAAGGCCGATCACGCCGTGCTGGACGACGACTCCTGGTATGCCACGCCTCAGCTCAGGATGTTGAAGGACACCGCCATGAACCAGCTCGGCACCAGCGGCACGGGCAATCACTTCGTGGAATGGGGCACGTTCCGCCTGCACGAAGCGGCGCTCGGACTGGAGCCTGGCGAATATCTGGCCCTGCTCTCCCACAGCGGCTCGCGGGGCGTCGGCGCGAAGATCGCCGACCGCTACAGCCGCCTGGCCATGGACAAGCACGCCGAACTCGACAAGACCGTCAAGCACCTGGCCTGGCTCTCGCTGGCTTCAGAAGAGGGCCAGGAATACTGGCTTGCCATGGAACTGGCGGGGCGCTTCGCCTCGGCCAATCACTATATCATCCACCAGCGCGTGGCCCGCGCGGTCGGCCTGAAGGAAGCCGCCGTGGTTGAAAACCATCACAACTTCGCCTGGAAGGAGCAGCTGCCCGACGGGCGCACGGTCATCGTGCACCGCAAAGGCGCCACTCCCGCGGGCAAAGGCGTGCTGGGCGTCATCCCCGGTTCGATGGGGGATGCGGGCTACGTGGTGCGCGGACGGGGCGTCAGCGAGTCGCTTGGCTCCGCTTCGCATGGAGCGGGCCGCCAGATGAGCCGCAAGGCCGCGCTTAACTCCATCAGCAAGTCCGCCCGCGACGAGTACCTCAAGGAGCGCGGCGTGACCCTGCTGGGCGGCGGCCTGGACGAATCGCCGCAGGCCTACAAATCCATCGAAAGCGTCATCGCCGCACAGCACGACCTGGTGGAAGTGCTCGGCAAATTCACCCCGCGCATCGTCCGCATGGCCGACGAGCCGGGGGACAGCTAGAAACAATCCTGCCTGTGAGAACTCACAGGCAGGATTGTTTTAAAAAAGCCCTCATCATCGTACACGACGGAAACCGCGGCGCAATCGCGCCCAAGCCTGGATCGCTTCCAGCTTCTCCTCCTGCCGCGGCGGATGTTCGCTGAAGAGCAATCGGTTGTACAGGCGCGTCAGGCAGTCCAAATCGGCGCGCAGGGATGCGGCCAGGGCCCGCCGTCTGTCATCGGCGTGACGCTCCATCGCCGCGGAAAAGGCCAGCGCAAAATCATTGGGTGTGCGGGATGGGCTGAGCTGAATGCCAAGGGAACGTCCGCGGCGGTAGAGACGGCGGAAGATGGCCTGGAAGGCCCGCTCGGCTGGCAGCAGGCTCAGCCACCAGGTTTCCAGCGGCAGGAACGGGAGGAGGACAGCGAGGGCGGCGGCGCCCAACAGGCTCAGGATCAGGCGTCCCAGCCAGGTGCGCTCGAGGTGGATGCTCAATGCGGCTTCGCGGCCCGGGGGCGGCAGGTCGACCTGCGGGGCGCTCTCCGCTCCCTGGCCCGGGCGGATGAGCCGCGGCTGGGCCGCCGTCGGCTCGAACTCCACCCAGCCGATGGTCGGGAAGTAGATCTCGGCCCAGGCGTGGGCATTGGCGGCCCGCACCACGAAGGCTTCCTTCACCGGATCGTAGATCCCCTCGGAATATCCCAGCACCAGGCGAGCGGGCAGCCCGGCCGCGCGCGCCATCACCACCAGGGCCGAGGCATAGTAATCACAATAACCCGTCTTCAAGTCGAAGAGGAAATAATCGACGGCGTCGCGGCCCGCGGGGGGTGCGGGGACATCCCGCGAATAGGGGAACTGGCGCAGGTAGGCCTCAAGCATAGCCGCTTGATCGTAAGGCGTGGGCTGGTCGGCGGTCAGGTTGAGCGCCAGGTCGAGCACCCGCACCGGCAATCCGTCGGGCAGTTCCAGATAGGGACGCAGCGAGGCGGGGTAGTTCGACCCGGCCGCGCGCAATTGTTCCACACTCGGGGATTGAATGCGCGAGGCCGCCGTGTAGAGGTCCGCTTCGGTGTGAACGGCGACAATCTCGCCGCTGCCGCGTCTGAGCAGGGACGAAGGCTGATCCAGGCGCAACAGTTCGCCGGCCGCGAAGACAACCGTATCGTCAGGCTGGAGGCGGATCACGCGCTGGGTGACCAGGGTGGAAGCGGCCTGGCTGGCAACCTCCACGTCCGGGCGGAGGGATTGGCCCGCGGCCATCTCATCCGTGCGGAGCGGGTCGGCGCTCCAGGTGTGGCCGTTGTATGCAGCGTAGGTTTGGGCGCGCCAATAATAGTGGCTGCTGCCCTGGGCAATGCGAACGGCGTACTCGTTTGGCGGCGGCGGGTTATACCCATCCACAGCCACGAACATGACCAGACTCTGGTCGGGGTGCGGGCCGGGGCCGATGGGATGCATGTCGGATGAATGGATGCCGCTGCGGATAAGCGGGGTGGCGGTGACCGCGGGCGGGGCGCTGCCGACCGGGGTCTGTTCGAGGCCGAGCGACCTGGCCAGGGCCTGGTCCGCTGGCGGGTGGAGAGCCGTGTCGATCAGGTGCGCGATCCTCCGCAGTGGGATGGTCGGCAGGAGACTGCCAGCCAGCAGCATGCCCACGACCAGCACGGCCGCCAGGAAAGCCAGCCTCGCTTCGACATCCTCCCGCTCCAGGCGCTGCGCCGCCCAGTGCTGACGCGCCGCGCCATAGCCGACACTGGCCTGGATCGTCAGGATACCCGCGGCCGTCAGCGCCAGCCAGGTAATGCCGGGCGCGGAACCGGTGTAGAACGTGTTGTATCCCAACAGGGCCGCCGCCGGGAGCAAACCAATCAGGGCCGAGGCGCGCCGCCGCACCCACCACAGCGCCCAGAGCGCCGCCAGCCAGAGGGCCAGTCCCCACAGGATCGAGGTGACCAGCGGGTCGATGACCAGGGTTTGGGCGCCCACCCCATCAAACCAGTTTTCAAAGCGCGCCGTCAGCATCGCCAGCCAATCTCCCAGCGCCTGCCAGGCGGCGACCGTCGCGGAAAAATCGAGCGGCTCCTTCTGGATCAGTTGACCCGCCAACGGGAGCAGGCTGCCCAGCAGGACGGCCAGGGCGCGGCCGATCTGTCCGACCGTCAGTCCCAGCCCAAGCAGGCCTAGCAAGGCACCAACCAGGCCGAAGGCCCAGCCGCGCAGGCGCGCGCGGACCAACACCCCGGCGGTCAGGACGCTGACGACGGCCAGGAGCAGCATGAAGTCGGATGAGAGTCTGGCGATCACCACGCTCAGGCCCACCCCGGCGCTCCCCAGCGTAAAACCCAGCAGGGCAAGTTGGAGCGATTCCAGGCTGCCGAGACGGTCGAGCAGACGGTCGAACCACTCGCCGATCATGCCAGCCGCCTCCAGTCGCTCCTGACGGGGTGATGCACCGCGATGACCTTGCCGGGCGCGACGACCTGCCATTCCCAGCGGCCCTGCTTGCCGGGATGAGCCGCCGGCTGGTCGAACAATTCGGGCGGGATCAACGTATGGGAAACCCCGTGGTCGGCCAAAATCCTGTCCACGCCCTTGATCGAAACCGCCCCCCCCACGGCAGCCGGGTCGAGCAGCAGCGCCGTGGGCGTAATGCCGTTATCCACCAATTGCAGCAGGGGCGCGATCCAGCCGCTCTCCACGTTGGGGGTGATGACGATCAGGCTGGCGCCGAATCGAATCGAACGTCTGGCCTCCACCAGCAGGTCCGCCAGCGGGCGTTCTCCGGTGTAAGCGACCGCCAGCGCGCGCATGATGCCCATCAATTGACTGGAGGAACGCTGCGGCGGCAGCCAGGTCAGGCCCTCGCCGTGGGTGACCAGCCCGACCTTCCTGCCCTGGCGGATGCCCCAGTTGGCCAGGGAGGCCGCCAGGATGATGCCGTACTCCTCGGTCGATTGGGACCCGCGGCCAGCCTGTGCGCGGCCTTCCATGTCCAGGAATATCCACCAGTCCGCCGAAGGCATGTGATCGAACTGGCGCACGAACAGCGTCCCCCGTCGGGCCGAGGTGGGCCAATGGATCGCCCGCATGGGATCGCCATGCGCATACTCGCGGATCGTCTCCACGCTGACGGTGGTTTCCAGCGCAGTGCGCCGCTGGTGGCGTCCCTCCCCGGCCAATCCACCGGCCGCAATCTCAATGGAGGGCAGCGGCAGCACCGGCGGCAGGACCAGCAGGACGGCCGAATCGGGCTGGTGGATCTCGACACTGCACAACCCGAGCGGATCGCCGCTGCGCAGGCTGGTCGGGCCGAGGGTGTACAATCCGCGACGGGTGCAGATGCCCTCGGTGCGCCAGCCCAGAATCTCCCTGCCTTTGATGGCGGTGATGCGCCCGCTCTGGTAATCGGGGATGCTGGAATGGTCCAGCACTTCCAGCCACGGCGCGGGCAGGGGACTGTCGTTATAGAGGGTGTACCGTTCCTGGAGGGCATCACCCACCTGGGCCCAGCCATAGCGCATCTCCCGCTTGATGGACAGCCCGCGTCCCAGAATCAGCGTCCACAGGAAGGCCGCCAGCCAGGTCCCGCCCAGGATGATGAGCAGGGTCATCCAGGTGCGGCTGGGCTGGAACCACTCCAGCCCGGCCAGCAAAACGGACACGATCACCCATGACCAGGAATGGATGCGTATCTTTCCGTTGGGAATGAGATTGAAGCTGCGTTTACTGGGCGGTTTCACGGTTTGCCAATCCTGCACCTTGGATGAAGGTGCGAACAACCATCTTCATTATACCGATTCCCCAGGCCGTATTTTCATAATACCCACGTTCCAAACGAACACAATTTAACGCCTTGCTGGGTATACTTGTCGATCATTGAAGGGCAACATGACTCCCACAAAATTCCTCCGATTTTTGATCCTTCCCGTACTCCTGATCGCAGGCTGTGCCACCCCGCCCAGCCTCCCCACGGTAGCCCTCGAACCGACGGCCACCGCCACGCCGCTTCCCTCCGCGACGCCGACCCTCGTGCCCACCGCCACGGCCACGGTCACGCCGTCGCCCACGCCGCTTCCCGCCGTGCTCATCACCAACGGCGACCGCGCCGCGGCCTTCGTGGCCCTGACCTTCGACGTGTGTCAGGATCCCGCCTACCCGGCTGGATATGACGCCGCCATCGTCAGCATCCTGGAACGCTACAACGCGCCCGCCACCTTCTTCATGGGCGGCGACTGGATGCGCACCCATCCCGACGAGACCCGGCAGCTGGCCTCGCATCCGCTCTTCGAGCTGGGCAACCACTCCTGGGACCACGCCGACTTCACCTCCCTAAGCGCCGACCAGATCCGCACGGAAATCACACAGACCGACGACCTGCTCTTCCAGTTGACAGGCAGGCGCTCGCGCCTATTCCGCCTGCCGTTCGGGACATACACCGACGAGACCCTGCAAACCATCTCCCAGATGGGCTTCTACACCATCCAATGGGATTCCGCCACGGGCGACCCCGATCCCAACTTCGACGCGGCCACCATCCTGGGGGAAGTCCAGCGCACCGTACAGAACGGCTCGATTATTATCATGCACGCCAACGGGCGCGGCTGGCACACCGCCGAGGCCCTGCCCGCCATCATCGAATATTTGCAAGGACGCGGGTTTCAGCTGGTGACGGTGTCGCAGTTGCTGGGAATCAAATAGGCCACGTCTGTGACGTGACCCATTCCTGCGAACTGTTTATCCTCTTTCGTTTCCGCGCTTGAAATTACCCGTCACCCTCGCCATCAGCAATTGCGCGGAGCGTCGATCCAGGCCAGCCACCTTCTCGATAAAATCTGCGGCGGCTTCGCCCTTCAGGATTTTCACCTGCTTCCCGCGCCAGGCAAGAAAGACTTTGCCATCCTTGCTGGCGCGGTAGGTAAAAACATCTTCTACAAACAGGTTTCGCTTGTCTTCCACGCGCATGGAAAGATCACAGGCTTTCCAAAACCTGGATCGCCTTCTCGATGCGCGCCAGGCACTTGTCCCTGCCGATGATCTCCATGCTCTCGAACAGCGGCGGGCTGACCTTTTGTCCCGTCGTGGCTACGCGCAAGATACCAAAGACCTGGTTCGGGTTGAGGCCCGACTCCTCCACGTAGGCGCGCATGGGCGGCTCGGCCTCGCTGTGACTGAAGCTGGACAGCGCGGAAAGGATCTGGTGTGACTTGCGCGCAATCTCCGCGGACTGTTTCGCATCCAGGCCCTTGGCGATCAATTCCTCGGGCACAGGCGTGACCTCTTCCTTGAAGAAGAAGGCCGCAAAATCGAGACAGTCGCCCAGGGTGACCAGGCGCTCACGGATGAGCGGCACGATCTTCAGCAGGGTGGCGTCGTCCACGGGCAGGCCCTCACGGACGAAGTAGGGCTTGATGCGCGCAGCCAGATCCTCGGCTGTGAACAGGCGGATGTGCGTCGCGTTGAAATGATCCAGCTTCTGGAAATTGACCGCGGCGGGCGAGGGCGTCAGACTGTCGATGGAGAAGCGTTCGACCATCTGGTCGAGGGTCATCACATCGTCTTCGGCCACGCCCCACCCCATCAGCGCGCACCAGTTGAGCACGCCTTCAGGGGTGAAGCCAAGTTCGTCCATATCCTTGACGAAGATCGAGTGACCATCCTTCATGGCGGCGGCGCTGTCACGCTTGCTCATCTTGCCCTTGCCGCTCGGCTTGAGAAACACCGAGAGGTGGACGAAGATCGGCTCCTCCCAGCCAAAGGCGCGGATGAGGTTGACGTGCAGCGGGAAGGTCCCCAGCCACTCCGAGCCGCGGATGACGTGTGTGATGCCCATCTCGTAGTCGTCCACGATCGCGGCCAGGTGGTAGGTCGGCAGGCCGTCCGTTTTGAGCAGGACGAAATCGTTGAGCTGATCGTTCTGGGTGGTGATGTCGCCGCGCAGGTGATCGTGGGCCACGGTCACACCTTCCGTCGGCATCTTGAAGCGCACGGTGTACGGCTCGCCATTGGCGACGCGGCGGGCGGCCTGCCCGGGATCGAGGTTGCGGCAGGTGCCGTCATAGCGCGGATTCTGCTTGTTCTTCAACTGTTCCTGGCGCACGCGGTCGAGATGCTCGGCTGTGCAGAAACAGGGATAGGCATTACCGCTGGCAACCAGGGTCTGGATGTGCCTCTGATAGATCTCGCGGCGTTCGGTCTGGCGGTAGGGACCGCAGGGACCGCCGATGTCGGGGCCTTCATCATATTGCAAACCCAGCCAGCGCAGGCCGTCATACAACTCCTGTTCGGTGCCCTCGACAGTGCGCTTGAGATCGGTATCCTCCAGGCGCATGAGGAATTGTCCGCCCGTCTGTTTGGCGAGCAGATAGCAGTACAGGGCGGTGCGGGCCGTGCCGAGATGCATGTGGCCCGTCGGGGACGGGGCAACACGGGTGCGGGCGGGTTTTGTGGACAAGAGATAACCTCCATAAAATGGGACAAATTGGCAATTTGTCCTACAAGTTAGAAATCCATTTGTTTGTGGCGCATGGCCACGCTTTCGACCAGGCCGATGCCGACCATCAGGGCCATCAGGCCCGAGCCGCCGTAACTGATGAATGGCAGCGGCAGCCCCGAGACGGGGATCAGGTTCATGTTCATTGCAATGTTGGCGGCGCCCTGGAAAAACAGCATCACGCCGATGCCGTAGGCGATCATCGCGCCCGAAACATCCCGCGCCTTTTGCGCCGCGCGGATGCAGCGCCAGATGACAAAAGCCAGGATCAGGATGATCAGCACCCCTCCGATCATGCCGAACTCCTCCGAAGTGACCGAGAAGATGAAGTCGGTCTGGCGCACCTTGAGGAAGCGCAGCTGGGTCTGCGTGCCGTGACCATAGCCCAGACCGAAATATCCGCCCGAACCAATGGCCACCAGCGCCTGCTGGACGTTGTACCTGTTCCCGTAGGTATCATCGGGGTTTGGGATTAGAAAGTTCGTAATACGCTGCTGCTGATAAGGCTCGACACCGGGAATCTCGATACCCAGAATGGAAAATGTCACCAGGATGCCCACCGCCAGCGCGCCAACCAGGCCGATCGTGACCAGGTGCTGGAGCTTCAAACCGTTGATCCACAACATGAACCCAAAGATGACCATCACCACCACGACGTTGCTCAGGTTGGGCTGGATCAGGATCCAGAACATCAGGCCGAAGGCCCACAGGAATCCCTTGACGATCCAACCCCAACTGCGGTCGTGATCCTGGGTTTTCTCGAAATAACGCGCCAGCATCAGGATGATCGTGATCTTGGCAAACTCGGTGGGCTGAAGATTGAGGATACCCACCTGGAACCAACGCTGGGCGCCGAAGGCGGCCTGTCCCAGCCCCGAGAGCGCCACCAGGAAGGTCATGGTCGCAAAGTAAATCGGCCAGTGAATGGCCAGCCAGTAGCGGTAGTCGATGCCCGCCAGGACAAAGATCACCACCACGCCGACCATTGCAAAGTACATCTGGCGGGTCGGGAGCAGCAGCAATTCTTCATTCCCCGCAATCGCCGAACCGATCATGGTGACGCCAAAGGCCGAGGCCAGCACCACCGCGCCAAGCAGGAGGAAATCGAAATTACGCCACGAAAGACCGCGCAGCATACGCTCAGCCTGCCCGGCGGCGACCCACGCTCCGCAGGGGAATATCCGCCACCAGTCGCTGTTCGCGGCCGTCCCGTTCCAGACCGATCTGCACCGCAGACGGATCGATGTCGATGTGGCGGGAGATGGCTTTCAACAAGTCGTCCTTCAATGCTTCCAATTCGGCGGCCGTCAAATCCGTGCGGTCATGCACCAGCACCAGTTGCAGGCGTTCCTTGGCGCTCTCGGCGCTGCGCTTGCTGCCAAACATGCGTTCGAAGAGGCTGCCCATGGATTACTTCCTCCCGCCTGCCAGCCGCTGGAGGCGGCCCCAGAACCCATCCTGCTTGTCGAGGTCGAGGAATGGAACCTCCTGTCCCTGCAAGCGTTTGGCGATGTTGCGGAAGGCCTGGCCCGCGCGGCTCTTTGGGTCCAGGGCCACGGGCGCGCCGCGATTGCTGCCGACGATGACCGACTCGTCCTCGGGCACGACCCCGATCAACGGGATCGCCAGCAGGTCGAGTACGTCGGCGGCGGACAGCATGTCATGGTTCTTAACCATGGCGGGATTTAGGCGATTCAAGACCAGTGAGGGCGAATACTTGCCCTCCGCTTCGAGGATGCCCACCACGCGGTCGGCGTCGCGCACGGCCGACACCTCGGGGTTGGTGACCACCAGCACGCGGTCGGCGGCGGCGATGGAGTTGCGGAATCCGCGTTCGATGCCCGCGGGAGAATCGATCAGGATGAAATCGTGATCGGGGCGAAGCTCGTCACAGACGCGCGCCATGTCGCTGGGCGAGACGGCGTTCTTGTCGCGGGTTTGGGCGGCCGGGATCAGGAACAACTCCTGGAAATGCTTGTCGCGAATCATCGCCTGCCGCAGACGGCAGCGTCCCTCGATCACGTCGACGATATCGTAGACGATGCGGTTTTCCAGGCCCAGCACAATGTCGAGATTGCGCAAGCCGATGTCGCCATCGATGCAGACAACCTTCCTGCCGTCCGCGGCCAGCGCAACGGCAAGATTGGCGACGGCAGTGGTTTTGCCGACGCCGCCTTTCCCAGAAGTAATAGTGACGACTGTTGCGGTCATGAACGCTTCCCTTTGAATAAGTTATCCCGGCTGCCAAAGCTCAGCTTGCAGCCGACCTTCCTTGTTGATACTGGCAACCTCGGGCCGCGGATTTTTCTGCGGCTTGAGCGTGGCCGATATTTCGTTCGCGATGCGTAATTGCGTGGCGGAAAGATCCAGCGCGCAAATCATGGCGTTGCGGTTGCCCTTCGCGCCCGCGTGGATGACGCCCCGCACCCGCCCCCACACGATGACGTTCCCCTCGGCGATGATCTCCGCGCCCGGGTTGACGTCACCCATGACGACCACGTGCCCGGGATACTCGATGCGCGTCCCGGACCTGAGCGTCCTGCTCACGAAAAGAGCCGTCTCCTCGCACGGGACTTCCACCACGGCATGACGAGGCTTCTCCTCGACGCGCTGTTTCGAGAGGCGCGTGGCCAGCCCCAGCAGTTGGGCGGTCTTTTCCGTTTTGGGCGATTCACTCAGGACCGCCCACAGGGAGATGCCGCGCTCCGAGAGCAGGTCGCGCAGGTGAACCATCTCATCCACGCCCAGGGCCTGCGAACCGATGTCCAGGACCAGGCGGGCGCCCTGAAAGAACGAGGCGCGCTCGTCGATCTGCGTGAGCAGCGCGGCCTGGTTGCCCTCCCAGGTCTCGCCGTTCAACACCACGAGCAGGCTGTCGCGGAAGCCCTTGATCTGAACAGTGGGTGCAATCGTATCCATAAAAAAATTCTGGCCTGAATTATACTGCCTCTTTCCAGCCGCGGCCGGAGCGGGGCTAGGGCGAGGACGGCGCTCCCCGCGCAATGTCAATGGCCTTCAACTCGAAATAAGCCTGCAACACACGCGCCACGATCGGGCCTGCCACGCTGGCGCCTTCACCGCCGTTGTAGGCGAAAGCCATGACGATGATCTCGGGATCCTCATATGGCGCATAAGCCATTGTCCAGGAGTGGGTCGGCCAGGAGCCAAACTGGCAGCGGTTGGCCGTGCGCGCCACATCGTCGCAATATTCCGCGGTGCCCGTCTTGCCGGCCACCGCAATCGCAAGCGGATAATCACGGGTGAAGATCTTGTTCAGGGTGCCACTCGGGTCGGTCACAGCCAGGCGCGTCCCCGCGCGAACAGCGGCAATCGTGGATGGGGCAATCGCCTTCTTTACACCCTCCACCGCCTCGCAAAAACCCTCGTCGCAGTTGAACACCTGGATCAGGGGCGTCTTGGTAATATCCCATTTCACGTTGGGGACGAAGGGCGAGATTTGGTAACTGCCCGACGGGGGTTTGGCAAGCGGCTTGCCGGGGTTGGCCGGGTCGACGTATTGCTTGACCTGATCGCCCTTTGAGTCCACGCCGGTCTTCGCAAACCAGACCGTGAAATCCTCGGGGTTGAACCAGACTTCCTGCACGTTGCCTTCCGCATCGGTCACTTCGCGGACGATGGTCGGCTGCATCAATTTGCCGCCGTTGGCAATCGTCGCGCCCGACATGATGACCTGCAGGGGCGTGGCCAGCACATAGCCCTGTCCCACACTGGCGATGTAGGTATCGCCCGTGGACCAGACTTCGGTCGTGGTGATGCGTTTCCAGTCCGGGTCGGGGATCAGGCCGTCGGCCTCGCCCTGAAGCTGAATCCCGGACGGGCGATCATATCCCAAAGCGCGGGCATATTCACCCAGGCGGAAGATGCCCAGGCCCTCGGGAATTTCATCCTCGAAACCGCCGCCCAGTTTGTAGAAACACACATTGCTCGAATAGGCGATGCAGTGGAAGAAGTCGATCTGTCCAAAACCCTCGGGACGCGTATCGTAGATCCAGTCCACGAACGGGCGGGTGTTGCTGGCGCCGCATTCCTCGTTGGCGGTGAACTTGTCGCACAGCTCGATCTGGCCCGGCGCAAAGATGATCTTGTCCGCCGTCACCACGCCTTCGTTGAAGGCCCCGGTCGCCGTCGATAATTTGAACACCGAGCCCGGCGGGAACTCCGCCGAGATGGCATTGTTCAACAACGGACGGCGTGGGTCCTCGCTCAATTGCTGGTAGTAATACGAAGGGATGATGCGCGCCATGCGGTTGTTCTCATAAGTCGGATAGGTCACCATCGCCAGGATCTCACCCGTCTTGGGATTCATGGCGATCACCACGCCACTGGAAATACGGATGGTGTTCAGGTATGTATTCCAGAAACGGATCTCCTCCAGCAGCGAGGCCTCCGCGGCCGTTTGCAGGCGGGTGTCGATGGTCAGCTTGACGTTGTTGCCAGACTCGGCCGCGATGGGCGGCTCCAGGTTGCGCAGTTCCTTGCCGGCCACATCCACCTGGATGACGCGCTCGCCGTTCTGCCCCGCGAGAATATCCTGGAGCGAAACCTCCACGCCTGCATACCCGATCTTGTCGCGGTTGGGCACAAAGCGGCGCGCCTTGAGTTCCTCCTCCTGCGCCGCCGGGATCGGACCAAGAAAACCAACTACATTGGCGGTCAGCGAACCGGTCGGATAATCGCGAATCGGCTCGATTTCCACGGAGACGCCCGGCAGGTCGATCGAACGTTCACGCACCAGGCGGGCCGTATCCTCAGTAATATTGCACTTGATCTTGACCGGGCTGTAGGGGGCAATCGAATCGCCCAATGCCACCATGTCGGCAATGGGCGGGCCGTCGATGCAGGCCGAAAATTGTTTGGCGAATTCCAGCGATTCATCCGTGACCGGCCCGCCAGCGGCCACGCCGGTAATCTCCGACACGATGCGATAGATGCGCTGGATGTCGGCGTCGTCGTCGGGCAGGTTCGCGGGGGTAATGACCAGGTTGTAGGCGGCAATGTTACGCGCCAGCACGAAGCCATTACGATCATAGATAATTCCGCGCTGTGCGGGTATGCTGATCGACTTAGTGTAATTCTCCACGGCCTGCGACGTATAGTCGGCGCCGGTAATGACCTGTAAAACGATCAGCCGCCAGAGCAGGGCCGCCAGGATGGCAAAGACGATCCCATATACAACAAATAAGCGCCACGGCTCGAATTGGGAGGAACGCGGCAGGGGGGACGAGCTCATTCAACCTCCTCGCCCGGGTAGACCCAACGCGCCAGGTCGCGCATAAAGGCATACACGGGAATGGAAAAGAACAGATTAAGCAAAAGGCTCGGCAGGGTCACGAACCCCAGTGCATCGCCCAAGGAAAGCGAAACGCCGGTCAGGACCAGGGCCGCATAGGAAAAGAGATGTATCAGCAGCGTGCCCAAAAAGGTGACGGTAAACATGGCCAGCAGGGGCGCCTGCCAGACGCGTCTCTGGAGCATCTGGGAAACGATCACCACGGCGGCGTATCCAAGCACCACCACGGGCCAGGGCAGGCGCGTCATGTAGCCGACCAGGATGCAGGCCACGAAAGCCCAATGCCAGGCGGTCTTCACCTGGGGTTGCAAAGCCCAGGCGGCCAGCATGATCAACAGCAGGTCGGCATAACCGGAGAGCAGGGTCAATCGACTGATGACGGCGGATTGCAGAATGACTGCCAGTCCGATCAGCGGGAAGGCGATCAAGTTGCGCATGGCGCTCAGGGGGTCTGGGTGGGAACGAGGGGAGAGATGTCGACCGGGCGGAAGTTGGTAATGACCAGGACGATTTCCAGGCGGGTGAAATCCACGGCAGGCTGGATGGCGGCCTGTTGGAATAACTCCACATCCATGCTGCGGACGGAAACGACCTGCCCGATGATCAGGTCGGACGGGTAACCGCCGCCCAGGCCGGAGGTCAGGATGAGGTCGCCGGGTTCAACGGTCAAATCCTGCGAGATCATATCAAGTGTCACATCGCCCGTCACCGAGCCGATCATGACCGCGTTCGCATCCGCATTTTGAAGATAGACGTTGATGGTGGAGGCGGGGTCGGTAATCAACTGAACGCGCGACGCATCGGCGATGACCGCATCGATGCGCCCGATCAGACCCTGGTTGGTCACCACGGGCATGCCGCGGCGAATGCCGTCGTTGGAGCCGCGGTTGATCACCACGTAATGCAGGAAGGGACTGGGGTCGCGCCCGATGACGGCGGCGGCGCGGTAGGTGTTTTCAGGATTGCTGCGTGAGAAGTCCACCAGCGCGCGCAGGACTTCGGTCTCGTTGACGCGCTGCTGCAATTCGATCACCTGCGCCTGCAACTGCGAAACCTCCGCCTGCAGCTCCGCGTTGCGGGTGCGCAGGGAGGAAATGTCACGCGGGGCGGTAAAGAAATCCTGAAGGGCCTGCACACGCGTGGAGATCCAGGTTTGCACGTCGACCAGGGAACCGCCGAAAAGGTTGGATGCCGAACTGAAATAGCCGCCCAGAGCCAGTGCGAGGATGCCCCCCACCACCAGGAAGATGATTGTAGTCTGTAAAGAACGGGAAAACAGATCCTTCATTCGTTTATTAGCTTACCAATAGAGAGGTCAGGCCGTGTGACGGGTGCTGCCACGTTCGAGCCCGACCAGGTAGCGGCTCAGGTTGTCGAAATCATCAAAGATGATGGCCGCGCCGCGCACCACACAGGTCAGCGGATCCTCGGCCACCCACACGCGCAGTTTCAATTCATCGGTCAGGCGTTCGGCCAGGCCTTGCAGCAGCGCGCCACCGCCTGCCAGGCAGATGCCGACATCCATCAGGTCGGCCACGATCTCGGGCGGGACCTCGTCGAGCGCATCGCGCACGGTGTCGATGATGACCTGCACGGACCCGGACAACGCCTCGCGGATTTCAATGGAAGAAACCTCCACCGTTTCAGGCAGGCCGGTCACCAGGTTGCGGCCACGCACCTGCATCATCTTCTCGGGCTGGAGCGGGTAGGCCGACCCGATCTGCCATTTGACCTGCTCGGCGATCCCCTCGCCGACCAGCAGGTTGTATTTGTTGCGCAGGTACTGAACGATATCCTGGTCCATCTCATCGCCTGCCACGCGCAGGGAACGGGAGAGAACCACGCCGCTCATCGAGAGCACAGCCACTTCGGTCGTGCCGCCGCCGATGTCGACAACCATCGATCCTTTGATCTCGCGCACCGGCAAGCCGGCTCCCAGCGCAGCAGCAATCGGCTCCTCGATCAACAGCGCCTGACGGGCACCGGAGGCCATCACAGCGTCATACACAGCGCGCTTCTCCACTTCGGTCACGCCGGTGGGAAGCCCGACCACCACGCGCGGGCGTGGCAAAGGAACAACACTTTGTTCGTGGACTTTTCCAATGAAATATTCAAGCATCACTTGCGTGACATCGAATTCCGAGATGACGCCATCCCGGATCGGTCGGACCACCATCACATTGGACGGGGTGCGCCCGACCATTTCCTTGGCTTCCAGGCCTATCGCCAGGGGCTGGCGCAAACGTTTGTCGATGGTTACCCAGGAAGGCTCGTTGATGACAATTCCCTTCCCACGCACATGGACGAGCGTATTTGCGGTGCCCAGGTCAATGGCGATGTCCAATGAAAAAAGGCCTAGCAGCCAGTTGATGGGGTTGAAGGCCAATTCAGGCTCCTCGATGGTGGGCTGATATACAAAACTTGCGTAGGTATTATACCATGAGCCTTAAAACGGCATCTCCGCGGCTTTGGCCCGTCTCATCTGGATTTAAGGGAGCGAATCAGCGCTTCGCCGCGCCCGAGCAGCTCGTCGTGATCGTCGGGAATGGGCGCGTCGGCCAGCAGGGCCTGGGTCTTCTCATGCAGGATGCGCCAGGCGCTGGGTTCCCCCTCCGCCTGCCATTTTTCCATGCTCCAGCGCGGATAGACGCGGCTGTTGTAATAACCCGTCTTGTAATTCTTGAGTGTGGAAGGCGAGGAGAGGAAACTGCCGCCCGCTCCCACCTTGGCGATTTCCTCCAAAGCGGCGCTGGGATCGTCGAGCTGGAAGCCGTTGGAGAAGCGCTGGGCCTGGTCGATCACCTCGTGAACGTGTACCACCGTGCAGGGCGAGATCGACTTGGACCCGTGGCTGTCCCCGATAAACGGGGCGAGTCCACTCTGAGAGAGCAGGAGCGAGAGCGTATTCATCCAGTAGGTGTCCACGGCCACCAGGTCCATGCCCCAGCCTGTGCCCGAACCCGAAGTGGAACAATGCGGAATGCCATACCTGGCCATCATCTCGGCGCAGGCCAGGCTGACCAGCACACTCTGCGGATCGTAGAAATTGAGCATGGACTTCATGTCGAAGTACACGGGCAGCATGCCCAGCAGAATCGGCGCGCCCGGCTGGATGGTTTGTGCGATGACCAGCCCCGCCAGCAGTTCAGCCAGCAGCAGGGCCAGCGTCCCTGCGGGGGTGAGCGGCGTGGAGGCGCCCGCCATGCTGTAATTCGAGAAAATGATCGGCAGGCCGCGCGCGATGGCGGTCTCCATTTTATCGGTCGTGCCCGCATTCATCACCAGCGGCGAGACGGGATTGAAATACGGCAGGATGAACGGTTTCGTCCCCAGGTCGCCGTGCAGGCTCTCGAACATATCCAGCACGGGCGGGAAATTGGACTCGTCCGAGACCAGCAGCACCAGCGGCTTGGTAGTGTTCGCCAGCATCTCCAGGCTGCCGTAATGATCGGATAAGTGCTCGGGCACGTCGCGCACAATGCCCACCGTGGAAACCACGTCATACAACGGCAGGCGCGAACCCAGCCGCACCATATCCTGCATGTGGCGGCGGGTGAACAGTTCGAGCTTGTCGTGGACGGGTTCCTGGTAGTACAGGGCCGTGACGCCGACGCCAAAACGCAGGCGCTCCTCCCCCAATTGGAAGGCGGGCTGGCCGCGGCGGTTGTACACGTTGATCCGTTTGGGTGCAGAGTGGATGGCGGCCTCCGTCACCTCGGCTGGGATACGCACCAGGCGCTCCTCGGCGCGCAATCCCCACTTGCGCTGGATCAGGCCGCGGGTCCTGTCCGAATCGATGCGCACGCCCGTTTCCGACAGGATGCGCAGGGCATAACTATGAATCTGTTGCTTCTGCTCCTCCGATAGAAGCGTGAGCAGGGGCCTAACGTTATTGGTCATATTCCCGTCCCGTCAGGCCAGGCTGGCAGGCGCCAGCCGCCGAATCAAGAGTCGCGAACCGAAGATGGAGGCAAAGGCCAACGCGGTCGAGCTGGCCAGCACCATGCGCGGAAAGACTTCGATCCAGCCGCCCAGCCAGGCCAGGTACATGAAGGCCGTCCACACAGCCGCGCCGAGCAGGAATGCAAACATTAATGATTTCCACGAGGCGGTGATGTAATAGCGGAAGATAAGCAGGCAGGTAAAGAAAATCGTCAAACCGACGCGCAGGGCATACGTCTGCGTGCGCGGAAGATTGATCGCCTCCCCGCCCAGCAGCAGGGTGAAGCTCACCCACAGGGCGCCAGCCACCAGCAGCAGGTCCAGGAGCATCAGGGGCAGCTTGTGCATGTTATGCCGCAGCCAGTCGCGGGCGGGCCGTTCGAGGTAGAGGAAGGTCAGAACCGACACCGTCAGAAGGAAGGGCAGGTAGAGAAAGCCATAGAACTGGCCGTAGGTCATGGTGGTGCCAATCGAGATCAGATAGCGCTCCATGATCCAGCGCACGGGGATGTGCAGAATGTACAGGGCATAACTGGCATCTCCCAGCAGCACCAGCGCGGGATGGCTGAGCGTCTTCGAGATGCGGGTGCCGTCCAGGGCCAGGGTCAGCACGAAGATCAGGAAGAAAGGCGCCAGCAAGCCCACGTCGAGCGAAAAAGTGCGGATGGAGAACTGATAATATTCACGGATGATCAGGGCGGCCGAAATGAAGGCCAGGGAAAAGGCCATCCAGGCCAGATTGGTGGAGGTCTTGTGCGGGTGTTTGGGAGCCTCACTCAGAAACCACACGCCGCCTGCCACACCTAGCAGGAACGAGTTCAGGTGGAAGGGCGGGAAATATGCCAGGAAGAGGCGCGCGCCCAGGCCCAGCCACATCCCGATCATGGAGTGCGCGAACTGGCTGAGCACCCAAAAAGCGATCGACATCCAGATCAGGCGTTTCGGGGGCTGGCGCATGGCAAATATCGCCAGGAAGGGAAAGAGGATATAGAAGAAGGCCTCGACCGCCAGCGACCAGGAGGCAAAGTTGAACGAAAGCGCGTAACGCGGGATCCAGGCCTGGTACAGGAGCACGTTGGCCCAGATCTTGTCCGAATTGATCTTACCCATGATCTCAAGATAATACAGGCAGGTGATTATGAACGAAAATATATACAGGGGATAGATGCGCGAAAAGCGCGCCGTCCAGTAACTGCGAAATTCGAATTTCTGCCCAGGGCGATAGTAGGCCAGCGCCATTACGAAACCCGACAGCACGTAGAAATAATTGACCGCCGTAAAACCCGACGTGAGCAGGGGTCGGATCGGAAACAGACCAAGCAGGTACAGGCCTTCCCCGCCATGATAGAAAACGACCGAGAGCGCGGCAATAAAGCGCGTGGTAGTGAGAGCGTTGAGTCTTTGATTGGATGGGGACATGGGGCCTATTTTACTGGGAGTTTGGGATTCAATGGAATAGCCGCCATTAGGCTCTCTGGGATCTGCCGTGATTCTGTACACGGACAACACGGATTCGCACGGAAAAAGCCTTTAAAAATCCATGTCTTTCCGTGTTCGTCTGCCGAAGGCCCGTGTCCAAAAGGTTTTAATCACGGCATACCACAAATTCCAAAACGGTTCAGACGGTTTTCCGCGTGCCAGCCCAGGTGCCCAGCGCGGCAAAGGCCAGGGCCGCCAGGATGATGAGCAGGGCCGTGAAGTTGAATCGACCTCCGCTCAGGGCGGAAGGCGCAGCCGTTTTCGTGGGGGTGACGGTACTCGTCGCGGCAGGCGGGAGGAACGGCGTCATGGTCGCGGGGAGGGCAGTCGCGGAAGCCACGGAAATTGGGGAGGCTGGCAGGCTGGGTGTGATGGACGGCGCGGGAGTGGCGCCCCGCATGACCAGCAATTTCTGCCCAACGTAGATATCGATGTCGCCAAGATTGTTCAATTGTTTGATCGACTCGATCTTGGTGTTGTATGCGATGGCAATGCTCCACAGAGATTGGCCGTAGGCCACCTCATGGTAAACCATGCCGCTTGCATCGGGTGTGTTAATGGTGACGGGCACCATGAACTGCGAGACAATCGCCGTACCGGGCGTGCCAGGCGTCACGGTCGGACCGCCCGGGGTCACCGTGGGAGCGCCAGTGTAGTTGGATGGCGCGCCTGCATCCAACACGTAGTAAATCGTCCCGCCCGCATTGCTCACGCCCCCGCCCGCCTCGATCAGATTGCCCGAAAGCATGGTATTCAAGTGGGCTGCATCTCCCTGCCAGGCGGCAACCGCTCCCGAAGGCGACATATTGAATCCGCTCTGCCAGTTCTCCGAAAAATACGTTCCCAGCGGATAGCCCGCAGCCGCGGCGCGATCCCTGGGCGAGGTGCCGCCCGGCCCAACGTGGCCCGAAGCGCCGCCCGTCGCGGCCAGGTAATCGGCGTGGGCCTGGGCGATCTGCATCAAAATGACATTGGCCGAGTAGGCGGGCAGTCCATTGGAGGCGCGCAGCGAGTTGACCGCCGCCAGCAAGTCGTATCCATTTTGAATGACGGGTTTATCGGCAGGTAACGCTTGTCCCTCGCGCGGCCACAGACTAATCGTCAGGGCCAACAGGAAGGCAAACGCAAGCAGGAAAATCGGTTTGCGGGTCATTGCAAAGGATTATAACCGTGCTACAGGCGCAGGTTTCGAATCTCAGCAGACGTTAATTCTCGCCATTCCCCCACTTGCAGGTCGCCCAGGGTCAGCGGGCCGATGGCCGCGCGCACCAGGCGCAGGGTGAAGAGTCCCACCGCGGCGGTCATGTGACGCACTTGGCGCTTCTTGCCCTCGCGCAGCTTGATCTCCAGCCAGCAGGTTGGCCCGTGCGGCGTCAGCGGCTTGGGGCGCGGAGGCAGGCGCGGGTCCGCGATCAGGCGGGCTTTGGCGGGACGGGTGAAATAATCCTTGAGCTGGATTCCGCTTTCAAGCCGCGCCAGTGCCTCGGGCGTCGGGTCGCCTTCCACCAGCGCCCAGTAGGTCTTCTCGACGTGATGCTGTGGATCGGTCATGCGCTTGATCAGCCCACCGTCGTCGGTTAGCAGCAGCAGGCCCTCGCTGTCGCGGTCGAGGCGCCCCGCCGCGTACACGTTCGGCACGAGGATGAAATCCTTGAGCGTGGGATGCCCCGTGCCCTCGTCGGTGAATTGCGAAAGCACGCCGTAGGGTTTGTTGAAGATCAACGTGGTCATGCGTCGCCAAATCCCGCGGGCGGAATGCCCAGCGCCTGGATCAGCCGCGCCCAGTAATTGACCTGCGCCGCCGTGGAGGCCAGGATGACAAATTCGCGCTCGTTGAATTCAGCCCGCATCTGGGCAACGATCTCGGGCTGGAACTTGAGCGGCGTCTGGGAAATGAACCGCGCATACTGGATGGCCAACCGTTCGCGGACGCCGAGGCTGGGCACCGTTTCGAGGGCTGTTCCACCCCTGACGGCTTCGGCCTCCTCGTCGGTGATGCCGTGCCGACGATGCTCGTACGAGTTCATGTCGATGCAAAACGGGCAGGCCGCTGCATGCGAGGCCGCCATGCGGACCAGCTGCAACATGCGGCGGTCCATGCCGGGTTCATCGTGGGCCACCAGCGCTTCGAGCACGCCCGAGCCAATCGCGGCTTTGGGGTACCAGGCCAGCAAACGCGCAGGCAGCATGACGCGCCCGGTGATGCGCTCGGAGATCCAGATGCCGAGGCGGAGAAGAAAAGGGATTCGGGGTGGTTGAGGGAGGAAGGCTTCCATGTCAGTAACCAGTTTTCAGTGACCAGAGTGCAGTGAGTATAATCATACCCGATGAACATTCAATCTTTTGAAATTCGCATCTGCCAAAATCCCGAATGCGGGTTGCGTTATCCATTGACGGAGGGACATCCCTTCGGGGAGCGCTGCCCGTCCTGTTTGGGAGAGACCAGGGTGGTGATGAGGAAAGAAATTGGACGAGAGCTTGATGAAGTAAGAAGTGGGAAGAAAGAAGATGCGGACTTGGCCGTGCTGGTCGATAACGTGCGCTCGGCATGGAACGTCGGTTCGATCCTGCGCACGGCGGACGGCTTTGGGTTCGGTCACGCCTACCTGTGCGGCATCACACCCACACCTGAACAAGCCGAAGTGCGCAAGACATCGCTGGGTGCGGAGCAGTTTGTCGGATGGTCACATCACAAGGATGCGGTCAGGCTGGTTGAAAGTTTAAAGGGCGAAGGCTGGCGGGTCTGGGCATTGGAATTTGCAGAAGGAGCGATTCCAATTCAGAAGGTGGAAGACAAAGAGCACAAAGCAGAAGGCGGAAAGCAGAAGATTGTGTTGATCGTCGGCAGCGAGGTGACGGGCGTGGACCCGGGCCTGCTGGCATTGGCGGACAAGGTCGTTTACCTGCCCATGCGTGGACAGAAGCGGTCATTTAATGTAGCGGTCGCCTTTGGGGCGGCGGCCTTTGCAATGAGCGGATAGCTTTTTTGTGAGTTTCGCCTTGAACAGGCCGCTGCAACTGCGTTCAGCGGGAAAAATCTTCCCCATCACCCCGGTATCACCGCTTTCCAGATGGACCGCCGCCAGCGGTTCTCCAGCCCCTGCGGCCCGGCGAACTCCTTAAAGATCCGCTCAAGCGCAGGCTCGACCTCCTGATAGGGAGGCACTTCATCCTCCATAAAAGGCCAGGTCAAACCGATATACAGTTCCCTGGGATTCGGGAGGTACTCGGGCACGTCAAAGTCCCACCAACTGTGCAGGCGCAGTCCCGCTTCATTTAAATTTCCCACAATGGCTTTGTAAGCCCAGTTCGGGTTATCCTGGTCAGGAGGAAGCAGTGAGCGTAACGTCTCAGGCAGAAGCTCACTCCACGGCGCGGACCGGCCGCCGGATGGCACACCGCCGCTTGGCACCAGCATCAACATCACCGCGCCGGGACGGCACACGCGCGGCGCATCCAGGATCGAGTGAAACGGTCCCTTGCTGTTCACCCACAAGTCGACGGAATGGTCTTCGGCAGGGAGGCGCGTCCTGCCATCATTGAATTGCGCCCGCGAATTGTGGACCAGGAACTTCACGTTGGTGATGCCGCGCTCCTCCGCCGCCTTGCAGGTCATGTCGATATAGTCCGGTGTGACATCGTACGCCAGCACCGAGCGGACGTGTGGGGCCATAGCCAACGCCAGGTTGCCCTGCGCACAGGCCACTTCCAGCACATCCATCTCCGGCTGGAGATGCTCGAACACCAGCGTACGGAAATTATCCTCACCATGCCAGGGCGCAACGACTCTGCAGCCCGGGTAGAAATAGCCTTTCTGCTGTTTGGATAACCAGGCGTACCATTCCTCGGTATGTGGCGTCAATTTCATAAGATCCTCCAGAAAGCAGCAGGCGTGTTTATGGCTGGGTGTTTATGGCTGGGTGTTTATTTTCTATTTATCGAAATGCAGGATGGCCAGGTTGCCTTCGAAGGCGGCGGCCATGCGCTCGGGCAGGTGTCCCACACTGGACATGAACACCTGGCGCGAGCCGAAGCCCGGGACCACGTACAGGTCCTGTTCGCCGGCCTGTTCCATTTCCTTCGGGCGCAACTGTCCTTTGAGTTGTTCCACCATCACAGGAAGATCGTGCCCGCTGGCGGCCAACAGCGCCTCGACGGACTGCATGTAACTTGCATCGGCCAGAATATGCAGCGGTACGTTCAGGGATTTGGCAATCGCCAGGTTGGTCTCCAACATTCGCCTCAGGACAACGGGCGGGATGATGCGCGAAGGCAGAACGAAGACCACGCGCTGCATCCCATTCAATGGCAGGGGCAGGCGCCCCACCAGGACGGGCGTATCCGAACCCCAGATGACCTCGTCCAGCACTGCGCCCAGCACCGACCTGGACTGCCTGGCCTTGCCGCGCCAGCCCATGACGATCAGCGACGCGCCGCGTTCGGCCGCCGTGTGCAGGATGCCCTCCGCGTGGGAACCGGCCATGCGCGGGATCAGTTCGATTTCCACATCGGGATCGTTCAGGATTTCGGGAATGTGTTCCAGCAATTCGCGGTGCGCGAGGAAGCTGTTCTCGCGCGTGTGCGTATCCTCGGCCACACTGACGGCCATGACCTTGCCCTCTGAACTGCGCGCCAGCAGGGCCGCCAGCGCCACAAGGTTTTCCTGGGTGCGCGGCTCGGTAACGGGTACCAGGATGCGTCCAAAGAGCGGCAGGGGCTTGTCGTTCCCGGAACCCGTTTGCAGCCCGAGCGCGAAGCGCTGCACCAGCAGGGGGGAGGTGATCGAGGTCAACAGGATCATCAGGATGGCGGCATTGAATAGATCCGTACTGAACAAGCCCGTTTCGAGGCCGATGATCAACGTGGGAATCGTCACCGCGGCCTGGGCGTGCGAGAGGCCAAAAACCGTCCAAAACTCGGCCTTGGTGTATTTGTAAATGCGGCCCGTGATCCATGCCGCGGCAAATTTAGAAACGTAGGCCACAATGGTCACGCCGAGGGCGATCAGCATGGTCTGCGGGTTCTTGAGGAAGGACAGCGGGTCGGTGATCATGCCGCTGTAGAGCAAAAAAATGGGGATGAAGAACGACTCGCCGATGAAGAGCACATGCCCCGTGACGGGACTGTGGCGCGGCAGGGTGGCGTTGATGGCCAGCCCCGCCAGGAAGGCGCCCACCACTTCATGCACACCGATCAGCTCGGCGGTCAGCGCAGCCAGGAAGAGGATGACGATGACGAACTGGAATTCCACGGCGCGCCCGCTCAAGCGCTGGAAGAAGAATTTTCCCAGGCGCGGCAGGCCAAAGATGACCACCAGGGTGAACAGAATCAACAGGGCGAGCAATTGCGCAAAATAACCGAAACTCAATCCGCCCGAGCGCGCGCCCAGCACCACCGCCAACACGATGAAGGCTCCGATGTCGGTCAGCACCGTCGCACCAGCAGTGACCGCGACCGCCTCGTTGCGCGTCATGCCCAGGCGGGTGAGAATTGGAAAGGCCAGCAGGGTGTGCGAGGCAAACGCCGACCCAAGCAGGATCATGCCCAGCCAGTCCAGGCCCAGCAGGAACCCAAGGCCCATGCCCATCAATTGCGGCAGACTGAATGTAATGAGACCGAACACCAGGGCGCGGGAGCGGACGCGTATGAACTGTTTGACATCCACCTCCAGGCCGGCGCTGAACATCAAATAGACCAGGCCAATGGTGGCCAGGAATTCGATGCGGTCACCGGCTTCGATGAGGTGGAAGCCGTGCGGGCCGATCAGCATCCCGCCCAGGATGATGCCGATCATACCGGGTAAACGAATCCGCTCGGAGAGGAGCGGCGTGATGAGAATGATGCTCATAATGAGCAGGAAGAAGGCGACAGGTTCCTGTAGGCGTTCGATCATAAAATCCTCTGGCAATTTTGAAGATGGGTGTGTTCGAATTGCTATTTCATGGAAGCAAGCACTTCCGTGGTAACATCCTTGCCGCCCTGGAAATTATTCCATAATGCCTGAACCGTGTAAATGGGACCCCAGGGAATCCCCCACCAGCCCAGGCAAAAGGAAAGCAGCGAAAAGCCCAGTCCTTTCAGCACGCGATCCTCCCCAGCGCGGACAAGGTAGATATTCGAGCCGCGCTTGAAGGTCATGATCAAAATCGAAATGCAGTATTGGTAGATCACGAAACGTCCGCCCGAGGCGAGCTCCTGCTGTAATTGTCCCTGCGTTTGAATACCGTCCAGGCCGATGATCTTTGTCATGGGTTTCTCCTTATCCTTTGCCTGCCCGATTTTAATCGATCCGACCTTTAGGGTATTGCAAGATGAGGCCATTTCGAACATAATACTCTATGGAAACGTTCTTCATTATAAACTTGTCAAGGATGCACGTACGCACTACATTCAATTTTCATTGAAGAGGAGAAACAAATGCAAAAAGCGCAACAGGCAAAGAAGGTCATCGGCACGGTCACATCGACCGCAACCGGCCGGCAGGAATTCAAGGTCGCCAAGCATACCCTGGAAAAAAACTCCAAGGCAGGCACGACCATGGAAATCACCCTTGCCCTGTCGGATGCCAGCGATACCGTGATCGAAATCCTCAGCACCGAAGGGCTGCCTGCGGAATACGAGCCTGGCCGCCCCATCATCTGGATCAACAATTTCGGGATCAGGAGCAAAAACACCAACGCCTACAAGGATCAGGATTACACGGTCTACCTTCCGCCGCATCCTGAAGGGCATGGGACATTCATCTACATGTTGAACGGCACCCTGTATACCGACAGGAAGCCTGCCCTCGACTCCAATGGAAGACTGGCTGTGACCCTGTCCTGGGGCGACCCGCCCATTGGCTGGACAAAGCCCTAAGCCAGCTTTCGGCCGTTCCAGGCCGCCACGATTTCCCGATGGTGGGAAATCTCTTCAAGAAAAACACGCCGCGCCGCCTCATCTGGAATATTGGCGGCGTGCGTATTTAAAATATCGTACGCCGCCTGCAGAATGTCGCCAGCGCGGGGATCGTCATGTTCACGCAGCACCAGATAGCAATTCAGATAGATGCGCAGAGGTTGGTCGGTTCCATCCAGGGTGTTTCCAGGGGCCAGGTAATCGAGGATTACCTGCGCATGCTCCAGGGCCTCCGTCAGCTTGCCCCACGAGAGATTGATGCGCGCCAGCCCGGCGCACGGTTCCATAGCCAATAACATCTGATCCAATTCACGTCGGATTTCAAAGGCCTCCCGGTAGGACTGAAGGGCCTTTTCCAGTTGGCGGCTTTCGAAGGAGGCATGTCCCAGGTAGGTCAGCGCCCAGGCCTCCAAGTTGCGATCCCCTGACTGGCGGGAATAGTCCAGCGCCTGTCGGGCGGATAAGATAGCGTCCTCATACTCGCCTAGTGCGCACTCGTTCGAACTTAAGTTGATCAGAGCCATGGTTTCCCCATACCTATCCCCAATCTCACTGGCTATTCGGAACAATCGCTCGCAACTTGCGCGTGCCTCTTTGAAGTTACCCAGCAAACCAGCGATAAACCCCAGGTTGCCGAGCAGCACACCCTCCCCGCGGCGGATGCCCAGTTGCCGCACCAAGATCAGCGCCTGCTCATAGGCCGCCTGAGCCGCGGAAAAATTCCCGATGACTGAGTTGACCAGTCCCACACTGTTGAGCGTCATGGCCTGGCCTGTCAAATCCGCATGTTCCTTGAAAATCTTCAAAGCCTGATTGAAATAAGCACTGGCGGCTTCCGGGGTCTTCTCTTCCATCGAGATCAGGCCAAGCAGGTTGTAGCCGTGCGCCTCTTCGTTCCAATTGGCGGTCTGGCGCGCCATCTGCAGGCCGGCTTCCACCTGGGAAATTGCCTCGCGATAATTTCCCAGGTGATGCAAATTATTGGCCACCAGCATGGCTGCGGAGGTTTCCAAACTTCGATTCCCAGCCTGGCGCGCCCATTCGATGGCCTCGCGGGCCTTTTGTACAGCCTCCTGATAATTGCCCAGGAGATATTGACGCGAAGCCAGGCGATAGACGGCTTCAGCTTTACTGCCGGCGTCCCCCAACAGGTCTGCCAGGCGCGCCAATTCGTCCAGTTCTGTCTGCCATTCCTCCTGCTGGCCAAGGGTGGCATAGACTTTCTCCCGCGCCAGACGCACCTGGAAGGCTGTCCCCAGGTCACCATCAGGGACCAGACGCAGGGCGCGCGTATAGTAGTCAAGGGCTTCGATATTCCGATAGGTGTCTACCGCGGTTTGTCCCGCCAGAACCAGGTAGTGCAGCGCCTTTTTGTCCAGGGCGGCGCGCTCGGCATGATAACCCAGTTCACTATAGTGACCCATCAAATCGGCCGAATGGAGGGTCTCCAGGGCTGTCAGCGCGATGGCATGAAGATTCTGCCGTCGTGTCTCCAACTGCATGGAATAGGCGGCGTCACGCAGCAGGGCATGACGGAAGATATGTGCGAGTTCGTTCAACGCAAACCAGATGTCGCTGCGCTCGGCGGATACGATCTTGTCTGAGAAATGCGGGTCGCCGCGCAGCATTTCGGCCAGCAGGCGCAGCTCGAATTCGCGCCCCAGCACGGAAGCGGTCTGCACCACCTCCCGCACCTCGCGGGTCAACTTGTCGAGGCGGGCGATCAGCACCGAATTGACGTCGGTCGGGATCGAGTTCTCGGAGCGGGGCGGCGCGGAAAACGATCCATCTGCCAGGCGCAGCAGCAGGCCGTTTTCTGCCAGGTAACGCAGGATCTGTTCTGCGAAGAAGGGATTCCCCTCCGAACGACGCTCCAACAAACCGATCAAGGCGGGGCTGGCAGGGCTTTCCAGAATTTCCCCGGCCAGGCGTGAGAGCCCCTCGGAAGGCAGGCGCTCCAACTGAATTTCATGCAGCAGCGCGGGATCATTCAACGCCGGGAAGACCCCCTCGGGGCGGGTGGTGGTCAGGATGGCCAGGGGAAAGAATTTTTGAGAGTTGGCCAGCGCGTTGCGCACCAGGTACGGTAAAAAGGCGCGTGTGTCCTCATCCAGCCAGTGCAGGTCTTCGATAAGGAGCACCAGCGGCTGGCGCAAACTCTCCGCCAGCAAAAGGTTGGATAAGGCGATGAATATATTCTCGTAGCGTCCCTTGGCATCCAGCAGATCGTACAGGGAGCCTGGCTCGGTCAGATCCAGCAGGGCGGCCAGCACGGTGCGCGTGCGAAGCAGTTCACCGGCGATCCCAGCGTCCGTGGTCGCATCGACGATGGCCCGCAGCCGCTCATCGAAGCTGCGCCAGTTGACCTCATCCGGCTGGTCATCGGAGAACTGGAAGCGCGAACGCAGCCAGGCCTCGAATGGGTTGAGCGACTGGCGCAGTATCTCGTCCGTCTGGCCAAGCACCCACTGCAAAGTTTCGCCCTGCGGGGAATGTTGGAATTCATATACCAGGCGGCTCTTGCCGATGCCTGCCTCCCCTTTGATCATCAACACGCCCGCAAATTCGCCGCGCGCCAGGGGCCGGCTGAATTCCTCCCAGCGCGCCAGTTCGGCTTCGCGCCCCACCATCTGGCCGCGATAGATGTTCTCAGCAGCCTGCTTGCGTCCCTCCAGGACAAAGGTTTTGATCTTGTGCGAAAAACCCTTGAAGGAATATTCACCCAGAGGATGCAGTTCGAAGTGTCTTTCCGCGCGGCGAGCCACCTCCTCCTCCAGCCATACCTCGCCGCGGCCGCTGGCACTCATCATGCGCGCAGCCAGGTTGACCCCCCAGCCGTAGGCGGTGTAATCCTCACGCACGGAGGCGCCCATGAAACCGGAATAGGCCTGACGGTACGAGACACCCGCCCTGAATGGCACCTTCGTCCCGGTATACAGATCGAGCAGGAAGTTCAATGCGCGCTCCACGTTGTTTTCGTGGACAGTCGTCGCACCCCAGAACAACAGCAGGTTGAAGCCCTTGTCGCCCAGGTCGGGACGCAGGAAGAAACCATCGTACCGTTTTTGCAGCAGGAAGACGTTTTCCATGAACGGCGTGACGAAGGCCTCGTCAGTCGGGTCGATGGGGATATCGATAAAGACGTTGACGACCGGGCGAAACTCGCCTGCGTTGGGTTGGCGGATGACGCTCTCAGGGTAGAACAGGCCCAGTGTGACGGAATCCACCTGCGGCATGTGGAAGGGACGCGGGGCGGGCAGCTCGCCCAAGAGGCGCTCCGCGCGATGAAAACCCGCAGCAGCGGGTGTCGTCTCCGCCCATTCCGCCAGCCGCGCCTGGGAGGCGGCATCCAGCACGATCTGACCGGGCCGCGCGTTTTCCTCTGCCTCGACGGAATTGTCCACGCTCGAACCACGCACGCAGTAGGTCACCTGGCTGTGGTCGGAACTATTCAGCAACAGCCATGTGACCTCGCCATAGCCCAGCCCAGCCTTGAGCGAAATGGAAAATTCGCCAAACGCGGTTCCCACGCGGGGATGGGCACGGGTGTGCTCCTGGATGGCGGCCACGGCGGCCAGCCCCCGTAAAGCGGCGGGAGCGCGGGCCGCATCCTCGAGGAAGATCGCCTGGAAGGCATCCCCCGCATAACCCACCACGAATCCACCCTGGGCATAGACCGCGTCGACCAGCGGCTCGAAGATGCCGCGCATGACCTGGGTGAGCGTCTCCGCGCCAAGTTGGCCGTAAACAGCCAGCGCATCGGTCATAGTGGAAAAGCCCGAAAGGTCGACAAAAATGCCCGCAGCCGGCAAACTGCCGCGGGTTTCGTTGGCGAGATACTTTTCAAGAATAAAGTGAGGAACGAGTTGGCGCATAAAAAGATTTTAGCACGAATGCCCGGACATGCATGGAGTCAACGATTGAAGTCGTTGACCGTCCAAAGGCTGGAGACTCTGTGCGGCAATCCAGATGTAAAATGGAAAGAAGTGAGGTGCAATCATGAAACTCCATACTTGCATAATAAGCGGATTGATGCTCATCCTATTGACAGCATGTAGTCTTCAATCTCCCCAATCGAACACCTCCGACCCTCTTATCCTGACACTGGAGATTGCGCAAGAAGAAGTACATTCAGTTGATGATCTTAAGGTCGAGATTGCCCTGTCAAACCAGGGTGAAGCGGCAGTTCTTGTCCACAAGCGCCTGTATTGGTTTCCCTACTCCGCACCTTCAAAGGGAGTTGAAATGCTGATATTGCTTTTTGATTCTTCGGGAAACCCCATAGTCAATGAATCTTTTAACCCTCATGGGTACCTTCCACCATCAATAGACACATTAGATGCGCTGGGTCCTGGAAAACAGGTTATAAGGGAAATTTATATTCCCCGCGAGTATTACGCAAGTCTGATTAAACCAGTTGAGAAGTATAAACTTATAGCGATATACCAAAATGAATATGAACTTACCAACACAATAAACGGAGTAGAAGTCCCCGCCTGGGTCGGGTCGATTCGCTCGAACGAGGTGACATTTACAATCTTGCCATAACCTCTTGTTCCATTACGCCACCTTCAACGCCCGCGCCACCAACACAATGGGGTGAGTAGTATTCACCTTCGCGCCCTGCTCGATCTGCAGGCGACAGGCTGAGCCCGTGGAAACCACCCCCTCCTGGCCTCCCCCAAATCCTGCGGATTTGGGGGAGGAATTTTTCAGGGAAGGCAGCAACTTCAACTCCCCCACTTTCATCGAAAGTTCGTAATGCTCGGCTTCGTAGCCGAAGGTGCCTGCCATGCCGCAGCAGCCCGCGTCGCTGACTTCGACTTCGTAGCCGCAGGCCTGGAGCATGGCCACTGTGGCGGCGGGACCCGTAGGCAGGCCGTCATCCGCGGCGGCTTCGGCGCGCTGGTGGCAGTGCGGATGGAACTTGAGTTTCTGCGGTTTACTGTCTGCCTGGCTGGCAATTCCATTCTTTTTTAATTTGGCTACGCGCAATTCGGTAAACTCATTCGAACGCAGCAGCCACTCCTCCAGCAGCCAGGTGCGGCGGGTGATGGCGGCCAGGTCCGCGACGCGGGCTGGGAGCAGGTCGCGGTAGTCGTGTTTGAGGCAATACAGGTCGGGCGGTTCGAGTCCAACGATGGGCATCACGCCTTCGGGGTCGATACGCTGGATCGCATCCAGCACACGCTCAGCGTGATGGCGGGCGGAGTCGATAAAGCCTTTCGAGAGCAGGGATGCGCCCGCCCCCACCACAGGGACGACTTGCACGTCCAGGCCAAGGCGGGCCAGTACGTCGAAGGCAGCCTGTTCCACTTGCGGTTCGATGTAGCGCGTGAAGGCGTCGGAGAGGAAGAGGATTTTCTTGTAGGACAAATTGGTAATTTGTCCGTTGGTAGTGTGGGCAACCTGGCTCTTGGGCAAATTGGCAATTTGCCCTACGTGGGCGCGCTTCATCGAATACTTCGGGAAGGGACGCTCGGCGGTGATGCCCGTCACCTTGGCGATCAACTTGCGGGTCGGGTCGAAGCTCATCATGGCGTTGGCCAGCGGCGCGATGGACGCCAGCATGGCCGAGACGGTGTGGAAATATCCAAAGATGTAATCGCGCAAGGGACGGCGATGGGTCTTGTAATACTCGTCCATGAAAGCGAACTTGATCTTGGCCATGTCCACACCCGAGGGACATTCGGACTTGCAGCCTTTGCAGGCCAAGCAGAGGTCGAGGGAGGCGAAAACACTCTCAACGTTGAACGTTGAACCCTTCGACAGGCTCAGGGCAGGCTGTTGAACGTTGGGCGCGCTGATCATCGCCCGCAGCAGGTTCGCCCGTCCGCGGGTGGCATTTTGCTCCTCGCGCGTGGCCTGGAAGGAGGGGCACATCACGCCGTCGAATTTGCGGCAAACGCCCTGTCCGTTGCATTGCTCGATGGCGTTGGCCAGACCGTCCTGGCGCGAGAAGTCGAGCGGAGTCGGCCAGGCCGTGGCGTGATAGTCCAGCCCGTAGCGCAGATTGGCATCCATCGGCGGGGCGTCGATCAGCTTGCCAGGGTTGAGAATCCGCTCGGGGTCGGCGGCCAGCTTCAAGGCGCGGAAAGCGGCGAGCACTTCCTCCCCATAAATATTTCCCAGCCATTCCGAGTGCGCCAGCCCGTCGCCGTGCTCGCTACTCATCGAGCCGCCCAGCGAAATCGTCAGGGCCAGCACGGCCTCCGAAATCCCGCGCAGCTCGCGCACCTGGGTCTTGAGGTCGAGGATCGGCCGAATATGCAAACAGCCAGCCGAGGCGTGGGCGTAAAACTCGGCCTGGGTGTGATACTGGTCGAGGATGTGTTGCACACCGCGCACGAACCCGCCCAGGCGCTCGACGGGGATGGCGCAGTCTTCGATGAAGGCCACGGTCTTGGCGTCGCCCGTGTGCGAGGCCAGGATGCCCAGCCCCATCTTGCGGATGTTCCAGATGCGGGATTGATCCTGGGCGGATTCGGCCAGCACGTCGGGATGCAGGGCCAGCGCCCGTTCCTTCAGGACCTCAGGCTGGTCGCCACTAAATTCGATCACCAGCAACGCTTCGGCCTCTCCCGCCAAAATCCGCGCCTGGGACGCATACGCAGGCACAGCCATCGCCAGGCGGACGATGTTGCGCGAAATCAACTCAATTGCGCTCGGACGATGTTCAAGCAGGCGCGGCACGTCGTCACAGGCGGCGGCGCTCGAGTCGTAGTTCAAGACCGCCAGGACGGTGTGCTTCGGCTTGGGCACCAAATTGACCGTGGCGCGGCGGATGACGGCCAGGGTGCCTTCGGAGCCAGCCAACAGCGGAGCAAGATTGATGGTGGAGGGAGATTGGTAATTGGTAACTGGAGATTGATAAATGGTCCAGCGGTCAGCGTTGTTGGTCCACTGCGGCGGCGTGGAGGGTGACCAGGGCAGCAGGTAATTGAGCCGATAGCCCGCGGAGTTGCGCCAGGTGGTGGGATAGTTTTGCCGAATGGCGGCGGCGTATTTTTCGCGGAGGTCAAGAACAGATGAATAGAAAGTAGAGAATAGAGAACGGTCATTCCCCTGCTCTCTGTTCTCTATTCTCTCTTCTCTCCAAGTTGCAACACTCCCATCCGCCATGACCACATCCGCCGCGACGATATGATCCGCCGCCATGCCGTAGAGGATCGAGTGCGCGCCCGTGGCGTTGTTGGCAAGGATGCCGCCCATTGTGGCGCGTTCCGCCGAAGCAGGATCAGGGCCGAATTGCAGTCCGTGTTTGGCGGCGGCCTGGTTGAGCGCCGCCAGGATCACGCCAGGCTCGACCGTGGCCGTGCGCGTTTCAGGATTGACTTCAATGATATTGTCCAGCCAGCGGGAGCAATCCACAATTAGCGCCTCGCCGATAGCCTGTCCCGCCAGAGAGGAACCCGATCCGCGCGGGAGGATGGGCGTCCTGTATTTGGCGGCCAGTTCGACCACCGCTTGCAGATCATCCTGGCTGCGCGGAATGACCACGCCCAGCGGCTCGATCTGGTAAATGGACGCGTCGGTGCTGTACAGGATGCGCGAGGCCAGGTCCGTGCAGACATCGCCCGCGATGGATTTTTTCAGTTCAGCGAGGAGGTCGGGGGAGAGGGACATGCGGGGATTGTAATGCAGAAATTCTTGTTGTCGCACTTCTGCAACACCAAGAATTTCCGTTATGCCGTTGCGAGCGTTCTTGCCAAGCAACCTCCTCCTTCAACCGGGAAGTTGCTTTGGGGCGAACGCCCCCGGAACGCCATAAAATTGACTATGCGATATGCAGAATGGACTTCTCCACCTTGTTGCCGACCTTTTGCAGGCGGCGCCAGGAAGAGTTGTCGTTGAGCGTGATCCAGCGGCGCTCCTCGGTGCGATAGAACCAGTCCTTATCCTGCTGGTACAAGACCTGCACGTCGGTCGACTCCCAGATATTAAGAATCTCGTTGCCGTGGGCGTGGGTATCGTCGAAGTCGGTCGTTGCGCGCTGGCCCATCTCGCTGTAGAGTTCGTTCAGTTCCAGCAGCAGCGAGTTGACCTGCGGATCGAGCCGCGCCACATTCAGGCCGATGCGCTGGGCCTCGTTGTACAGGATCGGGTAACTGTGCGACGGATACTTCGAGTTCAGCGTGGACGCGATCTGGTCGGCCACCTTTTCATCCTTGATGTGGTGCGAGAGGATCTCCTTGCACAGCATGATCGACAAAGACTCGGCCCGATCCACCGCCCCGATCACCAGCGGATGCACGTACTGGAAGAGTTCCTGGTACGGATTGCCCTTGGCGTCCGCGTTCTGGGCCTGCCACAGGCGCACCACGCGCGTCAATTCGTCCAGGCTGACGCTGACGCGGTCATTGTCGCGGTCGATGGGCGAAAGCGAATGCGTCAGGGACGTGTCCACGGCGGTCAGGTAGGCCATCGGCCCCATCTGGATCTCGTTCGCGCCCAGGGCGATCATCGTGGCAGCCGAGGCGCACTCCAGCGGAATGACAGCTATCGCCTTATCGCAGTGCTGGCGCAGCAAATTGACCAGCAGCAGAGAGGACTGTCCGCTCCCGCCGCTGGATTTGATGAACAGATAGATCGTCTCCTGCTTGCCCAGGTTTTCGAGCAATTCGTACAGCGCCACCACATCATCCTGGCAGACGCTTCCACGGGGATTATTCCAGTAGGTGATCAAGGTTCCACCCAGGATCTTGTTCAAACGTCCGATCAGGGCCTGGGTCTTGTCGAACAGAACAGGCGGCTGCTTTACCTTGGAGTTATTGTTGGCTGTCATGGGTCTCTCCTACACCTTGGATTATTTGACTTTCTCGATCATGCGGCAAAACGAACACAGGTCGGGCGCGGTGGTCGACTGCCCACACTTGCTGCATGGATGCATATTCTGCACCACCTCGGGCTTTTCGCGGAATAGTCCATTGGTTCGGGCTTCGAGGAAGCGCAGATAAAAGGTCAGCTTTGCGCCGGGGCGGGTCGTCTCCAACTGATTGAGCAGTTCCTTGTAATAAATGGATGTGGAGCCTTCCGCGAAGGGACATTCCTCGTAGATATATTCGATGCCCGAGAGCAGCGCGTAGGCCGTCATCTCCCGCTCGTAGAAACGACACAATGGCTTGACCTTGCGCGCCAGCCCATCCGCCGCGGGCAGGACAGGACCCTGCCGCAGCAGGTATGTGCCCTCCCAGGCCAGGGTGTTGCCGAAGAGCACCGCCGCCTCATCGTCCAGATTGTGGCCCGTTGCGAGAACGTTATACCCCAGGTCGCGCGCGATGCGGTTCATTTCATGGCGCTTGACCAGTCCGCACACGGAACACGGCTTGTCGAATCCGCGGTGGGTCTTCATCGCCAGCATGGGAATCGACTGGCCGTGCTCGCGCTCCACGTCCACCACGTGCAGCTTCAGTCCGCGCGCCTCAGCGAATTCCTGCGTCAACCGCTGCGACTCGGACGAGTACTGGATGCCCCCGTCGATGCCCAGGCCGATGTACATCCCGTCCGCCTGGTAGCCGAGGCGGATGAGGATATCCCACAACGAGAGCGAGTCCTTGCCGCCCGAGACGGCCACCAGGATCCTGTCCTCGCGGGTAAACATCCCGTATTTTTTGATGAAGCGCTCGGTCTGCTCGGGAACCCACTCCAGGTAATGCTCCCTGCACAGCGCCAGTTTATGCTGGCGCATGTTGAACGAGGCTTTTTGTCCGCACTTTTTACACTTCATGGCTCAGCCGCCCGAGATGACAGCGACCAGCTTGATCACGTCACCGTTCCTGAGGATCTCATCGTCCACGAGCAGGACGCCATCGCGCACGGCGATCACCCCCTCGGGCACGATATCGCTTTTCTTCAACGCATCCAGCAGGGTCATGCCCGCGCGCACTTCGTATTCCTTATCGCGTAAAACCAATTTTGCCGACATTTTTACCTCGAAGAGTCATTCTACCAGAAAACAAAATGATGCTCCTGTCGCGCAAATTGGAAATTTGCGCAACGATACCCCCTACAAAAGTCGCTTGACTTGCATCCCAGGATGGCGTAGCATTGTCACACAAGAGAAGAGGTCTCATGCGCATTGGAATGATGGCGGATACGTACAAACCGCACATTAGCGGCATCACAAACTACATCGAGCTGAATAAGCGCTATCTGGAACAAGCCGGCCACGATGTGTATGTCTTCACGTTCGGCGACCTGGAGCACCAGGATGACGAGCCGCGCATCATCCGTTCGCCCGGCCTGCCCCTGGCCGATACAGGGTACTACCTGTCCCTGCGCTATTCGCGCGCGGCCAGGAAAACCCTCCAAACCATGGATGTGGTACACGTCCACCACCCCTTTCTGAGCGGACGCCTGGCCCTGCACTATTGCCGTCCGCTGCAAATCCCGGTCATCTTCACCAACCACACCCGCTATGACCTGTACGCCCAGGCCTACCTGCCGATCATGCCCGAGGAGGTCAGCCAGGGACTATTGCAGGCATACATGCCCTCCTTTTGCAATGCAGTGGACCTGGTCATCTCGCCCTCGGTGGGCATGGAAAAAGTTCTGCGTCAGCTCAACGTGGAGAGTCACATCGAGGTCGTGCCTAACGGCGTGGATTTGCATCGCTTCCACGCGGCCCAGCCGCTCGAGCGCTCGGATTTCGGCTACAAACCGGGCGACATCCTGCTCGTCTATGCGGGGCGGGTGGCGATCGAGAAAAACCTGGATTTCCTGCTGCGGGCCTTTGCGGGCGTGGCCCAGGCCATCGATAACGTTCACCTGATGATCGTCGGCAGCGGGGCGCAGCTGGTCATGGAAGAGATTCAATCCCTGATCGTCGAGCTCGACATTCAACACCGCGTCCGTTTCACGGGCCTGATCCCCTACGACCAGCTGCCCGCCTACCTGGCCATGTGCAACATTTTCGTCACGGCCTCGGTCACGGAGGTGCATCCACTCTCGGTCATCGAGGCGATGGGCGCAGGCCTGCCCGTGGTCGGCATCCACTCGCCCGGCGTGGGCGATACGGTCGAGGATGGAAAGACCGGCTTCCTGGCGACTCACGACCTGGCGGCCTATACCGCCAAATTGACCCGCCTGTGCCTGGACCGTGGCCTGCTCCGCCAAATGGGCGACTCAGCCCGAAAGGCCTCCACCCAATACGCCATCGAGCGCACCACCAAACTGATGCTCAAGCACTACGAGCGCCTGGTCTACGATTTCACCCCTCGCAAACGCCGTTGGGATGCGCGCCTGCGCAGCCTGGTGGAAAAATTCCTGAGCTGAACGGATTCAAAAGTCTCCCGACTTTTGACTGGTTCTCTGAAACACAACACCCATATCATGCCCGCCAAACTTCCCACCCACAACCAACGCATCGGCCGCTGGGGCGAATCCGCCGCCGCCGAGTATCTCATTGCGCAAGGCTGCGAGGTGCTGGCCCGCAACGTCCGCACCCCCTACGGCGAGATCGACCTGGTCGCCCAACACGGAGATGTGACCCTCTTTGTCGAGGTCAAGACGCGCACCTCGGCCAGTTTCGGTCCGCCCGAGGTGGCCGTCTCCGCGCGCAAACAACAACACATGCTGGCCGCCGCCGAACATTACGCCGCCGAGCACGCCGTCGACCATTGGCAGATCGACGTCATCTCCGTCGAAGGCAGGCCAGGTATGAAACCGGTCATCACATATTTTGAGAGTGCAATATGATTTCAAGGGATGGTCCTTTCGTTTATGGTATCGTTATCTGGATCCAACAACCATGACCAAACCTCCCCTGCTCCTCCTTGTCGGCCCGACGGCTGTAGGCAAGACCGAACTCGCCATCCGCCTGGCGGAACGACTCAATGGCGAGATCGTCTCGGCCGATTCGCGCCTGTTCTACCGCGGCATGGATATTGGCACCGCCAAGCCCACGCCCGCGGAGCAGGCGCGCGCGCCGCATCACTTGATCAACGTGGCCGACCCCAATGAGACCTGGTCGCTGGCCATGTTCCAGCAGACAGCGCAGAAAATCATCGCAGACATTCACGCGCGCGGAAAACTGCCGCTGCTGGTCGGCGGGACGGGACAATACGTCCGCGCGGTGACCCAGGGCTGGACTCCGCCCGAGGTGGTGCCAGATTCAAGGCTGCGGACCGAACTGGAAAAGCTGGCTGAAGAAAGAGGGAAAGAGTGGCTGTATGAAAAGTTGAAGGCCCTCGACCCTGAGGCCGCCGCCGTGATCGACCTGCGCAATGTGCGCCGCACCATCCGCGCCCTGGAGGTGATCTTCACCACGGGCAGGAAATTCTCCGAACAGCGCGGGCAAAGCGATTCACCCTACGACCTGCTGACCGTCGGACTCAAGCGTCCGCGCGAGGAACTATACGCGCGATTGGATGCGCGCATCGAAGCCATGTTCGCGGCGGGCTTGCTGGACGAAGTCCGCGCCCTGCTGGCCAGGGGCTATTCGCCCGAATTGCCATCCATGTCGGGGATCGGGTATCGGGAGTGCTGTCAGGTGTTGGGCGGCCAAATGAGCGGGGAACAGGCCCAGGTCCAGATGAAACGCATCACGCGCATCTTCGTCCGCCGCCAGGGCAACTGGTTCAAGGAGTCCGACCCCAATATCCACTGGTTCGAGGCGGGCGATGCGGATGTGCTCGAAAAAGTGATGACGCTCATCCATCAGAAGAAATTCGCCTGAATATTGACTTTTCATTTTTTCAAGCTATACTAATTCAAACGTAAACCAGCTAAAGGAGGAGGCACAATGAAGGACCGACCGTGGGTGGCACATTACGACAAAGGGGTACCCGAGGCAATCGAATATCCGCAAGCGCCGCTGTTTCATTTTTTGGATGATTCCGCGCGCAAGTATCCCGACCGCGCCTGTACGATCTTCAAGGGCGCGGTTGTTGCATACAAGGAGATGAACGAGATCACCGACCATTTGGCCGCGGCGCTGGTGGACATGGGCGTCAAGAAGGGCGACCGTGTGGGTATCTTCATGCCGAACACGCCGCAATTCGTGATGGCCTATTACGCCATCCTCAAGGCGGGCGGCGTGGTGGTGGCCACCAATCCCCTCTACACCGCACCCGAGATCGAGCACCAGGCCAGCGACGCGGGCATCGAAGTGATGTTCGTGATGACCAACTTCTACAAGACGATCAAGGCCGCCCAACCCAAGACCAAGATCAAGAAGTTGATTGTGACCAACTTGAAGGAGGCCCTCCCGCCGCTCCTGCGTGTGCTGTTTACCCTGGCAAAGGAGAAGAAAGGCGGCTTCCGCATCGAGGGCGGACTCGGCGAGGGCGAGGTTTGGATGCAGGACCTGATCGCCAAATACGCCAACGCAAAACGCCCCGCCCTGGAGATTGGTCCCGATGACACGGCCCTGTTCCAGTACTCGGGCGGGACCACGGGCGTCTCGAAGGGCGCCGTGGCCATGCACCGCAACGTGGTGGCCAATACCCTCCAGATCAAGTCGTGGATGACGGGCCTCGAACCAGGCAAGGAAGTGGTGCTGATGGCCATCCCGCTCTTCCACGTCTACGGCATGGTGGCGGGCATGAACTTTGCCATGTCGAACGGCGGCAGCATGGTCATGGTGCCAAACGCGCGCGACTTGAAGGACGTGCTGGAAAACATCACCAAATACAAGGCCACCATCTTCCCCGGTGTGCCTGCGCTGTATAACGGCATCAACAACCACCCCGACGTGAAGGCGGGCAAATACGACCTGTCTTCGATCAAGGCCTGCATCTCGGGGTCGGCTGCGCTGCTGCGCGAGACCAAGGAACAATTCGAGAAGCTGACGGGAGGCAAGGTCTTCGAAGGCTACGGCCTGTCCGAGGCGCCGACCGCCACGCACTGCAACCCTCTCAACGGCGTGAACAAGACCGGCTCCATCGGCATGCCCCTGCCCGACGTGGACGTGAAGATCGTCAGCCTGGACGACGGCGAGACCGAACTCGGCCAGGGCGAAGTCGGCGAGATCATCATCAACGGTCCGCAGGTCATGAAGGGCTATCACAACATGCCGACTGAGACCTCCAACTCCCTGCGCACGATGAAGGACGGCAGGGTCTGGCTGTTCACGGGCGACATCGCCCAGATGGACGAGGATGGCTATTTCTACATTGTCGACCGCAAGAAGGAACTGATCAAGCCGGGTGGATTCCAGGTCTGGCCGCGCGAGGTGGAGGAGGCCCTGGCCGCCAACCCGAAGATCATGGAAGTCGGCGTGGCGGGCATCCCCGATCCGTATCGCGGCGAGACAGTCAAGGCCTGGATCGTGCTCAAGCCCGGGCAGACCATCACCGAAGAGGAACTCAAGGCCTGGTGCAAGGAACGGCTGGCCGCGTACAAGGTTCCCACCCACTACGAGTTCCGCAGTGAACTACCCAAGACTACGGTCGGCAAAATCCTGCGTCGTGAGTTGGTTCGCCAGCACAAAGAGACAGACAGCAAGTAGATCGGCAAACAAGTTGGCAGGTAGACTGCCGCCGCTCGCAAATCAGAAAAGAGCCTCCTGGTTTCCCAGAAGGCTCTTTTGTTTACCTGTTTACTTATTTACGTCCCACCCCACCCTACGCCAACTGCGGTGTGCCGCTCTTCTTGGGGGTCGGCGGCGGGAAGAGTTGTTCGAACTCCTCGCGGGTAATCGACTCGACTTCGAGAAGCTTGGCGGCCACCAGGTCCAATTGTGTGCGATACTGCCTAAGCATTTCCTTGGACAGGCGGTAGGATTCATCCACGATCTTGCGGACTTCGCGGTCGATCTGTTCGGCCACAGCCTCGGAATAATCACGCTGTTCGGAGATCTCGCGCCCGAGGAAGATCAACTCCTCTTTTTGGCCGTAGACCACATTGCCCATTTCATCGCTCATGCCCAGGCGGGTGACCATGGCGCGCGCCATGCGCGTCACCTGCTCGATGTCATTGGAGGCGCCCGAGGTGATGTCGTCGAAGACGATCTCCTCTGCGGCGCGGCCGCCCAGAGCATAGGCCAGGGTCGCCAGCATCTTCTTGCGGGACATGAGGATACGGTCCTCATCGGGGCGGAACCAGGTCACGCCGCCAGCCTGTCCGCGGCCAACGATGGTCACTTTTTGGACAGGATCCGCCTCGGCCAGGGTATTGGCCACCACGGCATGTCCAGCCTCATGGTAGGCAATAATACGCTTCTCCTCGTCCGAGATCAGGCGGGACTTGCGTTCAGGGCCCATCACCACACGTTCGATGGCATCTTCCATGTCCACCTGCCCGATGGATTTCTTGTTGCGGCGGGCAGCCAGGATGGCAGATTCGTTGACCAGGTTTTCCAGATCCGCGCCGACAAAGCCTGGGGTGCCGCGCGCCAGGGAGCTCAGATCCACTTCGGGTTCCAGGGGCTTGCCCTTGACATGCACTTTCAGGATGGCCTCGCGTCCCTTTACGTCGGGGCGGTCGAGGGTCACGCGGCGGTCGAAGCGGCCCGGGCGCAGCAGCGCCGGGTCGAGGATGTCGGGACGGTTGGTCGCGGCAATGATGATGATGTTGGTATCAGTATCGAAACCGTCCATCTCCACCAGCATCTGGTTGAGGGTCTGCTCGCGCTCATCGTGCGAGCCACCCAGGCCTGCTCCGCGCTGACGGCCTACGGCGTCGATCTCGTCCACGAACACGATGCAGGGCGAGTGTCGCTTGGCTTGATCGAACAGGTCGCGCACACGGCTGGCACCGACGCCCACGAACATTTCCACGAACTCGGAACCCGAGATCGAGAAGAACGGAACGCCCGCCTCGCCCGAAACGGCCTTGGCCAGCAGGGTCTTGCCCGTTCCAGGAGGGCCAACCAGCAGGACGCCCTTGGGAATGCGCGCGCCCAACTGGATGAACTTCTGCGGCTCCTTGAGGAATTCGACCACTTCGGCCAATTCCTGCTTGGACTCTTCGACCCCGGCCACATCCGCGAACGTGACGGTGGGATGCTCGCCGCTGAACATGCGGGCGCGGCTCTTGCCGAAGGACATGGCGGCGTTATTCGAGCCCTGCGCCTGGCGGAAGACGAACCACAAGA
Source organism: Chloroflexota bacterium (assembly GCA_016234555.1). Classification (GTDB taxonomy): domain Bacteria; phylum Chloroflexota; class Anaerolineae; order Anaerolineales; family Villigracilaceae; genus Villigracilis. Next base: position 92,709 of record JACRBJ010000081.1, on the reverse strand, counting down.
CACCCACCATCAACAATAACGGCAGGATGTAAATGAGGGTCGGGCCCAGGAGATTCGTCCACAGGGACGGCTGCTTGACCTCGATGACCACATTCTCCGGGGAAAGCTGCTCCTCGGAAACACCTAGGCTTTTCAATTGCTCCACCAGGGTGGCATCCTGTTCCTTGTAGGCGTCTTTCTCATTCTCGGTTCCGCTCGAATAAACCACACGTATATGGTTTTCTTCTTCGATTACGATGCGGGCCACTTCGCCATCTTTGACATCCTGGGCTACCTGGTTGATCGTCAGGACTTCCTGTCCCGGGGTTTCCTGACGTAAACCAATATAGATCATAGCCGCAATCGCCACGATAAGCACGAAGTAGACGATGAAATTTTGACTGCGTGAATTCACGGAATCCTCCAAATAGTTTCCGAATTATACCAACTCCGCTCTCCTAGACGCACTGAACGGGTAAATCTTTCTACGATTCTCTAACACTTCTCCGTCAAAAACCATCAATTTCAGGAAAATGTGCCAGTCTAATCTAAAATTAACTCTACGGGGCAATGATCGGAGCCTTGAACGTCCGTATGAACGATCACGTCGCGGATGCGTGGCATCAGGGCTTCCGACACTAGAAAGTAGTCCAAGCGCCAGCCGATGCCGCGGGCGCGGGCATTCAGGCGGTAGGTCCACCAGGTGTATTCCACTTTTTCTGGATACAGGTGGCGGTAGGCGTCTACAAAGCCGTGATCGAGGAATTTCTGCACCCAGGCCCGCTCCTCGGGCATGAAACCCGAGATCTTTTCGTTTTCCTTTGGATTCTTGAGGTCGATGGGCTGGTGGGCGGTATTGAAATCGCCGGTGATGATGACAGACTCCCCGCGCGCGTGAAGTTCATCGCACAGATCGAGCAGGTGGGCATAAAAATCCAACTTGTAGGCCACGCGGTCCTCGCCGCGCCCGCCGTTCGGGAAATAAATATTGAACAGGCGAAAGTCTGGATGCCGGGTCTGGATGACGCGCCCCTCGACATCGAAAACGGGAGCGTCCATTCCGATCTTTATCTCCAGGGCGGGCGCGCCCAGGAAGGTCGCTACACCGCTGTATCCCGCGCGCTCGGCGGGATGCCAGATGACTTCGCGAAGCGGGAAGGTGCGCTGCTCTTCGGTCAATTGCTCCGGGCGGACCTTGATCTCCTGCAGGCATAACGCATCCGGCTGTCGATCCCAAGCCCAGGCGAGCGCATTCTTTCCCAAGGCAGCCCGCAAACCGTTTACATTCCAGGTAATAATCCTCATGCCCAATGTTCTTTTTGTTCCAATCAGTCGACCGACACAAAGGTCAACGGTAATAGAATGGCCGCACTCTTTTATGGTAAACTATCAGAAAGGTGTCTTATGAGCAGTCAACCGGTTAAGCGTATTTTATGTATCGAAGATGAATCAGAGATGATCGACCTCATCCGTATCATTCTGGGGAGGCGGGGCTTCGAGGTCAAGGGAGCAACCGGCGGGCGGGAGGGCCTGCAAATGATTCGGGATGAGCATCCCGACCTGGTGCTGCTCGACTTGATGATGCCCGATATGGACGGGTGGGAAGTATACCAGCAAATGAAAGCCGACGAAAAAACCCGCAACATCCCGGTGATTGTCGTCACCGCCAAGGCCCAAAACATCGACCGCGTGCTCGGCATTCACATCGCCAAGGTGGACGATTACGTGACCAAACCCTTCAGCCCCCAGGATCTGCTCGCCAGTGTGGAAAAAATTCTGAACCAACAAAACCTGGTTTCCTGAACCAGTCCGCGGGGCGGCCCAGGCAAATTCAGGGTCGCCCTGTTTCATTAACAGACATGCCTCATCCCATCCACGTTCATAATCTTACCCATTCCCTGTCTGCCCCTGCCAAGGTGGGATACTGCGATTCGTTCCTGTGCCGCCTGCGCGGGCTGATGTTCCGTTCGCAGCTTGGCGTCGATGAAGGCCTGCTCCTGGTCGAAGGGCGGGATTCCCGCCTCGACTCGTCCATCCACATGTTCTTCGTCCCCTTCGATCTGGCTGTTTTTTGGATCGACTCGAGCCAGACCGTGGTCGACAAGATCATTGCCAAATCCTGGAAACCCGCCTACCTGTCCAGGCAGCCCGCCCGCTACATCCTGGAAATCCACCCCACTCGCTGGGAAAATTACGAAATCGGGGATCGCGTTGAATTCAAAGATGCATAAACTCCTTTCCGCCGCCCTCTTCTTCATTATTATATTCTCCACGGTCCGCCCCGTCTCCGCACAGGAAGGCGGGCCTTACTATGTCGTTCAACCCGGCGATACGCTGTCATCCATAGCCTCCCGCTTCAATATCTCGGTGACCGAGTTGATGACCGCCAACAATATTGCCGACCCCAACCTGCTATCTGCCGGTCAGCAACTTGTCATCCCGGGCCTGGAGGGGGTTACGGGCGTGCTCAATACCGAGTTCATCAACTTTGGGGACTCGTATTACAATCTGCTGCGCCGCACCCAAATTTCCCCGGAGCTCTTCCGCAAACTCAACCACATCGTCAGTCCCACCGAATTCTACGTCGGCGCCAGCATGATCATCCCGCAGCAGGACAACGCCCCCGAATACGCCGCCCTCAGCCCTAAGCCGGGCGAATCCATGCTGGAGATGGCCGTGCGGAACAACACCGACGTATGGACGGTCAGCAGCCTCAACGGCCTGTCCGCGCCCTGGGCTGGCCTGCCCGGCGACAGCCTGTACGCACCTGGCAACGCTTCGGGCCAACTGTCCAGCGGCCTGCCCTCGGCTTTCGAGAGCGCCAGCATCCCCTACCTGCCCCTCAAACAGGGCGGCACGGGCGAGATCATCGTCAAGACCCAACCCGGCGTCACCCTCGGCGGCATCTTGGTGGACCGCCCGTTGCACTTCTTCCTCATGGAGGATGGCAGGCAGGTGGCCTTGCAGGGAGTACACGCCCTGCTGGAGCCCGGCCTGTATCCCCTGCGGCTGGACGCCACCCTGCCCGACGGCACCACGCAATCCTACGAGCAGCTGGTAATCATCATCTCGGGCAATTACCCCGACGACCCGCTTCTGTATGTGGACCCGGTCACCATCGACCCGGCCGCTACCGAGCCTGAATCCCAGCAATTGATAACCCTGACCACTCCAGCCAACCCGGAGAAACTATGGACAGGGGATTTCATTTCGCCCGCCATTCAATACGCCGATTCCACCTATTTCACATCGCGGTATGGCAACCGCCGCACCTACATTGGTCAGGGAACCGACTTGTCCATCGACGGCTTCCATACCGGCCTTGATTTCGGCGGCGGGACCGGGCTGCCCATCACCGCCCCGGCGGCGGGACGGGTGGTTTTCGCCCAATTCTGGACCGTGCGCGGAAACGCCACGATCATCGACCACGGCTGGGGCGTGTCCAGCGGCTTTTGGCACCAGTCCGAGTTCAAGGTCCAGGTGGGAGACTACGTTCAGCAGGGTCAGATCATCGGCCTGGTGGGCGGAACGGGCCGCATCACGGGTCCGCACCTGCACTGGGAATTGTGGGTTAATGGTATTCAGATCGATCCGTTGGATTGGTTAATCCAATCCTACCCGTAGTAGTTGCGCTCAATCCCTGAATATGCTACACTCTCAACAACCATGACCTCATTCATCAACTACCTCAAACAAAGCGACATCTTTTACCAGTTCACGTCCACGCAACTTGAACTGGTTGCGAACCTTTGTCAGGAAATGGTGTTTAATGAAGGAGACATCATTTTCCTTGAAAACAACAGCAGCAAGGAGCTGTACGTCATCACCCAGGGAGAAGTGGACATCTCGATCAACTCGGCCATCATCGGCCCGGTCGGCACGGCCCAGAAGGATACCGTCGTCTCCAAGCTGCGGCGCGGGCAATCCTTTGGCGAGGTGGCCCTGGTGGATGAAGGCCTGCGTTCCGCCTCGGCGCGCGCCGCCCAGAAGGATACCCACCTGCTGGTCATCCCGCGCGACAAATTGATCATGTTGTGCGAGACTTACCCTCAATTGGGATTCCGTCTCATGTATAACCTGGCCGCCGACCTGGCCATGAAGATACGCAACACCGATCTGCGCATCCGTGAACAACTCTTATATAAGCCGCAGGCAAAAACCTGATTCATTGCGCTACAAACTTGACCGTTGGATGAAATTGCCTTACTATTGGCGTTTAAATATCGTAGAAGTACCTTTTATGAACATCAAAGCCGCGAGAAACTCCTGACCCGGACTTTTCTCCGGCTTTCTTGTAAATGAGATTCGCCCCTCATATAACTGCCGAAAGGAGGTGGTGCTGACAGACCAGAGCATTGTCTGCCGTGCTTGTGCAACCCGTTTTACGGGAATCAATACCACGCAATATCATCGGAGGAGTAAGAAATGACCAAACGTTTGTTCGCTTTGATTTCCCTGCTGGTCGTCGCCAGTATGGCATTGGCCGCCTGCGGCGGCACCGGCACCAGTGGTGGCGGTACGCTCAAAATCGTCTCCAGCCTGCCCATGACCGGTTCGTCCCTGACCCAGACCCAGACCATCGTCAACGCCATGCAGTTGCGCCTCGAGCAGGCCAATTACCAGGCTTGCGGTGGCAAGTACACCATTGAGTACGAAGCCTGGGACGATGCCTCGGCCGCCCTCGGCAAGTGGGATCCCGCGGTTGAGACTGAAAACGCCAACAAAGCCGCTGCCGACAAGGCGATCGTGGCCTACCTCGGCACCTTCAACTCGGGCGCTGCCAAGCTGTCCATCCCGATTTTGAACGCCGCCGGCCCGCTGACCATGATTTCCCCGGCCAACACCAACCCCGGTCTGACCAAGGCCGACAAGGATCTGCCCGGTGTGACCGATTCCTACTACCCGACCGGCGTCCGCTCCTACTCCCGCGTCGTTGCTGCTGATGACATCCAGGGCAAGGTTGCCGCCAATTTCGTGAAGTCCCTCGGCGCGCAGACCGTTTACATCCTCGATGACCAGGAACTGTACGGCAAGGGCGTCGCCGATGTGTTCGATGCCACCGCCAAGGAAATTGGTTTGACGGTTGTCGGCCACGAAGGCATCGACCCGAAGGCCGCTGACTACAAGGCCCTGATGACCAAGATCTCCACCAGCAATGCCGGTGGTCCCCCCGATGCCATCTATGTTGGCATGGTCGTGGACAACAATGCCTCCCAGCTGTTGAAGGACAAGGTCGCGATCATGGGCGACAACGAGACCGTCAAGTACGTCGGTCCCGATGGCATCCAGACCCAGGCCTTCATCGACGGCGCTGGCGCTGACGTGGCCGAAGGCGCCTACGCCTCCGTCGCTGGCGTTGCGCTCGACAAGCTGCCCCCTGCTGGCCTGAAGTTCGTCAAGGACTACGAAGCCAAGTTCGGCCCCCTGACCGAGCCCTATGCCGTTTACGGCTACGAGACCATGAACGTGGCCCTCAAGGCCATTGAAGATGTCTGCGCCGCGGGTGGCGATCCCACCGACCGCGCTGCCGTCAATGCCGCAGTCTTTGCCATCAAGAACTTCGATGGCGCGCTCGGCACCTGGTCGTTCGACGCCAATGGCGATGCTTCCCTGACTGACATGACCTTCTATGTCGTCAAAGATGGCAAGTACGAAGCTGTCGGCACCTTCAAGTAAATCTCTCATTGGAATGGGGGCGGCTGAATGGCCGCCCCCATTCGCTTCTATAGAAGGCGCAATGTAATAGAGGAGCACCATGGACACCACCAGGAAAAAATTCAACCTGAGGCGATTCGCCATCGCTGCCGTAGTACTTTATATCGTTCTCCTTATTGGGCCAATTGCGGGCCTCGACATTCCAGTAATCGCCGCTTCCATACAAGCCAACCCGCTTCAACTCGTCCAATTTTTGATTATCGGAATTTCCAACGGCGCGATCATTGCCATCATCGCGCTGGGATACACCATGGTATATGGCATCATCGAGTTGATCAATTTTGCTCATGGTGACGTATACATGATTGGCGTTTTTACGTCCCTGACCGTGCTTTCCGTGACGGGAACCCTGGAAAGCAAAGACCCCACAAAAATCGTATTTGGACTTATTCTTGCGCTGGTTATTGCCATCGTAGTCTGCGCCCTGCTAAATGCGACCATCGAACGGCTTGCCTATCGACACCTTCGCAATGCCCCGCGCCTGGCTCCATTAATCTCCGCAATCGGTATGTCGTTCATCATTGAGAATATTGGTCTCATGTGGGCGGCGCAGGCCTGGCTTGTTCCAAGCTTTGGAACGACCGGCGGCGCGTCCCAAAAAGTATTCCCGGATATGTTGGGGGTGCTTTTCGCCAGCATGGGCTGGAATGTCAACCTGCTGGCCTCCAGCGGGCTTGCGCTTCGTCTGACCATTAAAGATGTGCTTGTTATCGTCCTGGCCGTCACCTTGATGACTGGTCTTTATCTGTTTGTTCAGCGCACACGCCTTGGCAAAGCCATGCGCGCCACCGCGCAAAACCGCGATGCAGCCAAGATGCTTGGCATCGACATCGACTGGGTCATCACCGCCACCTTCCTCATCGGCGGTGGACTGGCTGGCGCGGCGGGCCTGATGGCCGGCTTATACAACAATACGGCCTGGTGGTTTATGGGATTCCGCGCAGGATTGCAATCCTTCACGGCGGCCGTGCTCGGCGGAATTGGAAATATCACCGGCGGCATGTTGGGTGGTTTCCTGATCGGCCTGCTGGCTTCCTTCAGCGATGGGTACCTGAATGCCCGCTGGACCAATGCGTTGGTTTTTGCAACGCTCGTTCTCATCCTGCTCTTCCGTCCCACCGGTTTGCTCGGTGAGCAGACGGGCCAAAAGGCCTAGGAGGTGCATCCATGAAACAGATTAGATCAGGCATCACCTTCGGCATTATCGGCGGCCTGCTGACCTTCCTCTTCGGAGGCTGGTCGATTGCAGTGATCGGCTCCCTGATGGGCGTCGGCCTCGGCATGGGTCTGGGCGGAAGTTTCGAACGCAAGGAGCCGCTCAAAATAGCAAAAGCCGTCCTGCCCACCGCCGTGGTTGCGGCGGTCATTTTGGTTGTGTTGAGCCTATATCAAAACAGCGTTGTGCAGCAGGCGATTGGAAAACGCCCCGCTCCCGCAGAGGTCACCATCTTTGCCAACCTGATTGGCTTCCTTGGTTCAATCCTCTTCACGACCCTTCTGGCCGCCCTGCATGGACTTCCCGAAAAGCAGGAAATCCGGATCAAATTCATCCTGCTGGCGATATTGGTGGTGGCCTTCCCCTTTGTGGACAAACTGACCGCCCTGCGCTGGACCGCCCAGATCATCTTTGCGTTGATATTCGTGATCCTTGGCCTCGGTTTGAACATCGTGGTGGGCTACGCGGGCCTGCTCGACCTGGGTTATGCAGCCTTCTTTGCAATTGGCGCATACACAACGGGCATCCTGTCCTCTCCCCAGCACGGTATCTACATGAACTTCTGGCTGGTGATCTGGATCGCCGCCGCAATGGCTGCGGTCTGGGGATTTATGCTTGGCGCCCCAACCCTGCCCCTGCGGGGAGATTACCTCGCCATTGTGACGCTCGGCTTCGGCGAAATCGTGCCGGTCCTGTTCAAGAACCTGATCGACGTAACGATCAAGGAACCGTTCACCTGCTGGATCCTGCCGGGCATCATCCGCCTGTTTGGCGGTGAAACAACCATGGCCTGCATTACCCTGGTCAACCACAAGGACCTGACCGCCGGCGAAAAAGGCATCAGCCCGATTGGGCGTCCGACGATCCCGTTCATCAACTACACCTTCGAATCTTCCAACCCAATTCCGTGGTATTTCCTGATCATCGCGATCATCCTGCTTTCGGTCTTCATCATTCGCCGCCTGCGCGAAAGCCGCCTGGGCCGCGCCTGGATGGCGATCCGCGAGGATGAACTGGCCGCCGCGCAGATGGGAATCGACCCCGTCAAAACCAAACTGGCCGCGTTTGCCATGGGCGCAACTTTCTCGGGCTTCGCAGGCGCTTTCTATGCCGCCTACATTGCTGGCATCTTCCCCAGCGTGTTCGACTTCAGCGCTTCCATCATCATCCTGTGCGTGGTGATCCTGGGCGGCATCGGTAACATCAACGGCGTGATCGTCGGCGGCCTGGTCATCATGACCGCTGACCGCCTGTTCCTGCCTGCGCTCAAAGATTTCCTGGCTTCGCTATTGACACACACGATCCTCCCTTCCATCAGCGACCCGGTTATGCAGCTCACGGTCAAGGACAATGCCAACCCGATCCTGTATCGCTTTCTCCTGTTTGGCTTGACGCTCGTCATCATGATGGCGGTGCGCCCCGAGGGCCTGATCCCCAATGCCCAGGTGCGGGCCGAACTGCATGCAGACGAAGAGCTTGCGCTTGAAAATGCCAAGAAGACCAAAGGATAGGAGGCTGACATGACTTTCTTCGATGCAAAAGCCATCACCATGGTCTTCGGCGGCTTAACCGCGGTCAATAAGGTCGATTTCAACATGGAAAAGGGCATGATCGCCAGCGTCATCGGCCCGAACGGCGCCGGCAAGACCACCTTTTTCAACACGATCACCCGCGTCTACAGCCCCACCAGCGGCGACATGACCTTCGACGGGCAAAGCCTGACCGGCCTCAAACCGTTCCAGGTGACAGCACTCGGTATTGCGCGCACCTTCCAGAATATCCGCCTGTTTGCAAACATGTCGGCCATGGAAAACATTCTGGTCGGCGAACATTGCCGCCTGAAATCCAACCTGATCGGCCAGATCCTGCACACGCCTGCCACCATGAAGGAAGAGGCCGATGCCCGCGCCCGCGCGCTGGATATGCTCGAATACGTGGGCCTGAAACGCAGCGACGCCAGCGTGACTGCCAAAAACCTGCCCTATGGCCTGCAGCGCCGCCTCGAGATCGCCCGCGCCCTGGCATCCCAGCCTAAACTGCTCCTGCTGGACGAACCCACTGCCGGCATGAATCCCAACGAGACAATCGACCTGACCAACTTCATCCAGCGCCTGCGCAAAGAACTCGGCCTGACCATCCTGCTGATCGAACATCACATGCGCGTGGTGATGGCCATCTCCGACCGCGTGTCTGTGCTGGACTACGGTGAAAAGATCGCCGAAGGTTCGCCTTCGGAAGTGCAGAAGAACGAACGCGTGATCGAAGCGTATCTCGGCAAGGGCACTGCAACCAAATAAGAGGCGAGGATCAAATGCTTGAACTAAAAGATGTCCATACCTACTATGGCAATATCCACGCCCTGAAAGGGATTTCACTGACCGTCAACGATGGTGAAATCGTCACCCTGATCGGTTCCAACGGGGCAGGCAAAAGCACCACCCTCCGCACCATCCAGGGTTTGAACAAGCCGCGTTCAGGCTCGGTTGTGCTGGACGGCATGGAACTGCACAAGCTCCCCGCGCACGAGATCGCAGCGCTGGGCGTGGCGCAGAGTCCCGAAGGCCGCATGATCTTCCCGCGCATGACCGTGCTCGAGAATCTTGAAATGGGCGCCTATGTCCGTAAGGATCGCACGGGCTTCAACGAGGATCTGGACCACGTTTTCACGCTCTTTCCGCGTTTGAAGGAACGCATCAACCAGAAAGGCGGAACGCTCTCGGGCGGCGAACAGCAGATGCTCGCCATGGGACGCGCTCTGATGGCCAAGCCCAAAATTCTCCTGCTGGACGAACCCTCGATGGGTCTCGCTCCCCTGCTGGTGGAGTTGATTTTCGAAATCATCAAGGAGATCAACAAGGAAGGCACTACCGTCCTGCTGGTGGAACAAAATGCGCTCATGGCGCTCTCCATCGCCAATCGCGGATACGTCCTGCAAACCGGCGAGATCATCCTGAGCGATGACGCCCAAAGCCTAAAGAACAACGAGATGGTGCAAAAATCCTACCTCGGCGTGGAATAAGGCCGGGCGCAAGCAATATCGCGTAAAAGGAACCCGTTTTCTCCTGGAAAACGGGTTCCTTTGCAAAATCAAGGTTTTTCTCGCGATCCAAAACGCAGGTTGCAAGCCGCCACGGGTAAATTCACGGGCGTTTCCAAAATTATTGGGAAAGAGCAATTATTCCCCGGCGTTCAACGGGTTACAATCACAAAAAATGACCCTGGATTCGAGAGTACAATCTGGGGATGAAACCACGGAGGCACGCGTGAAGAAATCATTTCTGCGCTTGGTCAGCCTGATCATCATCGTTGGACTGGCGGCAACGGCCTGCTCCACCAACTCCGCCGCCTGCAACGATCCGCTCGGCTGTGTAACCATCAATGGCAACGAAAGCATCAAAATTGCCGTCCTGCTCACCCTGAGCGGACCCGAGGAACCCTACGGAACCGACGCGCTGCGGGGCGTGGAAATCGCCCTGGCGGAGAAAGAGAAAATCCACGGGCACCCCATAGAGTTGGTGGAGGTGGATGACCATTGTTCGCCGGAGGGCGGCAAGGCAGGCGCCGCTCAAATCGCAGTCGACCCCGCCATCGTCGGGGTCATTGGAGCGACCTGTTCGGGCGCCACAGCCGCAGCCGGCAAGATCATCAGCGAGGCAGGCCTCACCATGATCTCCCCCTCCAGCACAGCCCCCTCCCTGACCAAGGCTGGGGAACACCAGCCTGGTTTTTTCCGCACCATCTACAACGACAAGGCCCAGGGCAAAGCAGTGGCCGAATTCGCTTTCAAGGTATTGGGCCTGCGCACAATGAGCACCATCCACGATGGTCAGCCCTATTCGAAGGAATTGCAGGCAGCCGCCTGTGAAAACTTCGAGAAAATGGGCGGGGACTGCCTCGGGCAGATCCAGATCGAAAGCGGATCGGACATATCCGCCAAGGTCCTGTGGCTGTCCAAACTGCATACCGACGTGCTTTATTTTCCCGTTTACTCTGTTGACGGCCCCGCCATCCTTGAAAATATCGGCAAGAACAAAATTTACAGCGCGCTGATCAGCTCAGACGGCCTGATGAGCACCGATTTTGTTCAGCAAAACCAGGAACTCAGCCGCGGCATGTATCTTTCTGGGCCGTCGCCCGTATCCGAGTCACAGGAGTTCGTGAACAAGTATATCGCCACCTACGGCGAAGAGCCCATCGCGCCTTATCACCTGCAAGCCTACGACGCCGCCAACCTGCTCTTTACCGCCATCGAGAGGGCCGCAACCTCCAGCGGCGGCACCCTGTCGATTCCTCGCCAGGCGCTGCGGGACCTGATCGCCGCCGTGCGCGGAGTCCCGGGCCTGAGCGGCACCATGACCTGCTCCGCGCTGGGCGATTGCGCCGAACCCAGGATCACCATGTTCCAGGTTCAAAACGCGAGCTTTGTGCCCATTTATCCATAGGAGACCATGACCTCAGCAGAAATCATCACCATCGGCACCGAGATTTTGCTCGGTGAAATCGTGGATACCAACACCCGCTACATCGCCCGCCACCTGCGCAACCTCGGCGTGGATTTATACCGCACCGTTACCATCGGTGACAATGTCGAGCGCATCGCCTCGGTCATCCGCGAATCCCTGGAACGCGCCGAGATCGTCATTACCACGGGCGGCCTCGGCCCCACCGTGGACGATCCCACCCGCGAAGCCGTGGCCCTGGCCGCCGGCGTGGAGGTGGAATTTCGCGAGGAGTTGTGGCAGCAGGTCGTGGCCACCATCAGCCGTTATGGCCGCACCCCGTCCGAAAACCAGAAGCGGCAGGCCTACGTCCCGAGGAACGCCCTTGCCATTCCCAACCCCGTCGGCACCGCGCCCGCCTTCATCGTCGAAACGGAACGGGCCGCGGTCATTTCCCTGCCTGGCGTGCCCAAGGAGATGGAATATCTCTTGCACGAGTCGGTCATCCCATACCTGCAAAAACGCTTCGATCTGCGTCACATCATCAAGGTGCGGCTCGTCCACACCTCGGGCATGGGCGAAGGCGCCGTGGACGAAAAGATCGGCGACCTGGAAACCCTGGCCAACCCCACAGTGGGCCTGGCCGCGCACAACGGCGTGGTGGATATTCGCATCGCCGCCAAATCCGAGACGGAAGCCGAAGCCGACCACATGATCGCCGAGATCGAGCGGGAACTTCAATCCCGCTTAAAAGAGATCATCTTTGGCGTGGATGATGACACCCTCGAAGGCGTCACGCTGGATGCCGTCGAGCGCCGCGGCTGGAAACTGGCCTGCCTCGAGCGCGGATTGCCCGACTCGATGAGCCGCCGCCTGCCAAACCTCGTAACCCACCCGGGCCTCCAGCCTGGTTCCCTTATGGATGAACTGCGCGCCACCCTTCGGCTTGATCCCGCCAAAACCGCCGCGCTCGGCATCGCCTGCTTCGTGGACGACATGGCCGCCGAATTGGGCCTCATCACACCCCGCGGCGAGAAATTCCTGCGCCTGACCTATGGCGGGCACCCGCGCAACCTCCCGCGCTGGGCCTTCAACAACGCCCTGAACATCCTGAGGCTCGAAGCCCTGTCCGCCGGCTAGAAGTGTATGCGCCGCAGACGAGCACCCATCCTCATCATTTTGATCTGGGGCATTAACGCCTTCGCCGTCCTGGTCGTTCTGGGCATCCTTTTGATATACTGGCTGCAAAATTCGGCGCAGGCCGCCCCGCCGATCCTCCCGACCGACACGCCCCTCCCCAGCCTCACGCTGCCGCCGACCCGTTATTATCTTCCAACCATCACGCGGAACCCGCTCTCCACCGAGATCGTCTTCGAGACGCCCACGCCCTTCATCTTCAGCAATACGAATCGGGCGCAGTTGATCGGCACCACGGTTTCAGGCCGCCCGATAGAGGTGTATGCCTTTGGGCAGGGTGGCAGGCAGGTCATGATCGTGGCAGGCATTCACGGCGGCTACGAGTGGAACACCATCGCCCTCGCCGACCAGATGATCCTGCATCTCTTCGAGCATCCCGAGCTTATCCCCAACGACGTGACCCTGTTCATCCTGCGCAACCTCAACCCCGATGGTGATGCGCGCGATCACGGCATCGACGGACGGGTCAACGACCACGGCGTGGATCTCAACCGCAACTTCCCCGTCAACTGGTCGGCCACCTGGAACCGCGCAGGCTGCTTCGACCTGGCCCCCACCACCAGCGGAATCAGCCCCGGGTCCGAACCCGAAACCCTGGCCGTGATGAATTTCCTGATGGTTCACAAGATCGAGGCGCTCATCAGCTATCACAGCGCGGGCCTGGGCATCTTCCCAGGCGGCGAGCCTTGGGAAGAGACCTCCATGCAGTTGGCGCAGCGCATCGATGATATCAGCGATTATCCCTACCCACCGGTCGAGACGAACTGCGTCTACACCGGCACCCTGGCAGACTATGCCGTCTCGCGCGGCGCCGCCGCTGTGGATTTGGAACTGAGCGACCACAGCCATACCGAGTTTGGCGTCAATTTGCAGATCTTGAATGTGCTGTTACACTTCAGGAAACAGGAATAATCATCGGCAGGGAGCCGTTCCGCGAAACGACCTGCCACAACACTTCCCCAAGCCAACATGGTGCGCTGCACCTGACTACTTTCGAAAAAAGGAGCATGAATGACACAAATCGTAGACACCATCCTGACCAATGCCCTCGTCCTGACCATGGACGAGAAGCTAACCCAATACTCTCCTGGCGCCGTGGCCGTCAAGGATGACTGCATCGTGGCAGTCGGCTCCCAGGATGAAATTCTCAAGGAATACTCTGCCGCCGAAACCTTCGATTGCGACGGCAAGGTACTGATGCCCGGCCTGGTCAACGCGCACACACACGTGCCCATGACCCTGCTGCGCGGTCTGGCCGATGACCTGCGCCTGGATGTGTGGCTGATGGGCTACATGATGCCCGTCGAGCGCGAGTTCGTCTCGCCCGAGTTCGTCCGCCTGGGCACCTTGCTGGCCTGCGTCGAACAGATCCGCAGCGGCGTGACCACCTTCAATGACATGTACTACTTCGAGGATTCGGTAGCCCAGGCTGCCGCCGACGCGGGCGTGCGCGCTGTCTGCGGCCAGAGTGTGATGAAATTCCCCGCCCCCGACGCCGACGCCTACGAAGACTCCTTTGCGCTGGCGCGTGAATTCATCCAGAAATGGAAGGGCCATCCGCTGATCGTGCCCTCTGTGGCCCCGCACGCGGTCTACACCACCACTCCCGAAATCCTGCGCGACACCGCCCTGCTCGCCAGGGAATTCGATGTGCCGCTGCACATTCACATTTCCGAGACCTCCTTCGAAGTGGAAAATATGCGCAACGAACAGGGCATGCCGGTCGTGCCGTACGTCAAGAAGCAGGGATTGTTCGAGGCCAAGGTCATCGCCGCACATTGCGTTCACATCGATACGGGCGAGATTCGCACGCTCAAGAATCACGGCGCAGGCGTCTCCCACAATCCATCCTCCAATTTGAAATTAGCCTCAGGCTTTGCCCCCGTGCAAAAAATGCTGGAAGCAGGCTTGAACGTGGGCATCGGCACCGACGGCCCCGCCTCCAACAACGACCTGGATATGTTCGAGGAAGTGCGCCTGGCTTCCTTCATCGCCAAGGCCTACACCAATGACCCGACCGTTGTCCCAGCCCAGACCGCGCTGACCATGGCCACCCGCATGGGCGCACAGGCTTTGCACCTTGGCGACATCACAGGCTCGCTCGAAGTCGGCAAACGCGCCGATTTGATCGTGGTGGATGTCTCGCCCGCGCACAACTCACCCAAGTTCCGCCGCGACCCAAATAATGCCTACGCGCAGTTGGTGTACGCCGCCAAGTCCACGGACGTGACCGACGTGATGGTCAACGGCAAATGGCTGATGCGCTCCAGGGAGTTGCTCACCCTGAGCGAAGCGGAACTGCTCGCGCAAGCCCAGGAAATCGCCCACAAGATCGACGCTTTCCTCACCGAGCGCGAACAGTCGGTGCTGTCGAAGCTTATCGCACTGGGCGGCTCGATGGAAGAGGAATCCTTCGAGGTGCAGGTCAAGGTCAAGATCGCGGAACCGGACCGCGTGGTCAAATCCCTGATGGGCTCCGACATCCAGATCGTGGCCTTCAAACATTACCGCCAGTTCGATAATTACTTCTTCTTCGCCGAAAAGGATCAGGGCCGCCTGCGCTACCGCGAGGATGACCTGATCAACGAAAAAGGCGATTCGGTCAACGTGCGTGCGCGCCTGACCCTGATCGGTCAGAAACGCGAGGACAGCCTCGGCCACGATGTGCTGCTGTCGCGCAGCCGCTTCCTGGCGCCTGCCGTACACAGCCTGCGTTTCTATCGCGAATATTTCAAACCGTCCGAGGAAGTCATCATCGAGAAGGACCGCCTGCGCTGGCACATCCGCTATAAGGACACCGAGTTCTACCTGAACCTGGATGAGGTCAGCCAGCCCGATATGGGTCACTACCTGGAGATCAAGAGCCGCACCTGGAGCCGAAACGATGCCGACCGCAAGGCTGAACTGTCAAATGAATTGATGGCGCTATTGGGCGCCGCCGACAGTCCCACCGTGACCGTGGACTACATCGAACTGATCCGTGAGCAGAAGGCGACCGCCTAGGCCGGGCTCCGATGGATAACTTGCGTAAAGGATTGGCAGGGATTTTCGCGGTGTTGTTTGTGCTCACCGCGATCCTGGCTCTGATCCTGTTCAACCTGGAGAGCAAGGCGTTTGCGGCCGAAACCTATCAGCAGGCCTTTGCCAATGATAACTTCTACGCGCGCATCCCAGGCATCATGGCGCAGACATTCACCTCCTCGTCCGAGTTGGAGGGCATACCGCCCGGGATGCTTACATTGACCACGGCAGACTGGGAGAAGTTCTTCCGCGAGCTGTTACCGCCCGAGACCCTCAAAATCATGGGCGACCAGGCCCTGACCTCGGTCTTTGCCTACCTGAACGACGAGGCCGACACGGCCGTGATATCCCTGGCTCCGCTAAAAGCCCAAATGTCGAGCGACACGGGCGCGCAGGCTGTGATGAATTTGGCCGGCACGCTGCCGCCCTGCACCCTGGAAGACATTGCCCGCATGACGATGAACTTTCTGTCGAACCAGGAATTTTCCCTTTGCAATCCGCCGGCCGAGGTCGCGGAATTCCTCCGCCCGCTGATACTTGAACAGTTGCAGGCCACCTCCGCCACCCTTCCCGACCAGGTAACCTTGCTCGGCGGCGGCCCGGCGGCAGGCCCGCAGGAGGATCCACGTCAGCAGATCAAGGCCCTGCGGCTGGTCATGCGGCTGACGCCCATCCTGCCGCTCTTTTTGCTCTTCGTCATGACGGTACTGGCGGTGCGCAGCCTGCGCGATTGGCTGGCCTGGTGGGGCGTTCCCTTTGCCCTGACCGGCGTTTCTCTTGCGGTCATGGCCTGGCTGGGTGCCCCGCTGTTCAACCTGATCCTGTCGGAACTCATCGCCAGCCGGGCACCTACCTACCTGCCTGCCTTTCTGCTGGACGATGCCAGCCGGCTTGCCTCGGCCATCGTGGACCAGTTGCTGCAACCGATAGGCTTACAGGGTCTGCTGTTATCCCTGCTTGGAGTTGGGATGACGGGCTTGGCCTTTATCGTCCACCAATTCATGAAATACAGGGCACGCTCCGCGCGCGGGTAATTGGCAGCAGCCACCCTTGCAACAAAATCGTCTCCTGTCTTGTATTTCATCCAGACAGGAGACGATTGATTATGCGTAGCGTGATTCTTGCCCTATCCATTCTTGCCCTGGCGGCGCTGGCCTGCAATGGCACGGCGGCCCAGCCGCAGGTTCCGCCCACCCCGCAGGACTCGGTCTTTGACTCGGGCCGCACCGTCTACGGCTTTTTCCCCTCCCCCATCCGCGTGGAAATCCAAAGCGTGTTCGACACCTATCAACGCATCGGCGAACATGCGGATGTCGTCCTGTTGCAGCAAAACATCCCCTGGAAGGATTTCGTCGACAGCGCCGACGGACAAGTCCAGGCCATCACTGACCTGACCAACCAGATGATCCTGTGCGACCAGAACAACCTGGAAGCCATCTTCGTGGTCGACCCGCTCAACGGCCTGAATCGGCGCGAGTTTGCGGACCTGCCCTGGGGCTGGGAGGCCAGCTTTGCCAATCCCGATGTGCGCGCCGCCTTCAGAAATTTCACCCTGCGCATCGTGCGCGAGTACCATCCGCACTACCTCGGCCTGGCCTCCGAGATCAACACCTACGCCGACGCCTTCCCCGATGATTTCCCCAATTACGTCAGTCTGTACAATGAAGTCTACGCCGCGGTCAAGGCCGAGGCGCCAGAGACGCAAATCTTCGTCACCTTTCAGTGGGAGGATTTGAACAATCTCTACGAGGCCGCCAACGAGGGACGGGCACCCTATGACACCAACTGGGAATTGGTGGACGCCTTCGAGCCAAACCTGGACCTGTGGGTCATCTCGACCTACCCGTTTGGAGCGTTCCACAGCGCCGCGGACATCCCGGACGATTACTACACGCCCCTGCTCTCGCGGACATCCAAGAAACTGGCAGTCGCCGAGGGCGGATTCAGTTCTGAAGCCCTGGCATCCTTCGGCGGCTCGGACGAGGATCAGGCCACCTACCTCACAAAAATCCATGAACAGCTCGGGCCGCGCCTGGCATTTTGGATCTACATCATCATCAACGATCTGGACATGGACTCCTACGCCCCCAACATGAAAAAGGACCAGGACACCCTGGCCTGGTTCATCCGTATGGGTTTCTTCGATATCGAAGGAAATCCCAAACCGGCCCTCGAAGTATGGGATGGATTCCAGAAATGAAACGCATACTCCTGACCCTGCTCGTGCTGGCGCTCGCCACGCTGGCCTGTGGAGAGTTTTCCGCATCCGTGCCGACGCCAGCCTGCATGCCCACCACGGATGCCGTCAAAGCACAGGCTGATGCGCGTCCCTACCATATGGGCTTCACACGCTGGCCGCCCGAGGCAACACTGGAAGGCCTCGCGCGCATGGATGCCTTCCTGGCGGCGCACGGCGATATGACTGCACTGCATTTTGACGGCGGCGTTCCCTGGCCCGAAGCCTTGACCGACACTCTATCCACAGGGGTGATCGATAGTTGGACATCCACACGTAATGCAATTCCCGCCAGTCATACTTTGCTGGTATCGATCACGCCGCTCGATATGACTCGTTCCAAACTGGCATCGTACTGGGGAAACTCGGATAATCAACCCTTGCCGAAACCCTGGGACACCTATGCGCTCGATCATCCCGATGTAAAAACAGCCTACCTGAACTATGCCCGTCAGGTCATCGAGTTCTTCCACTCTGATTACCTGGCCATTGGCATTGAGGTCAATGTGGCGCAGGTCAATGCCCCTGAGACGTGGATTGCTTATAAAAATCTGCACAGATTTATTTACGAGAATTTGAAGGCCGAATATCCCAGCCTGCCTGTCTTTGCCACCTTCACGATCAGCCATATGAGCGGCCTGGATGGCGGCAATCAGGTCAGGCAAAAGGGTGAGATCGAATCACTCCTGCCCTATCTTGACCTGATCGGATTAAGCGCATATCCCTACGGTTGGATGTATGCAAGTGGCAGAGCCGACCCGATTCCGGATGATTTCTTTGCGACGGCGCTCTCATTCGGGAAACCGCTGGGGGTCACCGAATCAGGCGCGCCATCCTACAGTTTTTCCGCGTACGGCAAGAACTATGAATTCAGCGAGGAATACCAGGCGCGCTGGGTTAATTTTCTCATGCGGCAGGCAGGCAAACACCGCTTCGAATTCACAGTCGCCTTTACCGGCATCGACTATGACAAACTGATCGCTGACATGCCTGCGGATGTCCGTGAACTGGCTACCATTTGGGTCTACACTGGCTTGCAACGCAGCGACGGCTGTGACAAACTTGCCCTCTCCCATTGGGATGCATATTTAAACCTGCCCTATACCAGGTAAGCAACGGAAAAGGGACATTTCTATCTTGGGCTAACATTGGCCAACAAACACCTTGTCAAAGTCAGAAGCCTCGGCTATAATGTCGTTCGCTCGATTTGGGTGCGTAGCTCAGTTGGTTAGAGCGCATCTATCACACAGATGAGGTCGGGGGTTCGAGCCCCTCCGCGCCCACAAGACCGCCAGTGATGGCGGTCTTTGTTTTCCCACCTCTGCCCCCATTGAGGGGATGTAAGGTCGGGATCACCTTCCAACAACAAAAAAAGGTCCTGCCGATTGGCAGGACCTTTCGCGTACTCTAGAACACGTCGGGGCTACACGCCGCCGAGGCTGGTGTTGATTTTGCTGAACACATTGCCGATGATCGGGCCGAGGATCATGAGGGCCGCGATAACAACAATGGCAACCAAAACAAGAATCAACGCATACTCAACCAAGCCCTGGCCTTTTTCCTTGGGGGCAAATAACATAGCAGTAGTCTCCTTTCTTTTTGAATTCTCTCGGAGGCCGTCCGAAGAGTTGCCTATATTATAACCAAAATGAATACCAAGGCAAGCAAAATTGGACCAATAAGCTATCAAATATGTTAGTCCAACAAAAATGATAGGGGATTAACTGGAAACAGGCACCGTAAAGCTCACCCGCGTTCCCTTGCCGGTGGAACTATCGATATCGAAGCTTCCGCCAAGCATTTCGGCCCGTTCCCGAATGAGCTTCAATCCCAGGCTGGAACCTTCCGTCAGTTGACCCGTATCAAAACCCTTGCCATTGTCGTCCACGCTCACCCGCAGGGCTTCATTTCCCATGTCCAATTGAACCTTGACCAGCGTGGCCTGGCTGTGTCGGGCCGCATTGCCCAACAATTCCTGCATGGCGCGGAACACCATGACCTCAATGTAAGGTTCGAGCCGCCGTTCATTTCCTGTGAGGTTCAAATTGACATCCAGGGAGGTTTGTTCCTTGAATGCATCCACATATTTACGCACGGTGGGTACCAGGCCGAGGTCATCGAGCATCATGGGGCGCAGTTCGAAAATAAAGTTTCGCACCTTTTGGAAGGTGTTCATAGCCGCCATTTTTAAGTTGCCCAGTTCTTCCTTCGCCTGGGCGGGATCTGCATCCAGCAGGCGCATGGCAATCTCAGTCTGGAGGATGAAATTGGACAAGGCCTGGGCGGGACCGTCGTGCATTTGCCGCGACAGGCGCTGGCGTTCTGCCTCCTGCGCCTTGACGATCATTTCGATCCCTTCCATGGGGCTTTTCGCTCCGCTCGTGGGAGCGGTCTGGGGGGATGACCCTGCCTGGCTGGCAAACTCCAGGATGGATTTGTATTTTTCAAGGTGCTGTTTGTCGGTTTGCAGCTTATCGAGCTGGCCGCGCATCACAAACAGGCGCTGCTGCGCATCCAGGGCTGAGTCGTACGCCATGCGGATCTCCTCGGGGGAAATCTGTCCAACCTGCTTTTGGACCTGCTGCAAATGCGCCGTGATGGCCGCGTTGCGCTGGGTGAGCTTGCCCAGTTCACCCTGACTTTGTTCCATCATCAAAGTCACTTCACGCAGGGCGCGCTGGGTTTCCTCCAATTCAGACTGAACATTGATCCCACCTGAGGCGGAGTTGCCTTCAAGTTCATCTAATAAAGACATGCGTTACTCCTCGATCCCAAATTTGGCTTCCTTCAACGTCACCCAGCCACGCTTCAGGGCGTAGACAACGGCCTGGGTGCGATCCTCCACCCCGAACTTGCGCAGGATTGCGGTCACGTGATTCTTCACCGTCTGATGGCTGATGCCCAGAATGCCGGCAATTTCCTTGTTGCTCAATCCACGCACCACACAGGCCAGCACTTCCATCTCGCGCTCGGAAAGCGGATGGAAGGGGCTGCCAGGTTCGCTGTAGGAACGGCGCGCGCCCTCCATCTGATCCTCGACCCATTGTTCGAGTTCGCGGCGATTGAATACCTTCTCACCGACCACATATTTTCCATCCGCCACCTCGCGGATGATGCGGGGCAGGCTTTGGGGCTGCAAATCCTTGGAGCAATACGCAGCTGCGCCTGCCAGGACGGCATGAATGGCTTGTTCCACATCATCGTAGCCCGTCATAAGGAATACGCGAGTAGACAGTTTTTCCTGGGTGACCTGATGCGTGATCTGCTGGCCGTTCATGCCTGGCATGTTGACATCCAGGACTGCCACCGTGGGGCGCAGCGTACGAATCAGGTTTATACCTTCATCACCATTGGCGGCCTGCGCCACCACGTTCATGTCTGGCTCAAGTGAGAGCGCATCCACCACGCCTTGTCGAAACAGTGGGTGGTCATCGACGACGATTAGTGTGATTTGTTTCATGTATCCCGTCCGAGTCGGAAGTATCTGAACCGCATTATTTTAACCGATTATCTCATTTCCAACGGTATATTGTCATATTAATGCCATTCGTCTCCCCCAGGCCGGCGCCCTGCGCCACAAAGATGATTTCCCTGCCAGCGGTCATCTGTGGATAGAAATCGGGAAAAGCGATCAAATAATCGGCGCCTGCGGCATCCAGGTGGGCGGCCAGTTGGTCTTCGTCACGGATAAATGGGATCACCTCGGGCGACACCAGGCCTGCCAGGTCGATCAGAGTGTGATTGTCGAAGTAACCCAGGGCGCCGATATCGTGAACTGCCAGCACGGCGTCTGGGGGCAGATTCGCGGCGGTCCACCGGGCGGTTGCTACCATCTGCCCTTCGATGAGCGCAACATCGCTCGCGTAAGAGCGCGCGCCAAGAACGATGAACAACAGGGTGACAGCCGCCAGGCTGATTTTCCAAAGCGACTCGGCGAGCCAGTGGTAACGGCCAAAAACTTTCGAGCTTGAAAATTCCACCACGGCCAGCAGGCCGAGCAGGAAGAAGATGGGCATGGCAGGCATGACATATCGTCCATGCTGGTACACAGGCAGGCGGGAAATGTACAACAGCATGTAACCAATCGCCCAGATCAGGGCGGCCAGGCTGCCCCAGGCCTGCTTGCGGACCGAGCGCACAGTCCACATCAGAACGGCAGGCAGGAGTAAAAACGAGGGTCCCACCAGAAGCTGCAGACCCAACTCACCCAGGCGGGCCAAAATGGGACGTCCCTGCCAGACGACGTATTCGGCTTGCTTGGCATAGAACGTGTTCGGCATGGGCGCGCCGCCGATGAGAAGGTTGAAAAAGAGGTAGAAGACAAACAAAACGCCAAACCCGATCAGGTATTGAACCAGCGCGCGCAGGCGGGGCGTCAGACCCTTTTCGGTGAGCAGGATCGTCAGGGCCACCGGCCCGAGCAGGGTCAGGCCGTCAGGGCGCACCCAAATGCTGAGACCGGTCAACAGGCCGAGGGTCAGGTAGCGGCGGGAATCCGTCATCAGCGCAGCCAGGAGCGTCGTCACGATCAGGCCGTGGAGCAGGGTCTCCATCCCAGACATGGCGGCCCACAGGTTATGCCATTCCACGATCATGAAGAAACCGATCCAGGGCAGGCGCGGTTTGTAGATGGGAAGCAGACGGCGCGTAGTCGCCTCGCTGACAATGCCCAAGGCCCACAGGGTCGACAAACCAAGCAGGTAAGTCCAGGCGTGGGGTGCAAGACGCAGCCAGAAACCGACGGCCAACAAGGCCGACCACAGCGGCGAGGTGGAGCCTGCCGAAGGCACACCCAGACGAAAGGCCCATTGCCCATGTTCCGCCAGGTTGCGCGCAAAAGTCAGGTGGATCCAGGCGTCATCGAGGGGAAACCCGACCTTGTAGACGAAGGCGCTGAAGATGAGATAGATCGCGCCAGCCAGCAGGGTTGCGCCAGCCAGGAGCAACAGGTCGCGCCGCGGAAGCGGACTACGGAATTCGGTAGATGCGCGTGTCATTCACTTCACCCATGTATTCGATCTCGGCATACATTTCGGGATGATCGTACAGGTCGCGGAGGGGCTTCAACTTGCCCTGCGCTTCGAAGGCAAAATAATGGATGTCGTAGCGTTCCGCCACCGCCAGCAGGGTATCCACGTCACCGTAGGGCTGGACGAAGGCGGGGCGGCCCGTCATCATGTAATAGCCGGGCGCACTCAGCACGATGACCGGATCCCCGGGCGCAGCGCCGCGCTCCACAAGGAATTGCTCCACGGCAGGATAGGACAGTTCCCCTTCCTGCCAGCCATTTTGAATGACACGCGTCCAGACCACCCAGATGGAGAGCATGATCACGACCTGGAGCAGGGCAATGCGAAACACGACGTAGGCATGATTGGTGAACCGTCCGCGGCTCCTCGCCCAGGCCACGACCTGCTCCAGCGCATGGGGGGTCAGAACCCAGAAAAGAGGCTGGAGCGCCGCGCCCGCGTGGAAGAAACTTCCGCGCGAGCCGGCAAAGGGGAAGATGAGGGTCATCACGAGGAAAAGAGCCGCCCAGGCCAACATCGCCAACTGCACGCGGCGATCCTTGCGCAGGAGCCACATCCCGCCCAGGATGAACGGAAACACGATGATGTGTCCCTGCGCGGCAAAGACGGTTTGAATGTTATTGGTAAAGGCCCACCAACGCACGCCGAGGATCGCGTCCCAACCACTGGCCAGCCAGGATTGCAAACTGAGCTGCGAGGCCGGGTAAATGAAAGTCTCGTCATAGACGGTAAGCCAGAGAGCGCGGCTGCCGCTGGGCGACATGGGCGCGCCGAAGACGCTCAGGTTGCGCGCATACCAGGGTCCCATGATGAGGAGGAAACCCAGCAAGGCCAAAGCAACAGGCTGGAACCAGGCGGAGATGGGCTGCTTCCCGTCACGAATGCGCCAGAAGATGAAGAGAAAAGTCAGCGCCAGCCAGAGCAGGCCATCACTGCGCGCCAGAGACATCAACCCGGCCAGCAATCCCAGCCAGAACCAGGGGCGCGGACGGTCGGCCAGCAGGAAGTAGAGTCCGCCCAGGATCATCAGGATGCCGTAATTATCGGGAACGGGCAAAAAGGGCAGGTGAAACACAGGGAAAACGGCCAGCAGGCCGGAGGTCCAGGCGAAGGCTGGGGTGCGGAAAAATTTGATGGAGAGGGCCGCCGTCAACGGTGGGACGAGAGCCGCGATCAGGATGAAGAACAGGCGTCCCGCGGCGTAGGTCTGCTGTCCCGTCAACCACATGCCCAATGCGGAAACGATGGAGGCCAGCGGCAGCCAGTATCCATGCGAGGGATGCGGAAGGCCGGCCGGGTCGTCGAGAGAATTCCACAGGTAAGGCTCGGTAAAGCCTTTCCCCTGCGCAAGCTGCACCCCGCCCAAAAAGTAGTAATCGGCGTCGAGGTAGCCGGGGATGGTTTGCAACGAAGCCACGACGGCCTGCACGGCCAGGGCGATCAAAAAGAGGAATAGGTAGGAGCGACGGTTCATCTGTACTCGGGGCGGGTGACGCGTTCGGTCCAGGTACGCGGCGGACGGATGGCCCACCAGCGGATCCAATACAGACCGATCACGGTGACGACGGGCAGGAAGAGGAAAAGCAAATCCTTGCGAAGCGAGGCTTCGAGAAAGCCGCCAAAGAACAAGACCCAGGGAATGACGAGGAAGGCCAGCAGTAGGGACACGGTCAGCCAGTAGCCCGCCTTCCAGCGCTCGCGGACAACAGAAAAGACAAATGCCGCCGCAGGGATCAACAGGACCAGATTTTCGAGCGCCGAACGCATGCCCAAGAGCGGGGTGATTGCCAGCGTCAGGCAGGCCGTCCAATAAAAACGGCGGAACTCGGCGTCACGCGCCCGGGCCCATTCAAAGGCCAGGATCAGGATGCACAGCCCAGTCAAGCCCCAGCCCAGGCGGGAACCAATCTCGGGCCACCAACGAATGAAAATCGCGCCTGGCGTGATGCCAAAATCTGCCGACCAGTTTGCAAAGATTCCCACCACCCAGGGAAAGACCCAGCCTGGATAGATAAAAAAGGAAATGGCGGTGAGGATCGCGGAGATCAGCAAAAAGCTGTTGATCGTGCGCCAGCGTTTATGGGCAAACACCCGCGCGACAACCAACAGCAGGAAGGGAGCCCCAAATTCCCAATGGGAAAAGGAAAGCACCAGCAGCGCGCCCACAACATCGTCCAGATTCATGCGCAGGGCCAGCAGAATGCCCGCATAGAACACCCCCATCAGGATGACAGGACTGCCCTCACGCAAGGCCAGCAGGCTGTAAATCCCGAGAGCGGCAAAGGCATAAAACAGGATGGTGAACAAGCGATGCGGCTGCCATTCGGACAGGTTCAAGCTGAAATAAGCCAGCAGCAACAGCCCCACTTCGGAAAGCAGGAGATAGATTCCGCGCACCAGGGTGGGGTCGCCAAACAGGCTGAACGGGGCGTAGAGCAGCAGCAGAGGGAAGGGCAGGTCCAGAAAGTAGGGATTCTCCCCCGCCTGCGCGCTGCGGCCATACACCTGCGGCTGCACGAAGTTTGCAATGGCGCCGCTGTATGGTTCGCCTTGTTCCAGGTGAACCCCGATGCGGGCGGCCTTCCAAAACATGAGAATGCCGCCGCCCTTGCCCAATCCGCGCGCCGCATACACGTTTGCAACCATGAAGGCGGAAAACAGAAGCACGACCGCAAGAAAGGCCAGCACCAGAAAACGGAATTCAGTGGGGGTCAGCCCCGATTTGAAGGATCGTTTCACTTATTCCCCGATCACATAACGAAAAATGGGACGCAGTGCGGAACGCCGCGCTATTTCCACAGCACGGCCCCGCAGTTTCCAGAACGCGCGCCAACAACCGCCGCAGGTCCCGCTCGGGGCAAAGAGACGCTCGAAATCCGCAAAGCGGTTAGGGATTGGAGGCAGGAAGGAGATGACGGTTTCTTCGGACATGGGAGTAATTGGCCTTGGGGAAAATTTCCCTGCCAACTATAACATTAGTTGAATGGGCCTGCCAAACCCTTTTTTGTGCCGATGAGCCTTTTTGAAAATCCGAGTACAAAAACAATGTCCCTGTCTTGCACAATTTCCAGGGATAGAAAGGTCGGTTGAAAAGAATGACCAAGGACAATTTTTTTGGCTCTTGAATTTCCCGCCGGAAGAGCGATAATGAAATCGGATATTGTTATCTTATTTTGAGTTGGGATGGCAGGTTCCGCGTTGCGGAGGGCTTTGTGCGGCAGGAGGTACTGCAGCTTTTTATCGGTGGGGCAGGGATAATTTGGCTATTCATTTGGGCGGGGGGACATTCTCAAAAGCGCGCGAACAATCAGCTTTCAAAAACCAGGTCAAGATCCCAATCTGTCGAATGCATTCCATATGCTGGAGAATGTGTCGACAGTTTTTTTCGTCTGTTTCAAGCAACAGACTGGATTCCCCAACTGCCTGTCAAATTGAAGTTCATGCGATAGCCGACAGCGCCTTCGATGGGAAATGAATTTTGATTACAGGTAACCCGTTTCTGCCGGGCATCGCCCGGATCGTCGAGGAGAAACATGATGAACGAGACACTCAAGAAATGCCCAATGTGTGCAGAGGAAATCAAACTCGAAGCAGCCATCTGCAAGTTTTGCGGCGCTCATTTCGAAGTAACCCACAATGGCTATTGCCAGAACTGCCACCAGGTGCGGGAAGCGGACGAGAACGGCCAATGCAAGGTTTGCAGCAATCCAGTCATGGATTTGCATGTGCAGAGCAGACACATCGATGGAGAACCGGCAGCTGCCCTTCCCAACGCAAAAATACCAGCGGCGGCCGCCCCAAAACCAAAGATTTCCCGGTGGGTCTACGGCGGAATCCTCATCATCAGTCTGCTGACCCTCATGGGGTTGTGCCTGGTGCCGGTTGTGCTGGGCTTGAACCTGGCCCTGCCAGGCAATCTCTTCGCACAGCGACCCACCCATACCGCCATCGCCGCCACTCCCCTGTTGCCGAATACCGTGCCGGCAGCGACTCTGGCAGCCGTGGCCAGCCCCAATCCTTCTGCGCAAACGGCCGCCGTCCCCGTCGTGGGCGGGTCAGGCACGGCAACGGGCCGCGTCATGTGGAATGACCAGCCCATGGCCGGTGTCACCGTCAAATTATGCACGGATTGGGGCATGTTTGGCGGATGCAAATCCCAGGAATACAGCGCGGTTTCAGGCAGTGATGGATACTACACCATCGGCGGGCTGCCGGCGGGCGAGTACGACTTCATCACGAAAATCCCGGGGCAGGAGAACGAGACTGGGTGGCTCGGCTTTAATGTCACGGTTGTCGACGGTCAAAGCGCGACCATCCGCGACGCAAATATCATCAAATATGACCTGGAGATTCTGTCCCCCAGTGACGACACGACAGTCCCATCCGATACGATCACCCTGACCTGGAAGGCTTACTCAGGCGCGGCATACTACAAGGTATACATCGCCGACACCGTGATGTTCGAAAAAGTTTCGGCAACCCAATACACCCTCTCCACCTCCCTGACGCCCGACAAATATTACTGGGTCATCTACGCCTACAACTCCAATGGGACAGAGATTGCAGAGAGCGATGGGCAATACTTCATTGTGGCGCCCTAGCCAGGATGCCGATATTCACAAAAAGGAGTCCCGCTCATGATCAATGCTTCAGTCATCACCACAAAAAAATGCCCGACCTGTACGGAGGAGATCCAGGCCGAAGCGCGGGTATGCCGCTTCTGCGGGGCGCGCTTCGAGGTCAGCCTGCAGGGATATTGCCCCGCCTGTCATGAGGTCATGGATGTGGATCCTGATGGAAAATGTAAACACTGCGGGGGCGAGGTCATCGACCGTCACGTCGAAAGCCGCCTGATCGATAACTCTGCCGCTCAGGCGGTTGCAGAAAGCGCCGCCCCTGCGGAAGAGATGGTGGCCTTCGTGCGGATGGGAGAGGGAGTTGGATTGCGGTTTTCAGCATCCATCGTCGACCAGATCGCCGTTGGATTGATCTTCAGCTTCATATTTACCTCCATCCTGTTTCTCTTCGGGTTCCTGTCAACACTGGTCAACTCCAGCGATCCCGTGGGAACAATCGTCGGATCGACTTTTGCGCTCCTGATCGTGATCCTGCCGCCCCTCATCTGGATCCTCTACTTTTCCATCCAGGAGGCTGTCTTTGGAACGACTCTCGGCAAGGTCGTCGGCGTGTGGCCGATCCGCCTCAAGGTGGTACGGCTGGACGGCTCCCGCCTGAAGTATGGACACGCTTTCCTGCGGGCCCTGATCGGATTGTTCGAAACCAATCTAATCGGCGCCATCATCATCTCCGCATCCCGATTCAACCAGCGGCTGGGCGACATGGCGGCGGGAACGATCGTGGTGGACAAGACCAAAATCCACAGGGTCAGGTTCGGCGCGGCAAGCGCAACTTTCGAGTTCATGGACGGCGAGCAGAAGGAAATCACAGGCATCACCAAAGGTGTGATCTCGACCTGGCTTGGAATTCCACAGTGGATGACGCTGCATTGCGTCACGCGGGAAGGACGGCCGCTCAAGATTCGCGCCAGGATCATCCGCGGAGTGACGGTCTTCGGCCACGAGAAACAGATGGAGGTATTGCGAACCCGCCTGGAACAGACTTTTCAGGTTCGCATCATCGAGCGGCTGGAGTGGTGGCGCCTGATCTTCCTTGGAATTTTGGCGGTATTGCTGCTGGCGTTTTTGGGGCTGGCCTTTACACAATTTTCACAATAGATAACGGAGGCAGGATCATGGAGAACATCGGCAACGATCAAAAAAAGTGCCTGCGCTGTTCAGAAACGATCCCGCTGACGGCGGTGAGTTGCACCTCCTGCGGCGCACAATTCAAGGTGACCCGTGCGGGCTACTGTCAAACCTGCCACCAGGTAGTGAACGCGAATGAATACTATGGCTGCCAACGCTGCGGCGCCTCTCTGGTGGATATTCGTTTCAAAAGTGAACTGATCGAGCCAGCTCCGCAATCCATCCGTCCGGGCGCACGGGCTGGCAGCCTTCCTGCCCAACCCTACCAGCCGAAAAAGAAGGGGATTGGCACCTATTTTCTGGGACTGATGGGCGCCTGCCTGGTCCTGACCGTGATATGCGCCGTGGCCTTCGTCTATGCCATGCCCGGGTTGTCGAAGGCCCTGGCAACCGAAACTCCCAGGCCAATACCGACCAGGACGCAGACGTTAACGCCCGCACCGACGGCGACCCGCTCCCGCACACCAGCGCCCACCTCCACGCCGAAACCCGTCGAGGTCAGCTTCGATACGATCAACGATTACGAAAAGGGCACGCGGGTCATCATGAGCGGGACACTGGTGATGTTCGGCAGCACCCATTGCGATTCGGAGTGCGGCATTCTGCTGGCCGAGTCGTCCAATTCCTCCAATAAAATCACGATCTTTGTGCGCGTGGCCGCGCCTGGCGTCGAACCCTCCCCGAATCAGATGAAGGCCCTGCCAGACCCTTATGAAAAATGGGACGTGCGCATCCGCCTCAACGACGGAACCTTCGCATTCGTCGGCCAACGCATCAAGGTGACAGGAAAGATTTGCCAAACCACAGATGGGGAAGCCTGCATTTCCAACATCACCAGGATCGAGCTGGCCGAGTGATACACAGCGATCATCTCCCCTCCACGAGATGATCATGATCGACCCCGCCTGAGGTCCACTCCTTGAACTGTGAAAGCAGGACGGCGGCAAAGATGAGCACACAGCCAAAAACCTGGATCGCCGCCAGGCGCTCGTCCAGCAGCAGCCAGCCCGAGAGCACGGCGAAGACCGATTCCAGGCTGAGGATCAGGGCGGCGTCAGCGGGCGGAGTATGTCGCTGCGCCCAAATTTGCAGGGTGTAGCACAATCCCAGCGAGAAGAGGGCGGTATAAACCACCGCGAAGACCAGCGACCCGTCGAAGGTGGGAAACGGCTCGATGACAACGCCCAGGCCCAGGTTCAGGAGTCCGCTGACGATCAACTGTCCCACCGAGAAGGACATCGACTCGAAGCGTGAGGCAAACTTCCCCAAGATGATGACGTGGAAGGTCCAGAACAACGCGCCGATCAGTTCCAGTGCATCTCCCTCGCGGACCTCGAACCTTCCGCCCGTTGAAAGGAGAAAAGCTCCCACCCCCGCCAGTCCCACCGCAACAATGGACAACCAGTGAGGTTTCTCGCGCCAGAAGAAAAACAGGGCCACGGGCACCAGCACTACGTACAGGGCGGTGATGAAGCCCGCGTTGCCTGCCGTGGTGTAGACCATGCCCGCCTGCTGGAGCGCGCTGCCGGCGAAGAGGAAGAAGCCCGCGATGAACATCCACTTGTATTGCTCGCGGGGGTAGGACGAAATAATATTTCGTCCTACAAAAGGGATTACCACCAGCGCCGCCAGCAGATAGCGCGCACCGTTGAAATAATAGACGCTGCCCATCTGCCCCGCCACGCGCTGGGCCACGAAGGACGAGCCCCAGATGATGGATACAACCAAAAGAGTTAAGTCAGCCTTGAGGCGCATGATGAATTCCAATCGCTTTGGGAGTGATACAATTGCCCAATCTTAGCACAGGATTTCGAGACCCAAGAGTCGCAGGCCTTAATGTATAAACTCGATCAAATCGAAGCGGAAAAAGATGACCTGCGCAGGGCTGTGTTGAATGCCCGCGCCTACAAACCCCTCTACGTCAAAATCAAGGTGAATTACGGCTGCAATCTCAAATGCGAGATGTGCAAGCACTGGCGCGAAACGCGTGAGACACCCATTTCCATGGATCGATTCAAGGAAGTCATCACCAAGCTGGCCGACCTTGGCTGTCAGAAAATTCACTTCTCTGGTGGAGAACCCATGCTGCGCCCGCAATTGCCCGACCTGATCGAATATGCGACGGGGCTGGGCATCCGCGTCACGCTCACCACGAACGGCACACTGATCGATAAGGTCAAGGCCAAGCGGCTCGTCGAGGCGGGACTGCGCGGCGTGAACGTATCCATCGACTCGCCCCTCCGCAAGATGCACGAGAAAATCCGTGGTGTGGCGGGTTCATTCAAGCTGACCACCCGCGCGGTGGCGCTGTTTCGCAGGTATGCGCACAAGGGCAAGCTGACCGTGCGCATCAACACCGTGGTCGGCCGCTCGAATTACGAGACGCTCGCCACACTCCCCGACATGGCGCACGAACTCGGCGCGGATGGTATCAACCTGATCCCCGTGGACGATCATTGCGGCGAGCATCTCTCGATGCGCAAGAAGGACATCGCGCTTTTCAACACCGAGATCGCGCCGATTATCGAAGAGCGCGCAAATCAACTGGGCATCGACATTGCGGACGAGGATGCCTATCCCTTCGGGCGCGACAACTCCGCTGTGCGCCTGGGACGCGCGGGGCGCTACGCATTCGGCTATTACAACAAATTCCCCTGCTATGCCCCGTGGACTCACAGCCTGGTGGATTTCAACGGGCTGGTGTACGTCTGCTGCATGACGCGCGAGCAGATCCAGCCGCTCGGCGACGTGCGCATACAATCTTTCAAGGAAATCTGGGAAGGCGAACTGTACCGCCGCATCCGCCTGAACATGCACCCGCCTGCGCTCAAACCCTGTCAGCGCTGCGACGATTTTATCGAGGAGAATAAGAAGATCTGGGAGATGATTGGGCCGTATTAAAACTTACGTCATTGCGAGCTGCGAAGCAGCGAAGCAATCTCGTACTATCGAACAGGAGATTGCTTCGGGCTGGGGTTTCGATACGGCGGGCAAACGCCGCCTACTCAACCGCCAGCCCTCGCAATGACGGCAGGATTAGCTCAAATCCGAGAACATATCCCCGCTGTCGTCATCGTCCCAGGTGCTGGCCTGGCCGAAGGTTGCCAGATCGGCAGCCGTGAATGCGGCGGCGGCAATCGGAAGGGCCACGGGCATTTCCAGCCCCTGCTGGCAGGCCAGGCACACGCGACCATCCTTCGTCTGATTGGTGTGCTCCTCGCAAAATCCACGCCCGCATTTGACACAGGTCCCCAGCGAAGGATTCTCGCAGCGATGCGGGACAAGGTAGCCGATAATCATTTCACATTGAGTTGCCATGTTCACCTTGTTGATGTCATTGCGACTCTTCGAGAAGCAATCCCGACCAATGGGGAGATTGCTTCGGGCGAAAGAACATCGCCCTCGCAATGACGTGAGGAATAGTATGAAAATTGCATTGCTCTCTGAAAAGTATACCCCAGACATCGGCGGCCTTGCAATCTCGGTAGGACGATTGGGGCATCTGCTGGCCTCGGCGGGACATGATGTGCGCGTCTTCGCGCCGACCCCTTCGACTACGCTCAGGACGGACCTGGGCCTGCTCCCCTCCGAGCGGCGCACCTACGCTGCGGGCGGGGTGCGTGTCACCCGCTTCGGCGCGCACAAGCGCGTGGATGATACACTGGTGGATTGGTTCGAGCTGATCGCCGAGGAACATCGGCGCGAGCCATTCGATCTGCTGCAGGGATATTTCCTGCCGCAGGCGGGCTTCGTGACCGTTTATGCGGGCAAATACCTGAAGTTGCCCAGCGTGGTCTCCATCCGCGGCAATGATATCGAACGCGCGGCCTTCGACCCCTCGCGCTTCTCGCACGTGATGTACGCCCTGCAACATGCGGATGCCGTCACGACCAACGCGAGCGAGCTGGCGCGCAAGGCGAAGGCTTTCGTGGAGCGGGACATCGTGTGGATTCCCAACGGAATTGATACCGAGCAGTTCCGACCTCTACCCCGCAATGAGGCCTTGGCAGAAGCGCTGGGCTTATATTCAAGTGTCACCCTGAGCGCAGCAACGCTTGCACCTGGCGCACACCTGCCCTGGCGGTCGGTGCCAGGGAGTGCAGGCGAAGGTCTCGGAGATAATCAAAGAGGCTCTTCGGTCGCGGCGAACGCGCTCCCTCAGAGCGACACAACAATTATGGGGTTCGTGGGCGAACTGCGCGAGAAGAAGGGACTGCGCGCCCTCTTGCATGGCTACGCGCAAGTCAACAAACAGCACCCCACCACCCTGCTCGTCGTGGGCGAGGTACGCGCTGGTGAAGACCGTCAGATCTTTGACGAATTCCGAAGCGCAAATCCCGATGCCCGCATCATCGTTACGGGCTATGTGACGCATGAAGACCTGCCCGCCTACTACGCGCTGATGGATGTCTTCGTCCATCCATCGCTGCGGGATGGGATGCCGAACGCGGTGCTGGAGGCGATGGCCTGCGGCAAGACCGTCATCGCCACGGCGGTCGGCGGGGTGACGGATGTGATTCAGGACGGCGTGGATGGGTTGCTGATCCCCGCCCACGATGCGGGACGTCTGGGCGCGATCATCGTCGAGGCGTTGGATCAGCCTGAAAAACGGGACCAGCTTGGTCGGTCTGCGCGGGAAACGGTCCTGCGTCGCTTTACATTGGAAAAGGAATTACAGGCCAATTGGACTGTCTATCAAAATCTTGGAGTCAATCAGTGAACCATCGCATGGAACATGATCTTTTGGGGGAACGTGAAGTACCGTTGGACGCGTACTATGGCGTGCATACGCTGCGCGCGCTGGAGAATTTTCCCATCAGCGGCATCCCGCTCAGCACCTATCCCAACATGGTGCGGGCGCTGGCTTGTGTGAAGCAGGCTTGCGCGCTGGCCAACCGCGAGCTGGGCTTGCTGGATGAAGCCCGGGCGGACGCCATCGTCAAGGCCTGCGAGGAAGTGCGCGCGGGAAACCTGCACACGCACTTTGCCGTGGACGTGATCCAGGGCGGTGCGGGCACATCGACCAACATGAACGCCAACGAGGTCATCGCCAATCGCGCGCTCGAATTGCTCGGGCACGCGCGCGGCGAGTATAAGTTTTTACATCCGCTCGAACAGGTCAACCTGAGCCAAAGCACCAACGACGTCTATCCGACCGCCATCAAGGTGGCGCTGCGCTTCGAAATCGACGCGCTGATCGCCGCGATGGAAGTGCTGCGCGTCTCGTTCGCCGACAAGGCCGCCGAGTTCAAGGACATCCTCAAGATGGGCCGCACGCAATTGCAGGACGCGGTGCCGATGACGCTCGGCCAGGAGTTCAGCACCTATGCCGTCATGATCGAAGAGGATCAGCAACGCCTGCGCGAGGCGGCGCTGCTGATCCAGGAGATCAATCTCGGTGCGACGGCCATCGGCACGGGCATCAACGCGCATCCCAATTACGCCGCGCTGGCCCGCAAGCACCTGAGCGAGGTGACGGACATCGCCTACGTGACAGCCGGCAACCTGGTGGAAGCCACCCAGGATGCGGGCGCCTTCGTGCAACTCTCGGGCGTGCTGAAACGCGTGGCGGTCAAACTCTCGAAGATCTGCAACGACCTGCGCCTGCTTTCGTCCGGACCCCGGGCCGGGCTCGGCGAAATCAACCTGCCCGCCGTTCAGGCTGGTTCCAGCATCATGCCTGGCAAGGTCAACCCCGTCATCCCCGAGGTGGTCAACCAGATCGCCTTCCTGGTCATCGGCAACGATGTGACGGTTTCCTTCGCCGCCGAGAGTGGACAGTTGCAGCTCAACGCCTTCGAGCCGATCATCGCGCACAGCCTGTTCGATAGTCTCATCTATCTGCGCAACGGCTGCCTGACCCTGTCCGAGCGCTGCGTCAAGGGCATCACGGCCAATCTCGACCGTCTGGCGGAACACATGAATCGCTCGATTGGCATCGTCACGGCGCTCAATCCGATCATCGGCTACGAGAACGCGACTTCTGTCGCCAAGGAGGCCCTGTCCAGCGGCAAGAGCGTGGCGGAAGTCGTGCTGGCCCGCGGCCTGCTGACCCGTGAACAACTGGACGAGATCCTGCGTCCCGAAGTGCTGACCCAGCCGAGGTGGTTCAAAAGGTAGGAGAAAGCCGCAAATTTTCCGTGATGCGATACCTGTTCTGACGGAAATGGTACGTACTGCTCCCATCGCCCTTCGTATGCATCCACGAACAAAAAGAGTCTCCGCTTGGGAGACTCTTTTTGTGTTTACGATGTGTGGCGTTTACGGAAGATCAAACGTCTGGACCAGGAAGACAGCCACCTGGGCACGGGTGACGAACTGGTTCGGACAGTATTTACCGCTCCCGCAGCCAGCCGTTACACCCTCAGCCACCAATTGCTCGACCCAGGCCGCAGCCCAATGACCAACGGGCACGTCGGTGAATAAGCCTGTTGCCGAAGGCGGAGTGTAGCTTGTGCCATATTTGGTGCGCAGCAACAGGACTGAAAGTTCGGCGCGGGTCACTGCCTTGTCAGGACAGAAGTTCCCGCCGCCGCAGCCGGCCGTGGCACCCTCGACAACCAATTGTTTGATCCAGGCCGCGGCCCAGTGAGTCACAGGCACGTCGGCAAAGCCCGTTCCTGTTCCAACCTCGGGCGGCAGGTAGGGTGCGCCATATTTACTGCGCAGCAGCATGACTGCCAGTTGGGCGCGCGTGACGTTCTGATTGGGACAATATCTGAGCGGGGTCACGCTGCAGCCGCCGGTGATGTGCAGAAGGTACAGACGCTCGATGTAATCATTGGCCCAATGTTCCTCCGGCACGTCGGAGAAGATGGCGCTCTTGCGCACCTGGTAGACCTCGCCGCCGCTGAAGCCCGCAGCCAGCGGATTGTTGGAGGTGTCGACGATGACACCCGCCGCCAGCACGTCCAAGCGGAGCGTGCCGTTGCCGCTGCCGGTGTCAACCGTGACGGTGTACTCACTGGCCGTGACCGGGCTGACTGCCGTGATAACCGGAGCCGTCAGGCCAAAATTGTCGAGGGCAAAGTCGTCGAAGTCCGGGCCGGTGACATCCACGCCGCTGACCGGCTCGGAGAAGGTCACAGTGAAATGAACGCTGAACAGGTTGGTGGGGTTGGGATCAACCCGCGTCACAGACAATACTGTGGGCTCAGTGACATCCAGGACGTTGATGCTGACATCCCTGGAGGCATTGGCATAGTTGACCGTATCCGTGGGCGTAAAGTCGGCGTGCAGGGTATGCGCGCCCACATCCAGGACAACGCCTGTTGCGGGGTTGTAGACAAAGGTCCCAGGCACATTCGCGCTGGCATTGAGTTGGGTCGCGCCCAGGGGAGTACCGAAGACGATATCGGCGGGATTGGCCCAGGTGATGACCGGCATGGCCTGTGTAACCGTGATGCTTACATCCTTGGATGCGTTGGCATAGTTAGTGGTATCCGCAGGCGTGAAATCGACATGCAGGGTATGCGTTCCCACATTCAAGACCGTGGGCGCATCCGGAGTGTACGCGAAGGTTCCAGGGACATTCGCGGTAGCGTTGAGCTGGGTCGCGCCCAGGGGGGTGCCGAAGACGATATCGGCGGGATTGGCCCAGGTGATGACCGTCGCAGCCTGGTTCACCTGCTGGTCAGGCGAGAGCGCGCCGCTGGAGGCGGCGTAGTTGGTTGTCCCGCTATATTCGACGGTAATAACGTGCGAGCCGACCGTCAGAGCGGAAGTGGCACAGGTCGCCTGCCCGCTGGTCAGGGATTTGGCGTCGCAGCCGGAGATGACCGTTCCGTTGTCCTTGAAGGCCACTGTCCCGCCGTCCGGCGTGGACAAAACCGTGGCGGTGAAAGTCACGGATTGGCCAAAAGCGGATGGGTTGAGCGAGGAAGTCACGCTGGTCGTGGTGCCAGCTGCGATCACCAGTTGGTCGGGTGAGAGTGTACCAGCAGAGGGGTCGTAGTTCGTATTGCCGCTGTACTCGGCGGTGATGATGTGCGAACCAACCGTGAGTGCAGCGGTGGCGCAGGTCGCCTGCCCACCGCTCAGGGACTTCGCGTCGCAGCCAGGGATGACCGTCCCATTGTCCTTGAAGGCCACTGTCCCGCCATCGGGCGCAGGCGAAACCGTCGCCGTGAAGGTCGCGGATTGACCAAAGGCGGAAGGATTGATGGAGGAAGTCACGCCGGTTGCGGTGGCAGCCAGGATCACCTGCTGGTCAGGGGAGAGCGTACCATTGGAAGCGGCGTAGTTCGTAGTTCCACTGTACTCCACAGTGATGCCGTGCGAGCCGACCGTCAGGACGGAGGTGGCACAGGTCGCCTGCCCGCCGGACAGGGACTTCGCACCGCAGCCAGGGATGATTGTTCCGTTATCCTTGAAGGCCGCTGTCCCGCCATCGGGTGCAGGCGAAACCGTCGCCGTGAAGGTGACAGACTGACCAAAGGCAGACGGGTTCAGCGAGGAGGTGACACCGGTTGTGGTGGAGGCCTGGTTCACCAGCTCGTTCGGAGAGAGCGTGCCGCTGGAAGGATCGTAGTTCGTGTTGCCGCTGTATTCGACGGTAATAACGTGCGAGCCGACCGTGAGCGCAGAGGTGGCACAGGTTGCCTGTCCGCCGGACAAGGACTTCGCGCTACAACCCGTGATGACCGTTCCATTGTCCTTGAAGGCCACCGTCCCGCCATCGGGTGTGGGAGAAACCGTGGCAGTGAAGGTCACGGATTGCCCAAAGGCGGAAGGATTCGTGGAGGAAGTCACACCCGTCGTTGTGACGGCTGAGTTCACCTGCTGGTCAGGCGAGAGCGCGCCGTTGGAGGCGGCATAGTTTGTATTGCCGCTGTATTCGATGGTGATAACGTGTGAACCGACCGTCAGGGCGGAGGTGGCACAGGTCGCTTGTCCGCTGGACAGGGATTTCGCACCGCAGCCGGTGATAACCGTCCCGTTGTCCTTGAAGGCCACCGTCCCGCCATCGGGTGTGGGAGAAACCGTGGCAGTGAAGGTCACGGATTGCCCGAAGGTTGAAGGATTAAGCGAGGAAGTCACGCCGGCCGTAGTGACCATGCCGTTCACTTGCTGGTTTGGCGAGAGCGTGCCGTTGGAAGCGGCATAGTTTGTATTACCGCTGTATTCGACGGTGATAACGTGTGAACCGGCCGTCAGGGCGGAAGCGGCACAGGTCGCTTGTCCGCTGGTCAGGGATTTCGCACCGCAGCCGGTGATGACCGTCCCGTTGTCCTTGAAGGCTACTGTCCCCCCATCGGGTGTAGGTGAGATCGTTGCAGTGAAGGTCACGGATTGCCCAAAGGTTGATGGATTAAGCGAGGAAGTCACGCCGGCCGTAGTGGCCATGCCGTTCACCTGCTGGTTTGGCGAGAGCGTGCCGTTGGAGGCGGCGTAGTTTGTATTGCCGCTGTATTCGACGGTGATAACATGCGAACCGACCGTCAAGGCGGAGGTGGCGCAGGTCGCCTGCCCGCTGGTCGGGGATTTCGCGCCGCAGCCCGAGATAACCGTTCCATTATCCTTGAAGGCCACCGTCCCGCCGTCGGGTGTGGGCGAAACCGTTGCGGTGAAGGTCACGGATTGCCCAGAGGTTGAGGGATTAAGCGAGGAAGTCACGCCGGTCGTTGTGATCGTCGAAGTGTTGGTCAGCGAGAAATCGACGCTGTTTGCGCCTGCAGCGCTGGCACGGACAAGATACGGGCCGCCTGCAATGCTGTTCGCCGTCGCGTCGGCGCTGGTCAAGCCACCACTGATCGTCGCGGGGCTGCCGCTGATACTTGCGCTTGCGCCGCTGCCGGCCGCTGTGAAAGTGACTTTACCGCCGTTGAACGGTTCGCCAAAGGCGCTGCTTATGGACACGCTCAATGAACTGCCAAAGGGGGTGTTGGTGGCGGCACTCTGGTTGTTGCCTGAGTTGATCGCCAGGGTAAAGCCGCGTGACTCGTACGCGCCAATGTCGCAGTGCGCGCCTTGTGGACGGGCAATGCCGCGCTGGTCGTTACCGCCAACCGGGGCTGCCGAACAGGTGGCATCATCACCTGCGTCGATGGCAGATGAGCCGGGCAGGAGTGCAATAGTCTGGGTGTTGCCGCCATAATTACCCAGCGTTCCGAGCAGAATGGAGGATGAGTTGACAAAACCGGCGCTGCAACTGCCATCATCCACCAAACTATTCACTCCAACAAATGGGTATTGGGGCAAATCATAATGATTGAAGCAGTTGCCGCCTGTCGGGTTATTGGCGATAATACTGTTTGTGACCGTGATTGCGCCAGCCTCGTTGTTGATGCCGCCCCCGCCGCCAGCCCAGCCGGCCGTGTTACCGGAAATGGTGCTGTTAACGATATTCCCTGTACCGCCCACCGAGAGCCCTCCCCCAGCCTGGGTAGCAGAGTTGCCAGAAAAAGTGCTGTTGGTCACATTCAGCGTTGTGCCTCCAGAGCTGTCGATCCCGCCGCCATAGACACCCGAATTCCCGGTAAAGGTGCTGTTGCTCACGTTCGCTGTGCCCGACCGAAGCTCTAAGCCGCCGCCACCGGGCCAGCCGGTCGCGTTGTTGGAAACGGTGGAGTTTGTCAGATACAGCGTGCTTCCGTTGACATGGATACCGGCGCCGCTGTCTCCAGAATAGCTGCCATCTACAAAATAGCCATCTGAAATAGTAAGGCGATTCAAGGTGATCGTCCCGCCAGTCAGCTTGAAAACACGGGTCACATGGTTGCCGCTGACAGTGACGGTATGGCCTGTCCCATCGATCGTGAGGCTTTTGTCGATCCCCAGTTCGCTGACCAGGACAACGGTGTGATCCCCATCGAAGGTGATCGTCCCACCCGAGCAAACATCGCTGATCGCCTGCCGCAGGGAACCCGCGCCGCTATTGTTGCCGTTGGTCACAGTGACAGCGTTGGAGCAGCTCACTTGTTGATTGGGTGAGAGCGTTCCGTTGGAGGCGGTATAGTTGGTGGTTCCACTGTATTCGGCAGTGATGACATGCAAACCAAGCACAAGCGTGGAGGTATCGCAGGTCGCCTGCCCGCTGGTCAGGGATTTTGCGTCGCAGCCAGTGATGACCGTCCCGTTGTCCTTAAAGGCCACCGTTCCACCGTCAGGTGTGGGCGAGACCGTGGCAGTGAAGGTCACGGACTGCCCAACGGTCGAGGGGTTGGTGGAGGAGGTCACGCTGGTCGTGGTGGAAGCAGCAACTCCCGTGCCTTGAATGCTGAAGTTATACGGGTTCTCATCGCTGTCGTTGTTATCGATGCTGACTGTCGCAGTACGAAGCCCAACTGCGGATGGATCAAAGTGAACGATAAAGGTGGTGGAGCTACCTGCCCCTACCGGGGTGCCTGGCTGCGCCGTGATTGTGAAATCTCCAGCGTTCGTCCCGCCGATGACAACCTTGGGAGCACTGGTCAGATTCAACACGGCTGTACCCAGGTTTTCAATGGTAAACGTACGATCCACCGTACCGCCAATAACATTGGCATTGCCGAAATCCGTATGATCGGAAGTGTCAGGCGCGCCATCGCCATCCAAGATATTGGTAGAATTCCCCTTAAGGTTGATCTCCGGCGCGGCAGCCGCAACCACAAAGCTGTGCATGACAAGATTTTTGGTATTTCCATTCACATACACCACTCCTTTGGAATAGCCAGGAGTGCCAGCAGGAATCCCCATAGGATACAGCATGAGATAACCCGCAGCAGTGCTAAGACAGTTGCTCCTTGTGCCTGCGTCACAGCGGTCAGAATAGGTAGTATCCAGGTCCGTGACCGACTGCGAAACGCTCCCGCTGTTAGTGTAGACGACAGCGTTGTCATAATAATTATCATATCCCCCAGATGTCGAAATCCTGTGGTCAATGGCTACAAACCCACCATCCCCCAGGCTTCTGAAGGCCGGATAGTTGCCCGAAACTTGAGGGTTATAGGAGCCTACGTTGGTCACAGTTCCGTTCGGCTGGACCTGCATCAATTGGTAGCTGACGTTGTTATTGTTGGAGTAGGCCACCATGTAATTATTATTGGTCAGCGCCATCGTGGATTGGTAAGGCGAGTTCGAAAAGGTTCCAATCACAAAATGTTTGGCCGAACCAACCGTGATTTGACTTCCATCGTTGTTATACAGCACGCCATAAAAATTGGCGGTGCCATTGCAATGATGGGTAATGAGAAACGTGCCGTTGTCATTGGCGGCGATATCTCCACTATAGACTGACTGGCCTGAACAAGTTGCGCCACTCGGATAGGTCCCGGTCTTCTGGATGGAAGTCTCAGCAGTGACCGCCGTGCCATTGGGTTGAAAAATACGCAGAGCGTAGGTATCGCCTTGGGTCTGGTATGCAAAAGCCAGGTTGCCATTGGACAACTCGGCCATGTGGGTATAACAGTTGTAACTGTACGTAGCGGCGCTGACATTCGTCCATGGCGTGACGATCGCACCGGAGGCGTCAAGCCTCAAAAACCTGAAAAGATTGTTTGTATTGAGATCGCAACCGCTGACGGTGCCCTCGACCGTAACAATCACTTCCCCATTGGCGATGGGATATAAATTGAGCAGGCTGTAATTGGTTGCGCGCGCGCCCAGAGATGCCGCAATATTCGTGTCATAAACCTGGGTGCCATCGGGATTAAGAACCTGCACATGTGCGGTTCCGTCCGGGCCAGAGCCGCTCCATGAGTCGTACAGCAGGGCCACTTTGCCATCACTGGTTCCGGCAATCTGGGAAATCACCCACGACAGTCCTGTGATTCTCGGCGAACCGGCCGGGTCAATATACCCGGCGGCATAGGCCGGTGAAATGCTTGTCGCGCTGAGGGTCAACACGAGTAGGATTGCAATTACGAACTGAAAAGTGCGCTTCATGGGTTCTCCTTAATCCAGCAGTAGGTGAAACAAGCACGATCTAGAGAAGATACCTGCCTGAACGGGCATCCAACAACCAAATGCATTCTGTAACAGCCGAGCAAGGAAAGCTTTCAACCAGTAAACGCCCCATCATTCTGCCAATTCTGAGCAACCAATATCGTTATAGAATACTCAGCCTCAATTGCCGCCGTACTTTTGTTATATCGTACTGATGAGAAACTAAGGCGTTTTCATCTATTTTTAATGTAATTTTACATCTGCACAGCAAGGAGGTCAAGAAAATTTTCACAAACGCCCGGGTAAGGTCATTACACTCTTGTCTGCGCGGGTTTGAATGAGCCAGGCTCGTCGCCGCACTCAACCCGATCATCGCCTATGAGAACGCCAAGGAAGCCTTATCCACAAGCAGGAGCCCGGCAGAGGTTGTGCTGGCACACAGGCTGCCGACCCTCATCCTGCGGCTGGAAATATTGACCCAGCCAAGGTGGTTCAAAAGGTAAGAGGATATGCTATTGCCGCTGTCAATAAAAAAGTGTAAGCTATAACGCAGACAGAACTCAGAGTTTTAGTGTTAATAGGAGATGAGTATGCCAACCTTATTCGACTCGACCAGGTCCGTAAAATCCGAGCTTTCCGAACAAAAATACATTGCATCCGATGAGATCGCGACCATCGTCTACCTCGCCCAGAAATTGGGCAAACCGCTGCTGGCCGAAGGTCCCGCGGGCGTGGGCAAAACGGAGCTGGCCAAGGCCATCGCAGGCGCGGCGGGCCGCGAGTTGATCCGCCTGCAATGTTATGAGGGATTGGATGAGTCCAAAGCGTTGTATGAGTGGGAATATTCGAAGCAGTTGCTCTACACGCAATTATTACGGGACAAGTTAAATGACACGCTCGGCAAGGCGGAGTCGCTCAGCGAAGCGGCCGACCGTTTGGCAAAGGAGGAAGATGTCTTCTTCTCCAGCCGCTTCCTGCTTCAGCGCCCGCTATTGAAGGCCATCCTGTCCGAGCAGCCGACGGTGCTGCTGATCGATGAGATCGACCGTGCGGACGCCGAATTCGAAGCCTTCCTGCTGGAAATCCTGAGCGACTTCCAGGTCTCGGTGCCCGAACTGGGGACGCTGTCTGCAAAGCACAAACCGTTTGTGGTTCTCACCTCGAACAACACACGCGAATTGTCCGAGGCGTTGAAACGCCGATGTTTATACCTGTTCATCGATTATCCAAACTTGCAGGAAGAGTTGGCCGTGGTGCGGCTCAAGGTCCCTGACCTGAACCCGAAGCTGGCTCAACAGGCCGTGGAATTTGTGCAGCGCCTGCGCAAGGCGGACATGCGCAAGTCCCCGTCCATCAGCGAGACGCTGGACTGGGCCAATGCGCTCGTGGCGTTGAACGCGTCCAATTTGGATAAGGATGTGCTGGAGGATACGCTCTCGGTGCTGCTCAAGCACGAAGCGGACCTGCAGAAGGCGAAGCGGCAGATCATCAATCCGCCGCCGCCCAGGCAAAAGCCGACGGATGAGTTTGGACGGTTTTCTGGGAATTAATGGTTGGCAGAGATGACCCAATGGGCCGTCCCTGCAAGGAATTTAATGATGGAATCCCGCATCTTACAGTTGATTGCTGCCCTGCGCGCCAGCGGGGTGCGCGTGTCCCTGGCGGAATCTGCCGAGGCATTTTTAGCGGTCGATCTGATGGGCATCCAGGACCGCGAACATTTCCGCTTATCGCTGCGCGCCACGCTCATCAAGGACGTGCAGGCCCTGCCCACCTTCGACAAGTTGTTCCCGCTCTTCTTCGGCTCGGGACAGCCGCCGATGATGGGCGGGAATCCATCCGACGACCTGACGTCCGAGGAGATCCAAATGCTGGCCGAGGCGCTGCGGCAGTTCAGCGAGAATCTCCGTCAGCGCATGGAGAGGTTGATGAACGGCGAGCCGCTCACCAAATCCGAGCTGGAGTCGCTGGCGCAATTGGTTGGCTTGAACCAGGCGGATAATCTCGATTATCAAAATTGGATGGCCCAGCGCATGCTGCGCGCGCTGGCCTTCCCCGAGGTGCGCGAGGCGCTGCGCGAGTTGATGGAGCAACTCCAGCAGATGGGTATGAGCCGCGAGCGCATCGAGCAGGTTCAAAACATGATTCGCCAGAACATGCAGGGCATGCAGGAGCAGATCGAGCAGTTCGCGGGTCAACGGCTGGCCGAGAACATAAGCGAGCGCCCACGCGGTGAGAACATCGACAGCCTGATGAACCGTCCCTTCCATGCGTTATCCGATGCGGATAAGCAGGTATTGCAACGTGAAGTGAAGCGTCTGGCGGCCGCCCTGCGCACACGCATTGCCCTGCGCCAAAAACGGATGAAGAGCGGGCAGCTCGACCCGAAAGCCACCATCCGCGCCAACCTGAAATATCACGGCGTACCGATGGAAATCAAACACAAGGATCGCGTCCGCAAGCCGAAGATCGTGGTCATCTGCGACGTGAGCACGTCCATGCGTTTCTGTTCCGAATTGATGCTGAGTTTCCTGTTCGCGCTGCAGGGACAGGTGCGCAAGACGCATGCCTTCGCCTTCATCGACCACCTCGAGTCCATCTCGGAGGATTTCAACGGCGCGAACGCGGATGAGGCCATTCAATCTGTGCTGTGGCGCATGCCCAGCGGACATTACAACACCGACCTGGGCTGGTCGCTCAACGATTTCAATAAGGAATACATGGATACCTTGAACAGCGGCACCACGCTCATCCTGGTCGGCGACGGGCGCAACAACTACAACGACCCGCGCCTAGATCTTTTCTCCACGATGGCCCGCCGCGCCACCCGCACCATCTGGCTGAACCCCGAGCCGCCGCACCTGTGGCACGGGGACAGCGACATGCCCAAATACGCGCCGCTGTGCAGCAACGTACTGAAGGTCAGCAACCTGCGGGAGTTGGCCGAAGCCGTGGATCTATTGATGGCGGGATGATCCTCCTGCCTCCCTCGAATTTGCTCACGAGTGTACGAAGGGCGGATCAAGTTCGCGCCTCCCAGCCCTCCCCAATCCTGCGTGGACGTGGGGAGGATGCGTTT
Source organism: Chloroflexota bacterium (assembly GCA_016234555.1). Lineage (GTDB taxonomy): Bacteria > Chloroflexota > Anaerolineae > Anaerolineales > Villigracilaceae > Villigracilis. The sequence goes on along the minus strand of JACRBJ010000081.1, from coordinate 48,168 downwards.
CAGGTGGGACGAGATTGGGACGCCACGGAAAAGGGTGCAGCCACTGAACGTGACTGTCACCCTGAATAATCCTGCCCCACAGAAGATCAACCAGCTACCATCTGCTGTCCGTGCCGTACCTCTCGTACATGCGTTTGAAGATCATCGAGTCATCGTAGGAAAGGTTGCCCACCTCGAAGCCCACATTGTAAAAATTCGGCTCGAGCTTGTCCATTTCGCACCATTTACTCTTGCCATTGAAGACCAGGTAACTCTTGTTGGCGACATCCTGGGTGAGGTCTACACGCAGCCTGTAATTTGCATTGACCGGCAGCGGCCGATCACTATCCAGGCGGAACCCGGTCAGGCTGATGTCAGCCAGGTGGCCGACAAACTGCAGGGTGTTGGCGTCCAGCACCTGCATATAGTAGATAAATCTCCGTCGTTTCTGCCTGCGGCGGTCATTTTCCATGGGATTGCTCCTTCCAATGCTAAAGCTTGTTGTGTTTGCGCGTCCATGGAGCTTCGATGCGGGAAATAGGATAAAACAGATAATGACTATAGTATATAGCGGTCCCGGGAAAATTCAATGGGCCACATGTCCCGTACGGGCGCCGAAGAGCGGGCCGCAACACCCACCCCCGTCCCACGCTGGATGGAATTTGCTTTTGGGAGATCAGGTGGTATATAATTCAAAGAAGAAACATACCGGTATTTACAGTTTTGGGAAGGTCGTATGACCAAAATTTTAATTGTTGACGATGATGAAAATGCCACCCTCCTGCTGGAGAGCATGTTACGGGGAGAAGGATACCAACTGTTTACCATCAATGAAAGCCACAAAGTACTGGAGCAGGCGCGCAGGATCTGCCCCGATCTCATCATCCTCGACCTGGCGATGCCCGAGCCGACCGGGTTCCAACTGTGCCGATCGCTGCGGGAGGATGCCTCGTTCATCGTCACGCCGATCATCATCGTCACCGCCCTGGGGGATCGGGACAGCATGATCGTGGCCTACGGCGCCGGCGCGGACGAGTACCTGATCAAGCCGGTCCTGGTCGAGAAACTCACCGCCACCGTCGAATCCATCCTGAATATCCACAAGTAGTTCATGTCGCACCCCTAAAATGGAGCTTCAATCCCACTCTTCTTTTCGGGTATAATGCCGTCAACGCCCCCGTAGCTCAATGGATAGAGTGCCTGACTTCGAATCAGTAGGTTCCGAGTTCGAATCTCGGCGGGGGTACCAACACAATAGGCTTAACCGCCTTAAAGACCTCAGAAAAGCCTGGTTTCAAAAAAAAGCTAGGCTTTTTGATTTTAAAATCACGACAGGTATTCCTTAAGTATTCCTTGAAAGGAGTAAAAATGGACACAAGAGTTTGTACACAGTGCGGTTTAGAAAAACCTATAGAACAGTTCCCCATGCGAAGCCGTCTGTCACACTTGAGACAGTCTTATTGCTATGATTGCAGCTTAAAGTTAGGATCAAACTGGTATGAAAGAAATAAGGAATACCAGAAAGAAAACGCCAAAAAGCATAGGGACGAATACAGACAAAAAGCTAAAGAGTTCGTCTGGGACTACCTCTCCTCTCATCCTTGCACAAGCTGTGGTGAAAGTGACCCTCATGCCTTGGAGTTCCATCATGCACGGGGAAACAAAGAAAGTGAAGTATCAAGAATGGTTGGTAATGGTACATCCATTGAAACTATAAAAGCAGAGATTGAGAAGTGTGATGTTTTATGTGCCAACTGCCATAGAAAACTAACAGGTAAAGAAAGGGGATGGTTTAGAAGGTAAAGTTCGGGCGTTAATCTCTGATTGTCACGGACATGATATTTAAAATCATGGACGTGCAATCTCGTTAAGGGTGGGGTTCGTGGTTTAGGGAACGAAAAGAAAAATCCCCTGTTGACTTTTGGTCGCTAGGGGATTAATCTGCAATTGATTAATATGCAATACATATTCTACATTCTTCAGTCAAGAAATTCCACATATAGTTTTTGCACATTACATAGATCGCAGTATTTTTGAATTTGAAAGTTAGTTTTTTATTGGAGTGGTGATACTTCCCCCTAGTAGACTGCATTTGTCGGTGGGACGTAAAGAGACTCTATCAAAATGCCCCTCCCGTAAGCACCTAACATATACACAATTGGCCGATGGTTAGTTTTTCATTTAGTTAGGTTAAGAGTAGACAGTAAAAAGAACAAATCAGATTACCTCATCCGCAAATTTTTAAAAATTGCGCGGGTAGGGAAGTTGGAGTTAGGATACAATACAAGAACACAAGACACCAGGACTAGAGTTTATTTTTCGTGGGTAAATGTTTTAAATTCGGCAACACAAACATATATGAACGGAGGACAAAATGGCTCTATTTGAATTTATTATCAGTTTAATTGGTGCCTTGGTAGGCCTTATTTTGAGATTGTTTGGGTACAAACCAAAAGAATCAAACTATCAAGATACTGACGAGGGAAATAGTGGTTGGGGATAGACTAATTAGCAGTCGGCTCCTCAATCTGCTGAGCTAGCCACTTCTGAAGATCGGACATCCTCACTCGAATAGACTTCCCCAACTTCAGGTGGGGTAACTGCTTCCTGGAGGCAAGATAATATACTTTGGATCGGGATAGCTGAAGGTACTTGGCTACTTGAGGAATTGTGAGTACGGGGTCTTCTGTAAACAATGACGGGTTCATTGGGTTCTCCTTGTAAGTGACTAACTGTTGCTGATGTATAAACTGCCACCTGTACTTTTCTTTCATTCGGGGTCATGTTATGAACAAAATCATTTACTGGAAATTGTGGTAGGTCGGCTAGCTTTAAATTAGGTTTGATCTCGAAGCCTGAACAGTCCCTAAGTGCTGCACAATGTTCTATACAGACCTCGTTACCTGCGTTCCTACAGGGAAGGGAACAGTGGGCCTGTGGATTAGGGAGATATATTTCTCTCATCTTCGCCATAGTCTATAACCTTTTAAAACTCATTTCAAACTCGTCTCAAATCCACGGCCCCAAACTTAGAAAAGAAATGAGGCCGTGGTCATTTAGTGCAGTTTTTTACACTTCGGACACCTGCACGCCTTTGGAGCTATCAGGACTGTTGGAAGTTGTCTGAAGACATCAACGACAATCGACCAAAGAACTGACAACACACGTTTGACCATAGTTCATCATCCCCTTTCTAAGCTTGGAAGCCTGCTAAAACGGATCAAGTCCGTAGAAGCCTTTTTAAAGTGCTGGTCGTTCTGGAGATTTTGAAGACTCGATGTTTCTCTGATTGACTACCTGTAATGCATCACGAACTCTCACACCACGTTCTTTTAAAAGAGTCTCTTTAAACTCTTGAACTGTTATCTCTGTCGGATTGGTTGAGACATCCTTTGTTTTTTTGACCCAGAGAACATACTTATCAAGGATTCTTTCTGATATGTAGCGTCGGATGATACATTCTCTGTGCCGCATCCTTTGAAGATCGTTAGCAATCTTTAAATACTGACCTCTGTCGGCCTCCATAACTGGCTGTTGGCTGTCGGCCTTTGGGGGTAGCTTTACTGTGTTGGCGTTATATGGGAAAATCTGCTGTGCCAGTTCAAAGGCTTCATCAAAATTACTAACCGCAAAAGAGACAATGTTGCCAATTGACCAAACTTGTTTACGAAGTTCCTCGGCAAGCTGAGAGAGAGACTGAAGAACAATATAAAGCTGAAGCTTTCTTGATCGATATTGTGGGGAGATTCGTCCTATCTCTTCAGCCATACCTGGAATTGAAAGTAGAGAATAGACCTCATCCATTACAAGGGAAACGGGATAATCGTTGGGGTCGGCTGGTATCCTTTTGTTGATCTCTTGCATAATCAGTGAATAAACCTGCGTGAATAAGTAGTGTTGTGTGTTCTTTTGGTTGATAAGTCTTGCACCATTCACAAGCACCATCTGACCGTTCCTAATGGCTTCACGGGGAGTCCAACCAGGGCGATAATAACCAACCCTTGCTCTTGTTTCAGGTGTTTCAACTGCCCCTAAAAGGGCTAAGAGGGCATAGGTTCTAAGTTCCCTTTCGTTGGGCTTTAGGTCAAGAAATACCTTTTCTAGAAACCATTTAGCTTGGGGTACTTTGTGTCCATAAAGAGCCAATGCCTTTCTCAATAACGCTCCATCAGTAATGAGCTTTTTCGCTTCGGTTGCTTGCCATGTCTCACCATACTCATTGGTCATAGAAGTAAGGACTCTGAATATCTGGGGGGCAATCTCAGTAAGTCCCAAACCTGCCAAAAATGGTGCCCCTTTCACGAGTTCTGGTGCAAGCTTTAAGAGGTTGCTGGAAAGTCTTTGTACTTGTTCTTCAAACGATGAACCATAAAGGTGAGAAAACTCAGGAAGAGGTACAACCCACTCTGGATTGCCAATCTCATCATAGACAAGTCTTCTGATAATTTTCTCTCTTACTTCCCGTGGTTCCTGAAGCACAAGATGCAAGATACTGTCCGTAATCGATCCAGACCAATCAAGTACAAATATCGCCCTATCAGGATAGGTCTTCATGTATTCCACCAAGTGACGGGCCAAGGACGATGTTTTGCCTGTACCCTGTCTACCAATGTATAGAGTTCCCATCGTTAAACCCTCGGGTAATAATTGGTCATAATCCGCTGCCCTACTGTTAGGAAATGTAGGGTAGTCAGGAGATAATATATTCTTTATAAGGTTTAGATCAAACATTTTTCCTCAATGGATATACTCTTCCGTCAGTCCAGAAATAAATAGGTGCTGTCAACTGTTCTCCAATAGGCACTTTCAAAAAAGTCTCGTAGTCTACGAAGTAGAAAGGGCTAGGGGAATCCGTCCCCTCATAAGGAGCTGTGGGATCGCTCACAGCGACGGAGCCGACAGCCACTGCTAAAGAGCCGACGTAGCGTTCTACTGTGACGCGCGAAACGTCCAAGACAAAGATGACTACTGCCTGAGAACGAAACTTCTCCTCAATTTTGGATAGGTTTTTCTTGTAAGATGTCAGTTTGTCTCTCATGACCTTTACTCTTCCAAAGTTGTCTTTGGTACAAAATTCCAGGAGGAGCATCATCCCATTAGGGTATTTGATGCCCCATTCTGGAATTGAACCAAATCCATAGAAGTGTCTCTCTCCAACTATTTCACCGTTCATCTCAGATCTATAAAACCTGACCAGGCACTCAGTACACGCCAAACCGTGAATCTTTTTAGAGATATGGAGGTCTTTGAGTTCAAGATAGTCGAGTCCTTTTGTTCTTCGTGGAACTGAGTAGATTAGTTTCTTTCCGTTGTATAAGGCTCTTAACTTTCCTCTGTCAGTCAATCTTTTGAGTACTACAGGTGTCCGTCTATCTGGTTTCGTGGTGAAACCTCTGAACCACATTTCAAAATGGCGTCTTTCGGCCCAGTGAAAGTTCTGAGCTACTTCTAAATAATTCTTTATTGGTATTGAGTGTCTAGCCATTTTTTGTCTCCTGGAAAACGTAAACAAACATTCTTCCACACTCTAGACCTTTATCACCTAAATATCAAATTCACGATCCAGATAGTGATGTAGGATAAAGTTACCCATCCCACAATCACCATCAGAAAAGCCAAACAGTAGAAAGTGTAGTAAAGCCTACGATCCCAAATAGTTGGAAAACCTGCATGGACGGCTCGATCAAGCCAATCGTTGGCTATGCGATCTACCATTGTTGGCACTCCAGACCAGAAACTGATAACAGATGTCAAGATAAAACTCACCATGAACATTAGTATTCTTCCCACCCAAGGTAGGAAAAATCTCAATGCTCGGTAAATTAGGTTCATGAGAGTCAAGAAGTTAATCATTCGTACCATTTCATCACCTCAATTTCTGTACCGTCTTCCAAGACTACGATCACGGCAGGATCCAAAACAGCAGCCTGGAGAACAATCGTTAGGAAGAAGATAAAACCCTTTACCAGAGTTTCTAAAATGGTCTTTGTTGCTGGTAAAATATCGGGAGTTGTGGTTTTAAAAACTTTGGGTGCAGACAGAAGCCTGGGAGCCTCGTGAGCAATTACAAACTCCTTGATCCGAATACCAGACCGTTTCAGGGCTAAAACCCTGTCCTGAACCATCACAGGGGCTTCTGTGACCCTTTCAGTGATCCATTGGTCTTTGTAGTCGGATTCGCTAACAACACGAAAACGCCAATGGTTTTCAAAACCCACCTGAACAGCCTTTTGTGCATCTCTTGTAATTTGTGTGTTCATTTTTGTACTCCTTTTGACGGGAGTATAAGGACAATGAGTAAAACCGCTGGTTTAAGAGTTAAAGATTCACATATAAGGATTTCAAAATGAATATTGAAGACACCATCTGGCTTTTGGCTCACTCCTCTAGTGCTGAAGACAAACGTGAATGGGCTGTCCTCTATTGGAAATCCCAAGGTTTAAAGCACGAAGAGATAGCAGATAAGTGGGGCTACAGCATCCAGTGGGTACAGCGGTATATGACCAAGGCCTATGAAAGGTTTGGAATCCCCAAAGAACTCGATAAATACGAAAAATATAGGAGATTAGAGCAAGAAGTCTTTCCTATAATGCGTAAATTTATAGAAGATGACCCAGAGTCTGTCAAAGTACTCCCATCCCCACCTACAGAATTTATAGAAGAATCTGAACCAAAAACCCAACCCAAAAGATCTATCGCACCTGTCGCTCCACAGGTTGTCACCTATCCCCCGAAACCAAGTAGATTTGTAGGATTTTTAAGACTTGTCTTGGTAGTCTTAGTTATATCGATTGTTGGCATAACGGCTTATGTACTTGGGATGCGTTCAACCCCATCAGTCCCCGTAGTAATTACCGCAACATTTCCGCCTGCTAGTGAGACTCCCCTACTCTCCCCCACTCTCCCTCCCCTGCCTACTGATACGCTCGTCCCTACACTCGTCCCTACCCTGGAGCCGACATTTACCGCACTTCCGCCCACAGCTACAGCTTTTGTTATCCCTGATGATGGGATTCTCTTTCAGGACACTTTTGATACCGACAAAAGTACTGAATGGAATGTATACAGTGGAGACTGGCTGGTATCTGGAGGAAGACTGACCCTCCTTCCTGTAAGTGATTATATTTTTCAGTGGATTGGCCTGAAGGATCACGGATGGAAAAATTACTCAGTTTCTCTTGATCTTTTCATACCCAGTACAAACAGTAACGACCCCACGGCCCTAGTTGTCAGAACCAAAGGAGCAAAACAAATAGGCTTTTCTACAGACTGGCGACCAATGCTTTACTTGTCGTTTATCGAAGGCCCTAACAACTCACTGCCCATCACTTCAGAAGATGATGCCGTAGACTTTCCTGAGTCCTCTGCCACTAAGGTACAGATTGATGTCCAAGGAGATACCTACACTCTGAGAATGAATGGCCAAGTGATACAAACACTTACCATGTCTGGACATGATACAACTAACATCCAAATTGGGGCATACTGTAGTGATACAAAGACTGGATGTCCGAGTTTTGATAACTTCAAAGTTACTTATTTACCTTAGACCTGAGCCAGTATCCAATAACTGCCCCTAGAAGTAGGGGTAGTATTGTTATTATCCAAGGCACTTTAAAACCTATATACATTATTTATATTTGTTCTCGCCTACAAACTTTCTTGCTAAGTCGTATACAAAATTCAAGACATATAAAACCATTGATCCAATGACGAACATATTAGGCTTTAAGTCTTCCCAGATAAAACCATCTGTACTGACGTTACTAATTGCAAAAGGCAAATAGAGCATCACCAAAGGAACAAAGAATAGTAAAGAGTTATGTAACGCTTTGAAAATATCCTCTTTTTTAAGTTGGAAGTTATTAGATATAACCATTTAATTCACCCCCTTTAGCAGTTGACCGATAAGACTGATAATCTGATTGATTAGAGGCATAAGGAGATTGACCAAGGATTTTTTGGTCACATATTCAATAACAATAACTGCCAAGATGATAACTACAGTCATTTCTTGTAAGTTCTAAGTAACGAATAAACTAAATATCCTGCTGCAAAAATAAGGGCTGGAATAATGACTATTCCAAGTGCATAGCCGACTACGGGCATTAAAAATATCCCTATAAAAAGTACTGCTAAAGCAATAACGTATTTTGAGTTAACCATCATATTCACCTCCTTAAAGCGTTCTTATATAAAGCAATCCAAGAACAAAGCACATCCACATAGCTGTATTGATTAAATTGTATCTTCTTTCCATTTTGTCTTTAGGTTTACCAAATATCATTTTTCTAAATGCCGAAACCCCCCTACTTAGTTCTTTTAATAGGCGTTCAGCAGCATCTTCAATGGCATACTTCTTTTTCATGCTTTCTCACTTTTTTGGAGTGAGCCAACCAATCACTCCACGATAACCGTGTAGTAATTTACTAGAACCGTATTTGACAAAAGAACACCTTTTGTCTTTTCCATAGTTCTGACCAAAGGCAACAACATAATAGAGATCAGCTTGATCTACTATAGCAACATGACCTTCTCTCCCAGTAATAAACAGATATGTATCCCAGAAAACAATATCTCCTTTTTTTGGAGTATTGTTAGGGCCATTCAGAACCTTTTTAAAGTATTGATTGTCTTTGAAGTTATAAAAGATATTCTTAGCCCAACCAGTTGAAGGAATTGCCTTGTAACCATCTACACCAAACACGTCTTTACAGTACTGCCTCATGAGGTCTACGCACTGATTACCAAATTGACCGTCATAATCACAAAATCTTGTGTTCCATTTCCAGATAAAGTCGTTATATGTAATCATATTATCTAACCTTTAGTACTGATTTTATATCCTTTACGTCTTCTTTTAAAGTATCTATTTTCTCGTCTATTACAGGAATTAATTTTAGGTCAGGTTTAATTTCTGTTCTCCATCCTTCTAGGGCCTCCACCCGTTTTTCAATAGGAGAGATGCGAGTAAGAATGTAAAAATTAAATACACTAGCAACCATCCCAATAAGCGTGCCAATGGCGATAAGAGCTTGGGCGTTTTTTGTAATAGATTTTTTAATATCCATAGTTTTTTAGAGTTTTTTTTAAGTTGTTCATATTAGTAATACATCATAAAACCACCACTGTCACTTGTCGGTGCGTTATATAGAGTTGTCACTTCTCCCGCTGTTAAAGCATCATTAAAAAATGCAACATCATCAATGAGAACAGATGAATAATTGGAGCTATTTCTATATGAGCCAATATTTGTCTGTGCTGTTGCAACACCCGATCCGTCTCCTGAGAAGGCTGTTGGCCCTGCAACCAACGATCCGTTATAATATCCCCGTAAATTCGTTGCATCATATGTTACGACAAAATGGCTCCAGTTGGAAGTTCCCAACGTAACATCATAAGTTACTTCATCTGCTGCAATCCCCTGTCTCCACCTCCTGAATGCAACCCGTCTTGTCCCCCCCGTTTCGTAGTAATTTATTTGTTTTAAAATATCGTTTGTTGTATCTTCAGAGGAAACAAATGAATATTCTGCACCAACCCCAACTTCTGTATTTAGTTTTACCCACAATGAAATACTAAACGTACCATTAGTTATTCCTAAATCGCTTGTCACACCCAAGTTTTTGTTTGTATTAGAAGAACCATAGTCTGCCGCACCACCAAATTGCCCCGTTCCAGAAGATACACTATTTGAATTCGTAAGAGTATAAGAAGCCTTTGAATCTGTTGTTAATGCTCCACTTTCAAGTTCCCAATAAGCAACAAGGTTTGCGTCTGCAAATAATGATGTTCCTCTCAATCCCTTTGCCATGCTAAGCCTCCTGACCAGCAGTTACCAAATCCAATTTAGTGTCTGTTGAGTTATAAATAAATAACATATAAAGTGTCTTTGAAGGGACTGTTGTTGAAGGTAAAGCAGTTCCCATTGCTCTAAATTGTGTATCGTAAGTTAAGGCACGGGCTGTTCCATCATCTTTGATTCTTATAAGTAATGGTTGTGCTTGTGTCCCAGTACCTGATGGATTGTTGAACTTTAAAGCGCCTGCTTGAGCTGTGACGATGAAAGCATCTGTGGTGTCACAATTTAAAGACGTTCCAGTGTCTATTGTGTAAGAAGCTGCTGAAACTACTCTTTTAGTTACCCTTTTATTTATAAGAGTATTTGTTGATGTCGGTGTTACTTCTATGTCTGTCGTTTTTGCATAATCAGAATCAGCAAGTGCTTTTGGTGTGACTATTGTCACATCAGAAGTTCCAGTATTTACTACCGCACCTGAGGCTTTTAAAGTAGTAACTAAAGCTGATTTATGTGTTCCGTCTTGATTGTGTTCAAGCTCTATCCCCTCGATCATTTTATTCCACCCAGTAGCACTAAATAATATTTCAAGTACAGTATCGGCGGCCCATGCTTGGGCTGTCCCTTCAACTTCTCGAACACAGTTAATGAAGTTTGTAGAAGATACTTTACCTATAAATGTCTCTGTTTGACTTGCTGCGTTTTTGGTTGTTCCTGTCGCATCTGTTCTGTTGACTGTTACGATATAAGCATCACCCTCATCAAGTCCGACAAAAGTATGAGGAATTGTGGTTGCGCCAGTTGAAGCTACGCCACCTGCTCCGACCTTTCCTGTAAGTCGTGGCTTACCCTCAAAGAAAAAATGTGTTGATGTGTTTGTTGCTCCCATTTTTAAAATAAAAAAACCATCACATAAAATACGTGCTGGTTCGTGTCCTACCTTGGTAGGAAAAACTAAGTAAGTATAGCAAATGCAAACCAGTTTGTCACTTTACCTTTTCCATTCGCTCGGACTCTTTTTAAATACTTTTCTCCCCTCGGTCATAACTGAAAGCAATCTCCATTTGTTATTCACACCATTACTCTTTACCCTGTATTTAATAGCGTAGAGTTTTTTTGTAATTCTTACTGACTTCTTGATTGAAGAACTTGAGAATGTCTTCGGTAGGTCACCAGTATCAGAAAACAAGACATCGCTAAATAAATCATCGCCTATACCAGAGTTTGAAAAAGTTGATTCTACTTCTTTGGATCCTAGTTCGGAAAGCTCTGATTTTCTGGTTCTTCCAAGCACTGTACAAGTGACTGATCCTCTTAGTTCTCCTATTTCAAAGATAGTTTCGTTTCGCTTTGACAGTACTCTAGGATCTGTCGGATCGATTGGAATTAATGGGCCAACATATTGAGCTACTATTGGTTGTCCTAAGTCTGAAAGATAGTTATCTGAAATCTCTATTAGTTTAGTGTCATTCACACGTATACCTAATAGTCTGGTCACACCATTGGTATCTGTGTATTCCATAATTTGTTTGAATCCAATAGTCCAGCCCCATGTCCAATTTCTTCTTTCATCATCCCAGACAAAAGTTGTATCGTTCTCATCTCCTCCGACTGCAATAGAAAAATAAAGTATAGGAGATCGCCAATAACCTATAGCCTTTTCTATAGCTAATTTATTGGTGCTTTCAAACTTATCCCTGATTGGAGCTGTCATGTCATCAGTAGCTAAGACGTTAAATAACTGCTCTTTATTGCGTAAAAAATTTACAGCTTTTTTGTTGAGGAAAGCTACGTTATCCCCAAACTTAGTAACAGAACCTACTGCATCAGAACCTGTTGAACCTACCAATTTATAGGCAATAGGAATAACTATATTTACATCGCCTACGGTAGTTGTTGTAAGTTCAATTTGAAAAATTGTACCGCTTCCGTCTGCTGATGAGCATAGGACGGTTGCGATTGGATCGCCTTTTCCTGTTCGATAATGAACAACTACTGTTGGATAGTATTTCCCTCCTCTTTCGAGATCGGCATCAAAACCGCCATAAAATGGTGAGAAGTAGCCTAGGTACTGGGATGTTCCTGTCCCGTAGACTCTCCAAGGATTATCTTTGTCTTTGGTTGCCCACATTCTATTTCCTGAAAGTTCCATAGATGAGACTTTAGGTGCTGAAGTTGTATTGTCGTCTGGTGCTTGCTGGAATGTGTTAGGCGGATCACCAAAGTAACGAAAGTCTAAAGTAGCACTGCCTCCTATATGACCGTATGGCCCGCTTTCTATTTGGTCAAGATAAAAGTCATAGCTTTCTGCTCCTGTAACTGCGGTTACATCTATATCAATATATTCATTACTATCAAGCACCCATTGTTCAATTGGCTTATCAACTGAAATGGTGACGGCAGGGGATGGGTTGGTATTTCCTACTGAATTGTTTGCAACGTAGCGAAGATAATAAACATACGATCCTGCTGATAATCCAGCCCCTAAAGTTACATTTGGCGCGTCTGTTGGATCGTCAATAGCAGTAAAGTCGTTAAAGTTTGTCCCGTCATAGTAAACCAACGGGTCAAATCCGTTAGTAATCCATAACTGATTTTTAAAATGAATAGAAACAAATTGCTTTCCAGGTGTCCAAGTGGCTCCCGTTACTTCAGTCCAGTTTCTACCATCATCGGCTGATTTATAACCTTTGCCGTCATTTGATATGACAATAAGTTCTCGTGTTTTGTCTTCCTTTGTAAATTCGGCTGAATGGTCAATGCCTGTTCCTGGAACTTCAGTTCCGTAATATCCTGTTCCTGGACGTGGGCCTTCCCAGATTCCATCCTCCACTTGAATTAGGTTAGTGGCTTCTTGTGCGAATTTGTGGTTTTTGGTTTTTCTACCTAATCGTGCATCGGATAGGGTCGTCATTGATCCACCGCTAAAGTCATCAATTAAGTTGTTGAAAGTCGGTTGTCCTTTTCGTGCCATATTTTAAGTTTTAACTTCGTTGTTTTCTGACTTTTTAATCCAGTTACAGTTGGCGCATAGTATCTGGTAACTACTAGGATTGACACGGACGTCTTTCCGTAAATGATATATATAAGCCCCTTTGTATTTTCTTTGCTCTCGTGCACCTCCACCATTAACATGATCTATCTGTAAGGCTCTCATATCTTCAAAGCCACATCGGACGCACTTTTTACCCAAAATATCAAAAATAGAAAGCCTTGTCCTTTTCCAGTAGGTTTTATTATATTTTTTTTGACTCTGGTATTGATGCAACTTATTGTAGACCAACGACTCTGCTTTTCTCTTCTCCCTATTCTTTCGATAATAATCTTGAAATCGAGTAAACATATTTATCTACCAGTTGTAATATTAGAAACGCTTGATGATCTGTCACCAAAACCCGCCCCTGAGATGTAAAGTCTATTGGGTTGTCCTGGAGTTTTGGCAAGTGCTACTCTCTCAAGTCTTTCTTGTTCACCCATCAACCCTCTATATTTTGCTTCTTGTTCTGGATCGTCTTCTTTGTATATTTTCCAAAGAGTGTAATAGACCGAGTAAAGAGGTCTTGATATTGGTATCAGGTCAGTTGTAGTTGCTGGAATGGTTAGATTCCCATGAAAGTCGTAATTAATTGGTAATCCAGCGGTTTGAGATGGATTTATCTTTAAAGTATACGCACCCTGTGATCCCAGTATTGTATACCAGGGCGTAGTTGAGTTTTCAGATAGCTTCTGAGACATTTGGGACGGGTCTATATAATCTAGGTAAATTGAGTCCCCAATCTTGACTTGACCTGCGTTACTTATAAAGTTTTCTGGGCAGTCATATTCTGTAGAGCTTGTAGTTACTTTGTCCCCATCGGCCATATCGACTAAAGAATAAAGTGCTTCACGATATTCAGGAAATTTATCTATCCAGTCGTCAATACTATCTTTTAGATATTCTAGTCTGAGTTGTGTTTCTTCATCGTCAAATTCAAGGTAATCGGTGTCACCTTCATATTCACGATGTATCTTTTGTAAAGCCTTATCTATTGTCATTCCCATATTGATTATTTTAACATATACGATTCTTTAAATCTTTACTTTCTTCAACTGTTTTAATTTTAGTTTAGGCGTCTTCCTTTGAGTTGATGCAAGTTTTAGTTTTGACGTACTAGATTTAGAAAATTTGACTGTTGGCATTTTTGCAGGTGCTGATATTTTGATGCCCTGCATTTTGACAGACTTCCCTAGTGACACCTTCTTTCCTTTTTCAGAAGAGGAGTTCAACTTATCAAGATATTTGACTGCTTCTTCTTCGGTTATTGCGCCAACTTCTAAAGCTTTCATTATTTCATTCTTCTGTTTTGTAATTGCTCCCTTGTAGTCAGACAGAAGTTCCTTATCAATTGTTTTGTTCCCTGTAGGTTTGTATTCAGGCATTGGGAAAGATAGATCGATTTGTTTGACTGCTCCGTTATCATCAATATATCTATAGACATTACCTGATACTTGTTTCTCTTTGTCACCTGCTAAAAATTCCTCATCTGCTCTTTTCCCTACAGCTTTTTCAATCTTTTTAGTTTGGTATTCTTCTAATAATCCCGCTGCTGGCTGTTTCTCCTGTGTCACCTTATATGGCGATACTGAATTTAAAATAGGAAAGTCTCTAAGTGATGGGTTTCCGTTTATATCTGTATAAGGTTCTAGTTTGCTTCCTATAATTGGTAAGTCTTTTGACAGTCTTTCCCCGAAAGTGCTAGCTTTTCTGTATGTTGGGTCAATCATTCTTCCAAGCCAAGTTAAGAATGATTTATAAGGAATCATCTGTCCTGCGAGGTTAGCTCCCTCGGCTTGAAGTGCTGATGCTCCAATACTCACTCCCCCTTGAATAGCGTCAACTAAATCACCTATAGATCTGACATAAGACTGGTCTCCAAAGAAACCCAACATGCCACTTACACTTTTCCCAACATTCTCAATTTTTGATTTATCTGGATTATTCTTTTCAGCCGATGCTAAAGCTGCTGCCATTGCTAAAGGATAGGATAATGGGCCAAGTTTTGAGAATGACACCCATTTATCACCCATCTTGACTGAGTAAGGTTGCATACCTGCTGCGTAGTAAAGTTCCCTTTCTTTTTCTGAGGTTGGTGCTTCCCAACTCGTAAGTCCACCTTGTGCTAATTGATATGCTCCCATGAATACACCTGTACCAATTAGAGCTTTACTGATTTGTTCTGTAGGGTTCTTTGCTCCAATCGCTGTACTAAAACCAAGAGGTGAATATTCAACACCCTGTTTTAAAATATTTGTTGGAGTTTGTAGGAACGGAAGTATCCACTTTCCCCCTGGTAGTCTTCTTACATTTGCTATTGCGCTATTCCATTTATCAAACATCTTTAAAACTCCACCTTGACCCAGTTCACCGTTAGGATCAAACGCCTGTCTGAATAATCTGTAGTCGGCTTCTTTCTTTGCCATGTCTGCTACCTTTATGCCTGAGAGCTTCTGTGGCCCTTTCTGAAGCTCGTTTGTTACTCCACCTTCCACCAATGTCTTGAAGAACTGATCCATGCTTTCTAAGGCTCTTAGTGGTAACGTGTAGGCCTTCATAATGCCAGTGGAACCTGTTGGTATATTTTCGTAATCTGGTCTAACACTGACTACGTCTCCTGATAATACTCCCCATGCTTTTTTGATGGCTTCTGGTAAAGCCCTTACATACCCACCCGCATAGTCAATTCCAGCGGTTGCGTAGTATTTTCTTTCACTTCCAGTAAGAAGAGATTTACCCATATCCAATACACCTGTAATAGTTTTTTCTATTGGAGTGACTATTCCAGTTTGTACAGCATTTGAAACTACGTTAGTTATGTGGGTTAGGGGAGATGAAAGCATATTTGAGTATCTGATCTCATCTAGGACTTCGCCGAACTTTGGAGGTACATATTTTCTGTAAAATGAGACTACTTCGGCGGGATTATCCCAGTTTACTTTGACTGCATCTTTCAAATACTTTTCTTCCCCGACTCCCGCATTATCGAGTAAGGCTAAAATCTTTTGCATCGGTGATGCGCTTTGATCAGCTACTATATTCTGTGCTTGAAGAAGTCGGCCAGCAAAAGTTCCTCCTTGTCTGGCTGTCCTTGATTGGTTTGCCATGTCAAGCATTATTCTGCCTAACTCAATATCACTTGCTCCACTCTTTTTTGCTTCGTTGTATTGTCTGGTAAGGTCAACTACGGCTTGTCTATTCTTGAGTTGTTGCGCCATGAGCCTTTTCATCTGCTCATCCGTCATTGCTGAAGTTCCTTTAGCAGTTCTTGCCATAGCAACAACTTCTTTATTGCCTATAACTGTAGGCTGTACTTGTGCTTCTTGAGCTTGTAAGACTTTCTTACCTGCTCCTTTTACATTTAGCCTATTGATATTCAGTTGTCCCTTTTCTATACTCGGTTCTAATGAAACTGCCTGATTGGCCTTGGTGGGAGTGGATATTTCACTGTTTGATTGCATTTTCAATTGTGCATTACTTGACAAGTCGGGAACCGCAACCTTCTCTTTGTAATTTCCCTTGGGACTGCTAGGGAGTTCTCCACCTTTAACTTGATTATCACCAGCTAGGCCAACTTTGAAATTACCTAATTTATTTTGACTACTTAAGTCAACTAATGCTTTAATTACTTTTTTAGGATAACCACTGACTGTGTTTAATACTTCGTTAGGTAAATATTTAGCGGCCAGTCTATCTATCTCTGTTGCTGCATACTCCTTAATCATTTTGTGATATTCGTTATCATCTAACTTGGATAATCCCATGCTTTTCATTATCCGTAGTTTGTCTTTATCTGTTGCAAACTTTTGAGGATTTAGGAATCTATCTTCTATAGCTGCCAGTTCTTCTATTCCTGTTTTCCCTAATGTAAATCCTTTAGCATTGGTGTTTCCTTGAAACGGTTTTCCTGCTACACCTGTAAGGAAAGACAGAGCTGTATTACCTGCACTGACCTTGTTTCCTGTGGCTACATCAAGACCGATACTCTCAAGTGCATTAAGTCCTCCCTGACCGATCCTTGACCCGATAACTGAGGTCGGAGCCAACTTACTTATAATTGGGCTACTTAACTTGCTTGCTATGCCTGCGTAAGGCAAGACATCCCCGAATTGTTTACCAAGTACCCTTGTAAATGGTTGTCCTGTCTTTTTTGCTTCCACTGCTGCAAATGGAGCTGTAAATGCTGCTGTTGTTGCTAGTCCACCTGCTCCTAGTCCCCCAGATAATGCAAGACCCGCTGTCTTCACTCCTGAACCTATTACCTGTCTATTTGTTGGAAGTGTTTGAGCGTATTGGCCCTGTGCTGTCGGCTTGGTGTTTTGTTGAGTTGCTAGTCTAATAAGTCCTGGTGTAGGATTTTTAGCGATTCCCGCTGTTGTTATCTGTCTGGCTTTTAAAAGTTGAGCGTCTGCCTGCGCTCTCATGTTTCTTGAATACGGATCAAGGGAAACCAGACCCTGTGATAGGGGCTTCATTGTTTCTGAAACTGAAGAATAAAGACCTTTTGAAAAGTTAGTTATTGGATTTGAAGCGTCAGCAAGACTATCTTTTAACTTCTTTTTTAACTGATCCAGTTTTACCCCCATACATAGTTGTTATTGTCCAAGATACTCTTGCCTTTTCTTTTGTGCAAGAAGAAGCGGATTGTATGATGCCTCCTGTCCTGATGCTGTCGGCACCAATCCACTTGTTGAAAGTTCGTTCCAAACAATGTTCTGCGGGCTAAAGTTTGCTGTTCCTGCAAGCGATAACTTCATGTTGTTTAACTCGCTCATTCTGTTAGTTGCCCAAGTTTTTACATTTTCTTGGTTCTGTCTATGTTCGGCTTCTAGTTGTCTAAGATTTGCCTGTGCTTCTTCAAGAAGCGACTGACTAAGTGTCGCCAAACTATTAGCTTTTTCAAGTGGAGCATTAACCATAGCAGTTTGGACGTTTGCTATTCTTTCCCCGTAATATTTTTTAATATCTGATAGTGAAGTTTCTTTATCTATTTCTGTTTGCCTCCACATCTTAGAAAACTCAAGTTCTGTGTCTTTTTGTTGTTGATCGATTGTGAACTGTTGATCGTTAGCTTGCCTTGCAATTGATCCTTCTTGTACTCCTGCTAACTTAGTATATGCGTAAGGAAGCATTGTTCTTGTTGCTGAGGTATCTCCTGCACCCATTGCACCAAACTGCATTGAAGCTCCTCTCATCGTGTTGGAGAGGTTCTGTTGTAAATCTTTAATGGATTGGGCTTTTCTTGTATTTACAGCTGTTCTGCTTGCGTCAAGGCCTGCCAGGTTAGATGTTTTTTGATCTGTAAGACCCCCAAATATTTGATCGTATGTTTTTGATGCTGAGGTTAACTCATCATTTTGCCCTGTTTGAAAAGTAGACTGTAGACCTTGGAGTCCTGTTTGATATTGGTTATATCCAGATTCAATTGCACTCCTTACCTCTGCTTCTCTTCTTGCTGCCTCTTCTGCTGCTGCGTTTGCTCCATTATCTTGTTGTTGTATTTGCTGTACTGAAGATGTTGGATAACTGACCTGTGATGTTGTTTTGGTACCTAATACCGATCCTCCTGTAGTTGGTATTGATTGTGGTGGTGGTGTTGATTGTGCGTAAGATTGAGTGGTGCTAGGTTTGTTAGCATAATTAGTTAACCATTCCGAAACATGAAAGTCTGGAAGTTGACTTCCACCGCTGATTGTATAAATCGGTTGATTTAATAAATTTCCTAAACTACCTGCTGCTTTTTGTAATATGGTTGACATCGCTTGCTATAATACTTTTATGATTAACTTAATACTGAAATCATTTTTAAAAATTTCAATTGCTTTAATATTGGTTTTCCTGATGTGTCTTTTCAATCTTTATTTTATGCATGTAGATTTCTAAGACCTTAGACAATAAAAAATCCCCACAACTTTCATCGTGAGGTTTATGTCCAACAAATGTTGGAAAAACTCTACTTATAAATATACACTATTTAAAATAAAAATCAAGATATAGGCTCGTTATACACAACTGCGTCTGCTATTGAATTAGAAGGTGGTGAATTCTCTTCAATCTCAGAATCATAGAATCCGCTGTTGGTTAGGTTGCGTGAGGTTGGGGAGTCTTCAACTAGTGAGTCATCGTATAACGCAGTAGAGGTAATGGCGTGTGGTAGTTCTGGATGTTCACTTATGACTCCAGCATAAAACTCGACGTTCTCAATAACAGCTTCTGCCATGCTCGGAGTGCTTATATTTTTGTCGTAAACAACTTCATCTGTAATAAAGTTAAAAATAGCTGACTCAAGATAGATAAAGTAACCATCTTCTTGTAGTATCTCGTCACCACCTTCGTCTAACAAAAAGCACATACTTACTGCCTTGCTGGCAACCTTCCTGGTTGTGTTGTATAAAACATTCTCATACTTTATAAAATCTAACAGTCTTTAGACCCAATAAACTCATCCGTGATCTTCAGTTGTCCGTAAACAATCTCTCTTTCATTCTGAGGCTCTTTACCTACAAATGGAAAGTCTGTGTCGATAAGGTCAAATG
Source organism: Chloroflexota bacterium (assembly GCA_016234555.1). Taxonomy (GTDB): domain Bacteria; phylum Chloroflexota; class Anaerolineae; order Anaerolineales; family Villigracilaceae; genus Villigracilis. The sequence goes on along the minus strand of JACRBJ010000081.1, from coordinate 28,820 downwards.
TTTTTTGGTCTATTGCAGCACTCCCGTTGTCCCTAGCTTCTTTGTCTATCCACCCTGACATTGTTATGTGGGCTGTTTTTTCATGCCAGTTTATGTCTGTCGCAACAATTTTCCAGTATGAAGTGTCACTTCCGTAAATGTTTTTTATTGTTTTTAATAATGCCATATTATTTTACTTCCTTAATCTTTTCCGTTTTATCAAAACCTACCACCATCCTTGATAACTTGCTAATTAGTTGTACTTTAACTTGACCCTCTGGGCTACCAACTCCTTCTGGTGTTGGGTGTGTACTTACTATTGCTATAAGATTTTGTAACTCTGTTTTTGTAAACATCTTCTTATTTCTAACTATACACTAGTATACGCTGTCAACAGACCTTTTGAAAATGTCAGTGTGTGTGTAGTTGTCCCGTCTCCATCAAGTATCACTACCGACTGATCTATTCCCTCGTTTGAACCTGCCAAAAATGAGGTTGCTTTCACCTTGCCACTAACTTCTAACTTTTCACTTGGGTTGTTTAGCCCTATTCCTACCTTATCTGCCGAAGCATCTGAAAAGAATAGGTTTGCATCAGTATCGCCTTCAATCCTCACATCAGTTCCGCTATCCCCTCCCTCGTTAAAAGTCACATTTCCTGCGTTGGTTATCAATGCACGCCCTGAAGTTGAGCCTACATTTTGGTCTTCTACATAAATACCACAGTTGTTGGTAATAGTTGCCCCAGTAGCCTTAACTGGTTTTTCAACATATAACGAATAGAGGTTGGTTACGGTAGAAGTACCTGATATTGAAGACTGGATTTTGGCTGCACGACCTGTGGTTACTGTGGTTGCACCACCAACGTTGTTTTCAAAGAGACCGCCAGTAGCTAGTGCCACGGTTGTTGCTGCCGTTGTATTGGCGGTATATCCAAATTTTCCTCCAATCATCGCACCGTCAAACGTACCCCTGGTCATGTTCTTAGTCTGTGATGCTTGCGTTGTTACTGAAAAAACACCACCATAAAAAGTGTATGTATTAAAGTCGGATTCTAGGTTGGTAGAGATACCAGATGACATACCGTGTGGATGGTTTGGCAGTGCCCCAGCTACTGATGCACTATATACTTTGTAAGTACGAAGCGAAGCCCACGTAACAGGATCAGTTTGTAGTCCCAGTGTACCGATAGGGCCAAAAGCTGATATGCGGATGTTGCCTGATGACACAATGTCCAGTAACATTCCGCTTTGTGAGCTTGAATATTGTTTTAAAACAAGAGGTACACCAGCCACGGCAAGGGGTTGCAGGGTCAAGATGTTACCCGAAATGGGTACACACCCCATACCCACACCACCATTTGTTGTATCTACTACTAGCGTATTATTTTTTACCCCTGTTTGTTCTACTTTTAAGGCGGTTGTGGAGTTGGTGTTGACAAGGAAAGCACCAGTCATTGTGTCGCCAGTTACGTTGACATATCTAGTATCAAGAGTAGTAGTGTCCGAAACACCAAGGTTAGTACGCGCGGCAGCCGCATCGGTTAAATCTGATAGGTTGTTTGACGCGACTAGTTGCAAGGCATTAGTGACGTTTCCTAATCCAACCTGGGTAGATGTGACAGAGTGAGGATTACTAGTTGAACTTATGTGGGTATCAATTTGACTGTGGCTATTTGTCCCTATGTTTAGCAACAAGCTGTGGTCGTCTATGACAGCTGGAAATACTGGTGAGTTTAGTAAGTTATCAAATGTTATTTTTTTAGTTTCTGGGGTTCCATTTGGGTCACTAACCACTACTAAAAGATCTCCACCAGATACACTGGATAACTCCGATAGTTGTGAGATTTTCTTGTTTGCCATAAACATCACATCCTCCCTTGAACACCCATCCTAATAAACGTGTTATCAAACATCATTCCCTGACACATATAGCAGGTTGGTTTTCTCATAATAAGTCAGACTGCCCCACTTATTTTTTTTTAGAATTTGAAGACTTCTTTTTTGAAGAGGGTTTAACGGGAGAAGTCGCATCTTCGACGGCAGTATCAACTGTCTGGACATTCTCGTCCACTGAGGTATTTGCCACCGCTTCGTTTTCCTCTTCTTCCGAACTAACTTGATGATCTAACCATCCTTTAGGAGCATCTTCTTCTCTTTCAAAGATTCTTGCTTCTTTTCCATCTGGAGAGTATCTCCATGCTGGCCAACGTGGTGTTTGTATTTCTTCCATATTATTAAACTGTTATGTAAAAGATATAAGCGTTACCTACTAAACTTGCAGCATTGGCTGCTAAAATTTGTCCTGTGATGTAATCTGTGGTTCCGCCATTTTCGTCAAGTTTCGCTGTGGATAGTCCATTTGTTCCTATATTTGAGATATTATCAGCAATGCCTGTAGCATTAAGATCAAGTCCATCAATTAACGTATCGGATGCCGTTGTTGCAGTAGCTCCTGGCCCAACATTTAAAACTGATGATCCAGTTCCACCTGCTGTTGTTCTATCTATTAAAACTCTAGTGACTAATATCTTTGAACTTTCTGGATTTTGCCAAGCAAAAGCGAAAGCATTAGCATTTCCTGCGGTAAGAGCAACTTTAGCTACTTTCATATCTCCTGCAAATCCTGTATATCCTTGTGGTACAGATTCATAGCTTAAACAAGGTGAAGCAATATCACTGTTTGCAATTGTTGCTGTGGAGTTGGTTACGACTGTAACTGTGGTTTCATCTGGTGAGCTACTGTAAGTTGGAGCTATTGCTACTGAAAAATATTTAGTAACTGTTGCTCCCGAAGATACTTGAGTGAATCTAATTCTTGTTCCTACTGGAAACTTTGACCTTTCATCTCCTGTGACTTTAAAAGAGGAAGCTGAGACATAAAAGAAATTTCCGCTATATCTTCTCCAACCATCTGTGTATAAATCTTGCATGTTATTTAAAATAAAAAAGACGAGCTTTTGGCTCGCCCGTTCGTTTGGTTACGATAGTAACAATTTACACCCTGGAAAACCATATGTCAACAAGTATTTTAGGCAAAAGAAAGCGGCCATTTCTGACCGCTTCCCTCTCGTGTTAGCTTAAGATTAAGCTGAACCTGATAGTCTAAGACCCAAACGCCTATCAAGATTTGATACCCCGTAAAGGACATCAACTCTAGTTGCGTGTGCGTCATTAGTAATATCTGACTGTGACCATGTACGAATGGATAAACCTGTGTCTGGATCTGATGCGTAAGCATAGATACCAGATTTAGGTTCTTCAAGTTTCGCACCAACAAGGGCGATTGAGCCTCTGTGGAATATTGAGTTTTGAAGATAAGCTGTTGAAGCTGTACCCATCCAAATGATCGCTGCATCGTCGGCAGGAGCTGCACTAACTGTTTGATAAGCACCTGATGTGATAATCGGGTTGGCTATCGTTAGGGCTGCTTGTCCTGAACCGTTGGCTGTTGCATCGGCCAATACTACAAACTTTTGTAAGTAACCTAGGTCAGACTTAGATCTTGGATTTACTGCGTTCACACCTGCGATAGTGAATACTTCACCTCGTTTAATAGTGTGTCCTGATGTAAGCCCATCGACGTTTAACGTCTGGCTGAAAGTTGTTCTTACTGAATCGTATGTAACATTTTGAGATGCTCCGTTAACCAAAGATGCACCAGATGCTGCACGTGTACCAACTGTTAAGTTGACTACATTTTGTGAGACATAAGGTTGCACTCCACCTACCATAGGAAGTTTTGCTTTCTCTATAGCAAGTTTAACGGTTGCGTCAGAAGCTGAAAGAGATGTAAACGTTCCTGCTAATGCGAAGTGATCGGCTGGGGAAAGAATCCCGTGCAAATCATCCATAGGGATAGAAAGTTCCATTGCTCTTTGTACACCGACAAAGAAGTCGGAGGCACTGTTAATTAACTGACCTGGAGTACCAACCCATTGTGGGAACTCTAAGGTTTCGCCAATTAAGTCAGAATCAATTTGTTGTGCTAAGACTGCTGCCTTTGCCTTTAACATTTGATTCTTCAAAAGCTCATCGACATCAAGTGTCAACTCTTTCGAGGTGAAACTTACGTCAACTCCCTTTTGCTTGTCGATTGTGACATCGACCGTGCCGACTTTAGCGTCTTGTGCGGACATTGTTGCTCCGTCACGGACAGTAAATTCTGGCGGTCTTCTGACTTTTACAGTATCACCAACTGCTACAGTCTCGTTTGAGTACTCCTTATCAAACTTGGTTGTTACAAGTTTCCCCATAACAAGTTCGTTTTTAAGAAGCAACAAGAATGCGTTAGTTATTTTTTGCTGTGTTGCAAATACATTTGACATATTATTTATTCACCCCCTTTCTGTTTCGCTTTTAAACATTAGGAAATTGTCTCATATAAGACTTACGAGGAGTATTGTTTTTCAAACTCGGAGAAGTTAGTGGTGTCTGATTTAACAGATCTTGATCCGCTTACTGCCCCACTCGACGGGACTGCTTGCGAAGATTCGACATCTTTTATGAATTGTCCATTTTGTACAGCTATTTTCTCTGCCATCTTTTGAGCTATCTTTTCAGCTCTTGACTGTATCTTGCTTACGATCTCAGAGAACTTTACTGCTGGCACAAATTCTTTTTGGCCTGTGAAAGGGTTTATCTGATAATTGATTGCCTCATATTCGGTTGCTGCTTCAGCTTCCAAATCAGGATCAATATCTTTAACTCCCTCAAGATCCAATTGATGCTCTTTCACGGAAGAAACATATTCTCGTTTCACTGTTTCTACTTGAAGTGCTTTTTGTACTCTAGCGTCTATTTGGCTTTGAATACGCTGCTCCAAGAGATTAGGATCGACTACGCCTTGTTCTCTTTCTTCCTGGGTCACAAGTGGTTGCTCGTGAACAGGTGGTTGCTGAGTCTGGTTTGCACCAACCTCTTTAACCTTAGATAGAAGGCTATTTATTCGTCTCTCTACCCGTGTAGGTTTCGCCTCTTGTCCCGACTGATCCTCAGTTTCCTCAGAAGGAGTTTTCACTTCTTCCTGTATCTGATTCTCACTCGTTGCTCCAGGTTGTTCTACTACTTCTTCGCTTTGAGTCTGTACTTGACTCTCAGTCTGACTAGTCTCACTTCCTTCAGCAGGTGGCGTACTCTGCACGGCTTGAGCTGCCGTATTTTGATCGTCTGCCATATTTTTCTGACTCCATTAACCTAGTGTCGTCCTCAGGATCGTACCAACAAAAAAAGCAATTCTTCCACCTCCGTCGAGGTTTTAAAATTGCCCTTTATCTCGGTAACAATATTTGTATAGTAGCACCCTAGTTAGTAGTTTTCAACAGGGGATTTCCGTTTACATCTATTCCAGTCATGATTTTGTTAGTGGGAATATAACTAGTGTGGGGAATAGGGCATGAAGTGCAGACTAATTTACCTCGTCCTCTCATTCTCCATTCATGGAGTGTGGTCTTAGCTTTCTCCAGTGCATCAGATCTTATCTTTTCATAGTCGGCTTTAGATAGTCCAGGGACTAGCGTTTCGACTAAGTCTTCTGCGCTTTTAATGGGTTCTTCTTGATCTATTTCCTCACTCGGTTGAATTTTGTAGTTCCGCATATCTTCTTGGCATGTCTCTCAAGTCTTTTAGGTATTCAATTGTTACCTGACTTGCAAGATACCTAAAACCTATTGACTCAACGCTATCTTTATTAGGATCGACTGGGAGGTTCCTAAGACCCTCAATATACTGATCTATGACCTCTTGTAAGGCTTTAAAACCATCTGATGAGGATAGTGAAGCAATCTTGCTTTGCTTAGTAATCTCCTTTTTGATGACGGGCTTCTCTACAAGCTTCTGGAAGCTCTCAAATACTGACCCCGCTGGTACTGCACTTACATCATTCATGGTAGATATTCAATCATTTTTGCCTGGTTTAAAAATCTCCTCTTCTCCGTATTATCTAACTTTCTAAATCCCCTTTTCAAGTAGCTATATGGTAGACCTAGTTTATTAGCTCCTTTCCTGAGAAGCTTCATGTGTTTACCACTCATCTTTGACCTCCTGCCATGCTTTGTATTTCTGCAAAAACCTGGGCAATAGATGGGTCTTGAAATTGCGATTGTTCCATAGGTGGCTGGTTTACTCCCATAGGCGGTTGCCCACCTTGTGGGTTGAGTACCGAGCCGACTGCCTGGGCTGCATTTGGATCTTCCATGTTGAGTCCATTTTCTTGCTGTTCGTTATCAACAATGATCTTGTCCCAGTCTGTTACTCCTGATGATATAACCCAACGCTTTATAAGTTCTCCTAGGTCTAGGTTCATGTTTCCAAGAGGTATCTTTCCACCTTGCATAAGTGATTCCATTGCCCCTGGTACTTTCATAACAAACTCTAATATCTGAGTAAGTGTCTGGTTCTCGACAATTTCGTCTTTCTTGACTGTACTACCTGCATCAATCTCATATCTATAATCACAGTCTTTGACATCTGTAGGTTTGATCGTAACTTTCCCCATGTCTCCAACTTCAAACATTTCAACTACATCTGGTGCAATCTCTGCTACAGCCTCTAGGTCGGCTTTGCCTAGATATAGATGCATCGGTTTCTCTTGTCTTTTCGCAACAAGGTCAATCATCCTATCAAATATCTTTTCTGTCGCAATCTCAAGCATTCTTCTGTCAAACTGTGTCTGCATACCTTGAGAGAATGACTGCATCTTGAGAGCTTGAGGAGTCTTCCCAAATCCTGGATCGGTTGCTTGATTGACGCTCGTATCTGTTGTGTTGGTAACTGTCAGTACTGCGGCCTTTAAAAACTGATATGTTGATTGGAATGTATTTAGATCAGGCGTTACGTGCATTTGTTCAAGCTTGTCAAAAAGCTGTGGTTTCATTAGCCATATCTGTCCTGGGCCAATACCGTGCTGTTTAATCTCATTCCAGTTTTCTATGGCTGCTGGATCTATCTTTAGGTTAGGGAATATTCCTGCTTTTGCTCCATCAAGATATAAAGATATAAGGCTCCCCAATGATGTATGTAAGTCCATACCTCTCTCAAAGTCTCCCAAACCAATAAACCTATCCAGTAGGGGATAGGAATGGCACATAATTATTGGTATCTTGCCGTTTTTTTGTGGATTATCCATCTCGCGCAATATCTCTTGGCTTCCTGAATGGAATGTAATCCACTTATCAGGTTCGTAGCGGGTAACTATTTCATATTCTTCCCTCTTGACCATCCCGTTCTCAGTCTTTCTCTCTACATAGCTACTGGAGTTAAACTCCATCGTGAAGTCACCTTTTCGCTCTAGGACTTTATCTATATTCTTCCAATTTTTATCTCCCTTTTTGTCCTCTAACCATTTCTTGCTTACGCGCGAACGGACATAAATATAATCACAGTCTGTTTCCGTGTACTTGCCGACTTGAGGAATGATTGAGCGAATAGGAAGTATTGTAAAGTCTGGGCCTGCATTACCTTTTCCATAACCTCCACCATTTACGAAATCAACTAAGACCCCCATCGATCCATAGACCTTGCGGTAAAAGGATAGAAGCCATAGCTTTGTGAAGACATCATATTGACTTGTAGCATTGGGGATGACGTGTTTATGGAAAATCAAATCCATAAATAAAGACTTACCCCTGTTGTCTTTAGTCAGGGCTGTAATCTTCCCTGATGGCATTTGTGCCATTGTTGAGTTATTCTGCTTGATAACGGCAGCTAGAAGAGTAGGATCGGAAATTCTAGTCTTAGTCTCTTCTTTGTTTATTTTGCCCAGAGGTTGGGACAGAAGTATCTTCTCCTTATCATCAAACGAGTTATGCAATTGCTCCATAGCCCCCAACGAAGCCTGGTAGTCTTCTATAAGAGTACTGTTTTTTTTATTCTGTGGTGCTGTGTTTGCCATATCAACGGATATTTTGTCCCGCTCCGTTGTTTGGATTACAGTTCAAAAGTATTATACACTTTCCATTTTTAAATCTCATCTGGAAACTGCGTTACTTTTGCCTTGATAGATGCACCTTTCATGGAGATAGTTATTTCTGCCTTACTAGTAATGAGTGCAACCTCTAGATATTCTCTATTACTCTCGACCCATTGTTTAAGTTGTTCGACCCTTAATTTGGCAGCTTCTTGATTCATTTGATAGTCTGTTTACTCTCCGCCGTTACACTTCTTATCTTATCAAAATTAGTATCAACTTTAAAGACCAATTCACTCTGCACTTTGCTTTCTAGTTGTTGGCTAATACGTTTTATGATGTATTCAAGTGCGGCTTGATTGTTATTGGTATCTTTATCAGAAGAATTGTAGAGGGTTCTTTTACTTCCTGTTGTCGTAACGCCGACTATTTCACCTGCTCTAAGCTGAAGCTCTAAGTCGATCCTACCGTGGCCTACAGTTTGCACAAGTTTTTCTAGGGCTATAAATTTAGGCAAATTGCTCATTAGTACATCCCCCTTAGTTGTTCCATAACTGTCTTTACTGCTGCTTTGGCTTCGTCGGCTTTTTCTGTATCTGCCTTTTTATACATGACTAAAAGGTAAGCCAATGCCCTAATACCGTCAAAGTGATGCCCGAATCTTCTATGGTCATCCCACTTAGGCACAACCTGAGTCTCTCCACCTACTGAATGTCTAATCTCAAGCCATGTAAGGTTTTCTATCTCCTGTATTAACCAATCTAAGTCTTTGTTGATAAATAGTCTGGGTTTACCCGTCCCTCTTTCCATCTTGCCATACTCTGCAAGCTTTTCTGCTAGTGTCTCATCCCAATGGTTTGAATCTCCTGCTATCTTTTCTACTTGAATAAGGCTCATACCGAGGGCTGATAGGTTCTCTTTCAATCTGACATCGTTGTAATCAATCCACCCGTTTACTATCCTATGCTTTCCTCGTTTGGTGTTTCTTCTCGATACTATCTCTGCATCTGATAGACCTTTCTCTCTGAACCCATCTATTACATGAATATTGTCGTCGTTATCTGCCCCAATCAACAACCACGCAGCAGGGTCACTAAATCCACCGTCTAGTACTTCATAATAAGACCAGTCGTTAGGTGTATCTGTATATATCATTGTATTCTTCTCTCTATCCCACCAGTTACAAACAAGTCCTACTCTTTGAACAAACTTTCCGTAGCGTCTTACCTGGGTGGCCTCATCTGATAGATTAGCTCCCATTTGTGTTTTTTGTTTATCCGTAAGCCAAGGGTTATCGTCCCATGAAGCAAGTGAGATAAATAAGTCATCTCTACCTGTCTTGGAAAATAGATCGTCATATACCCAAGTCATACCCTTTACGGGAGTCATTGACATAATAATATCTAGGTCAACTCCCGCTTCAGCTCGGACTGTACATTCTTCCCAAATATCTTTAGGTGGTTCTTCGTCGAACCAAATCAAGCGTTTACCAGCCCCCTGAAACTTCTCCCTTCCTTGTTCATATGATTTGAAGTTAATCCTGGTGCCATTTTTTAGTAAAACCTCACCCCATGTGCCTGCTTTGACATAAGTTATATGGGCTATCTGGTCTTCGGGTAAATAATTTTGAAGTTTCTTTTGTGATGTCTCTTTTTGAAGATCGTATGAAGGACAAGCACACCAGATTTCAACTGGTAGGTACACCTTCCTATACTCGTGTTTTCCCAGTGCGTACCTGGCTACTTCTTGAGCGCAACCTTCAGTCTTTCCCACACGGTTTCCCCAAAACAAAACTCTGATTGGTTTTAGAGAAGCAAAGAACTCCTTTTGTTTGTCGTGACTTTTTGCATATTTTAAAGGATCAGACTTTACTCTCTTCTCCTTCTCCTGCAACAGAGCCAGCAACTCCAAGTTGGTGGATCTTTGACTCGATAAGTCTATTAAGCTGTTCATCAGTCAAACCAGTAAATGGTAGGTCTTTATCGTTTGTTGTTTGGTCTACTCTTTCCCTCATACCATGATTGTTTTGAAGTAGTAGTTTAACTATTGTGGAGTTGACTTCTTTACCCCCGTAAATGCCATCGTCTATGAGCAGTTCAGCCTGCTTTAGAAGTATTTTCTTCAAAGCGTCGGAAAAATCTGGATAAATCTTAGCCCACTCATATAAAGAGTCTTTAGAAACACCAAGCCTTATAGCAAAACTTTCTACCTTAGGTAGATGCTTTTGATTCTTACTTGCGGATTCCAAATAAACATCTACCTCTTTGGTAAATGAAGGATCATATTTTGTTGGTCTACCTACTTTTCCCACTTCATAGGTATTCTAGCATTTCTACGTTAGGATTTCATCTGGTTTATGGATTCTGTTTACTACTTATTTCCTTCTTGATGTTTCTTGTCACAATTTCACTGTGAGTTATGGCTGTGTCAATAGCTCGCCATAAGTCTTTAATGATAAAATTTTTTGACGTCCCAGCAAGTTGAAACGAACTAAGATAGAGGCCATGTATGTACTTAACGCGTTTTATATCTGCATATACCATAGCTAGTGAAGCTAAAAGCATCGTGTCATTGATGTATTGCAACTCCCCTCCATCTGAAAATGTATTCCAAACTTCATCAGAAAGAAAAGCAGCATAGATAGAAGTGTTTAGATCTTCATTCTGTCTTTTCTTCCAAGCCTCGAGTTTTGCATAATTAGGTAACATCTCAATTAGCAAATTCTCGAGGATTTTGTGTCGTTTCTTTTTCTCATTTTTAGACTCTACAATCCTGTCAAAAAAAAGACCCACAGGTATACCAAATGCAATACCAATTACTGTAGCCAACAGATTTCCTACAAATCCTTGCCAGAATGAGAAGTCAAAGAAGTTCATATCGCCGTCCTGGAGTTAGTTATTTAGGTGAATTATAAGCCTCTTGAGTTTTTTGCGGTTATATTAATATTTTGTTCCTCACTAGAAATAGGGTTTAAAATCCAAGAAAGTGAGGACAATATGAACAGAACAGAGAATATTTTCAAGAGAATAGCCGACTACTTTAGTAACCTGTCTTTTAAAACCTATGTAACCATATTTTTGGAGGGTTTGGGCCTAGTTGCCAATATAATAGCAATCGTTACTTTCTTTGGAGCAAATAATACCCCTAGAGAGTCTCCAAACTTTAGTATAAATAGCCAAGAGTTTTTCCTTTGGTCCTTTATCGCTGTAATTTACACATTAGGAATGATAAGTGCAAAGGTTAAAAGGAGATGGAAAAGGCTTTTATTCGAAAGAGGGTATGTCGAAAACTACTATGACAGTGGAGCAAGCATTTTCAGAAGTCCACTTCACAGGGCAATGTTTAATCGTGAATTTTCTTTTACCATTGTAATTGTGTTTCCCCTGACGATACTTTACGTAAGGGCAATGATTGTGGCTGCAAACAATGTCGCAGTATCTCCCTGGGCGTCCTTGAACATAACCTTATTTGTCTGTGTGCCAGTTACATTCTGCGTAATGTTGGCGTCTTCGTTCCTTGATCGGGCTATTTCTCTGTATGATGGTGACTAAGATGTTGCAGCTTGCTAAAACTGGATTAGAATCTTGCGATGAAGTTATTCTATGATCGGGAGATCTCAGATGCTGGGAAAATACCTGAAAGACTTGCTTACAGAATGGATCGGTGTAGCGCTGGGGATAGCAGACATTATTATCTTTATTGTTAGCGCTGCCACCCAATCATTTACCTTGCCTCGAGAGTTCTATTTGGGGGTTGCTGCCGTTGCCTTTTTGGTAGCTAACTTCGGGCTGTATTCTAAACTCAGTAAAAAGGTCAACGAGTTTGAAGACACCCAAGCTAACATATCAATCAGAGTCGTATCAACAGGACTTTATATAAAGGCTCCTATCCGTACCACTGAGGGTAAAGTTTTTACTGACGGTTTAGATAAGAATCTGATTCCTGTCTACCAATATATTCAAGCCTATATTAAAGTTGAGAATGTAGGTCAAGAGGCAGGGATACTAGTCTGGTCAATTGATGAGGCCAAAACGAAGCTGCCAGATCCATTACAACTACAGTTTGGTTCGGGGAGTAAATATTTTTATGATGAGGTTGGAAATCAGTTAAGAAGCGGTGATTTGAAAGTTAAAGCCAGAGAAAGAGTTACTGGCCACTTTAGATTTAAAGTAAATTCGAACACTGAAGATGTAAAAAACTTACAAAGAATTGACCCTGAAAGTCATTATTACATACCTATAAACTACTATACAAAACGGATAGGTAGTAACTCAAAGCATAAGACGCTAGAAGTTAAAGGTCCTATCATCGACTATTTAGTAGGACTTATTGACAAAATAACTCTTGTTTATCAAAAGGAGACTTTAAGTCTACAAGACCCTGATCTTACTGAGTGAAAAACTCGATCGTAAACTTAATAATTGCCACCAGAAACATTAGACCACCGAGTACCCACCATATGGACGGCTTTTTGTTTGGGTTGGGAAAGTAGAAACCCCTCTTGTGCATATTAACCTACTTTCTTATATCAAAGGTCGCCTGAAAGCTAGCCAAACAGGATGGTATATCCACGCCGTTGGCATTCATGTACAAAGCATCGTTTGGGAAGTACTCCATACAGACATAATTTTCTTCTGAGCCGAAGCAAGCCATATTTGAATTTACATCAAATAAAGGAAGTGAGTCAACTGTTTTGTTTTTTATGCAGTCTGATATGATAGATATACAGTAAGATCCTGTTGTACAGTTTTGACCAGTGCTAACAGTAGCTACCTTGTCGCTGTTTTTGCTTCCCCATTGACCGACCATAACATCTAAAACTGCATCATTATTTAAGATGTATTTCTGTGTAAAGTTTTCTTTTCCTCGAAAAAGAAGGTAATACTGATTCTGTTTTTCTGACGGAAGAGTTATCCATGTACATGGAGGGGAATTGCTAAATCGAATACTGCTTAGTGGGCGTTCAGTTCCAGTAACCGTAGCATAAAGATCTTGTATAGAATATATTTTAGGGTCTGGAACAACCTTAGCTTCACTCCACATACTTTGAAAGTAATCAAAAACCTCTTCTTGAGAATGAGTATTTGTCTTAGATAAGAAATCCGCATCATGGCATTCTGTGTTTGCCACCAACCACGGGTTCTTGCCTGTGTAACTTGTTTTAGTGGAAGCTAGAGTATTTGTTGCTACTGGTGTGACAGGAACGGTTACCTGCGAACATGAGATTACCAGAAGCAGGACAAATACAAACAAGTATTTTTTCATGTTCCATCTCCTAGTCGAACAGTATGTTGATTCTGTCATGATTATAACCCGTGAAGGCTTTTCCGAATCCAAGAATTAGCGTAGAATGTGATTTTAAAATCACATTTTGAGGTCGTAACATTGAGAATAGTCAGGGACGAAATCATTGTAGAAGCAGGTAACTTCAGTCTGAGCCGAGAATATGACATGATTCACGGACAAATCATCGAATCTATCAGCAAGGTTGTTTGGCCGATTGGTTCGGATAATTTTGTAATCAACCCTACAAGTCATGCTAATGGGGTATTACCAATCAAAGAAGCTTGTATGGAGCATCTTGTGTCTGAGGGCTGGAGGAGAGAAATTCCTTTAAATCTAGGTGCTACGATGACCAGACCAGGAAAAATAGATGCAATATTTGAGGTTTTACATTCTCACTACGCTGTCGAATGGGAAACTGGAAATATATCTTCATCGCATCGGGCGGTAAATAAGATGATCTTAGGTATATTAGGTGGTGCCTTGATTGGTGGAACTCTAATTATTCCTACTAGAAGGATGTATAGATATCTGACTGACAGAATAGGGAGTTATGAGGAGTTAAGACCGTATTTTCCAATGTGGCGAAAGGTAAATATTATTGACGGTCTTATTGGGGTCATAGCTATTGAACAAGACGATACAGACATAAATGTTCCTCCAATTGGCAAAGGTACAGACGGTAGATCTCTTCGATAGTGGTAAAATAACAGAACAAATATTCCATTATGAGGTCTGTCGTGAAAGGCTCTCTTCAACCATACCTGACTACTAAACATGGTGTTTTATTTAATAGTGACTGCATGGTGATGCTTGGGGCGATTAAAAGTGATAGTATCGACTGTGTCTTTGCCGACCCTCCATTTAATTTAGACAAGGAATACGAAAACGGTTTATCCGACAATCTAGAGAAGAGCAAATACTTAGAGTGGGTATATGGTTGGTTGGAAGAATGCGTTAGAGTAGTAACTCCTGGTGGTAGTATCTTTGTCTATAACATTCCTAAGTGGTCAATTGAAATAGGTCACTTTCTTTCACAGAGGATGACTTTTAGACATTGGATAGCAATAACCATGAAGAACACCTATCCCCGTGGGAATAACCTTTATCCTGCACACTACGGCCTTTTGTATTACACCAAGGGAAAACCAAAGGTGTTTAATAAGCTGCGTGTCCCAATACCAACTTGTAGACACTGCGGTAAAGAGATCAAGGATTATGGTGGTCACAGAAAGTCCCTAAACGACGCTGGTTTAAATCTGACCGACTTCTGGGAAGACACTTCACCAGTTAGGCATAACAAATTTAAAACTCGTGTTGCCAACGAGCTAAAGCCCATGATCCCTGAAAGGGCGATATTGATGTCTACCGAACCAGGCGACATTGTACTAGACCCGTTTGGTGGTGGTGGAAGCACTTTTCAAATGGCCGAAAAGAACCATCGGTGTTGGGTAGGATCTGAGATAGGGCCTTGTGAGCCAATAGCTGAGAGGTTAAGTTCTTTTGTAGACTCGGAGTTTGAAACTTCAATTCCCAAAAAGTTATTGTGTGTCTTTAGTTAAACTTACACCTGCTTTATACAATGTGTGGTTGAAGTCTATACTCACTTTGTAATCTTCCCCACATGATTTGCAAGTTGCTCCTGGCCAATCCTTTTTTCCTACTCTAATCTTTTGACCACAACCACACTCATACTTGGTAAGTGTGGATCTTCCTTTTTCTTTGTCTGGCCTAAACCAATCTGCCTTAGGTGGTTTCCCAGTCCTTGGAACGTCATTAGGTCTAGGGATTCCTAACTCTTTCATGAGCTGTGCAAATGGGCCATCTGCCACCTGCATGTGACAGCCGACTACGGGCATAGGATGGAGTCCCAAGCTTTCGCATTTAGCTACAAACTCTTTATCATGTGCCACTCTACCTGGCTTATGTTTGTGTTCTCCAAAGTTTTCTTGCCAGAGATGAATTTGTTCGTGCAAAAGTGTCTCAAGTTGTGCCCATCTTCCCCAACTCCACACTAACTTATCATCTTCTTTGTAGTGAACGGTATTAAATGTTATCTCGTCCAATAGGCCTTGGGGGTTTCTCCTAAGTGTATAGGTGGCTAATACTTTGTTATTCCTCATATCATCAAAGGATATAACAGGATCGGGGAGTCTTCTTCTGTCTGTCAAAAGGACTGGATCAAGAAACCTATCCTTGAAAAGAACTGCCATGTTATAGAGGTATTGGGCCTCTTCGTGATATTCCCAGTCCCTGGCATTTTCAGCGTTTCTTCTGATCTCAGGTTTTGGATCGAAATCAGTTAGTGGTATTCCCCGTTCACGCATTTGTCGTGAGTTTATCTCTTTCGTTCTCAAGTTGCAACTTTTGTCAAGTTGAAATTTACACCTAGATATGATACTATGTAATAAAGGTACCCTCTTATTGAAAGAGCCCCTAAGGCTCTGGTAGTTGGGAGCACAAAAATAAGGCTCCAGCGAAAGCCGAACTACCTAGGTAAGAGGGTCGTTATTTTTTAAACTGATAGTACTCGGTTCCATCTCCTCTAGAAAATAGATCCAACTCAGGGGCTCTCAAAAACTTTCTGATTAGATCGTAACTCCTAGTATCTCCACATTCCCACTTTTTGAAGATAGCCCAGTTAATGTAGTCACTAATTTGCAGATAAGCGTTTGAGTTTGATGGTGGAAAGTAGACAGAAAAGTCCTTTTTTGGTTGTTTGGCCTTTATCTCGCTCTTCATTGCCTTTAAAAAGGTATCTTTTTGCTTGTTTACAGGGAGGCCATCAACAAAGATACATAGTTTTGAATATTCGTATTTTTTAAAAATATAATCTAGCAGGTAGCTAGTGACTCTACTGTAGAACTTGTAGGGTTCTCTGAAACTTGGATTAGCCCTGTTCTTCTTAACTACTATACTGTGGGCCGCTATATGATCGTGATTCATGTTGGAAATAATTCCAAAAAAACTATCTCTAACAACTTGCTTATCTTCACTTGCGTGGAACTTGACGGAAAGACATCTTTCTAAGTAATCTGGACCCAATAGACCAGGATGAGTTACTCCAGAAAGTATTGAGTGGCGTAGCTGAGAAATGTCATTTAGACATTCCCAAGGAACGTGAGTTATGACAGCGGTAATTGTGTAGACTTTTGTTCCAGACGGGCTGAAGTTGAAATCTCCACCCTCGTCGATATAAACATATAGTGGCGCAAGTGACATGAGTTCCCTCTTGCTTCATTAGGTGACATTGGGTTCAATGTGGTTAATTTTACACAATATTTTGTTTTTATGGGGGAGATTTTAGTACTTCCTGTATTATAAATTCTTCAAGCAGTTTTTCAATTGCCGTGTCAATCAATACTGTAAGTGGAATACCTGTAACCAGCCTGATCTGATATAAAGCTCTGATCCGTTCTGAGTGGATTTTAGGTTGATACAAGTTTTCATCATTTGATCTATCTATTCTTTCCATTTTAGTCTAGTACTTCTTCTCTTGTGTCTTATCTTTTCACTACAATCATCACAGTATATCTTTCTCTTGGATGCAGCCATTTCAGACACACCACACCTTCTACAGTTAAAGGGTATTGTTTTGTATAGGTGGTAAGGTTTACGCATCGCAGTTTAGTCATAGTATATATCGTCAAAGTCTCCTCGTATTTCTTTAAAAGTTAGTATTATGGCTCTAATTAGATTCATCATCTTCTTCATAATCTTTTATATCTTCTGGACTTTCTCTTTTTATAGCATCCCAAATTGTCCAGGCTGTGTGATTACAGTAACTTTCGTCCTGCCTAACTTTGTAATTCTCACAGATTTCATCGTACTCCTCATTAGTTAGCGTGATTGTCTTCATTTTGTTCTGTCTATCGTTACACTAGCTCTAGCATCTCTTTCTAAAAGCTTTCTGTCTTTTTTCTGTTTTAACTTACCAAGAGCCTTGAGTGTCTTATTGACTAACGCATCCATTCTGTCACAATATAACTTGTCATACTGCTTAAGTACTAAGCTTGCAATTTCTTTGTCCAGCCACTCCACATCTGAGGGGCTTGGAAACTTATCATACCTGTAAAATATTTCATCTACCTCTTTGACTGTAATTACTATTTGTTTCTTTGTTGTCATTTTATTTTTTCGTTTAACCTATTAACTGCTTCAGAATAACCTTTGTATTGAACTTCATAAGATTGTATTTGATTGTCTATATCTTGTTTATTCATTTTCCTAAAACCTTTCTAATGGCTTCTGTTGGTACAGCCCCCCAGTCTTCGTGTTTCATTATCTCTTTAAGTATTGTTTGTTTGATTTTAGATATACCTTCAGGAACAAATGTAACTTTAACACGGCCTATCTCTTCCAAGTTATATCTAAGTCCTTCTTCTATTATTTTTTCTAATTTAGTATCTAGTTTATTCATTCTGATTTAGTTGTTACCCATTCCTTTTAGTTTCTCAAGCTCTGCCTCTAATTTACTTATTTTTCTTGTTTTTAGTTCTTCCATATTTCTATCAAAATACTTTTTTAAAATTACTTTAAACTGTGACATTATTTCTTTGGCGTTTTCTAGCTTCCAATAAAGACTGTGATTATGTAAATCTTCGTAGTCTGGTTTGTATGTTCTTAATTCTTCAAATACTGGTTGTTTGTCATTTTCTTCTGCTTCTGCCTGTTCATTCATAGCCTGTGCTTCTGCTTCACCTTGGGCGTTAGCGTTTGCAATGGCTTCCTGTTCAGCATCAAAGTCTTGCATTTCTTGATAATTGTCGTAATCGTTCATATTTATTTTGTTATATAGTCTATCTTAGCAACCGCTTGATGCCCTTGTCAATAGTATCTTCTATATCATCAGGCTATTGGTGATATTTCAATCTCAGTTATCCAGTCTTTGCCACTTTTCACCATAAATGTACCTGACTTGATCTGGTCGTCATTTTCAATGATTCCTGACTTCTCAAGAATATCATTTAAACCTGCGATTGCGTTGTCACAGTCAGTCCAGAGTTTACCCTTGTAAGTAAAGACATAAGACACATCAATATCTTTTAGTATTCCATATTCAACTTTTCCACCGTCTTTAGGTTCTAACTTTCCACAAGTTATAGTTTTTTCATCATCTTAAAGTCTTTTGCTGTTAGTTTTAATATATCCACTATTTATTCACCTCCTTCACAATTTCCCCTGTTACAACTTTTCCATAGTTGACTACTGGTTTTTTAGTAAGCATGTCAACCCAGTATTCGTCATCTTTTGTCTTAACGATCATTGATCCTCTATCTTTACAAGTCCACACTTTACCCAGAATATTTATTTGAGTTCCGAGTTTAAGTTCTTTTGGACAAGCAATTGCCGTATTAACTCCACTTTCCCATGTTTCACCATTTGCCATTTTAGAAACACACTTTCCATCTTTAAAGGTCAAACAGTTTATCCCTCCATATTCGGGCCAATAGTTAGATACCTTGACTTTTACTTGTTTTGACAATTCCCACTCTATACCACTTTTAATTGGCCTGTCGTCCTCTGTAGTCTCTTCTGGAGCGGCTGTAGGACTTGGAACGACTACTACGTTATCTTGTGCTTTGACCTCTAATGTAGGCGAGTGTGCGATGTCATAGCCGACTAAAGCAGTCACTAGCATAATGCTTATAAAGATATTTGTTATTGTGTTGTCGTTATCCATATTTATTTATATAACTTCATCTCCTTAGCATCTCTGGGTGTTAGATACTGTTGTTTCAGCCATTCGGTTAGACAAACAAAACCACACCAACCATATTTCTTTTCAGTTTCAAACTCTTTGTTGCAGTTTACACACACACATTTAAATTTCATATTAGTTGTCTAATTTCCCCTTTATATGATCTATAAACTTCTCCATCATAGTCTTGTAAAAGGTGTTGTAATCCCCGTTTTTTTCTTCGTCCTGTCTCCATAGTAAAAATATAACCGCCCTTAGTCTTTGACTAGGTGTCTTAGTCTCCATTTCTTTTTCGATCTTCTCAACTCCTAGGCTTTTTTCTTCATTTGGAGTAATAACCAAATCGATATTCAAACCTTGTAACTCCATAAATAAGGCTTTCTCATGTATTGTCAGTTCTGGGGTAGATAATGATATTCCCAATGATCTATCAACTTTTGACCTGATCCCCGTTATGACTGCTTGTGTTTGTATTGATTTCATATTTATAGTTGATAATTTTTAGCAGCGTCAATACCTTCAGTTCCATAGCTTCCTTGATAGTCTTCGTATTCTTCTACAGTCATAGGCTTGGTTGGCTTTGGTGGATTATTCCAATCTACATACTTACATCCAGAAGACACACCGTTTTCAAATTTACCGTTTTCACATTTGAATATTGTCTTGCCTGTCTTAGTTTTAAATTCTACTAATTTACCCTTACAAACTGGACAAATTTTGTCTGTTACTTTAGGTGCTACTTTTGGTGTTTCAACTTTGTTCCCTGATCCTGCGTTTCCATCATCATCTTCTGTTCCCAATCCTAGCATAGCTAATATGGAATATCTTTTAGCATAGGTTATTGACGATCCTGCTGCCTGTGGATCGTTTCTAAGTGTTTGGATATGTAAGGTGGTGGATAGTTCATCTTTACTTTCCCCGATGCCTTTTAGAGTTGTTACTACTGCAATATGGCTTTCAAATATAGGTGTACCGAATGAGTGGCAAACAAGTAAATCGTATTTTCTAAGTATTGGGTGTAAAACTTCCATCACTTGTTCATAAGTTGCGTAGGTGTTTCCAAAGTGAGAGTTCTTAGCATCTTTGGTGATGTTTTGAACTTCATCTTGTATTTTAGCTATTTTGTCGTATATCGTCATGTTATTAGTTATACATTTCCTCCCTCATGTCTGGAATTACTAACCACAGATCATTTTGTTTTGCATCTAACTCTATCTGTTTTACTTTGAAGAAATCTGCTACATTTACTCTTTCTTCTTCAAGTCTTTTTAAAGTTTTCTCTAACTCCTTTTGCATTTGGTCTAATGTTTTGTTCATAGATGTATATTAGCAAGCGGTTGTACTGAAGTCAATAGGTAAAACCTATATCAAACTGTACCCAAAATTAGGAGTTTTTCTTTTTTGCCAGTTTTGCTAACACTGATTTTTTCTGAAGTTCTCTGTAATACTCGGATTTATCTTCTCTAGTGTCACGGGTTTTTATACCACCTCTTGAACCCAACTCTTTAGCCATTCCCCTTATTAAGGTGTCTTGTTCTTCTGTCATGCCAGTAATTTAACATATCCATAGTTCATATGCAACCGCCTGTTGTGGTAAAATGCCAATACTGAACGTCTGTTCTTTATCGAAAGTAGGTAAAAATGAAAAGACGATCCAGAGGTGAGGGTAGTATTTACTACCTGGACAAGAAAAAGTTATGGGTGGCTAAAATCACTCTTCCCGATGGAAAGAGGAAAGTAAAATACGCCAAAGACCAAAAGGCCGTTAGAGACTGGCTTGCAAAAACTCAGATTGAACTAAGGCAAGGTATCCTCGTCAAAGACGACAACATCACTTTTGAAAAGTTTGTTACAGACTATATGGAGAATGTCAGAAAGAATAGCCTCCGCCCTAAGACATTCGAGGTTTACAGTTACCTTTTAAAACTTCATATAAATCCCGAAATCGGACACATTAAACTGGTACAGCTAAGGCCCGATCACTTGCAGTCACTATACGCAAAGAAAGTCACATCAGGTTTGTCGAAGCGTACAGTTCAGTTCATGCACGCTATTATTCACAAGGCTTTAAAACAAGCTCTCAAGTGGGGTATGGTGAATAGGAACGTCGCAGATTTAGTTGAGGCCCCCAAGCCCAAGAGACAAAGCCTCACAGTCTGGGACTCTCAACAAGTAAATACTTTTTTGAGTTCATGCAAGGATCATCGGTTTTTCCCCATCTTTGTGGTCGCTATTTACTGTGGTATGCGTGAGGGCGAGCTACTTGGGATACATAGGGAAAACATCGATCTAAGTAAAGGAACGATCAGAGTAATGCACCAGGCCCAATCTCTAAAAGGCGGTATGGTGATTACAGACCCTAAAACAGAAAGTTCTAAACGCCTCATTACTGTCCCTAAAACTGCTCTTGATGTCTTGAAGAGTCACATTAAAGGACTGGAGAATAAAACAGGTTTGATCTTTTCTACCTCTACAGGTAAGCCAATATCTCCAAGTAATCTACAAAAGGCATTTAGAGAAGAGACAGAAAAAGCAGGTCTTCCACGAATCAGGTTCCACGATCTAAGGCATACATCAGCCACCCTTCTCTTGGAAGCTGGAGTGCATCCCAAGGTAGTACAGGAAAGGTTAGGACACTCCCAAATATCCATGACCTTGGATCTTTACTCCCATGTACTGCCGAGTATGCAAAAAGAAGCAGCCGACAAGATGGAAGACATTCTGAGTATACCTAAAGTGTAGCTTACGCAAAAATACTAAATGGACACAGTAGAAAGACTGGACAAAAAAACCAGTCTTTTTTGTTTTAAACAGCATACACTGGACTGTTTGGACACTATGGACGTTAAACCGTATACCTTCGAATCAGTAGGTTGTGGGTTCGAGCCCCGCCGGGGGCGCCTTTTTTTTTATCAGCAATTGTCCCCACAGGGGGGATGTTATGGGTTCGAGCCCCGCCGGGGGCGCCTTTTTTTATCAGCGGTTGTCCCCACAGGGGGGATGTTATGGGTTCGAGCCCCGCCGGGGGCGCCTTTTTTTTATCAGCGGTTGTCCCCACAGGGGGGATGTTATAGGTTCGAGCCCCGCCGGGGGCGCCTTTTTTTATCAGCAGTTGTCCCCATAGGGGGGATGTTATAGGTTCGAGCCCCGCCGGGGGCGCCTGGGTTTGATCTCATCAAAAAAGAGTCTCCGAAAAGGAGACTCTTTTTTGATTTCACAGTCTACGGCGATTACGGCAGGTTGAAAGCCGTAACGAGGAAGACGGCCATCTCGCCGCGGGTGATGTAGGCGTTGGGACAGAAGTTCCCGCCGCCACAGCCGCCGGTGATGCCGTCCGCGGCCAGTTGTTCGATGAAGGCTGCCGCGAAGCCATCCGCAGGCACGTCCGCAAAGATGCCGCCGGTTGCACCAGGAGGCGTGTAGGCTGTTCCGTACAGTGCCTTGACCAGGAAGACAGCCATCTGGGCGCGGGTGACGGGCGCGTTCGGGCAGTAGTTGCCTCCACCGCAGCCGCCGGTGATGCCCTCGGCGGCCAATTGTTCGATCCAAGCGGCGGCGAAGGAGTCGGCGGGCACATCAGCGAAGATGGTGCCAGTCGCCGCAGGCGGGGTGAAGTCCAAACCGTGGGCGGCGCGCAGAACGAAGACGGCCATCATGGCGCGGTTGACGTTCCGGGTGGGGCAATAGACAAGCGGATTGGATCCACAGCCGCCGGTGACCTGGTTGAGGTAGAGACGCTCGACAAATGTCCTGGCCCAGTAGCCATCGGGAACGTCCGCAAAGATGACGTGGTCATTGATGGTCAGGCTGACATCCTTCGAAGTGTTGATGTAATTGCTCGTATCGGTCGGGACAAAATCGACATGCAGGGTGTACGTGCCAGTCGAAAGATAGATACCTGCGGCGGGGGTATAGGTGAAGACGCCGGGCGTATTCGCGGTGGCGTTGAGTTGCGCCGCGCCCAAAGGCGTACCTTGATCGATGCTGGCGGGGTCGCTCCAGGTGATAACAGGGGTGGCCTGCGTGACGGTGATGCTGGCTTCCTTCGACGCGGGCACATAATTGACCGTATCGGTGGGCGTGAAATCGACGTGCAGGGTGTGCGGGCCCACATTCAGAATGGCCCCAGCGGCTGGGGTGTAGGTAAAGGTCCCCGGCACATCCGCGCTGGCGTTGAGCTGGGTCGCGCCCAGAGCCGTGCCGTACACAATATTCTCGGGATCGGCCCAGGTAATGACAGGCGTGGCCTGCGTAACAGTGATGCTGACTTCTTTCGACGCGGGCGCATAATTGACCGTATCGGTGGGTGTGAAATCGACGTGCAAGGTTTGCGCACCTGCGTTCAAAACGGCCCCACTGGCAGGGGTGTAGGTGAAGTCGCCGGGCACATCCGCGCTGGCATTGAGTTGGGTCCCACTCAGGGCTGTACCGTACACAATGTTCGCGGGGTCGGCCCAGGTGATGACGGGCGCGGCCTGCGTGACGGTGATGCTGACATCCTTCGAGGCGTTGGCGTAGTTGAGCGTATCGTCGGGGACAAAGTCAACATGCAGGGTGTGGGGACCCGCGGTCAGGATCGCATTCAATGCGGGATTGTAGGTAAATGTCCCGGGCACGTCCGCAGTGGCGTTCAACTGTGTGCTGCTCAAGGCCGTGCCGTAGACGATATTGGCTGGATTCGCCCAGGTGATGACCGGCAGGGTGGTATTGCGCAGCGAGAAATCCACGCTCTCCCCGTTGGCCGAGGCCGTGACCGTGTAAGGACCGGGTGTGCCGTTGGCCGTGAGATCCTGCGACACGCCGCCCCCACTGGCGATGGTCGCGGTATTGGTGTCAGGACTCGTGCTCGAACCAGCCGCGGGCGCAGTGAAGACCACCTTGCCGCCCTCCACCGGCTCGATGATGTTATTGGCCGTCACGCTCAAGGTCAAGGGCAGGCCAAAAGGCGTCCCGCTGACCGTGGATTGATTGTCTCCGCCGGTCTTGGCCAGGACGAAACCCTGCGACTCGAACGAACCAGCGTCACAGGTTCCAAAGCGGGCCGCGCCGCGCTGGTCATAATCTCCAAAGTGAAGCCCCGCACATGTGGCCGCCGCGCCTCCGCCGATGGCTGGGTTGCCCGGCAGGAGTGGAATGGTCTGCGTGAACCCGCCATAATTTTCCAACGGCCCAAACACTGCCTGCGAAGGGGTCATCACGGTCGCGCCTGCGCCGCAGCTTCCGTCTGTTGCAAAGTTTCCCGATCCGCCAATGGAGCATGCGGCCCATCCATTATCGCAGGCGCAACTTGCCCCGCTGGTGCCATTGGCAAAAATATTGTTATTGGCCGTGACTGTGGTGCCCCAGTCAACAATGAAGTCCACATTGGCGCCATTCGGGGCGCTATTACCCACAAAGGTATTGTTTGTCAGCACGATCGAACCGCCTGCTTGCTCTATGGCACCGGAGTAAAGAGGCGTGTGGTTGTTGTAAAAGGTGCTATTCTCGATTATGGAATGACCATGGAGGTTGTCTATGGCGCCGGCGGAAACATCCGCCGAATTATTGTAGAAAGTGCTGTTATACACCTTCAGCGTATCGTACGCGACATTAATGGCGCCGCCGCCATAGTCGCCGCAGTGATTATCATGGAAAACAGAATCGATGATGGTAAGATTGTTGTAGCCATAGCGGTAATGCAGGTAGATCGCCGCACCTCTGTCGACTCCATTTCCATTCATCAGGGTCAAGTGGTTGAATACAACGGTAATACCATCACCGGATATTTCGAAGATACGGGTGGTACCGCCGCCGCTGATGTTGACGTTGCGCCCCACCGCGGTGATGGTCAGGCTCTTTTCGAAATAGATCTGGCTGACGAGGGTGATGGTGAAATCGGACGAAAAATCGATGGTAGCGCCCGATGGTGCAGCCGCAATGGCGTCGCGCAGGCGGCAATTCACGCCAGGGCAATTGGCGGGAACAGCCGTGCCATCGTCACCAGGAGATTGAACCGTCCAGGTCGACGGAACAGCGTGGGCGGAGGTGGCGAGTACAGCGCTGCCCAACAGGGCCAGCAGTAACGCCAGCAAGGTGAAAGGATGGAAGATGGATCTGGAAGGGTGGTTATTCATACAGGTTTCTCCTTATGGGGTTGAACGGTTTATCTGCCTGGGATTACGGCAGGTTGAAAGTTGTGATGAGGAAAACGGCGATCTGGGTACGGGTAACAGGCTGGTTCGGACAGTAGTTATTGCCGCCGTAACAGCCGCCGAAATGGCGCCGCGCACGCGACAGCCCGCAGGGAATTCTTCACAGTAAGTTTCATGGCACGCTCTTCAAAAGCCCAGGCGGCAACTGCCTTCCTGGTTCGTTCAATCTCACAAGTTTTCAGTGCCTGTGGCAACCTGGGCGGATTCCGACGATCCCTTTTCAGGGAAATTCAACACCGCAGAAAGGGCCTGCCCGGGTTCGGTCTCGATGATCTGGACCAGCTGGCCGGTGGTCATGGAGCGCGCCTGCCGCCCCGAGAGCAGCAGGGACTTATCTCCGGCGGCGTCCAGGCCAACCAGCATGAGTTCGGGTTGTTCACACAGCAGGGAAAAGGGAAATTCGGGCGGGACCGCGGCCACATCGAAGATCAGCACCGAGGCGTGGTACGCGCACAATTCCTGGATGGTCGTCCCGCCGCCCGCATCCAGGGAAATGACCTCCAGGGAGGGATACGCCTTGAGGCTGGCTTCCACCCCGGCCAGCACCAGCGATTTGCCGTATAACACCACTCTCGAATGCGCTTCCATACAGACCTGTCGATGGATTCCCAACGCATCCAGCATAGCAAATTCTGCGGGACAGTCGCAATGTCCAAGGGGACAAAAAAGGGACAGTCTCACAGGTTCGGAGACTGTCCCTTTGGACAGTGAAGTGGGAAGTTTCGTTAACTTCCGCGCGCCAGGCCGATCCGCGCCGCATACGCCAGCGCCTGGGTGCGGTTTTCGAGATGCAGGGTCTCGACGATCTCGCGCATATGATACTTGATGGTGCGGGCGCTTAGTCCCAGGCTGTTCCCCGCTTCTTTATAGGAATATCCCTGCGCCACCAGCGACAGGACCTCACGCTGGCGCACCGTCAACGGGGAAGGATCCTCGTCGGCGCCCGAGACTCCCGCCAGGGGCGTGGACTGGCGTGAGAATTCGGCCAGGATCTTATCCGCCAGGCCGGGCGAAAACGGCGGAAAACCGTCCTCCAACCCGCGCAGGATCTCGATGAACTCATCCCCGCCCACGCTCTTAAGCAGGTACCCGCAGGCGCCGCCCTTGACTGCTTCGAACAGATCCTGGTCTTCGGCCGAAGTGGTCAGCATGACGATTTTGATCTCCGGCATCCTGTCCTTGATCAGGCGCGTGGCGGTCAGGCCGTCGCAGTTTGGCATGCGCAGGTCCATCAGGATCAGGTCGGGGCGCAGGTCGCGCGCCATTGCACAGGCCTCGAACCCGTCGCCTGCCGCACCCAGCACCTCGATGCCGTGCGCGTTCAACAGATTCGTCAACCCCTCCACCAACAGGCGGTGATCGTCGGCCAGCAATACTCTCATAGCGCCGCTCCCGTTTCCAGGGGAATCTCAACGATGATGCAGGTCCCCGCCCCGGGCCTGGATTGCAACTGTAGGTCCCCGCCCAACTGTTCGGCGCGCTCCCGCATAAAATCCAGCCCAAAACCGCTGCGCCCCGTGGGCAGCCCGGCCTCGAACCCGCAGCCGTCATCGCGCACCATGATGCGCGCCGAGCGGCCGACCGACTCGAAACTGACCTGGATCGTCCCGGGCGCCGCATGCCTGCGCGCATTGGACAAGGCCTCCTGGATGATGCGGAACAGTTGCAGGCGTGCCGCGGCCTCGAAGGAGCATTCGTCCAGGCCCTCTTCGATGGACAGCGTGGTGCGGATGCCGTATTGCTTGGAAAAACTATCCACGTATTTTTGCAGGGTTGGGAAGAAAGGCTGGGATGAGGAGGGACCCATGCGCAGGTTCAGGATGAATTCGCGCAAGTCGGCGTGGGCATTTTGGGCGACGCCGACCAGGCGCGCCAGGTGCTCGTCGCCTGCCGACGATTTCCCATCGTGATACAGTATGCGGGCGGCCTCGGCCTGGAAGCCGACATACCCCAGCACCTGCCCAAGGCCGTCGTGCAGCTCCCGCGCCAGTCGCTGACGTTCCTCCAGGGCGGCGATGGCACGCTCCTGCTCGAGCAGTTGCGCCTGCGTCTGCTTCTGTTCGGTTACATCATGGAAGAGGATCAGCATCCCCAGCGGAAAGCCGCGCGGATCGGTCAACGCGGAGCGGTACAGGGCGAAATGCCGCGCCGCGCCGCCCTCCCCCAAAACGATTTCGCGCTGATCCGCAGTCAGGGATGCCAGGCCCGGTACCCACGCCACGCTGCGGCCGCGCGCGCGCGTCAGGGACAGGTGAAAGATCCGCTCGGCGGGCGGATTCATGTCCACGACCCGCTGCTGGGTGTCCAGCACCAGCATACCCTCGTGCATCTGTTCGAGCACCTTCTGATGCGCCCCCGGGATGGGGTCGAGGATCCCAAAGCCAAAGAACGCGATGGAATGGGACAGGACCGCCACCATCACGGCAGCCAACTTCAGGTAGGTCGGGGGAAAGGCATCAAGCTCCGCCATGCTGATCCCAAAGAAGACGGCAGTCGTCAAGCGGCTGAACAGCAGCAGGGCCGCCGGCCAGCGATGCCGCGCGGACTTTAGGAACAACCATACCAGCACCGCCGCGTGCAGCGCCACCAGCAAATAGCCGTACCCGATCAGCGCCCACATGACAGGCCCGCGGCCGGCCGTGTCGGTCGCGCCGGGCAGCCACATCCAATGATGCAGATCGTTCGTCAGCCCCAGCGCAAATTTGAGGATCATCGGCACGAACAACCAGGCCAGGGTACGGGGCGTCAACCAGCGGCCCAGGTTGGCATACTCCACCGCGAACCACAAGGCCGTAATGACCGTCGGGAACAGCCAGAATTCCTGGAACTTGCTCCAGAAAAATTTTGCGGGCGGTTCCACGGCCAGCGCTTCCATGCCAATGCCGAGAACGAACAGGACGCTGACAAACATGGCCGCAGCCAGCGCCAGCGCGCCCGGCGTGGATCGGTGGCGCAGGCAATATACCCCCAATCCCACCACGACCACAGCCGAGGAAATTATCAACCAGATAAAGGGTATGTATTGGTAATGCCAGGTCATCCGTCAACCAATCGAACAGGGATAGATTAAACCTCCTGCACAAGTGCTCCCGCCACAATCCTCGGCGGAGGGGACGCCGCCTGGAGCAAGGCTAATGTATGACTTGTGCAGGAAATCGATTCAACACGAAACATGGATAAGCCCAAACAAAAACCGTGTCACCCTCCCGTGTCCTTCGGGAGCATGAGGTCATCCGTCATTTGTGATTCAGCAACCGATAATGGTCTTTTGTCCGTTTTCGCTAAAGCCACCCCATTTACAAATAAGAGTCTGAATTAAGCTTCCCATCATTTTACATTTGCAGGCGCGCCCAGGTCAATCGTTTTGCAAAGAGTTCGGCGGATTGGAATACAACTGAAATAACCGAAAGGATGTTCTTGATAGCGCAAGGCGGAGAACAAGGGCCGCACCCTTTTTGGGTGCGGCCCTTTTCTTTCCCACTTGCGATCGTTACATCGGGTTACGGGGTCGGCATCGGCAGGTTGAAGGTGCGCTGCACAAGGACGGCCATTTCAGCGCGGGAGACGTTCTTGTCCGGGCAGAAGTTGCCGCCGCCACAGCCAGCGGTGATTCCGTCCAGGCCCAGCCTTTCGGTCCAGCGGGCCGCCCAGTAGGTGGCGGGAACATCCAGCCACACCGTGCCCGTGGGGGCAGCCGGGACGAACGCGGGGCCATACTTGCCGCGCAGCAGGAAGACCGACATCTGCGCGCGCGTGATGTAT
>JACRBJ010000079.1 GCA_016234555.1 Chloroflexota bacterium | reverse complement strand
CGTTGCAGGTCGATGTCGGCCATGCGCTGGAGGATGTGGGTGTTCCAGTCGCGGCTGGCGTTGCCTTGTTGAACGAGGCGCAGGGCGATGGTGAAGGTTTTGCGCGCCATATCCAATTGGGCGAGGCGATAATGGATGGCGGCGAGTTCGAGATATTCGTGGATGGCGTCGTCGATCTGTCCGCGTGCGATGAGTTGGTCAATGAGGCGGTTGCGTGAGCCGAGGTCCATGGGGGAGAGTTGGATGATGCGGCGCAACAGTTTTGTGGCTTGCAACACTTCTCCGCGCGCGCTGTAGGACTGGGCAACCACGCCGTATTTTGCGATGGCTTCCGTGGGGCGGCCTTCCTGAACCAGCAGATCACCCATGAGAGTGTGGAGAGGCAAATAGGTGGGGGCGTGCATCACCGCGTCGTAGGCTTCGTCCATGGCGGAGCGCAGGCTCCCCATGCGCGCCAGTTGATTGATGCGGTTCATCGATTCAAGCACCGAACTGGATTGCGCCTGCAAAATGACATCCGCCAGCGGGGCGAGCATTTCGCCATCCTGTTTCGGCATTTGTTCACGGGTCTTGTGCAGTTGCTCGCGCCAGTCGGGGCGGGTGAGCAGGCTGTTGATGTTCGCACAAATTTTTTGCAGGGCCGCTTCATCTTTTTGGTTTTTCTGGGCCTCGATGAATGGCTCATATTGCTGGCGGATATCATCCGCCTGGTCGGATGGAACGGTCATTGAATCGGCGAGTTTCAGGGCTTCGAGATATTCCAATACGGCGGCGTGGAAGTTGGACTTCTTTGCGAGCATTTGTCCCAGCAGCAGGCGGGTGCCGAGGGCGTAATCGTGATGTTTGACGGCATTCTGTAAAAAGCGTTGTGCGCTTTCGTAACGCTCGCCTTTGTAGCGCAAAAGACCGAGGTTGAAATACAGGGCGGGATGTTTGAAGTTCGCTTCGAGCGCGGCTTCCATTTCCTCGGCGGCCTGTGATTCCTTGCCTTTGCTTTGCGCGTCAATCGCCTGGCCGAGATGAAGGACAACCTTGGTCTGTTCGGCCTGCTGCATCGAGATGCCGCCCGTGCCTTTCATGATGGCGGAGAGGCCGCGGCGTTCCTGGGCGGCGGGGCTTTCGTCGGAGAATTCGAAGAGTAACTCTGCCAGTTGGGTCAATGCCTTTTGACGGGCTTCCGTGATCGGGTCCAGCCCGGAGGCGGTCTTTTGAGGTTCCTGCAATTGCTTCACTTGTGACATGCGGATCGGTCCCGTGCCGCCTTTGCCGCGAATCGGTTTGGGGAGCAGTTGTCCCGTTTTGAGCAATGTCTGCGCTTGTTTTACTTCCTGGCTGTTTGGAGAAATGGATTGGGCCTTATCCACCATCTCTTTTGATTTTTCGGCGTTACCCGCGCGTTGGATGATGCTGGCGAGGGCGAGATATTCCGTCACGGCTTGCGGGGCGTGGCCGAGTTTTTCGTGCACCTGCGCAAGGCGGGAGCGCGCAATGGCATGTTCGGGATTTAAGTTCGTGACCCGCACCCAGTTTTCGAGCGCCTTTTCAGTGTCGCGCTGCTGCAAAAATAAATCACCGGCGCGCAGGGCGGCATCCATTGCGTTTTTCAAATTGCCGAGTCTCTCGGAGAGCTGCGCCACTTTTTCCATGGGCACGGGGTCATCGGGCGTGAGCTTTGCCACATTCATGTAGATCTGCAACGCCTCTTCGATGGCGCCGGATTGATACAAAGCAAGCGCAAGGCTGCTGAGCGCCTTGGGGTTGTCGGGCATTTCCTGCAAGGCGCGGCGATATGCGCTGACGGCCTTGTCCCATTCCTGGTCCCAGGCGGCGGAGTGGCCTTCGTTCATTGCTTTTTGGAAAATGTCGTCTCGTCCGGGCATGGTTGATTTTCTACTTTCGCATCTGCGAGGATTGATTTATGGATACGGAATTATAACCTTGTCTTGTGAAGAGACCCTAAAGGTTTTTAAAACCTTTAGGGTCTACTTACTTTAATACCGACATCTCGCCCCAATTCGCGCCCGCTCTTGCTTCTGTTTCGAGGGGGATGCTCATCGGGTAGGCATTTGCCATGGTTTCCTGAACGACCTGCGCGGTCTTTTGCGTTTCGCTCTTCGGGCATTCGAGCACAAGTTCATCGTGCACCTGCAAAAGCATTTTGCCTTTCAAGCCCGCATCTTTTAACGCGGACGGAATCTTCAGCATGGCGATCTTCATAATATCCGCGGCGGTGCCCTGGATGGGGGCGTTGATGGCTTCGCGTTCTTCGCGGTTCTTCAATTGCACGTTGACCTTGCCCTGCAAAGCGGGGAAGTAGCGTTTGCGCCCGAGCAATGTTTCCACGTAGCCGATCTCGGCGGATTGTCTTCGCATACCATCGAGATATTTTTTCACGCCGGGGAATTTCCTGAAATAGGCTTTGACGAAATCCT
>JACRBJ010000080.1 GCA_016234555.1 Chloroflexota bacterium | reverse complement strand
TGGTCTGCCTTTCCCATCGGCCCGTTTCACGGGCTTGGGTAACAAAGGCTCCACCACTGTCCATTGTTCGTCTGTAAGATCCATTCGCTCGCTCCCAACTTGGGTTTGAGCGCCAGTTTACCATTTTTGAGATAACTTCTAACAATATACGTTCCAGTGCCCGTATATGTCCCGCTTGCGACATGGATCATATGACCCCTGCTTGCTTTGTTGATGGCTCCATTGATTGTCAAACAAGGTGTGCCTGGACTTAGGCAATTGTTGGAGTCGCTGCCTGTAGGCGCAACATACCAGATAATATTGGCGAGCGAGAAAATTGCCGGTGTCGCAACACCACTCACTGTGGCGTTGACTGTGTAGCTGCCTAAATTATTGTTGGTGGTGAAAGTGGCAGCCGTGGCAATGCCGCTGGTATTGGTCACGGCGGTGGTGATATTCGTACCGCTGTCTCCGAAGGTGCCGCTGGCGCCACTGCCCGGTGCCGTGAAGGTAACCGTCGCTCCACTGATGGGGCTGCCCACGCTGTCAAGTACAGCGACTCTTAAAGGACTGTATAGGTTCATCAATGGAGGAGTAAGCTGTGGTGTGCCGCCAAAGGTTATGATTTTGGCGGCTGCGGTGGGGGTGGTGTACTCGTAAGCGCCGATATCGCAATTGCCTACCCGAGACACGCCGCGCTGATCTTGCGCCAAGCATGTTGCCGTGTTGCCGGCATTGATGGCTGGGCTGCCAGCCATCAATGGATGATAACCTGGTGCGCCGGTCAAAGCCCCTAGGTTTGGGTCGATATTAGTCAAGTCACCCGTGCTTGCAGTGAAGGTGCAACCCGACGTATTGCCGATTAGGTTGTTGCCAGCCGAGTTAATAGTGCCGGAGCAATCAGAGCCATTCCCTGCTATTAGTGTATTTGTAAGGGTGGTTTTGCCAGCGGCGTTGTAAATGCCACGTCCTGTGTTGCTGCTGATAGTGCTGTTGTTTACCGTCAGAGCCGATTGCGTATTACCGCTATAAATTCCGTTCCCCGTGTTGCTGCTGATAGTGCTGTTGTTCAGGGTCAGCATGCCGGAGTTATGGATGGTGCCCGAGTTACCTGAATTGCTTGTGCTATCGCGAATCGTAATATTGTTCAATGCCAGCATACTATTGACGTTGTTTGTAATACCGCTGCCGTTACTATTTTGCACTGCAATCTGTTCAAGAGCGGCCGTTATACCGCTGTTTATCTTTACGCCTTGACGCTCCTCCTGACCATCAAGCACCGTTGCGCCGTTTTGTGCAGTGAAGCTACTATTCCAACTGCCCCGGAGTGTTGCATTTTTATTAATGAGCACGACTTCGGTGCCGGTTCCTGTGTATGTTCCACTTGCGATATGAATTGGATCGCCACTAGTGATCTTGGCTATGGCTCCGTTGATTGTTAAACAAGGCGTGCTTGGACTCAGACAATTGTTGGAGTCGTTGCCAGTAGTGGCAACATACCAGACAATGTTGGTAAATGAGAAAGTTGCTGGTGCAACACCACCACCTGTTGTGGCGGTGATTGTGTAACTACCCATCTCGCTATTTGCAGTAAAAGCCGCGGCTGTGGCAGCACCAAAGTCATCGGTCACGGTAGTGGTAGTGTAGGTGCCGCTGTTTACGAATGTCCCACTGGGACCACTGCTTGGAGCCGTAAATGTGACCGTTGCACTGTCCACAGGGCTCCCCACACTATCAAATATCAGGACTTTCATTAGGTTGCTAAAGCTTTTTAGCGGCGCAGTGCGTTGGGGGGTACCGTCAATGATCATGATGCCGGTGGCTGGTCCGGGAGTCATGTATTCATATGCACCGATATCACAATTCACCCCTTGGGGTCTTGTCAGATTTCGGACGTCGGTTGCAAGGCATGAGCTGCCCGCATCAATGGCAGGGCTTCCCTCTGCAACCGAAAGGAAATTCCCGTATGTCGATGGCGGAAGCAGTGGGTCAACGCTAAGCAAATCACCTGTGCTGGAGGAAAGGGCGCACCCGGAAGTATTGCCAATGAGGTTATGATTGGAAGTATTGATTGTCCCCTGACAGTCAATGCCTGCCAGAGCAGTGTTGTCGCTGATAATGCTGTTCCGTACGGTGATTGTCCCAGTAGTGCCATCATAGATTCCTCCGCCATTGCCGTTTGATACGGCATTGTTGGCAATGGTTGAGTTTTGGATGGTTAATGAGCCAGATGCTTGATATATTCCTGCTCCTTGGTCTCTGGATAGATTGTTGCCAATTGTTACATTATTAAGTTCGAGATTCCCCGAAGAGTAAATTCCTCCGCCGGAGGCGGCTTGGTTATCTTTGATTGTTGAATTATTGATTATCAAACTTGAAGACGTGCTTTTTATTCCACCACCTTGCCCGGCAGACCCTGCATATCCATTTTGAATAACGAAATTGTTGATTGTTACAACTGCGGCGCTGTTGTTGATCTCAACGACTCTGTTTGATTTATTTCCGTCAATGATGGAGAAATTGTTTTGTGTGCTAAAAGCATTGTTCCAGCCGCCTGACAGAGTAAGAGATTTGTTGACAAATACTGATTGATAGGAACTCGTGTTGAAACTGTAAAAGTAATCTGTATATGTGCCTTCTGTAACGTAGACTGTGTCTCCTGGCGAAGCCTTGTCAATTGCATATTGAATCGTTTTGCATGGATTCGCGGAAATTTGGCATAAGTTGCCTGCATTGTTGCCAGCCTTTGAAACATACCTTGAAACTCCATTGACCAAGCTGAAGGTGGCTGAATTGTACGCCGCAGCAGAAGCGATGACTGAAATCGTCCCCAATGTTTCGTTCGATGTAAAAGTTGACGCTGTTGCGATACCATTGCTGTCGCTGACAGCACTTGTCATAAATGTGCCGGTGTCGCTAAATATTCCGCTTGCCCCGGAAGACGGCGCTGTGAATGTAACGGAAACGCCACTAATGGGATTGTTGTTGACGTCCGTTACCTTGACGCTAAGCGCGGTTGCAAAGGGTTGATTAGCGCCTGTGGATTGATTGTTTCCGCCGTTAATAACAAGTTTGTTTTCGATATATTCATACGCCCCAATATCGCACGCACTTCCTTGCGGACGCGAAACTCCTCTCTGGTCCACCGTCGGACAACCGGTTGAAGTGCCTGCGTTGATGGCTGGGCTTCCTGCCAATAATTCATTTACCCTGCTGAGGTCAATATTATTAATTATATATAGGTCGTCCTTTACTAGCGGGTTAATGTTGAATTGATCGCCTGGTCCTGCTGTTACTGCACATCCTGTTGTGATGCGGATAATATTGTAGGAGGAACTGGATATCCCGCCGTAGCAATCTGAAATAATGCTGTTGGCTATTGTGTATGTGCTGGTGCCAGTATATATGCCACTCCCTTGGTAGGCAACATTATAATAAACGGTTGAGTTTTGGATATTAACAGTGCCGCTCTTTGTATAAATGCCGCCGCCATATGCGGCGTCGTTCCTATTATAGACAATGGCGCTATTGATGATTGATAATGTTCCACTTTCCATGTAAATACCCGACCCCCTGTAGGTGGCCGTGTTATTTACCACCCTACTGTTTTTTAGCGTAAAATTACCATCGGCAATATAAATACCGCCACCATCAACCGATTTGGCACTTCTGATATTGAGATTTTCCACAACAACATCAGGAGCATTTGAAGAAATTCCTGCTTGATAAATATCTGTTGTGCCATTTTGTGAGGTAAAAGTTATATCCCAGCCGCCAGAGAGGGTTATGCTCTTATCAATGGTAATCCTACTGGCGGGTGTGGCCGAATCGCGTGTAACTTTAATAATATCTCCAGCGGCAGCCTTGTTTATGGTTTCCTGAATATGCTGGCAGGGTGCATTGATAGTGGTACAGGTATTGCTGTCATTTCCTGTTCCACTGTTTACATAATAAGTTGTCGCGGCCAAGGCGTTGAGGTCATTTGGCTCTTCAGTCGGCAAAACCTCCGGTGTGGGGGTGGATTGGACCTCCTCTGTGGGAATTGGAGTGGTAGGAACAGGCGTTTCAGTGACGACCGGTTCTTCTGTGGGGACCTCAGTTGGATCACCTTCCTGCTGAATCACTTCCTCTGTTGGCACTTCGGCCGGTGTGGGTGTGACGGTTGGCTCGACGTCTTGCTGGGTACGCCAGGTGGTGTCGATCTGGTTGAAGTGCAGCGGGACGTTGCCGTCCTTGGCGTTGACCAGTACCAGCTCGCGGATTGGATTAGCTTCGTCGGCGGGAATCAGCTCAAGCCGCCAGACCAGTTCGGCGGGGCGGATGCTCGGGCGCAGGAGCTTCTCGTCAAAGACCCACAGTTCGGCTTCGGCATTCAGTTCGTAATCCGCCTTTTCCCCGCCATACCACTTGACCATGCCCTGCTTGGCGACTTCCACTGCTTCGTCCGCAGTGAGGCTGGGGGTGGTGTCGAGGGAAAGCGCCTGAGCCACTTCACCGTTCATAGAGTACAAAGAGCCATTCTTGTCGGCGTTGACGATCAATTCACCCGCCATGACCGGCACACCGTTGTAGGTCTGCTGATACTTGGTGGTCACGCGACCTTCGGCAGGCTGCGACTGCGCCATCATCTCCAGGTCAGCCTGGGGATTTGCCACGCCAAACTCCGGGGCGAAGGATTGCACGAGTGCATCCGCCCGCTGTTCGTCGGTCATGCCCATCGACATGGCGCCGAGCATGGCAACCGGCTCGTCATTGGCACCCGTGATCATAGTCACCTTGCCCGTATCGGAATTGTATTCGCGGACGATGCCATCGTCCTGTCCCTGAGCCGAGACTGTGGTGGTCGGCATCTGGAATGCAGACAGGGTAAGTGAAAACAGCACGATCAAGGTCGTGATCTTTTGGGTGAACTGATTGATTGAACGCATGAATTAGCTCCTGTGGGGGAGAGCGAAATCCCCCAATTACGAATGTTTTTCCAGCTCTTTACAGAATGACATAACGAAGCAAATGTTCCCGTGAGAATACGGACGCAGGAAGAGGTGACGATACAGTTGAGGTTCCTGTCAATCTCCGATCTTATCGTCCGATGGGATATATCTTACTGGGAAACTTCAATTTTGTGACCTGTAATGGGTTACAGGTATTCGGAATAATCCTATCCAGATTGAGGGTCATTCCCGAAATTGTCATACGCCCAAGCAATTGCCTTCTCCCGCGTGTCCACACCGAGCTTTCTAAAAATATTGCCGACATGGAATGAAGTTGTGCGATAGGTAATTCCAAGCTGTTTCGCAATTGCTTCATTATCCAGCCCGCCGCACATCAATGAAAGAATTTCCTTTTCCCGTTCCGTCATGTCCTCCTGCCTGTTGCTCCTGCTTTCCTG
The DNA here is from genome assembly GCA_016234555.1 of Chloroflexota bacterium. Classification (GTDB taxonomy): domain Bacteria; phylum Chloroflexota; class Anaerolineae; order Anaerolineales; family Villigracilaceae; genus Villigracilis. The sequence continues at coordinate 2,783 of JACRBJ010000080.1, read as the reverse complement.
CCAGCGTTTTGCCCGGTCTTTTTGCGCTGCGGTAATCAGGTATTCGCCATCCATTGCCCGGTGAATTGCCTTGATCAGCGTATCTCCGCGCACCGATTTGGAGAAGTACCCACTGACACCGGCGGCAATCATATCTGCAAGATATGCGTCACGGTCATGGGCGGTGAGAACCAGTGTGATGGTTTCGGGGAAGTTTGTTCGCACGTGGCGTTCGACTTCGGCGGGTCTGGGTCCCGGCATTTTCAGGTCGAGCAACAGGATGTTGGGACGTAATTTCTCCACCAGTTCCAGTGCTTCAATCCCGTTTTCGGCTTCGCCCACAATGACCAATTCAGGGTCGGAACTTAGCAGATTTTGTATCCCCGCGCGCGCAATTGGATGATCGTCTGCAACTACTATCGTGATCATGTCTTGTTTCTTTTGATGAAAATAAATCCTTTGATAAAACCACCTGCGCAATTTGCGGGATCAGTAACAGCGGGAATATGTCCGGTTTGCCGCGCATTCGATTGCGTAATCTGGTGTAAGACCTTGTGCCTTTTGTTGCACAATTTCTTTGTCAGTATACCAAAGGGATGGAAGCGTCAGACCGGATGTTATATCTTTGTAAGGTGACTGTTAACCGGCGTTTTTTACGCTTTCAATGCGGCTAACGCAGCTTGAAAGTCTTTGGGATACGGCGCGGTGAAAGTCATGCGTTCATTCGTGACGGGATGATTGATCGTCAACGAGTAGGCGTGGAGCGCGGGACGAGTGATGAGGTTTGTCTCAGGCGCGCTGTAAAGCGTGTCGCCCAAAAGCGGGAATCCCAAAGCGTAGGCGTGGACTCGAATCTGGTGCGTGCGACCCGTCATCGGGACGGCTTCGAGCAGGGATAATTCCCTTTCGCGCTTCAACACCTTGAAATGCGTCTCAGACTTGACGCCGCTTTTGTTGTCCACCATCGTGCGGTGTTTATGTCCCACGTTGACCCGCAGCGGAAACTTCGTCACCTTTTCATCCCACTTCGGCGACCCGTTGACGATGGCATGATATTTCTTGTCCACCTGATGCTTCTCGAACTGAATGTTCAAACTGCGGTGCGCATCCGCTGTCAGCGCGAAGATTACCACCCCGCTGGTGATTTTGTCGATGCGATGGATGATCCAAATCTTTGAAAAATCCTCTTCCAGCATTTTGACCAGATACGGCGCATCAGGTTCCCAACCTTCGGGCAGGACGGAAAGCCCGGCGGGCTTGTTGATTACGAGCAGGTGTTCGTCTTTGTAGATAATATCCATGCGAGGGATTAAACCACAGAAATCCGCTTATCCCTAAATCCGATTCCATCCGTTTGTCCGCTTCAAAGTCCGTTTACAGCCCTTGACATTAACGTAACGTTAGGGTTTATAGTTGCCCCATGTTCACAGTCAGGCAACTCTCCAAGCTGGCGGGCGTAACCCCGCGCACCCTGCGTCACTACGACGACATCGGTCTCCTCAAGCCATCCCGAATCGGCGAGAATGGCTATCGCTACTACGGGGAGGAGTCGCTGTTGAAGTTGCAGCAGATCCTGTTTTACCGCGAGTTGGACATGCCGCTCGAAGAGATCAGGAAAATCATGGGACGCCGTGATTTCAACCTGCTGGGTGCGCTGGAAAGCCACCGCGAGGCGCTGCAAAAAAAGGCGGTGAGACTCGATCAACTGCTTGCTACTGTGGATAATACCATTCAACATATAAAAGGAGAAAAACTTATGAGCCAGAAAGGTTTATTCAAAGGCTTTAGCGAAGAGGAACAGGACAAACTGGCGCTGGAAGCCGAGCAGATGTATGACCCCGAAACGGTGCGCGAGTCCAACCGCAAGTGGAAAACGTACTCGAAGGAAAAAAAGGATGCGATCCTGGCGGAAGGCAACCAGATTTACCTCGACATGATTGCCGCCATGCCGAAGGGCGCATCCAGCCCGGAAGCGCAGGAGATCGTCGAGCGCTGGCGTCGCCACATGGATTACTTCTGGACGCCGAAACTCGATCAACTGCTGGGGCTTGCTAATATGTACAACGACGATCCCAAGTTCAAAGCCAACTTCGACGACATGCACCCAAAACTCGCCTCGTTCATGCGTGAGGCGGTGACGGTGTATGTAAATGCAAGGATGAAATAGAAAGGATGAATATGCTCAATCGAGGGCTTGTCCCTCGATTGAGCAACAGGGGACGGGGAACATTTTCGGCGGGACAGCGTCAAATGAGCGACACTTTTTCACGGAGATAAAAATGAAGAAACCCCATTTGCTTTTGATCGCCCTGTTTATCCTTGCTCTTTCCGCCTGTTCCCCCGCAAAGCCAGACATCAGCGGAGACTGGAAACTGGTCTCCTACGGCGATGCCGCCAACCCGACGCCAGCCCTGCCTGATGTTGAAACAACCATCACATTCGAGGATGGACAGATGAGCGGCAACGTGGGCTGCAACGGCTTCGGCGGCGAATATGGACTGAACGGCGACCAGATCACCTTCAACGGCATCATGTCCACCATGATGTTTTGCGAAGAGACCTCGACACAGGAGCAGGGAGTGCTCAGCGTATTTTCCGATAACCTTGCCTTGCAGATTCAAGTTAGCGGCGACTCCCTGACCATCGCCTCACCAGATGGCGCTTCTGTCGTCATCCTTGCGCGCAAATGATCTGCCCTTTGCACGAGGGGTGACTAGGATTTTTCGCCCACTATATTTTTCAGGAATAATTCCACTATTTGCGGGTCGAAATGAGACCCGTTATTCTCGTTGATATATTCAATT
>JACRBJ010000078.1 GCA_016234555.1 Chloroflexota bacterium | reverse complement strand
TCCGGTCTACTACCCCTACCCCCAAACATTTTCACCCCCCACCCTGGACGCTGCCGATACAGTAGTCCGACCATGCCGACACGTGTCGGCATGGTGATTTTGTGAATCTCATCGGGGACATTTTCGCACGTTTGAGAGCCGCACCGGTCGTTTACCCTTGGTCAAAACTTTTTTTGTCCCCTCCCCTGAAAGCCATACCCCCCCCTACCTAAATTCGCGGGTGTGTGAGCAAAACTACCCGTCCGGTCTACTACCCCTACCCCCAAACATTTTCACCCCCTACCCTTTTCAGGACGTAGGCGGCGCATTTTTACGCCCCTACTACCTAGGGGTGAGACCTCAGAGAGAGATTGATCCTTCAACCTGATTGCCGAACACGTCCCACCCTGCACGCCTGCGGCGCGCGAACAGCTCGAGCCGGCGCACATCGCCAAATAACCGCTCGATCCTTTCGTATGCTTCCTCTGGCTTCTCGGAATGCCGACCACGTGGGGCAATCAACAACCGCTTTACGCCTCTATCCCTGCGCGGGAGTCCCCTGCCTCGAATGCCAAGGATACATTGCTCTGGATTTGCGCGGGTGTAGTAGCCCAACCCAGTGAAGAAGCCTGCCGACTTCACGTTTTCCTTGACCCAATAAAAGCCCACGGTCTTTGGAGTGAAGCCCCAGGCGCGCATCACCTGGTATCCCTCTTCAATCATCGGGTCGATGACCCACATGAGCAGGACGGAGTCCACTGCGGCGAGGTCCACAACTGGCAGGTCGGAAATGTCCGCAGTGCTCATCACGTCATAATGATTCTTTGCGGACCTGCCCTCGCCCTTCGCGGAACGGACTCGGAAATGCCAGGGCGGGTCGGCATAGATGAGTTGATACAGGGAGTCCATTGCTTCAGACTCCCTTGTCTGTTGATTGACATTCCACACCCAGGATATGAGTCAGGAAGTCGGGCAAAGCGCCACGCATGAGCAGCTCGTTTGCATCATGCTTTATTCCATCCTCCTTGACGCTCCGCAGTGCAAGACCATCCGCCTTTACCAAGGCGCGTAATTCCTTTGCGTGTTCAACTTGCTTTGGGTTACTCCAAACATCATCAGCCCACACAAACACACGCTCGTAAACCGTCGCCATCCTCTGCAATATGCGCATGTCCCCGGCGCCCTGTGCCCCAAACGAGAGACACGTCACGCCCTTGGGTCGGCACTGCCAGACGCTCATGCAATTGAATTCACCTTCGATCAGCAAAAGCGTGTGATGAATGCCGGGCAGGGCGTCCCACAATCCGAACGGAGCGCCGAAGGTACTCCCCTTCCTGCACGAGTAGCGGAGGGCGTCGGGCGTTGGGTCGTGGTCAACGAAGCGATATTTGACGGCTGTTATCGTCTCGCTCATCGAGTCCATGTCATACCAGGGGATTGTGACTGCCGGCTTCCTGCGTTTTGCCTTGTGGTCGTAGGCATAGGTAAAGCCCAAACGCCAGGCTTCCCACGTGCACAACTGTAAACAACGTGAGGCAAGGAATTCGCGCCCCGCCTGTCTCGCCATCTGATTTGAATTCAACAACTGGGAAGCCACGCTCACTTCGAGCCATGCTTCCGCCTGCCATTCCGCAGTCGGCAGGGTCAACGGCTTCGCCGTCGGCTGGGTCGGCGCCGACCCTCGCGGCGTGAATGTCCCGGCGGGCAGGTCGCCGCCCAAAGTTTTCAGAGCCTCTTTGAAGTCAACGCCATCGCGTCGCATGATGAAATCAATAGGCGTGTGATACTTCCCGTCCCCACATTGCCGGCAGTGCCAGCGGTCGCCGTCTTCCGTGTGCTTTACTGTAAACCTGTCCTCTCCCCCGCAGAATGGACAGGGTCCAACATGATACCCGCCAGCCTTGCGGAGGTCGCCCGTAAGGGACAGCAGGTCAAAGGTTGCATTGATTCCTTTTGTGTCCATTTGTCTACTCCAATTTGTTACGATGTTACGATTCATCGTCTCATTTTTTGATAACTATGCGCTGTGTTTTCTGGTCAACTGGTGGTAACTGGTACTGGTGGTAGCACTTCTCATGCCCCTTAGAAGTCCTACCAGTGCCACCAGTTACCACCAGTTTTTTAGACACCCATCTCAATTTGGATCCCTTCCTGACGGTCAAGGGTGAGCGAAAAACGCTTTCCCTCCTTGTGAACGAGCCCGGAGTTGCAGAGGTCATGCAGGCTTTTCAGGATGTTCGAGAGGTCCTTGCTCAGCGCCTTTGCTATGTCGCTCGCCGTCACTTTGCCCATCTCCTGCAACGCTTCGAGTATCTCGCGCTTGCTTTCTGTGATTTGTATCTCGTAAGCATCGCCATCGCATTGCCAGTAAAAGCCATCGTGGGAAAAAGACAGTTGAAGTATCTTCTCTTCTGTCTCACGCCCTACGACATGAAGCTTTGCGCCATGCTTTCCTTGCTCTTTGTACAAGCCCCATCCGGTATCTATCACGCCGGCTTTGCCCGTGGCGCCATAAATATGCAGGATTGGGTCAGTACCCTGTCCTGTGTTCTTTGGCATGTGATCAACTACGAGGAAGGCATAGTTTGAATTGACTGCGTGACTCTGGACGGGTGAGATTGCGTCGGTCATCTCATCTGTTTTGAGTTGGTCACCCCGAAAGGCGCGGCTGAAGGTATCCACAATCACGAGACCATACTTCTGCGATTCGATGTGAGCCAGGAGTCGTTTCCCGCCGCCGGCGTTCAAAGCGCCTATCTCTTCGTGGAATTCATCGAAGAGGTAGAAGTCTACTTGTCTCGCCGCGTCTCTTGTCCAACCTTGCTTATTCATGCGGTCCTGAAGCCGGCGCTTGCTGTCTTCGAGGGCAAGATACAACACCCTGCCCTGGCGAACGTCCTTGCCAAGCGACTTACCGCCTGTTGCGACCGATAAGGCAAGCTGCAACACAAGCCACGACTTGCCTATCTTCGGCTTGCCAGAAATAAAGGCAAGCCCAGGCGGCAAATACTCAGGGATTATGAACGGGACGGGCGGGAATATTTCTTCGAGGATGTCACTTGCCTTTGTGGTTCGCAATGGCTGAATGAATGCGGCAAGTGCAGGGTCTGTGTTTCCCTTGCTCATGTAGCTTGAGATGATCCGAGAGTTTGTCTGTTTGAGTTTCTCTGCCAATTCGGTTGGCAGAGTCCTCAAATACTCATCGAAGGCTTGCTTCGCCCGTGGCGCTTCCTCCTGCAATTGCTCGCCTTCGTCTCTCACAATGAACTTATCTAAAGTCGGTAAACCTGTCGTAGCTGTCATTTCTCAATTCTCCTGTCATCAAATTTGATGTTGCGATACAATAGTTGTGTCATCGGGATGATGTCCCGTTTGGCGCTCTCCTAAAGCCAGAAAAGCCAGATGCGCTCGCCTGCTTTTTCAAGCAGGCGAGTCGCGTTTTAGGGCCGGCTATCAGCCGACTCTTTCCCACTCAGAGAGGGCAAGTTTGATCTGTGGGTCTTCGGGGCTTCCAAATCTTTCACCCTTTTCCCAAATATCCTTTATCTTTGCCAGATAGGTCTGTCTAGTGTCACGGACAAACACCTTGCAGTATTTCGCGCCCAGGGCTTCTGCATCCCTCAGCACCGAGATGCTGCTGGCAATTGCTGTGTATGGCGTATGCAAAATGTTGTTTGAGGATATGGTCTTTTGGAAGGTGTCCCAAACAACCTTCCCGATCCATCTGCCTTTCAGATAAACGGACTTGTCCCTTGTGGAATCTCTGTTAGAATACGTGTACATCGTTTTTGATCCTTTCCCGCCGCGCGCCGCCTGCCTCCCAGGCGGCTTCGCATTTTGGCGGTCTAATAAGTGGGGTTTCATACGGCATCCGCCGGACTCATGCGGTTGTGTATCTCGCGCAAGTCATCGGCATCGAGTTTTATATAGCGTTCCAACTGTGAAAAATCTGAATGCCCCAATAGCCTCCTTAGTGTTTCTTCGTTCGCGCCTTCTTTGTGCATCGAGCGTGCAAACGCGCGCCTGAAGGAATGGCAGGAAGGTTCAGCCACGCCGGCACGCCTGGCGCGTCTGACCAGAATTTGACGAAGCCCCGCAGCTCGTAAACGCTCCCCATCGTCTGCAACGAACACGGCAGGATTTTTATCTGTCCGTTTTTTGAGGTAGGCACGCAATGCCCGTCTGGCTTCCTGTCCTAAAAAGACCATGCGCGGCTTGCGGTTTTTGCTCTCTCGAATCAATGCCCCGCCGTTTGTGTCCACATCCTGAATATTGAGGGCGAGCAACTCACCAGCGCGGACTCCCGTGTCCAACAAAAACAGCAGGGCAGCCTTGTCTCGAAAGTCGGTAAACCTTCCGCCGTTGCAGGTCCTCACCATCGAGCGCACGTCCTCGATGCTCACAGGCGTGAGTGGCTCGATGCCCACCTTGGGCGGTTTTACATTGTGAAGTGGATTGCGCCATGCAGCCGGCTCGAATTCCTTCTCATACCAATTCAGGAAGGCGCGCAGGGTGCGATAAACCGCATGGATTCCGCCGTCGCTTTTCCCATCCTCCGACAGCTTGACCAGGTACAGTCGCATTGTTTCAGGTGTGAGCTGGTCAACGCTGGTGACAGCCATTGCCGCGCACCATTCCACAAAAGTATTGAGCAGGGAGTCGTAAAACTCAATGGTCTTCTTTGCCAGGTTTCGAGCTTTCGCGTCCAACTTGAAGGACTCTGCCAGGGTCGGCAGGCGTGTTTCATACACAAACGAACTTGCCTCGCAGGCTTTGCTCTGCAAGGCGCGCACGTCGCTTGACGGTTGAGTCGGGGAGGGGGTAGAATACGAATGCACTCGGTATTCCTGTCACCGCAAATTGCCTGCCCCTAGCAGGCGATTTGCTTTTAGTGGCTAGTTGACTATGTGCCGGCTCGCTTTCTTCGTCTGCGCTTTTGTTTTTTCTTCTTCGGCATGAGCCTTCAACGCCGGCACAACTTCACGAAGCACCAGGCGCAAAGCCATTACCTGAGAAGTCCGCAGTAACTTTGCCAAGTCGCGCAGGAGTTGCTTATCTTCCTCGTTCAAACGGAAGTTCACACTTGGGGATGGGGTTGAGTAAGTTGTCATTCAAGGTTCCTTTCAAAATTGGTTAAAGAAAAAGCGCCCGACGAATCACATGGATTCGTCGGGCGCATCGGTCCCGTTGGGTGTCCCAGTCAAAACTAGGACTGCGAAGGTATTCGATTCAACGGCGCCACAAATCACATGGATTTGTCGGGCGCATCACTCCGATCTACTGCCCCAGTACAAGACCGGGGCTGCAAAAGTATTCGGTTGTGTGTCGAAATTCTACACGTGACAATCCAAGTTTGTCAATAGTAAACAAATTGCAAAACGGGAGTGGCACTCCTGTCGTTTCGTTGTTATTACTTGTGTACCTGTGATCTGTAGTGAAATCGTGTTGACCTTGGAGTCCTGGGTCATCACTGCGGACCCGATTCCCGACCACTTTTCGCGCCAGGCGGCGGCTGGGCATTTCAACCCCTGAGAAAAAATTCCCACTCGAAAATAGAACAAATTTGCTATGAATGATTTGACCAGTGGAGTCGGTTGTGGTCGGCTCGTTGCTGTGGAAACGGCAGGGCGTTCAACGCTTACGGCTTGCGGGCATGATGGAAGTGATCGGGAATCGTGATGACCTTGGAGTCCTGGTCATCACTGCGGACCCGATTCCCGACCACTTTTCACGCCAGGCGGCGGCTGGGCATTTCAACCCTTGAGAAAAAATTCCTGCTTGAAAATAGAACAAATTTGCTAAAAATGATTTACAGCAAATTATCTGCCGGGCTTCCGCGTTCATGGTCGCTTCGCAGGTCTTCCGCATCCTGGGCAAGATACCTTCCCAACTGTGAAAGGTCGGCATGTCCCATAAGCCTTTGAAGCGAAATCAAGTCAATGCCGGCGCGCTTCATCGCCAGCGCAAACGCGCGCCTGAAAGAGTGCATTGACGGGGCAGGGATTCCCGCGCGCCTGGCACGTCTCAAAATGATTTGTCGTAAGCCTGGCATTTTCAATCGTTCCCGCTCATCTGTAACAAATAACGGACGTGAGCCATCATCACGCAGTTTCAAATACACGCGCAATGCCCGCCGCGCCTGCCTGCCCAGAAACACGGTCCGCGCCTTTCTGCTTTTGCTTTTTCGTATCAATACATCGCCTGTCAGAATATCCACATCCTGCCGATCCAGGGCGAGCAGCTCGCCAGCGCGGACTCCCGTGTCCAATAAAAAGAGAATGATTGCGCGGTCCCGCTCATCAGTGAATTTTCCTCGAGGGCAGGTATCTATCATCAAGCGGACGTGCTCAATCGGTACGGGTTCCAATGGTTCCACATCCACGCGCGGAGGCTTTACCTTTGTCAACGGATTGCGCCATGCAGCCGGCTCAAACTCCGCCTGATACCAGCGCAGGAAGACGCGAATGACTCTATACTTCGCATGGACTCCGCCCGCCTTATGTTTGGTTTCGTCCAGGTGCAGCATGTAGAGGCGAATCACTTCGGGCGTGAGTTGCTCAATTGTTTTGATGGCTTGCAGGTCACACCAATTCAAAAATAACTGGAGGTTGCTTCGGTAAAACTCAACTGTCTTGTTCGTCAGTCGCTGGGCTTTGCGGTCCAGTAGAAAGCCAGCAGCCAGCGTGAAAAGGTACGAATCTTGCGCCAATGAATTTCCAGAGTCAGGCGCTCTACGTTGCATCAATTGACGTAAGTCATCGGTCGGCATGGCGGAATCCTGTCAGTTGCAAGGGCTTCCACACCACCAAATGCGGGCAAATCACTGGCTTTTCACTGCATCTTTAGCATATCTGCTTTATCGTGTATAATTTCGCGCGTGCCCCAGTAGCTCAATGGATAGAGCGCCTGACTTCGGATCAGTAGGTTGTGGGTTCGACTCCTGCCTGGGGCGCAACTTGAATTTGGAGGTTGCGCCATGTCGCTTAAGAACTTTAATGTCTTTGGTATGCTCGTCTTCGTTGGCGAGGAGCTCGTCATCACCGCAACTGCGTTCGCCGATAAAAAGACAATCGAACGCACCTTCAAATTCCCCAGTAAACAACGCGAACACAAGGAAGAAGCCGCCATGCCGTTTGCCGCCTTCATCGAGGACGGCAAACAGCCTGTTGTTTTATTGCGCCGCAGAGCCATCAATGCGGTGGGCGACGACATGCCGAACGAGTTCGTAAAAACAGCGGATATAGAGGAATCGCTGGAAAAGGTTCTTGATCTTATGTTGAAGGCAGCATGATGCAAACAACAAGGAAGTGGCGCAGCTATCTTGCAAATTCATAAAAACTTTCGCCCGCTGCCTATGGCAAGCGGGCGTGGGTCAGGTTGTGCGTGGTTGTAGGACCCGCTCAGCCGCCGACTTCTACGCTTGATCTCCGAATTGGTGTTCGTGGCAAGCGTGAAGCCGCAAAGACGGCGGGCATATCGGTGCTCGCCGTCGTTTTATTTAATTGGCTTTAATAACTTTGAGAAGTTCCTGTGGCTCGATCTCAAGTTCATTGCACAGGCGTTCGATCACCTCGAGATACATGCCGCGCGTGTGATGGTTTACAATGCGTGAAATAGTGGCGACACTCAACCCCGTATTCTTGGCAACCTCGCGCACCCCTCGCCCCTTCTCCTTTAGGATTTCATCCAGGCGAAAAATGATTTTTACTTGTTGTTTTTTCATTTTGCTATTATAGCATAATAGCACACCCTTGACGACACTAGTATTATGATGTAAGATAACACCATCGGAACCGATATTCCGAAAACAAAACCAAAAGGAGACCACCATGAACACCACGCAAATCTGCAAGAAATGCAATAAAGAAAAGCAATTATCTGAATATCACCGACGCGGACCCGGCTACCAGCGAATTTGCAAGGAATGCCGGAAAGCACACGTGCCAAGTGGGGAAAAACGAATCATCTTTCTCAACCCTCCAGAACTTTACGAGCCTCTTGCTAAGCGCATTGAGACACTTGAATCCAAACTGCGCTCGAAGGCGCGTTCGTTTTCAAATGATCCGCTGGAGGCTGACGACATCTACGGGGCAATGATCGACGAAATCCTGTTCAAGTGTAAACCCGAAGACTCAGACTCCCGCATCCTCACCCGCGCAACATGGGCGGCGAAAGCTTGTGTCCGCAAATACCGCGCCTACTCCATGATGGTGGAAGATGAAGCTAGTATGCTTGCTCAGACCGACGAGCAGGATAAAGAGTTGGTTGCCAGCCCAAGCCGTTCTGCCGAGGATGAGTTCTTTGAACGAGAAAAAGTGACGAACATAATGCAGTTGATTTCTACTCTTCCGAAGGAGTATCAGGTAATTGTCTCGTTACTCTCTCTTGGTCATAACCAGCGTGAGATTGCACATAGGTTGCAGAAATCGGACCAGACGGTTTCGTCGGCTATCAAGAACATCGCAAAGCAGTTGACTTCGCTTGGGCTTTCCCAGTCGTTCGCCTAAAAAACATAGCCAAACAAAACCTGCCGTAAGGAATACGGCAGGTTTTGTTTTATAATGCCTATGGTCTAACAAACGTCAAGGAGATATTATGCGCGGCGATTTGCAAAAAGCGTATGACGACGCAAAAAAAGCAGGGCGGCTTAATCCCATGATAGGCAAAGGAATGTACGACTTCGCGGAAACGCAACTGTCGGATGGCGAGGAAGTCCTTTATCTTGGCGCGCCCAACGTTGGGATACTATCTACAGGTGAGGCTCTGAAAGTTAATGCTCTTGACATCAAAAACAAAACTGCCGGAGTGCTGCTTATCACCAGCAAAAGGCTTTTGCATTGCTCAAAAATTCTATTCAGCACAAAAGTCGAGCAGATCACTCTCGAAAATATAAACAACATGGAATCAAAGGGCGGGTTATTGTTTTCAGCTTTGCGTGTCCAGTCCGTGACCAATGTCATGGAGATCGATATTCCAAGCAAGGAATTGAACACAGTTTCAAGGATAATTTCTGAGGCAATCGAACGAGCCAAAGCACCGCGGACGCAGGATAACCAACCCCAAAGCGCAATTGACGCAATAAAGAAATTGGGAGAATTGCGAGACCAGGGGATTTTGACAGAGACAGAATTCACTAAAAAGAAAGAAGAATTGCTGAGCAGGATTTAAGCGATCAAGACAAATACCCGCCCAAGTGGCGGGTATTTTTTTATCTGAGTAAGTTTTTATTTTTCCAGCCCTACAAGCCCCTTTCCCAAAAAATCCATACAAAACATCAGAGCAGCCCCAAACGTTGCTCTCCGCTTGTCCCATTAGCGCACGTGATAGTTCTACGGGAACTTCGCCAAAAAAGTTATAGGTTTGGAACATTCGTTTCCTGAACACTTAACGGGGCATGACAAACCTGCAAAATATTCCAAGCGACATAGCAAGAATAGACATCGAGCAAGCAGGGTTTACGACTATCTTCATCCGAGCGTGGAAAAAAGGATTCAACCCTGACGATGCTGGTGCTCCATATTTTGAGGAGCTTGTCGACGCTGGATCATTGTCAATGTCCCAAGTCTGTGCCACGGTCGAGGAATTTGGTTTTTCGATCACGATCCGAGGGAAAAAGGCTACCGCCCTGCGCGGTCCTGCCACGCGGATCGACTTCGTCAAAGAAGTTGACGGCTGGCATATCAAAAAATACCCGCATGGCTGGCGGGCAACCACTCGCCCTATGTCAGACGAAATCAAGTCTGAGGATGAGATCAAACAGGCAATTGCCTGGTGCCGCGAACACGGCTGGATCGTCCGCGAGAACCCAGGTCACTCACGGGCGTGGAGATACAGACTCTTGCCCGTTCACACGAAAGAAGAAACTCGCAGACTCAGGGCAAGCGCAACACCTGAGCAGAGATTCTGCGATTTCGTCTATGACTACTAAGGAGGTAAACCGACAAGAAAAAGCGCCCTAACCTCATCGTTTTTTATTTCAACAAGGAGAAAAAAATCAAATGGCAATTAATGTACCTCAAAAAGCAAAGGACGCCATGTCAGGCTCCATGCAGACGCGTTCAGCCGTTGAACTTCCGTTCCCATGTCCTGCTTTCTATGTCATTAACGGCAACCCGGAGCTCGAGGCTCTCCAAAACTCACTCTACTTTGGCGGATGGGCAGCGAACAATGAAAACATCAAGAAAACTACCGAGAAGTGGGATGTCCCGGAGAAAATCCCCGGCATGTATGAACTCAAACGCTCCAAAGGAGACAAGACATACTTTGTTCAGTCAGCACGATCAATTGCTTTTGCCCCAATCGGTATGAGGATGTATTCATCTATCGAGGTGAACGGTGTTGAACGCCGTGTGGCTCCGTTCACGAAAGGTGCATCTCCAGGGATTCAAGTTCTTGGCATCCTCGGGCACAAGAACGAACAAAGGCAGTTGCAGGCATGGGCTCCTGTGATGTTGACTGCAAGTGGGTACCAAGTAAGTCACATCCAAAGATCGTTCGAGACTTGGCGCAAGGCAATCATGCCGCACGTCAAGAAGCTTATCCCCGATTACACCGATTCTGTCCTCAATCTGTTTTGGATGTACATCGGCACGTTTGGGGATATGGCTCAAGTTCCGGCAGGACCTCCTCGGCGCGATGGGCAAAAATATATTACGCCAATCAGACCTTATGTTCCAGACGATCTTGACGAGAAGAAAGTGGAAAGCCTGTTCGTCGGAGAGGGCATCGCCAATTTCATGGCAGACATCCACGAGGAAGCCAAAGAGTGGCTGACCGTCTTCTCGAAGATGCAACAGGCTGCGAGCCAGCAGGTCGTTCATGAGGATGCGACTCCGTTCGACGAGCCGCCGCCTCCCGAAGATGACATTCCGTTTTGATCTTTCTTGAACACTTTACGTAAAAAAGTGCCGGTGCGCTTGCGCCGGCACTCTCGACAAACAGGAGTCATTGCATTGAACATCATAAAAAAGATCACAGGAAAGCTAACTCGCAAACCCTCCGACCGTGCCCAGTTGATTGCGCTCCCGAAAGCCGTCATGATCTATACCGAAGAAGGTTCCGTAGTCCTTACTCCAAGACTCGCCAAGGACATACAGGCAAACCTGGGTCAGATCACAGAACGGGCAGAGAATTTCGATAAAGAAGTCGAAGATAAGTCATGAAAAAATCTCATCTTCTCATCAACGAACCCCCATTACAGGTGTTGCCGTCGCTCGCTGTTGCTATTGGTCTAAACGAGGCAATTATTACCCAACAACTTCACTACTGGCTTGAAAACAAGGCGGTCAAAGGTGAGGTAGACGAAAATGGCAACAAGTGGATTTTCAACACCTACGAAGAATGGCAGGAAAATTTTCCGTTTTGGTCAATCCCAACTATAAAACGTGCCTTCCTGCGCCTTGAAGATATTGGCATTGTGATCGCCGCACAGTTAAATGCCAAAAAACGGGACATGCGGAAATATTACCGCATTGACTATGACAAGTTGTGTACGTTGCATGAGATCAAATTGATCCAATCAGATGAGAGCAAATTGACACCATCCAGCGGGTCAAATTTAGACGATGTTAAAGAGGAATCAGAGACTACATCAGAGACTACCAAAGATTACCTCGGCGCACCTGCGCCAAAAGAGCGCACGCCAAAGGGAAACGGCGCAAGTGCCACGCCGCCTCCAGCGTGGGGAGTGGAATGGCAACTCGCCGCGGATGTTGAGACAGTAACACTTCCGACGGAGGAGGAACAACAGAACGCCAAGATCGCCAATGCCGTCGAAATGTTCCCGCAGGAACACAAGGAACTTGTTCGGGCGTTCGTCGCCGCCACAGGGATTTTCCCGCTTAAGCAGGATATCGCCGGATGGTGCAGCGCCTTCCGTGACCAGAAAGCGCGGACTGGCTTGGCTCCAGAAAATATCGCCAGGGCGTGCGCCAAGATGTTTGCAGAAGGTTTGACCATCAAAGACCCGTTCTCGGTGGTTGGCGTGGCTGGCAGCCTTCGCGCCGCTGACGCGCAAAAACCGCCACGAATCGTCCCAAAGACCATTCCCGTCGATGACTGGAGAAAGCAAATCAGATTATGACCGACGATATTTACCCGCCAGAAGAAAAAGTCGAAGAGACTGTGAGCCTCGTTGTTCCGCACAGCCGCGAAGCCGAAGAAGCGGTTGTCGGCGCAGTGCTGATCAATCCCGAAGTCTATTACGACATCGCGCAATTCCTGACCGCCGATGATTTCTACATCCATCGCAACAAATGGATTTGGGAAGCATACGACAGGCTCAGCGAGAAGCGGATTCCTGTTGATTTGCTGACTGTCTCAGAGGAAATGGAGCAGGTAAACCATCTGGCGGAGGTCGGCGGCTCGGCGTATCTGACCTCGCTCATCAATCAGGTCCCGTCTTCGCTGAATGCCGAATCTTACGGGCGAATCGTCGAAGGTCACTCGGTTCGTCGCAAACTTTTATCTGCGGCGAATGAGATTGCCAGCCTTGCTTACAAGGGCATGATGTCAGCGCAGGAAGCTGTTGAAGAAGCAAGCCGCAAGGTTATCTCAATTTCGACAAAGAAGGAAAACGAGGCAGAGTTTTTCAAAAAGTGCATGTCCGCTGTTTATGATCGTGCAGAGAAAAACGCCGAGCGTACAGCAAAAGGGGAATCAATCGTTACAGGAATTAAGACAGGTCTACTTGACCTTGACCTTCTATTGCTCGGTATCGAGAAGCAGGAAAATGTTGTAGTTGCCGCAATAACAGGAAAAGGCAAAACATCATTGCTGTTCGATATTGCCAGACACAATGTCCTGAAAGAGAGAAAGAACGTTGCAATTTTCTCGCTGGAAATGAGCGGCGAGGAGGTCGCCAGGCGTTTCATTGCTCAGGAGTCGATGATCGAATCCACGAAAATTAAGACCGGCGCGCTCTCCCCCGAGGAGTGGATCCGCTTCAACGAAACAATTGAACTATACGAGAACCGCGGACAAATATTTCTGTCTGACATTAGAAACCTGACGCCGGTTGCGCTACGGGCAAAATGCCTGAAACTACAGCGGGAATATGGGATTGACCTGGTAGTCGTGGACTACCTGCAGCTTATGTCTGGCGGTGGAAACTTTGCCAACCGCGCTCTCGAGGTGGCTCACATATCCCGCCAAAATAAAATACTGGCTGGCGAATTGGACATCCCCGTTATCTCTGCGGCTCAGTTGAATCGCAATGTTGAGCAACGCGCCGAAAAACGTCCCACCCTCTCGGACCTGAAAGAATCAAGCGGGATTGAGCAGGATGCAAACACGGTCATCTTTCTGCATTTCGACGAGTACGGAAAGAAGGATTTCACGGAATGCATCGTCGCCAAACGCCGC
The DNA here is from genome assembly GCA_016234555.1 of Chloroflexota bacterium. Classification (GTDB taxonomy): domain Bacteria; phylum Chloroflexota; class Anaerolineae; order Anaerolineales; family Villigracilaceae; genus Villigracilis. Next base: position 73,074 of record JACRBJ010000078.1, on the reverse strand, counting down.
GACGGTCCAGTTGGGAGCGTAAGCCTGAAATACCTGAAAGAATTCACCACGTTCAGGGACTCCGCATACACAGATTGATTTTTCGAGTTTTGAACACTTATCAGGGTATGACAGACCTGCAAAAAACCGTTTTGGAAGTAGCAAACTACGCCAAAAAGAACAATCTCGACCCGATTGGGCTTCTGCAAGAGTATTTCGACGAGAAGGACAGCCATTTTCCACGAGCCAGGATTGAGGTCATTTTGAAAAACGCAAGACAAGCACAATTTGAGGAATTACAGGCAGCGGCGTGCAAGGCATAGCCAAAGCGACCCAAAGCCTGTTTTCTGCCCCGCTGAAATAATCCGCTATACCCAACTCGTAAAAATCGAGTACCGAAAGACTGAGCGGGATATGGGCGGCGGGGCGCACATTGAAAATCGAATGTTACGGGTCGCCCAATGAGTCATGGTCTTGTCCTGAACTCACGGGATGGATGCAGGTGCTGTTCAAATCAGCCGCCCGTTTCATCTATCCGTCTTCTGGTGTAATCGGTCAACGTTGCAATAAGCCAGAGAGGACACGACCGAACGGATAGCGACTGGGGAAGTCGATAACGTCACCGCGTCAGCCTCACGAAAAGAAAACGAGGCAACCCCGCCGTGTGACCTAATGTCAGGTAGTGCTGATTAGTCAACGAAGCGGCGGGGTGTACCTTGAAAATTGAATGTTACGGGCGGTGGCATCGGAGCCAGTTGCGGCACTGAGATAGATCTGCCCGTTTCATAACCATTCTGCGGAAAACGGCAGAATGTGGCTGGTTGGCACAATCGGAAGCTGTTAAAGACCAAATCCGGCGCGTGTCATCAAGGCAAGCCTTGTCACGCAGAACTTCGCCAGCAAATCAGTTGTGTCGTTGAAACTATCGGTACTTTCCTCAGCTTGGCTGAATCAGGAAAGAGACGCGCAAGGATACCGAGCAACTGATGAACCTTGAAAACTTTAGTGCAGGAAGCCGTGAGCGGCGAGAAATGGTTCCGCTCAGACCATAAGAGCGGCGCGGCTTCCAAACCTGAACGATAAATGAGGTGGCGGTGCATGAAATAAACATGTCGCGGGCGCAAGCCTAAAGCCATCGGATGTGACGAAGGACAGCGGAGAGAAATCTACCCCAACTGTTTAGTAGGTCAGCGACAGGTCATACCTCATTTTTTTGAAATTTGAATGACAAGTGAGTGCTCGGCACTAAAAACGCAGAACCCCCGCGAAAGCGGCGATTACCGAGGACGTGCGCAAGCAGGGCAGGGTCTGGATCACTCACTTTTTTTGAAATCACGCCACGGCTCCAATTTTTACTGTTATGTGGCTTGATCCGTGCAGGGTGCTCCTTTCACCCTGCATCATGCGAGACAGCTTAGGAGCGTCTGCCTGTTCTTTCCAGACATTGCCCAGGCAGAAGAGAGGTTCGATCCCTCGTCTCGCACCTAGGGAGGCAGTCAACACCTATGTCGTAAGTCCTGCGGCGTGGGATGCCTCCCGAACTTCTGGCGAGTGGTGTCGCCATGGTGTTCCCTCCAAAAGGTGTGCGCGGCTCGTGAACTGCGCACACCGGGGGATTTCAAATTATCAAGGTAAAAAATACTATGTCCTGAGGATCGATGAAGAATAAAAAAGCAAATCCCCCGATTTTTACGACGCTGATTTTTGTGGTTATTGTTATAGCCGGTGGATTAATCGTTGCGCGAAACAGATTTTCTCCATCTGATGCGCCTGGTGCAATGATGGACGAAATCGCAAAATCCCCAATGGCAACGCCATCGCTTGGCGGTGTGCCGTTGCGGGAAATGCCGTCTCCCGTCGTCGTCTCCACTCCGACGGTTGACGAGCTCGGTACCGCTTACGCTGTCATCGCAATAGATAAGGCGACTTCGACTGCCGAAGCTGCAAGCACAGGAACTGCATACAGCATCACTGACATTGCGAAGGTTGAATTGACACAGGGGTTCATAGCTGGAATTGCGCTGACTGCGGACAAAAAGAAAGAGATTGAAGATGACCTGTTGAAAACGCAAACAGCCGGAACGTCCAATGCGAACTTTCAGACTGGCGTTCCTCTCACTGGAACGGTTATTGGCGCAACGCAAATTGTCGAGGCGGATGAACTCAATTCAACTCGTGCTGCCATCTGGATAAAAAATGTCGGCGGTACGCTTGTTTTGTTTTCATTCTTTGGCGTACTCGTTTTCGGTCTCTATAAGTTCATTCTTTTTGGCGAGGAGCACGGAAAAGCTTCCGTTTTGAAACAGAAAACTGACGCGCTCAAACCTGACGAAAAAACCGGGAAATTCCCGTTGGTTCTTGCGAATGCTTTGGATGGAAACATCGTCAACCCGAACCTGCAGGTTAAACCAGTCCTTGACCCGCAGCGCACAGACGACGGTTTTACCAACGAACAGGCGCTTGCCAATGCGGCGCATGCGCGAGAAACTGAAACCGTCCGCGCCATTGCGCCGGCTCTGGCTGCTGTCCTGGGTAACCCGCTGGCGAAGCGCTCCAGCGGAAACGGCGATGGCGCCTCCACTATGCAGGATGCGAACATCAAGATAAGCAAACCAGAACCGCCAGCGACGATGGGACCATATCTTGTTACACCCCCGAAATTCCAGCTTCCAGACTGGTCGATGTTGAATTCGTGGGATCCGCAAGATGGCGTACCCTATTACACGGAGAACGGGCTAAGAATGATCGACACCGACTTGCATTCGCATATCGGAGTGATTGGAAAGACTGGGTGGGGAAAAAGCCGCCGTTTCATCCGTCCGATGATCGCTTTCCTGCTCGCCCGCGGCGAGCGGGTGGTCAGCGTTGGAAAGAGCGCAGACTACTGGACATTCGAGTCCCATCCGAATTTCAGCCTGTTCAAGGTCAGCAAAATAACGGAACCAGACCAGGCTAAAAAATACGCCGAAACGCTTGGAGCCTTTGTCAGCGAAATGAACCGTCGGGATGATGTTTTGACGGCGACAAGAAGCAGCACGTGGGCGCGGTCTGGAAGGAAAGAAACGTTTTTGATTTTGGACGAACTGGGAAATGTTCTATCCCTGCTCAAAGGCGACCTGAAAACACAAAGCGTCATCTGGATTACCGCGCTTTGCAAAGAGGGACGCAAGGCTGGATTCCACGTGGTTGTAGCGAACCAACGCGCTACTGGCATGGCTGATATTTTGAGCCAGACTGGCAAGGCTGTTTTCTACGTGGAGCCGGAGGAGGAAAGCCGTCATTATTTCCTACGCGGCGCGAGCGAACTTGATCCAGGCTATTTTCTCGCAAGGTTTGGAAAGGATCACATTGCTGGCGCGTTCGATCCGTCCGACAAGGAACTGATGAAGTTTATGGACGAGCACCCCGTCGTCAAACTCGAAGGCGAGACATGGATCGAGGCAATGCAAAAAGCGCAAGCGCAGGTTGTCGTCGACCAAAAAGAAGATGATGGTCTCTCTCTCCCTTTGACCTATTCAGACCCGCATGATCCGGAGAAGAAAATCGGAGCAGACCTCAAAGCCGCCTATGCCGCAGCCGATGAGGAAATCAGGATCGAGGACAAGATTGCCGAAGTCTGGCTTTCCATGCGTGACAGCCACAAGTGGGAAGGATGGAACTCCATCGAGCGCTCTGTTTATGGCGAGGTCAAAAATGGCGCACGGGCTGTAAAAGTGAAGAAAACTGTTGCGACGATTCAGGGCGTTGAGGTTGACGAGATCGGGGCTGAAATCGAGCGCCTTTTGGCGTCGTGGGGCACTACGCGTAGTACTACGACCACTACTACGCCAAAAAACGACGATTTTCAGCCTGTTTTTGTGGCGTAGTCCGTAGTCCGTAGTACAGGAGAACACCTTGGCAGAATTTGAACAACCCATCCAGCCCCAAAGTGAATTTGTAAAAAAGGTCGCATTCGTCCTTGACGAATGGCACGTCCTGACTGTGGTGTCAGAAAAGACTTTTGTCGGCAATCTCGCGTCCACAATCCCGTGGATTGCCCCTCTTGTTCCAGCGTGGTTTGCGTTTGAAAACTCGACCGATGAAACAAAATTAGGTCTGCCGATGCCGGTTGGCATCATTATTGCCGCCTCCATCGAGGGGCTTGGAATCGGTGTGGTAACTACCGCGCTCGAGCTGTGGGACTGGAACGACAGGCACAAAGACCAGAAAGTCACGGCTCCAATCTACGTTTCAGTTGGGACGGTTGTCTTTTACCTCGGCACTGTCATCATGGTCAATGTCGGTCTTGACCTCGGCTGGTCTGACTGGATCGTCAAAATCATGTTGTCCATGCTGTCTATTCCCGCAGTCATCACCCTGGCGCTGCGCTCCCAACACGCCCGCCGCGTTGCCGCTCATGAAGCCGTTGAGATCAAAGCAGAGCAAAGCGCAATCGCTGACCAGGATGAAAAACGCCGTCAGGAAGAAGCTGCTCTCGAAGTCCAGCGCAAACAGATGGATTTCGAATTCGAGCAAAAACGTCTTGATGCGGAAGCGCGGCGACTTCTGAAACTCGAACGAGTGAGGGCGGAATCCGAGAAAGTTTCCAAACTTTCTGGAAACTTTCCAAAGGAAAAAGAAACTTTCCAGAAAGTTTCAGAAAGTTTACAGTGGCGCACGTTGAAGAAGAAACTTTCTGACGCGCAACTCTACGCCATTCTCCGCCAGCCCAAAAATGAACTTGCAATTCAGTACGGAAAGACTGAGAAGGCTGTCGAAAAATGGGCGGTGTATGCCGCCGAAGAGATCAACACTCGCGGGTTGAAAGCGGAAACTGTGAACACTTAACTGGATAAGAAAATAGCGATTTTCCCATGCTATAATTTCCCCGCTGCCGGCTTGCCGATGGCTAGACCCAAGCTGACCGACTCCGCTCGCTCTGACGCGGAGAAGGTTGGCAGAAAGTCGAAGTGACCGAGGGCATTGGCGTGCCTTCGGTTATACAAAAGAAAGAAGGATGACTCGCGTCATCCTTCTTTTGATTCAGGTATATATTTTTCTTCGCTTTTTACGATGACCGTCTCTATCAGGTCGTTGGGGGTGATGTTCAACGCCTCGGTTATCTTCAATAGCAGATCAAGCGTAATCCCCGAATTGTGGTTGTGGTAAATTCTGCTAATCGTTGAGCGATTCAGCTTTGTTTGCTCTGCAAACTTCATCACAGACAAGCCGCGTTCGTCCAAAATTTTGTCAAGTTTGAATATCATTTTCTTTTTGGGTTTCATGCTTGTATTATACCTCATACAATTACCTTGACAATACTTGTATGATGTAGTATCCTTCATACAACGGGACGCCAATCCCGAACCTACAACCTAAAGGAGTAATCCAATGTCAGAGCAACCCGCAAGTCGTATTGTTTTCATTCAGCCTACCCAGTGGGACACCGAAACATTTCAGAAATGCACGGAATGTAAAGAAGTCAAGAAACTCAGCAAATTTCACCGTCGCGGCGTAGGATACCAGCGTATCTGCAAATCCTGCCGCAAAGCGCACACACCGAGCGGGGTAAAGCGCGTCATCGTCCTCAACCCTCCCGAACTGTACGAACCACTCATGAAGCGCATCGATGCGCTCGAACCCAGTCTCCGCGCCAAAGCTAGGAGCTACGGCAACGGCGATCAAATGGCAGCCGACGACATCTACGGCGCAATGATCGACGAAATCCTGTTCAAGTCCAAGCCGACAGACTCAAACCAGTACATCATCACCCGCGCAAAGTGGGCTGCGAGGGCTGTCGTTAGGCGTAACCGCGCCTACAACGCTCTAGTCGGCGATGAAAGCGATTTCATCACAGACAACGAGGACGTCGATGTCCGTGTTTCATTCTCGCTTTCCGCCGAAGATGAGTACACCGCGAAGGAACGCGAAGCTGAAATCAAGTCGATCATCGACCAACTTCCCGCCGAGTACGGTCAGATTATCTCCATGATCTCCCTCGGCTTCTCACAGCGCGAGATTGGGATGAAGTTGAAAATTACCGATCAGCAGGTGTCATACAAGATAAAGAAAATCTCAATCGAGTTCGGCACCCTCGGTTTATCTCCTGCCTAAAAACTTACCCGCGTAAGAAAATACAGGAGAATCCCATGAAACAAATCCCCCTTTCACAAAACCTTTTCGCGCTGGTCGATGACGAGGACTTCCAAAAACTAAGCAAATTCAACTGGTCGGCATGGCGCAATAAAAAGAACTTCTACGCCGCGAGGAAAGACGAGCGCAAGAAAAGCATCCTCATGCACCGCGTTATTCTCAATGCTCCCGCTGACATGCAGGTAGACCACATCAACGGGGACGGTCTCGACAATCGCCGTGTCAATCTCCGCCTGGTCACGCCCCGCAAGAACACGCTCAACCGTGGCGTCCGCAGCACCAACAAGACTGGCTACTCTGGCGTCTACCTTGACCAGCGCACAAACAAATTCACCGCTCGCATTTCCCTCCACATCGGTAGCTTTGACTCCTTCGATGAAGCGGTAGCCGCCCGTCAGAAAGCCGAGGATAAGTACTACGGCAAGTTCACCCGCCGCCGTTCGCTTCAAATTTCCAAGCCCTTGAACACTTTACAGGGTAAGTAGCCATGAAACAAATTCCCCTCACGCAAGGCAAGTTCGCGCTCGTTGATGATAATGATTTTGATTTCCTTTCTCAATGGAAGTGGTATGCAAAGAAAGACGGTAACAATTTCTACGCTGTCAGAAATGGTAGTAAGAAAAACACTCCGAGAGAGCATATTCGTATGCACAAGGTTGTTTTAAATGCGTCAGACAACGTTGTTGTCGATCATATTGATAGAGATGGCTTGAATAACACTCGCGCAAATCTAAGAATTTGCACAAAATCGAAAAACACAAGAAATCACAAACTGTACATGACAAATACGACTGGCTTTATTGGCGTTAGCTTTCACAAGAAAAAATTTGTATCAAGATTAACTGTAGACAGAAAAACAATACATCTTGGATGTTTTTCCACCGCTGAGGAAGCCGCCAGAGCCTACGACAATGCGGCACTCAAATACTTTGGAGAATTCGCCAGCCTCAATTTTCCTGACAGTCCCGCTGAATAAGCGGGATTTTTTTATTATTGAACACTTAACAGGATAAGAAAATACGAGGAGAACCAAATGACAAACGAAGAAGTTCGATCCCTGCGAAAAGTTCTTGACTACCTCAAAGAAGAAGAAGCACACTTCAAAGATTGTTCTTCCAAAGAGAAGCGCAATCATATCTTTACCGACGTTCTTGTCCTGCGAGACTTTGAAAAGCGCGTAAATAGGTACAACAACAGACTCGCGACGCGGAATAGTGAACTGCTTCTTCTCCTCGAAGCAGCCAGGGAACGTGTTCAATTTTCAGCAGAATGCGCCGTTGAGGATATGCAGTTGCAAGACTACGAACTACTTGGAAAAATTGACGTTTTTCTGAATGAGAAAAAACAGGAGGGACAGTGAAAATATTCAACTACCCGTGCAAGAACTGCAAAGAGCCTATTCAAAAAGTCGAAACAAATTCTGTTGTTGTCTGTCCAAATTGCTTGAGCGTGTTCATTGCTGAAACTCCGAGTATGGAAATCACAACTCAGGCATACTGGTGCGCTGAATGCAATCGCGTGGTTGAAGGTCACGAGGTTTCTTTCACAGAGAGGCACGAAAACTGCGGATCGTCCGTGAAACTGCGCTTTTTTTACACCTTGCCGAAGCCTGTTTCGCTTCCAGACCTGGCGGTGAGCAGTGGATAAAAAACATGTAATGGCGGTTTCTCGTGTTCTTTATCGCGGCTTCACATTGATGGAGAACGGCGAAAAGGTTGTTTTCTATATTTTTGATGAACGCAAGGAATTCGATACACTTCCCCTGGCGACGAATTTCATAGACGATTGGTACAAAGGAATGGTCGTCGGCGTTGACTTTGCGAGCGACAAACAAATCCCGTCATGAGGCGGGATTTTTCTTTTTATGAACACTTATCTGGATAAGAAAATACTTTTTTCCAATAAGGAGTAACCCATGACAGACACCAAGGATAGAAAACAGAAAGCGGAAAAGGTAACAGGCAGGAGGGCGATTCCCGTCAAACTTCAATTGGACATCCTGCGCGAGAATGGCATCCTGATTGACCTCACGATCACAGGCTCAGGCATGTTCACCAAGACCGCCAGCTTCGATGAGATCGGTTTCCTGCAAGATTCTGAAAAAGACGCGCGGTACGGCTGGATCAAGCCCGGCGCAAAGTATCTCATTCCCGAAAGCGCCGTCAAGCCGCTCAAAAGTGTTGTCATCCGAATGCGCCAGGTCTTCGAGGCGCACAGCCGAAAGGTGGCTGGTTTCAGCCCCTATAACTGGATGCCGTATGTAGCGCATCCTGCATTTGTCGAAAAATGGAAGGAACTGCGCGACGAGTTCTATCAGATCAAGACAGACATCATCGAGCGCCGCGACGAATACGTGGACATCATTTCCAGCGAGTACGAGAAAATTGCCCTGAGCGCGTGGAAGGCGATGGCGGCGCAGGACGGCGGCTCGGTTGTCATCGCCGGCGAAAAGATGGACATGGAAGCCTTTATCTCCTACATGGTGGAGAAAGCGCTATCCCTGGTGCCGTCCGTCGAAGCCATCGAAGAAAAACTGCAAGCCGATTACATCACCGCGCTGGTCTACAGCGAATACGACGTGGCGAAGGAGTCAGCCGAGACCGATAAAATCCGCAACCAATTACAGGCTGAGCAGGAAAAATCAGACCTTGAAAATCGTCTCCTGCTGGAACAACTCCGTACAGTGACATTGAAGAACCAGGACGAGCACAACGAGCGGCAGGTCAAAATCGATGCCATGCGCGAAGCTGAACTTGAACACGCGCGAGCGCAAATCAAAGAGACAGTCAGCCCGTTCGTTGAGGTCTACAAGAACGCGCTTGGCGAATGTGTCGAGCGTGCCGCGGACCTGCTGGAAACCATCAAGAAAGGCGGGATTGTGCGCGGCAAGATCGCCGAAAAAGGGCGCGGTCTGCTGGACTTCTACAATATGATGCTCATTCCCGAACTCACTGATGAGCGCATGGTGGATAAGTTGAGCGAGTTGCAGAAACTCATGGGGGAGAATGGAACAAAAGACGAAGCCCGAGACGTGACTGCGATCACCGAGAAGTTGAATGAAATTGTTGACCTCCAAGACACCGTTGCCGACGAAATCGAGGACGGCGGCGGAAAGTTTGCAGCAGTGGAGATATAGCATGATAAACAGATATGGACCCTACAAGCGTTACAAGCAGGTTTTCGGCGTGACCTCTCACTCGAACCCTGACAAAGAACATACGGTTGTCATCACTGACAAAGGTGAGTGGCAATGCTCCTGCCCCGCGTGGATATTTCACACCCCGCGCAAGCCATGCAAGCATATTCAAGAGGCGATGAAGGACCAGGTTGTACAGGCATTCACGCCGAAGCCAATCACGCCCAAAGTCGAGAAAGTCCTGAATCGCTTCGCCGCCATCGAGGTATAGCCTCCGAGAAAAATCCCACCCTGACAAGGTGGGATTTTTCTTTACCTGAACACTTAACTGGATAAGAAAATACAAAGGAGTGACACCATGAAAGAACTGCTCGAACGCTACATCAAAGCCCGTTACGCCCTGATTGCGGTTGTCTCCCACGAAGAGTCCCGCGTCATGCAAGCTATCGAGAAACTCTCGAAGGAAATGCGTCTCACCAGCGGGAAGAAAGTCCCGCGCAAGGTTGTGGAGTGGACCATCACGCAGGGACTGGTCGGCGTGGACGACATCGCCGCCGATGAGTACGCAGATCCAAACGCCGCGCTCGGATGGGTAGCAAAGTTTGACGAGGAAGGCGATGAGCCAAGCACGCTGTTTGTTTTCAAAGACCTGCACAAGTTGATTGAGAGTGATGTGCGCGTCGTGCGATATTTGCGCGATATTTCCTCCCGTTTCCAGACCCGTAAGCACAACCTGATTCTGCTGTCCCCGTCGCTGAGCGTACACCCTGACCTCGAAAAGCAGGTCGCGGTGATCGACTGGTCGCTTCCCGATGTAAAAGAACTCGAAGCCATTCTGAGCAAAGCCGAGTCCAACCTGCCAAATACGACTCCCGTAACCCTGAACGGCAACCGTGACCAGGTTGTCCAAGCCATGCGCGGACTGACCGAGGAAGAAGCCGAAAACGTCCTGACCGCTGGCGTGGTCGCCTGTGGCGAACTTGGCGACGGGGTTATCTCTCACATTATCGCCGAGAAAAAGCAGATCATCCGTAAGAGCGGCGTGCTGGAATACTTCGAGGCAAATGTCAGCATGAGCGACGTGGGCGGGCTGGAGAACCTCAAAGCATACGCGGCTCGCAAGCGCCTTGCCATGTCACCCAAAGCCCGTGCCGCTGGCGTGGACTCTCCCAAAGGCGTCTTGTTGGTCGGCGTGCCAGGCACTGGTAAGAGCCTGAGCGCGAAGGCAATCGCGGGTGGAACCCTGCCCTTACTCCGCTTCGACATGAGCAAAATTTTGGGTAGCGGGCGCGTGGGAGCCGCAGAGAACAATATCTCCACGGCGTTGAAGGTCGCCGAGGCTACCGCTCCCTGTGTCCTGTGGCTCGATGAAATCGAGAAGGCACTGGCAGACAACGGCGGCGCATCCGATGGAGGTGTGATGATGCGCGTGATTGGTTCCCTCCTGACGTGGATGCAGGAGACCACGTCGCCCGTTTACGTCATCGCCACCGCCAACAGCGTGAGTGCCCTGCGCCCCGAGTTGCTTAGCCGTTTCGATGACGTGATGTTTGTGGATTTGCCTGATGCCCGGTCCCGTTTGCAGATTCTGGACGTACACATGGGGAAGCGCGGCGTAAAAATCAAAGCCAATGACTTCGATTTGGTTATAAATGCCACGTGGGGTTTCTCAGGGCGCGAGATCGAGAAGGTCGTCAAGTTCGCGGTCGAGCGCGCGTTCTTCGACAATAAGCCTGTTGAGGTATCCTACTTACTTGAAGCCGCGAAGCAAATTGTCCCGACCTCGGAGACCAAGAAGGATGAGATCAAAGCCCTACGCGAGTGGGCGAAGGGAAAGGCTCTCACCGCTGGTAATCCTCTCGAAGCCGAGCCGAAAGCCAAGTCCGAAGGCAAGCGCACGATGGAAGTGTAGAAAACTACAACGGCGCGGACTCAAGTTCGCGCCGTCTGCTATCCATTCTACAATGCCCGTCAAAAGCGTTCCAAGCCTCCACAAGCCACCGTTCTGATGATTGCCCATCATCCAATCGCAGTACTTTTCAAGCCATGAACACTTAAAAGATTATCCGAATAAAAAATTACTTGAAGGAGAAAACTAATGCCCTGTTTTTCAACCATCCCAACCAAACTGCTTGATGTTGAAATGATCAAGAAGGCAGTCGCCGAGATCGGCGCAAAGATCACGTCCCTGTCCCCGAACAATATCGTCGTGGAGAAGGGTAAAGAACGAATCTCTCTTGAACGCTCCCGCAGCGATGACAACTACAGTGTTGCACTTAGCCGCTCGTCATACAATTGTCAGGACCTGCTGGAAACCCTGACCATATCCTACGCCAAGAACACCGTCAAAGCCTGGGCAAAGAAGAACGGTTACACGTTCTCTGCAGGCTCGAAGCCCGGCGAATACGTCATGACCCAATACACAGGAGGATAATCCCATGCCGACCACCAAACGCCAAATCAAGGTTCAAATCCTGCTGAACGGTGAGATCAAATTCGACAACTCGCAGAACCCCGACGAAGCCCGCATCCTGAAAGAACTCGCCGAACTCGCCGCCATGCTGTCAGGCGACCCGCAAGCCGTGAAAATTGAGAAGCACGTCCACCAGCACGGGCACGTACACAGCCACGAAGACGGGACAATCCACTCCCACGCATAAGTAGCACACTTGTTCCAAAGTGGAGTATAATGGTCTCAATCAGCCGCGTAAGGTCAAGAGGTCGATGAGTATCGAAGCCCCGCGGGAAATCAAAAGATGTGATGTGTCAGCATCACATCTTTTGATTTAATCATGCTTTTGGAAGGTTCTTAGCGGTTCCACCCATGCAGTCTCTGGAACAGGGTGCTCTGGATTATTTCGTTCTAAAATCAACTGTTGTAGATATAAGTCCAGCTTGCTCCTGCCATCCTCAATTCTCCGAATGATCGCGTGAAGTCTGGCGATTTCTGCATCCTTCGCGGCAATGATTGATTCGTAGTGCTTCTCCGCATCACGCCGTGCCCACCGGACTTTGTCCTGCAACTCCAAAATCTCTCGCATGAGGTTGTGTTTCCTCGCGATAAAAGCCTCGAACTTCTTCTTCCTATGTTCTGCTTTTGGCGGCATATCGTTCCTGCAAACGAACTACATACCTATAAGTTTCGCGCCTCAACAGTGCATGACTTAATCGTGACCGCCTCTGATGCGCCTGTGGTCATGGCAATACCGATGAACGCTATGGCTGATGCTTGTAAATCGACTGCACTGGATAAACCCTGCTGAACTGCTGAGTTTAGAGTATAGAACCCCGTAGTTGCTAACTGATGGTTAAGTTTGAACATACCCTGAGCGTATCCTGAGGTAAGAGGACCACGGATTACCAATTCAATTGTGGCTTCGGCAGTGTCTACCGCCGCTGTTCCTGCGCCTTTGGTGAATGATAAAAGTGCACCATCCGATACTGTGCCTGCCAAACCCGCGAGAACCTCATATAAAGTTGTTGCAACACCAGCGGCAGTCTTGGTCATTACCAATCGCCAAGTAATAACCGTCCCGATTCTCAATCCATCATCAGGTATTGCAATCAGTGAACCTTCAATATAGGTTTTTGTGGCTGCGGTCAGTACCTGGTCTTCCACACTGCAATTGTTTAACCAGTTTCCAAGTTCTGCATTGCGATTGGCAAGAGTAAATATCCTGCCGGCTGTTCCCAGGACCCGAATGAATGATTGGTATGTGCCTGTGCTGTCCCATATGGAAATTCTTCGAGAGGACAGGGCAGGAACTCCATCAGCGGCATCCTTTTGGGTTACTTTGATGAGTAGACCTTCCAGCACATCTGCCAGTTTTCCGAGCGTTATGGTTTTGTTTGCAGTCTGATCGCTCACGTCTAAAACTGTTATCTTGTCCGCAGTGTCTGGAGAGGACAGCACGGATGCGGCAATAGCCTGTTGATACCAACTTACTGCGGATGACAAAATCGCGGAAATGATCGTTGACCATTTCCAACGTTTTTGAGCGTAACTCGCCGCCGAGTCCGCTCCGCTGAATTCGTCGTCATTTGCAATGGAAGTTTTCTCGGTGGTGGAATGAACTTCCATTCCCGCTACTTTGGTGTCGAGTGCATCAAGACCATCTTCAAGATGGTTCATGCGGGTAGCGTCAACCGACGTGCCTGCCTGTGTTACCGAAGTGTTCAGCGAAATTTCCACATTGCTGTAGATGGGAGTTCCGTCGTTCTGTTTGATGTTGAAACGTTCAAGCCCTGCAAGTATTTCGTTGAGCCACGTAAATTTGCTGTATATTTTTGCCATAGCTTATTCTCCAATTGCCATCCAGTGCATGTACCAATTTATTGCACTGCCAGCAAAGTCTGTGAATAAATAAAAATGGAAACTGCTAACACTTATGCTGTACAAAACAACATGTGTTGCGTGATAGTGCAATTCAACAAAGTAGGGTGTTGGAGTTAGCAGGATTAGAGGTACTTTGTTGAAAGCCTGCGGAAATGTTACAGTTAGATGGTAGTAGTAGTATGAACCGTCAGAAGTGACAGGTTGAAAGTTGCTTGTTTTTCCTACCTGGATAAGAGGTGCAGCGGGGGTGAAACTTGTTGTACCTCCTACATTCCAGTCATCAGCATCGCCACCTTGCCGTCGATAGATCAAAGACTGAATAAAATCACTTTCAGCTTTCCAACTTGGAGAACCGGCAGGTGTCATCCTTAGGACGGAATTGACTGAGGGCTTTGCCAATTTCGCCCATACCGCTGATGCTGTAGCGTAGAGAATGTCTCCAACTGCTGTAGCAATGCTCTTTGGAATAGCTGCGTTTGCAGTTGCCTGTGCAGATGCAGCGGCTGCCCCCGCATTTTCTGCAGTTTCCTGGGCGGTCTCGATCCCGTCCTCCATGTGATTCAGATTGGAGGCATTCACTGGCGTCCCAGGAGTAATTGGTGTTTCGACCTCGATGGTTGCATTGGTGATTGTTCCGCCGTCACCGTCAATCGTGTATTCGACTGGGGTGCTGGCGGGAACCTCGTCAACCCAGTTTGTTTTTTCGTAAGGCATTAGTATCTCCTCGTGTTCAACATGTTTCTGGAAGCGCCACAAGATTTCAAACCGGCAACAGGGCGCGAAACGCTTTCGTAAGTTCTAAACTTTCTGCCTCTGACACTTCCGCAATCGGAAGATCCAATTCCGGCGACAAAAGATGCAATGGGGGAGTAGACAGGAATTGCGTACCTGAATGTCCTGAATCTGCTTTGGAAAAACCTTTGCTGACCACAACTTGAAACCCCGGACTGGATCCGGTAATCAGCCGCCAGAGCAATGGTGTTCCGCACCTGCTCTATGAGGTTTTCCCAGTTATTCGCGTCTTCGTAGTCTGGACTGACAGCGCCAGTTCCCTCCTGCCAGTCGGCGGTGATAACTACCATGCCAGAAATAACAGGAAAACCGGCAGATTCCTCCATATTGATGATGTTCTGCAGCATCTGATTTAGGCTGGCGACAGTTGGGAATGTAGTGATTGTTGGATAGGAAACATCTGTCCATGACAACGTCCTGCCGAGAAGACACTCAAGCAGGTCCCTGAGATACACGGAGTTGTCATAAACCCTATACCAATCGACCAGATTGAAATAGCCTTTGGCGGTTCTGGCGGTGATGTCAGCCAGAGTCCTGTCGGTAATGGGATGGATGTATTTCAGGCTACTCATTGCAGCACCCCTGTCATAGTTGCGTCGACCCTGAAACCGCCAGTTAGATCAAGCGTGGCTTTGTGAGCGAATCCTTTCAATTTCTTCGAGTTCGGAACATCCACGAGAACCGACTGACCTATTTCGAGACTGGGTGCGTACAACCTGACTTCTTGAACGTATCTTTGCTGGTAGAAGTCATAAAGCCGCTGAACTAGTGCTCCGCCTTTGCTTGGGTGGACAAGGGTTGAATTGCTTATCGAAACGATGTTTGTTTTGACTTCCGCTCCAATTTCGCTGTTGTAGACGGAATACACCGAGTTTGATTCCTGGAATTCATACCCGCTGATGACGATTGTCCCGGCGGTGGCAACTTCGACCTCCACATAATTAGCATTGCGCCCCGTAACAACAGCGTCTCCCGAAGAAACCTCTGTGTCGTGGCAGGGTTTGCTAAATTTGATGTAGTGTGTTCCAGCCCCCAAAATCACGCTGGCAAGCTGCTTGTATTCTTCGCCGTAAGAGTATGCAAAAGTGGTAAGTTCCACTCCTGTAACCATCGTTTTAAGAGAAAGCTTTTGTTTAGCGCTTTTCTCTGCGGAAGTTATGTTCACTTCTGGCGTTACAACCTCGCTGACAAGCGGGCTTTTCTTGATGACGATTGATCCGCTTCGAGCGCAGTAAACCTTCGCGCCAATGGCGAATGCTATTTGCAACAGAGCCTGGCGATATGAGCATATTGGGAGCCAGCCTTGAACCGTACTGTCTTCCAGAACAGTATCAAGTTCATAGGACATTCCCAATTCGCCCATGATCTCGGCAATCAGAACTTCGGCAGTAACAGGCGTCAGCCAGATACCTCCCCAATAGGTGTTAGTGTCGAGTATCCCAATTGCGTCAACTGCGTAAAACCTTACTTCGGTCTCGCTCTTGGTCTCCCATTCGTCCAAATAGAACCTGCCGATGTAGAGCGTGTTGGTTCCTACAATCTCATACACGTCCAATGGCTGCCTGACTTGCAATTCTGCAAATGCTCCCTCTGGATTGGTGATACTGAATTCCGCGTTGTTTGATTGGAGGTTTAGTTCGAGTGTCCCAATGGGCAATTCGGTGGAGATAAGATTGGTTTCTTCGACGACCGTGGCTGTCTTAACGTCTGCCTCGGTGAACTCGATCACCCTGCCGTAGTCGATTCGTTGCAAACGAAGATACCTGTAGGGCTTATTGGTCGAATAGAATGTGATCGCAATCCTTTGGAATCCTTCGATTGCATCCTCTGTTGACAGGCTCCACGAGGCAGGGTAATAGTCTGTAGACGCAATTAGCGCATCAGCCGCATCATAATACGACACAAGCAAATGCGAACACCAGTCTTCGGATATTTGCGAAAACAGTAGTACAAGACCGTTGGTGTTGTGCGGCTCTGAAAAAACAACATTTAGAACAGGCGGAAAAGAGAAGTTGCCCGACCCATCCGACATGGATAGGCTCATGAGTCCAACATGCACATTGGCGGTGTTCACAGGCAGGAACTTGTAATCCCCGTTCAGAAGCCAAAAGCCTGGTTCCATGGATATGAATGGGGAAGTCGTGTATGTTCCAGTTTTCAGGTCGGCAATTTTGGAAAATGGTTGCAGGTCTGAGCAAGCAGGATTGCCATCCTGCTTGGTGACCTGCACGAATAGTCCAAAACTGATGATCGTGGATGTCTTAGGCACGGGCTGGTTCCTTGGCAATAAAGTTCACGGTTAGGGATTTCCAGAACTTTGTGGCTCCCTTGTCTCTGTGTAGTTCGTCCGAAACATTGGAAAAATACGCAGTGAAAGTGAACGAGCCGTCTTCATCAGGAATTGTGACTTCGTGAAACTCGACCGGCTCTGTTAATTTTTGCCAGAGCGCTACATAAGCAGAGACGTTATTGGTTCTCGCAAACTTCAACTGGTAATTGAAATACACACCGATTAACTCGCGGTGTAGAACGCCGTCCTCGGTTCGTTCTGCGTATTTGTCCAAAAAGTCGGCAGTCCTGTGGACGCTCAGAACATGTATATCGAATGTCGTTCCGTCAATTGTCACACTCATGCCGTCGCTCCACCTGTTATTAAGTTGTCGCCAACGCGAACAGTTTCTTTGTCTATGTAAGGCTTTAATTCCCTGACCAGTCCAGCCAGACTGCCGGCAAAATTGACCGTTACCGACGCAGTTACTTTTCCAGTTTCTTCGCGGACAATTTGTCTGATAAGGTCGGCAGGCGCTTCGATATTTACCCCTCTCTTTTGGTCTCCCAAAATCGCCGCAAATTTAGAGTTCGGTGGTATTACAGCCCCGGTTGCCAGGTATGGTATTTTCGGCGTGATCAGGGCAGGAATTGGCGAATACCCAGGCAGCACATTTCCAACTGCGTTCGCCGATTCGACAACGTTGTTGATGCCTGAAATAATTCTGCTGATCATTCCATTAATAAGGTCGATAATCCCATTGATAATCCCTTTGACAAAGGTTTTTAGCCCCTCGAAAATGGAAATGAATTTTTCGTTGACAGCATCAAGCGCGACAAAAAACGCATCCTTGAAAGAAGTTGCGGCTTGGTTGAAATAGTAAGATATGATGAACCCAAGCTGTTTTATGGTGGTTGAAAGCTGTTCTTTGAGTTGCAGGAAATAAAAATTAATAATAAAAGCGATCTGTTTTACAGTCACAGAAAGATTGTCCCATTGAGTAATGAGCAGGTAGATTAACACGCCGATAGCCACAATTAATGCGATGACCAACAGCAAAGGCAGGCTTACTGCCTCCGTGACAGTGGCGACAATCGCCATAACGCTGTTGTATATGCCTATGGCAACATTGATCGCGCCAACAACAGCGTTCAGCAGCCACAGCACGCCCACAATTGCCATGATGACACTTACAATAGAAAATAAAGTCGTCCCGTTTTGCTCGATCCATCCGCCTAAACGTTTGAGCGCATCGGCAAGCCAATACAGAAAATCCACGATCTTTCCGCCGACCCATTCAGCAAGCGGTCGCAAGAAATTTTCCCAAAACCACATCCAGATAGGTTGTAGGGCAATCAGGATGTCGTTGAGTAACTCTGCGGCTCCGCCAAGCAAGTCAAGAAACGCAGGGAGCAAATCTGTAATCGCCCATGAGCCAAGAGGCACGAGAATGTTGTCCCACGCCCATTTGAGTCCATACCAAATTGTCTCAGCCAAAGGAGTAAGTGATTCTTTGAGCCGTCCAAGCGCGTCTATTACCGGCTGGATGTATTCAAGGAATTTCGCTTTGAACGCAAGGACTCTTTCCTCCAGCGCGCTTGTGCCTTGTTCGATGGGAGAGTCGTCGACGGGTGGCAGGGTAATTGGTGCAGCAGCAGCGTTTTCTGTGCCCGCATCCTGCATCTGAAGAACATTGAGTTGGTCGAAGGCAGCCAGGGCGCCTTTTGCCGCCTTAGCCGCGTTACCAGTGGAATCAGCCAGGTTGTCTTGGGCGTCAGCCGCGTCCTGGGTGCTGTCTGCGACTTCTGTCATGCTGTCTGACACGGAAGCCATCGAGACGTTTGTCCCGAACAGCGCGTTCATGATTTGCGCGACCTGGTTAAAGTAAATCGTCAGCGCATCGACTGCGGCTTTGATGTACGGCACGACCTGATCGATGATGGGGATAATCGAATTACCGATGGCAACTTTGAGATTTTTGAACGACACCCCCAAAGCGGATATCTTGCCGGCGTATGTTTGCGAGAGTTTCGCCGCGTCGTCCATTTGGAAGCGGGTTTCCTCCAAAATCCCCTGTACCTCGGCTTCGATTTTCTGCTCTTTGGTTAGCGCTCCGACCGTTGTCCCGATTGAAATGGCGTAGTCCTTCCACATCATCGAGACGTTCTTGGTCACACCCGCGTTGTCAACTAAAATGCTGTTTTCGTTTTTCAGACCTTCGGTGGCGCTCTGGACTGCCTGTCCCATCGTGAGCGACCCCTGCCGCCCGAACGCGGACGCATTTTTGAGCGCGTTCATGACCGTTTCGATCTGGTCAGTGGAATACCCGCGCATGAGCAGATTCTTGTAGGCGGTCACGGCGTTCGCCGCCGGCACAAGCCCATCGGCAATGTAATCGTTGATGAACTCTTTCGCGCCTGAGAAGGATTTCCCCTGTCCTTCTACGATGGACTGCAATCCGATAAATGCGGATTGAATTTCGCTCGCCGCATCAACAGACGCTTTACCAAAAGCGATCACCGCGCTAAGACTGAAAGCGATTCCTACAGCAATAGCCAGAGACTTCAACGAGGTCGTCAAGCCTTTGACGCCCTTGTTGAAACCACTACTGTTGATGCTGGTGTCGATTTTTATTGAACCGTCGTATCCTGCGGACATTGTGATTCCTGTTGTTCGAGGTGCGATTTCCACGCTCGCATAAATTCATCTTCGGCTTCAAGTTCACTCAGGTCGCGTGTCTCTGTATTGGCAATCTCGAAGATGTCGCCAAGTTCCCTAGCCGCCTCGCGCTCGTACTTGTTGGCTTTTCCTGTCTTGATCCGTTTCCGGAGAGCCGTCAACTGACTAAAAGTAGTGTCCTGCCCAATATCCATGAACAGCGCGATAAAGACCCACCAGTGCATTTGAACCGTCTGTAAATCGATTCCGTGTGTCTGTCTGAATGCCGCGAAGATGAAACTCGAGTCTTTGGAGAAGGAGTAAACTCTTGGCTGCTGTCGTTCATCTGTTCGTTCCTGTTGTGCATCCCCGCCATCAAGAAACCATTGAGCTTTTTCCATCGCGGCTTCGAGGTTGTCTGGTATTTCGGGAAAAAGGTTTGTCAGGATTACCAGCGCCTTTTCGTGCCCAGTCAACTCCGAATCCTCACACGCTATGATGGTTTTTAGGCATGGTCGGAAATCAGTGCTGAGTTGATATACTCTGCCACCAATTTCGACCGTCTCAGGCAGGGCGTCAACGAGGATATTCATTTCTTGCTTTTGCGGCGGTTTCGCTTTGCGCTCGTTTCGGTGGTGTACCTCGCAACTTTCTCAGCGCGTGCCTGCTGGAAGTATGGAAGAATCCCGTCGAAAAACTGTTTGTAAACTTCGAGATTGCGGACTTCGCCGAACAGCTTTTGAGAAGTGCCCTCGCCGAAAACCTTGTCTGTCTTATCGCGGAGATAATTGCACAACTCGATTTGCAGGGCAATGTGTTCTTCCACATTTTGCGGCACGCCATCTTCGTCGACGCCCTTTTTGCCGAGTTCGAGCCCGCGCTCTTTGTAGTCTTTGAGGTTCTTTTGCAGGTCTCCAAGCAAAGCGTAAAATCGCTCAGCAAACAGGGTGTCAGTCGGGTTGAATGAAAGCGTGCCGGCGCTGTTGTTGTCGCGGACAATCGCCAGATCTACTGTTCCGGTATTGATTTGAATGGTGTTTTGCATGTAAGCCTCAGCCGATGAAGGGCAATTACTCGCCCTTCATCGTTATCCGTTAGGAAGCGGTAAACGTGCCGGTGGTCGGGTTGAACGTGCCGGGGGTCGGGTCGCCGACATAGTTGATGGTGTACTTGATCTTCATGGGGACGCCGCCTTCCCGCGTGTCTGTGTCGATTTGGATGGCGACAGGTTGCCTCTCGGCAGGATAGGCTCCCGCAGTGGGGGTCTCGTACAGCCACACATTGACAATATCCGTCTCTGCATCGCCAAGAACTGCGCGGCTTTTTCGCAAAGCATCGATGAATGCAAACGCGGCGTCGCCAAGCTTCGCTGTCATTTCGACAGAAAGCTTTGGGGCGTAGCTGTCAACGCTGATGCTGGCATTGTCTTGGTGGACATAGGTTTCCTCGGTTGTCTTCGGACCGTAGTCGGTTTCCAATGATGTCACGCCATCCCCAATCAGACTATAGGTCGCGGTTAAGGAAGGTGTGGTGTTGAGGAAGGTTTTTCCTTGTGAACTTTTGATTTTTGTGGTCATGCTTTTCTCCTGTTATTGCACATAAGCCAACTTGCAAGTGATTTGATAAATTCCCGTGGCGCTTGCGCCTTGTTCGTACACAAAGCCCCAGGACACGGCTTCAATGGATTCTGCGGTCTTGCCCGCACCCAGGTTTGGCAGGTTCCCCGCTTCGGTTTGCTCTTCCAACCAATCGGCAAGAGCCTCGTAAAAGCCGCTGTTTTCGATGCGCTCCAATTCGTCGGCGGTAGACTCCACAGATTGAATCAGGAAGGGATATTCACGGTCAGAACCGCCGTCCAGATATTGATTTTTTTTACGGTCACCTGGCACTGGAATCACGGCGTATTCGGTTGGAGTTCCGCCAAGCACATCCACATGAATCAAGCTGTCTGCCATTGGAGGATAGGTCAGCAGGAAATCGCGCACGGCGCTAATCATGCTCATACGCCACCCCTCCCTGCAATTCGCCGCGCGCCCGCGACAATCCTGTTACGGTGGACGCGCTTCATACGCTCGAACCATTGCGGACCTCGTAGCGGTCCTGTTTGGCTGCCAGGCTTGCGCTTGCTGAAATACTGAGCCTTCGCGTATGGGGCAATCCACTCGACTACGCCAGAACCGATGTTCGTGCCGAGGATTCCTGACTTGATGAGCATCGAGGTCAAGAGTGGGATATATGGCTCTGACAAACGTAAGACTTCACTATCCACAAAACGCTGAGCGGCAGAGAAATTTCCCTGCCACCGTTGGAAGGTGGTATTCCATTCCAGTTTTGCCCTTCCGCCTTTGGTCTGAATGATGGCTCCGCGAGGTGTGATGATCTTCGGAGGGGTCATTTGCAGAGTACCTCCCAGTGATGGGTGTTTGGCGAACCCTGATCCATGAAGGCAACCGAGACGATTTCCAGCACGTCGTCATATTTGGCACGGAGAGCCGAGAGGGTGAAGCCTTCGGTAATTTCGTCGACGACGATTCCACGCACGACCACGTCGCCCTCCTGTAGCGTCCAATTCGCAGTTTTGTCGACGAGCGCGAGCCAGACTTTCGGTTTGAGGTACGCTCCGCCGATGTAATGCGGCAGGGCGATGACCGCCTTGTTATCCTGCATGTTGGCAGACTTGTGTTTGACCGTCGCGCTGGATGAGTCCCACAGTACAGCAGAAAGCGCCGTGCGCTGGTATTTTTCAGCACGGTTTTCGACGTATTTGTTGTAGACGGTCATTGGGGTATTGGTGATCATGGCTTTGCTTGGAACGACATGCTTAACTTGCCAGATTGCAGGCTTCCCAAGCCTACGCCATATTTCTTCTGGACTTCGGCTTGTTTCCGCGCAATCATCTTTTCCAGCGCATCGTTGGCGTTGCTGAAATGTTCGGTCCCGCTGGCAGCTTGAAGCGTGACCTTGTCCGAGTTGCCGAGGATGTTTTCCAGCAGCCTAACCTCAGCCAGATCACAGAGTTTCGCGGCGTCCGTCACGGTTGCAAGGTCGCTGTCTGCTACGCTGGCGATGTTCGCGGGGTTGATACCCATGACCTGCAGCGCAGTGCAGATTGGGTCATTCAGGTCGGCATTGCTTCCGTTTGTCGTAATTGCAAACTCGACAAACACCATGCGTTTTTTACAGCGCGAGACCAATATGGATTCAACTTGTGCGCGGGTAAGTGCCATTTTCTTATCCAGATAATTTAATAAGCGGGACAGGGTTCTCCTGCCCCGCCCGTGGTTACTTATCTTCGGTTTCGACGTCGGCGGTAGCAGGGACTTCGTCCGACTCTTTGGGTTCGCTGGTCTCGGTGGCAGGGACTTCATCCGCCTTGGGTTCGACCACAGCGGCAGGGTCTTTGCCTTCGATTCCGAGGCGAGCCATGACTAAATCCATCTTGCGATTGAGATCAGCCATCTGCTGCACCAGCGCTTCTTGCGCCTTCAAGCGGCGCATTGCCATTGCTAATTCAGTAGCCATGAGACACCTGTTAGCGTGCGAGGCTGGTCGGCACGGTGTACGTTCCGCCAGTACCACATTCCAGCACAAAGCCGTTGAGACGGTTGACCACGCCGAGACCGAAGCGCCACACCCAATCGGATTTCTCCAGCGGGAACTTGTCGCTGACCTTGACGAGAGTCAGGTCGCTCGGCAGGTTCGCTTCGGGGATGTCAATGCGCTTCTGGAGCGGCTTTTCGTAGGACGGCGCGAGACTCGCCGAGTAATTGCTCGGCACGTCCGCCCACTCTACGACCCAAACTTCATGCGCGCGCCCGATCACACGTCCGGGCAATCCGCCGGGCAAGTTGTTCAGCCTGTCAGCCAACCCGCCTTTGGAAACGCGCGGGTCGCCAACTTCGAGGAACGCAGTCAGCTCTTTCACGTAGGGCGTCATGTTGCTGGAAATGAAAACCAAGCCGTCCATTTCATCAGGGAAGCGGGCGTGGAGTTTATCCGCGTGCCACTTGATGGGATCGTGGTCGTCGTCAATCGCACTGACTGCATAACCGGTCTCGCCGTAGTGGTCGGCAGTCGCCAGATCATCCACGCCGGGCAGTGGCGGGTAGTAGGTCGCGTCGCCGTTCGCCAAGCCGCGAATGGTCAGCGTATCCCACTTCAAATCTTCGTAGGTCAGGTCGGCATTATTGAACAACGCGATGAGGATTTCCTTGCGCAGCAAACGCCGCGCACCGAGCTTGATTTCATTCACCTGGCGGTCCACATCGGCGATGGTCATATACGCCATGTTGATCCAATCTCCGCCGAGCGCGTCGCCGAATTGGAAGATGGGCAGCGCCACTCCATACGAAGCCTTGAACTTCTGCTCACCGGCGCGACCCATACCGCCCTGGCGCTGCAACTGGCGGTTGCCGGGCAGGTGGTATGTCCACTGGACGTTGGTCGTGGTCTTCTCGACGAACAGACCGGTGATCAGGTTGAGGTTGGTGTTGAGCCGTGCCGTGTACTCGCCAATGGCATCGTACACATGCACTTGACCAACCTGATTGACGTAAGTGTTTTCGGAATCCGCAATGTCGAGGATACCGGCGATGGTTGTAGGGGCAGGCATGTTGTTACCTCCTTATGCGGCTGCGAACTGGTTGATCCAGTCGAAATCGACATACAGAATTTTGGTCTGGCTGTCGTTGGTAAGACACGAAACGCGCCCGCACGGAACAGGGATGGCTCCGGCGGCGTCCGCCAGTTTTCCGGGCGTGTTGCTCAGGAATAGCTGCGCGTCGTAATTGAGCGCGGAAAGGTCGTATCCAGCAAGGTAGCCCTTTTTCATCACGCTCACGGTCGAGCCGATGCGCATGGTGACGATCCCGCGCCCCTGCGCTTTGGCGGGCGCTACGCCGTCGGCGTTGGTTTTCAAAGCCTTACCCGCGGCGGTAACGTAAACCGAGTCGCCTACAGCGAGGGTCTCGGCTTCTTTGAAGTCGCGGATTTCCGCTTCCTCGGCAAAGACCACGTTCACCTTGCGACTGGTATCGAGTGCAATATCGGTCATGAGAATCTCCTATAGTGATTGGAAGAATGGCTTCTCGTCATCCTCCGTATTGGATTTTGGTTTATTCGGCTTGCGGAACTTTGTATCCGTTGGCGAGCCTTTGGTGGTTGTCGCCGACTCCGCCTCCAGCAGGAAGGTCTTTGCCGTCGCCAACTCTGTCAGGGCTTCTTCGATACCGGTGTACTCGCCGTCTTTCAGGACAATGGCTTTGCGGTCGAGGGTGGCCAGAACCACATCGAGAGCGTCGTCGCGGAATTTCGAGCGGGTAACCTTCCCGTCCTTGTCCTTGACTTCGCGCCCGGCGAGTATCTTGATTTCGCTGTCCTGAATCCGCTTTTCGAGTTCCGCAATTGCGGCATCGTGGGCGGGCTTCTGGTCGGCGAGAGCCTTGTCTGCCGCGGTTGCCTTGTCCTGCGCCTTTTGCAGTTCGGACTTCTGAGCGTCGTCAGCATCCTTCGCCGACTTGATGACGGCTTTCAGGGCGTCGGCGCTTTCCACGCCCAATTCCTTGAATAAATCCGCCAATGCGCTATTCCGTGCCTGCGTCGCTCGTTGAGCAAAGAGCGCGTCCAGTTCCTCTTGTGTGAAAGTCTTGCCCTTTGGCTTATCGCCTTCAGGGGGAGTTTCTGTTCCTCCACCACCACCGCTGGAGTTAGCGTCAAAAAACACACGAGGTCGAAGAAGTGAAAATCTATTAATGTTCATGTTGAGTCTCCTGCCATTTCCGCTGGCATTGCGTCGTAGATGTCCCGCCGAGTTAACAAAAAAAACCGAGACGCTCAATTAAGAGCGCCTCGGTTTCTGTGAACTCAGTCAGGCGTGAGTGGGACTAGGTTTTCACCAGCCCCTGTCGATTAACGGCATTATAGCACAATTATTCTATTTTTGATTTCAACCTGTCATCATATAATGTTTTACAAAAATTGGAGGTTCAATATGAAAAAATGCCCTTACTGCGCCGAAGACATCCAAGATGCGGCTATTGTTTGTAAACACTGTGGGCGGGATTTGGAAAAGCCCGTTCAAGCCCCACCGCCGAGTCCTGCCCAGGAAGTAAAGGCACAACCTAAAAAACAGGCAAGGATAAAAAACACGATAATCGCCGTGCTGGTTTCGTTTTTCGTGGTGTGCCTCTGCCTTCCCCTTGCGGTTTACATATTCCCATCAAAAGAGCCAAGCGCGACCACAACCCCAACGCAAACCGAAACGCCGACATTGACTCCGACTCCTGCCATAGATAGCAACGTAAAGGCAATCATGGACAGCGCGGGTCTGAGCGAAGCAGACGCAGAAAAAGCCTTTGAGGTAATAAAAAGCGTCGGATTTGAAAGAGTTGAAAGCCTTACTCTTTTCAAAGAAGATGGCACGATGAAAGCATATGTGGCTTCTTTGGGGTACACAAAAGAATACTTAGTTACATTCGACGGGAACGAGATTTTCGGAATTGGTCGCGATTCACTCGTATTTTATGACAGAGACGCTGGCGGAGTTTTAGACAAAATAACCAATTACACATTGGACGCAACCGAAGCAGGCACATTTATGTATTCGGCGCAGGAGCACGTCAAGCAATTCTTGAAATCCCCCTCAACTGCCGAGTTTCCCAGTGTCGTTTTCGCCCCAGACCAATGGCGCGTTGCCCGTGAGAAAGACATCGTTTGGGTTCAATCCTGGGTAGATGCGGAAAATGCTTTTGGGGCAAAGCTGAGGAATAAGTTTATCGCCCAATACAGTTACAGTTCTCAGGAACTTCTCTATCTCGAACTGGACGGAAGCGCAGTTTATGGAACCCCGCAAAAACCGTGACGTGAAAGTTACTGGCATGAACACTTAACTGGATAAGAAAATAGCGGTTTCCCCATGCTATAATTTCCCCTGCTGTCGGCTCGGAGCAATCCCTGCTGATAGATAGACCCAAGCCGACTGAATCCACTCGTGCTGACGTGGAGAAGGTCGGCGGAAGGTCGAAATAACCGAGGGCATTCCAGTGCCCTCGGTTACTATTTAATAAACTTGAAAATTTTGTCGGGGGTTACGTCCAGTGCTTTGCAAATTTTGGCAAGCACATCAAGAGCAATTCCCGCCGTATGATTATGATAAATGTTCAAAGCCGTTTTGTAGTGTATTCCTGAAATCAAAGCGAGTTTCCGAATGCTGATGTCGCGTTCTTTTAGAAGAACGTCAAGTTGAAATTCCATTGTGACCGAGTTCTTTTTCTTCATGTTTGGCATTATATCATAATAGGCTATTGTCTTATCTCACCCTTGACGACAAAAATACCATGTGGTAACATCTTGCTATGTGGTAAGATATTACCATAACGGGACTGGAATCCCGCAAAACTAAATAAAGGAGTAATCCAATGTCAGCACAACCCGCACGTCGTATTAATTTCGTTAGTTCGTCCCAGGTGGATTCAAAGACGTATCAGCAATGTCTCAAATGCAAAGAAGTGAAAGAGATCAACCAGTTCCACCATCGCGGCGCAGGCTACCAGCGTATTTGTAAATCCTGCCGCAAAGCACACACGCCAAGCGGGGCAAAGCGCATCATCTTCCTCAACCCTCCAGAACTGTACGAACCCCTCGCCCGCCGTATTGAGAGCCTCGAACCCAGGCTCCGCGCCAAAGCCCGCTCATTCGCCAATGGCGACGGACTCGAAGCCGACGACATCTACGCGGCGATGGTGGACGAAATCCTTTTCAAGTCCAAGCCGACTGACTCCGACTCCCGCATCCTCACCCGCGCAAAATGGGCAGCAAAGGCAGTCATCAGGCGCAATCTTGCCTATTCTGCTCTGGTCGGCACCGAAGCCGAAATGACCAACAAGGACGAGGACGAAGATATTGACATTGACATCCGCGTTTCATTCCATAAGTCCGCAGAGGAAGAGTACGCAGAGCAAGAACGCCTTCAGGAGATCAAGCGGCTCATTGACCAGTTGCCAGAAGAATACATGAAAATCGTTCTCCTGCTTTCGCTCGGTCACAATCAGCGGGAAATCTCGATCAAGTTGAATATTAGTGACCAGTCCGTTTCCGATAAGGTAAAGAAAATCGCCGTCGAGTTTCGCGGCTTCGGATTCTCACCCGCCTAAAAACTTATCTGCATAAGAAAATACAGGTAAATCCAATGAAACAGATTCCACTTACACAAGATAAGTTCGCTCTGGTAGATGATGAAGACTTTGAATGGTTGAATAAATTCAAGTGGTCGGCATGGCGTAATAAAAAGACCTTCTATGCCGCGCGGAAAGTCCGCAAGGCTGGCAGTCAATTCAGCATCCTCATGCACCGCGTTATTCTCGACGCTCCCGCCGACATGCAGGTAGATCACATCAACGGGGACGGACTCGACAATCGCCGAGCTAACCTGCGCCTGGTCACGCCGCGCAAGAACACGATCAACCGCTCCGTGAGAAGCACCAATAAAACTGGCTACTCTGGCGTCTACCTCGACAAGCGCACAAACAAATACACCGCCCGCATCTCCCTCCACATCGGCAGCTTTGACTCTTTTGATGAAGCCGTTACCGCCCGCCAAAAAGCCGAGGATAAGTTCTACGGAAAGTACACCCGCCGCAGGTCGCTTGAGATTTCAGAGACTTTGAACACTTTGAAATGATAAAAATGATGATTTACGGCTTTACAACGCTTTCCCTGACATACTGCCTACTCAACTTCGTTTGCTTGATGAAAGCCCGCATTTTAGCCTGATACAGCCTGATTTTGGCTATCTCACGGGTATTATCCAAACTAGCGGCATTGAAAGCAGACGCCTGTCTTTTCCAAAAGCGTATCTTGCGTTCAATGCCGCGTTGAATTTGAGTAGCATCATAGACGCTTATTTCCTTACCCTGATAAGTTCTTGTTGCGTTTGCAAACGATTCCAATTCGCGCTTTTTGTAGGCATTATGAGAAAGCCCATCGAAAAACGGATAAAACGAATGTCTGCAATTGTGCGTGACAATTCCATTTGAGTAATACCATCCTGTATCAGTTTCGAGGTTGTAAACATGAGTAACCATAAATTTCCGCTGAATGAAGATGATCTCGTCAGGCTTTACAAGAGCGGGATGCGTAAATGCGACATCGCCCGTCATTTCAAGTGCAGTCAAAAAGTAATTGGGGTTCGTCTGGATAAACTCGGATTCCAGAAACTTCCCCGCAGTGATTCTCAAAGGCACAGGCGGCTTGTTCTCGACGAGAACGAGATTGTCAGGCTCTATCAAAGCGGATTGACCAAAAAAGAAATTTCTGTCAGGTTCGGATGTACAGACTCTATTATCGGAAAACGACTTGCAGAACTTGGGTTTCCGATTGCAAAAACAAAATCCGAAGCCGTCAGAATTAGGATGGAACGGCTTGGGAAGGATGGGAGAGCCGAATTGACAGGGCGTGCCCACAGCGCCGTCAGGGGAATGAAGCGGACTTATGCAGACCTCAGAAAACGCGCTCTCAGCAACGAGAGGATTGGAAAGACAAGAGGAAAAGCCGAAGCCGACTTCCTCAAAATCATGAAACAGCGCGGAATTGACATCATCCCGCAAAAGGCTATCGGAAAATACAATATCGACTTTGCCGTCGGCTCCGTCGCCGTGGAAATCTTCGGGAGAGCCAAAAAAGACCACGCGCTTTCCATTCTCCGCGAGAGAACAAAATACATCCTTGATGAGGGTTGGCTTCTTGTTGTTATTTGGGCGGGCATCGACAATCCCATCACTCAGACGGCGGCTGATTACGTTATCTCCCTTGCGCAAGAGTCCAGCAGCAACCCATCCGTTCGTGGTCAATATAGGGTGATTCGGGGTAATGGTCAATTCGTTGCCGCTGGCTGTTCTGATGACTATGACCTCCCCGGAATACTCGCGCCTGTAGGCAAGGCTGGCATTAGACCCTGAAACAACCGTTTCGCCGACAACGCAATTCCACCCCATCAGCCCCGGTCCCGTCCCGTAGCCTGTCTCAGCAACAAAATCGGGATAGCGCCCATCCCTGCCCGAACGCGAGAAAATCTTCCCCTGCCATACCTGGTGCGCAGGTCTCGCGCCAATGTGAGCCGACGTTTGAACCAGGTCAACGCCCATTTCGTTCATGCGCTCGATCTGCATGACGCCCGTCGTCTGTGACACGCCAGTCAATACAGTTCGGCGCATGGCGACGTCCAATTGATCTGCTTTTCCAGTGGGATAGAAAATCACAGAAAGCCCATCCTGTGCCACTTGCTTGATCGCGGCACGGATAGCCTGATCGTAACTCATGGCTCCGTTTGCCACCTGCATATAAGCCAGGTCAGCCGCGGAAATAAACGCCTGTTGTCCGCTCGAAGCGGTGGTCATGGTCAGGTTCGTGATAACCCCCTGCGTCTTGTTCAATCCCGCAGCGAGAACCTGAGCCATTGCGGGAGATAAATTCAGCGGCAGCGGATTCAATCCAGCTTCCGTGTAAATCGCATCATCGAAAGCTATTGATTGCACCCCTGCCTTCTCGAAGGCTTCGCGCAGGACCTTCTTCGACCTGCCCGTGATTCTGGCAAGTTCATCGAGGGCGTTTTCGTACACCAGCCCCGACTCTGTCAGGCGTTGCATCTGCCACGCCGCCGTCGCGGTCATGTCCATGCCGGCAAGTCGGCGAGCAATGTCATTGATGACCGATTGGGTGTACTGCTCGTAAAACGCTACGATGGGGTCAACCAGCGCGTCGAGTTCATCCGCAAGTAGCATCGTCTGCCATTTCGTTCATAATGTCGACTGCCTGTTCTACAATCTCACGATGGTCGAATGCGTTGTGAATAATAAGCAACGACGCGCCAATGACCTCGATTGTCGGCTCGCATGGGCACTCAGTACCCTCGGTTATGTGTTCTCGAAGGTCATCTAGTGGATAAACGTGAACATCTCCATTTTCGCACATGGCACGAATCTGACCTACTCGTTATTGGTCTGGTTGTTATTGTCGTTGTTCTGGTCGTTGTTGAAGAAGTCCATTTCGACGGCGAGTTGTTTGCGGTTCTCCGCGATTTTCTTGGTCACTTTGGTAATGCGTTCCTTTGTCCAACCGTTTTCTTCAAGGAAACTTTCCAGCGGCATCCCCGCGCTCTTAGCCTGAGCCGCAGCCGCCCAAAACGCAGATTGGACTTCGAGGTCATCAAGCGGGTCTTTGGCAAACACTGGGCGCGTACCAATTGAATGATCCAGATTGCCTTTCTGGAAACTATCGAGAGTGATGCCCTTGAAATTATCGTAGCCGCGCATTCCGCCGATAGACAACGCCATCTTGTGAGCGCGGACCAACGCATTGTCGTAGTTGGGTCGGCGTTGCGTGACCTTATCCTCGATGGGAGCGCGGTTCAAGCGCAGGGCGCGTCCCGATATGTCACCTGTGATGTTGTGGATATCGCTGTTCAATTCAGGATAATCGCGTTCCAGTTCTTTGAGCAGATTCTGAATGTTTGCGGCAACCTGGTCAACTTCCAACGGCGCAACCAAAGGGATGTACTTTGCGTCCGTGTTTGTTGTCCAGTACATCGGCGCCTCATCCCTTCCAAGTTTTCTGGCTTCTTGCTCCATTTCCGCCTGTTCATCAGGTGTCGGCTTATTGACTCCCGCCATGATTCCCGCCCCTTCAACAACCTTACGGATTTGGTCGTTGAGTTTTGAGGCTTGATCGTCCACCTCGCGGAATTTCGGCAGACCTGCGTGGATCTCGCTCCAGCCAAAATCCAGTCCCACGTCATTGTGCTTCATAAAGACCAACGGTACAAATCCAAGCGGCACATCCCACTCGGCTTCTTTTCCATTCCACGCGTACAGGTCATTATTAAGATACGTTTCATACCTCACATTTTTACCATCGCGGTAGGCAACCTCGCGGTAAGTCACCATCTTCGTTTGCTCGGTGGATTTCGCCAGGTTTTCTTTTGGATCTTCGCGCTCGTACTCGATCACATAGCCCTTGACGTTGCCCCATGCGTCCGCGATCAAATCCGCGATCTGCGAAGGATGTACGATGGATAAGTACACCTTTTTCAAGTCTGGATCGTCAACGACTTTAATAAACCCATCCCCGAAGACTGTTCCCCACAGCGAGTAGATGTCTTTGCGAATCTCCCAATTCGACCACTGCCAGATCTGCGCGATAGCCGGGCGCAGGCTTTTATTGTCGGTAAGGATCGGCAGTGCAGAGGGTATCGTTTTTCCATCGCCCGCATTAGCATCGAGCGCCCCGCCCCACAAGTGACTCTTCCAAAATTCGCCGATGCGGTAGGTCGGGTTGTAAATTGCGCGGATAAAGCTATATAGCCCGTAGCTGTCCTTGTACGACTTCGACCACTTGTGCAATTCATCGTATGCTGTATTTTCATACATTGCCCATAGCAATGAGTAACGCACCTTCCGCGCGTCGAAGTTTCCGAAGTTCTGCAAATTTACCTGATCCGTGCCGAGGTAGGCGGCGCGGAAAGCGTTGTAACCTTTCATGGTCGCTCTCCAAAGTTTTTGAAAAAATGTTTGTGCCATAAGACAACCCTGCTAGTCTTCTTTGACCATCCAGCCCATTTCGATTACCGTATTTTTGAATATCTCGAACAGTTGGTCAGACATGCCAAAGCGGACCCTGTTGACTTCGAGAGACTTCAAGATATTGCCATCGGCGTGACGCAGGCTGGCAGCCTTCCAATCGGCAAGCATCTCGATCAGGTCGATCAGGCTCATACCGTTGATGCCGTTTGGATAATGCTCAGGATGATGGCTGTTTACTCGGTAGTGATGGTCCAGTGCGGCACCCATCTCTTTCAGAGTTGCTTTGTATTCATCACTACCATAGGTCAAAGATCGCAGCATAGGCGTGAATTTGTCGTACATGGATTTTTCAGGCTCTTGCAGTTTGCTCGCATCATGGTGCGTAATGCGTTTTCCAATAGCGCAGATCACATGCCACATGAGATCAGAGACCTGTTTGATGTGCTTAATGGTTTCAGTTGTACTATCGTACATAGTTACTCCTGTTATTACCCGCGCCTACGCGCCAGCGGGTTCGGTGTTACGCGGACTTTCGCGCCGCCGTTACTCTTGCCAGCCCACAGTGCCAACGCCCACGCCCAAAACATATCCGCATGGTGCTTTTCGTTGGCTTTCGTGTCGAATGTGCTGGAAGCTGCGCCCGTCACTTTTCGGCGAATGCTGTGAATCTGATAGGCAAGGTCGCGCTCTAAAGGGATTTGCGCTTCACCTTTCTGGCAGCGGAGTTTGGCTTCTACAGCCCAAAGTTCCTTCCGATCATTCGTGAAGGTCACGCCTTGCGCCTGCGGGTATTTTCCTGAAATATTCTCAGCCAGTTGAGACCCCATTCCAGAATCGTCTATCAGGAAGTTGGTCACTGGCAGCACATCAAGAATTTTCCCTACCACAGCCTCCTGTTTCTCGAACTCGACGCGGTCGAGGGATACATGCAAGCGATAGGGAAGGCTGGAAAGGTGCGAGTTCTTCCCGCACAGGATGATTTCGGTAGTGTCATGCTTGCGCCCGATGTCCATGCCGCCTACGAGTGTCGGTTCGATTCTTGCTTCGATGCACATTCGAGCGACTTCGTTCACAGCCTGCAAAGCGGCGTCTACGCCGCGCACCTTGCGATACCAGAGTTTGCCGTCAGCCGCCAAAGACTGGTTGCGTTTGATCAAATCCCAATCAATCCACGAAACGGCTTCATCGAGCCAGGCGCATTCGTATTCCTGCTGGAAATCATCAAGAACCATATTCTCGAAGATTTGGATTAAGCGAGGCGTTCCAAATGCGAAGACCCTTTCTTCGGTTGTCAAAGATGGCGCGACGAGAGACGCCATTTTGACATCCTTGCACATCGAAGATGTTGACCACCATGGAACCATTCCGCGAACATAGCCAGGATATTTTCGGAATGCCTCTGTGAAAATCTCCCAAAAGACCCCCCGCGCCCCGAGCGGAGAAGAGCCAATTCGCATCTTCCCGCCCTTTGAAATCGCGGGCAATGCCGACTGGTAAATCTCGCGGTCATTTGGGTAGTGTGCAAATTCGTCGAGATAGATGACAGCCTTCGCCTTACCGCGCACTGGTCGGCACGGATGGGAGATCAGGCGTGAGCCGTTCGAAAACTCCAATTCAAAGCGGTTATCTGTAAGGAGTTTAGGTCTTACATCCGCATCAAGCGCCTCGATGACCGCTTTGGCATAGCGAATTTTTTCGCCTGCCTCATCCTGATTGATCGAAACGAAGATGTGTGGAGTGCGCGGATGATTAATCCCGTTGGCGACGCTGTCCGCAGCGGAGTTCCACGAAAATCCTACCTGACGTGACTTTGATAAGATTTCTAAAAGCGACGGGTTGTTAAGGTGCGATAATTGAAAATTCTCCCATTTCGCATCGGGATCGCCGACAGCGTCAGGGAGAGATAAATGCTCAATGAGAAATACAAGGTTATTTGAAAGTTGAATTGCCACATTTTATTATTTGTTGTTGGCGATCAATGTGCGCTCCCTGCTTGCAGCATCGTGAGCGCTGAGAACCCCATGAAGCTGCGCCACTTTTTCAGCAATGGTTTTTATTTCATCAGCAAGCCGTCCAAGAGCGGCATTATTTTGCTCTCTTTGTTCTTTGAGGTACTGACGCCACTCTTCATCTCGATCTTTGCGTTCCTGCTGCAGGGTTGCATCACGATTTAGGTCTCGCTCGGCTTGTCGCGTATCTCGCCGCTCGTTGTACCAAATAAAAATACCTATGAGCGGCAGTTGTATCAGCAGACTCATGATTGGTTCAAATTCCATAAAGACTCCAACAGGATTAAATGCCTGGCAGGGATGGATGAACATCCCTGCCATTATTTACGGTTGCGAACCCTTATAGCCAAGTGTCCGCAGGAAAGCGTCAACTTCGTGCGCCCAGGAAGAAAACGCTTTGCTGTCTTCCGTCTTTGCATATACCTTGTTGCCGATGGACAGACAGACATACTCCTGCGAAATTCCACCTGGGTTATCGCTTACACGTCCCCAAACCTGCAAGCCGCTCATGCCCTTGACGTTGTAGACTTCATAAACCTTGAAGCCTTCGCCAAACGACATGCGGCGCAAGACATTTTTGGGGTTGGTGGTGCTCATCTGCGAGCGGACATTCAGCCCGTCGCGGTTCACGACGATGTAGTCCACGTCTACCCCGAATAAGGCAACCTGGGGAATTCCTGCAAGACCTTTGCCTCGATGCTGGCGTAAAGTTGTTCGAGGTTCATGTCGAGCTTATTCGCGGCGAGCCACGCCTGAGCCATGCCGATCACGTAGGTGCGTTTGTCGACGATTTTGTCTTTGAGCTTCATCTGCTCGGCGGCGTATACGCAGGTTTTCAGGAAGATGTCGAATGCGGCTTGCTGCTCGTTGGTAAGTTTCGCTTTCTCGGCGGCATACTTGACAGACAACCAGCGGGCGAGGAAGCCGGCACCAGGGACGAGGAAAGCGGTGAGCAGGGTTTGGAGTGCGCCTGAAATTTCAGCCCAGTCGAAAACGGGCGGCTCGACAGGCTCAGATACAACCACTTCGCCAGATTCAGGAGGGGGGGTCGGCTCCTGGGCAAACGCGGGGACAACGAACATGGCTGCAAGCACGATCACAGCCAAAAGGACAGGGAAGAACTTTTTGAGTTTCTGCATGACTTTCTCCTTATTAGGATAAAAAATACACGGGGCAAATTCCATTGCTGGAATCTGCCCCGTGTTCGACGACATCAGTCGGGCTGATTGATTAAGTTACACCCGCATTATACATGATTTCTGAAACGCGTGTTCTATTTTGCGGATTTCGGCTTGGACGGGCGTTTTTTTGTAACTTGAGTCAGTATCGTGTCAATATCATTGGCAAGCAGGACAATCTCGATCCTGCCCCATCCTGTCGAGTTGCGAACCACCATCAGCGCATCCAGCACATCACGGATATCATCCGCTGGAATCTGCGGATACTCCGCCATTAGGTTCACTGGAACCGCTGTCTGCGTCTGCTGGTTGGTCTGGTAATTGGCTTGTGCCTGTGACATCCTGAGCCTCCAAATCTATAACGTCCTTCAATTGTGGGTACACCTGCTCCCACCTCTTGCGTCTAATTTCTTCGATGGATACCTGTTTTTCAGGGTCGTTGTTCAAATTGGGGAACAACAAACCGAGCCTATCTAATTCTGGATCAAATAACGCCAGGTATTTCGCTCGTTGGTTTTGGAGCATCACCATCGTGAATATTGCGTTCTTATCGCCAGCCTTGACTCCGTCCCAAATCCCATTGAGAGCAGTGTCGATCCTGCGAAGTTCCAACTGTACGATGTCGGCATACTCGCTGATTTGTTCCTCGCGGTATCGCCTGGCTACGATTTTCACATCGTTGGCAATCGTGCCAAGAGACACGCCCAACTGCGACGCCATATCGCGGTAATTCAGCCCCGCGAGAACGTTGGCGGCGACGATGGCGCGGCGTTTCTCTATCTCCAGTTCACGTTCTTTGGTCAGTCCGCGTGCCATGATGTTTAACTCTTAACGTTCAGCCCATCCGAAAACTGTTCAAGAAGTTGGTGTAGAGCGTCTATGTTTGTCTTCCCTTTCGGCATGGTCGAGCGCGTCCGTTCAAGAACCTTTTTGAGCAGCGCAGCGGTCTTGGCGGGGATGTTTACACCTGTCACAGAGGCAATTGGCACCGCCCCGACTCCTTTCGTCGCTTCGCCGTCCTGGGTGATATATCCTTCGCTCAGGTCTGTGATGTGGCGCGTGAAGATTTCGAGAATGGCAATCAACGAGGTAGTCACGTTCTTTACCCCGTAGGATGAGGAAGTCGCTTCGAGCGCGTCCATAACTGCGTCGTATTCTTTCATCCGCGCCAGCCAGAGCAGTTTCGCGGCTCCCGCTTCTTTTTTGGCAATCTCCCAAACTTCTTTGACTTGATCCAGTTCGTCTGGCAGAAACATGAACGAAACTGGCTGAAATTGCAAGTTTGCCTCGCCGAGCGCACCTGGCGAAACCTTATCCAGCATATCGAGCCGCTTATCATCAAGCCCGGAGTATAGGCGCATGGTCAGGTCTTGGATATCCCCGTAAATCATCTTCAAAGTCGCGGGGTCATCCTCGCCAACCAGCGCATTGTGCGAGAGTTGAATCGCCTTGCGCCTGTCAGGCGAGAGAGGTTCATCTGTGACCATCACGTCTATTTCTGGCAAGTCGGCGGCAATCGCCGATTTCACGCGATGGTTGCCCGAAAGCACCTCATACTGCGGACTCCCGTCTTCCAGCCTCTGAATAGGATCATCGGCGGTGAAGTATTGGTAAATCGCGCAGAATGGCACGGAAGTCAAAGCCTTGTCTTCCTTCACGTTTTCGGTCAGGCGCATGAATACCTCATGCCGCATGAAATGGGCATTGACTTCGAGCAGTTTTAGTTTTCTTGGATCAATCCTGATAATTTTTGTCTGCATACTGGCTGGTTTCTCCGTGTTTTTGTTTCCACAGTTTCAGCCCGTCTGCGAGTGTCCATTTGCCCGCTTCGGCTTCGTAATTGATTTTGAATTTCTTTTGGTAGGGGTCGGTTACACTAGGTCCCGCCTCGGTGCGGTTGTGCAATTTGAACAGCCCTCGGTATTTCATGCTTTCGTAGTTGTTGCTGAAAGCAGTGGTGTAGAGATACCGGATCCGTTTCCTCGCCACGCGTTCAAAGAGCCTGATGGCTTCTTTGCTCAGCGCGGCGTATAGAACAAGTTTACTCAGCTTTGGATAACTTGTCGGCGCGACAGGGAAATCCGAAAGAAGATAGATGTGGTCTGGAAAATAAGCCTGGGCAGGGTTCGGCGATGTGGAGATTGCAAACACACCAATCAGGTAGCCATCCACCAGCGCGGCATAAGCCTCCGAAGCCTGTCCCGGACGGATAAAGGCATTCATGTACTGCGAGCGCAGCGCCTGGAACTGAGAATAGGTCAGTTTTGCGATGGTGAGTTTCTCGCCGATCTGCATTCCTTCGCCGAGTCGCGCATTGGTCACCACCTCGATTTTCTGAGCAGGTTGCACAATTTTCTTTTCGCCCGAGTTTGAATACAGGTACATCGGCACACCTCGGTTGGTCGTGCGTGCCAGCCCAATCAGGAAGTCGGCGTACTTTTCTTGGGGCGTGTCGGTCCCGAATAGCCAGCGGCTTTTCGATGTGACTTTCTCGTAGAGCGTCTCAAGCGCGGCATCGTCAAGTTCCCCGAAGGTCGGCGCATCCCAATCGAAAATCAAGTTGAGTTTCTTGAACATATTGGTGTAGTCGCCAGCATAGAACGGCGGATACACCACGAAAGCCGCGTCTTGCGGGGTCATGTCCACGAACTCCATCACGTCGCCATTGAAGTACGATTTTAAGCGCATCTTCAACGCGAGAATTTTCTGGCAGGTCTTTTCGTGCAGGCTTGGGAATTGCGCGCGGTAGGCTCTGGTCATGCGCTCATAGTAGACGTTGTTCTTGATTTCGCCGTTTGCATTCATCCCTTCCACCAGACGCGAGGCGAGAAATACCGTCGCAGCTTTTCCCTCTCCTGTCTGGATGTATGGCGCGAGCCAATCAAAACGTGTATCTTTGATTTCGAGCCTGAAATCATCCCCCGCCAGAAAAGCCCCCGCTACCGATGAGTAGATCGTTACATCGCACCCATGCAGGGCATAGTCCCCGCGTGAAGCCAGGGCGCGTTCTACGGTAAAGTTGCCCGAACAGCCAACGTATATATCCCGTCCGCCCCATGTGGATGCCGCAGAGCAAAGAATCGCTTGCACGTCTGACGGTAAAGAACCTCTAAACATGCCGGCATTATAACCTCAAAACAGAACGGCTGTGCTATAATTGATTTATGCGGAGGTCGTTCAATGGCAGGACGACACGTTTCCAACGTGTAGACGCAGGTTCGAGTCCTGCTCCCCGCTCATACTTTATTTGAAAAAGTAATGTTCGTGGTAAGTGAGACACGAACGCCAGTGATCGGGCGACGGTCACATGCGAGAAGCCTTGTGGAAACACAAGGCTTCCCATTTAAGTTAATTACTCATTTCACGAAGCGCGTCACAAGCGATTCTAAGACCCCGTTCTGGAAACCTGCATATCGTTACTCAGATTCCTGATTTCCGTGCGTCCTAAGAAGCACGATTCCAAAAAAGGGTCACAAGCCCCGACAAGCCCGAAACTAGCACATGCCGCACTATAAATGAAGTGGGTGAAAGTTTTTTTTCGTCTAAGGAAGTCCCAAGGGGAAAATATTTTTTCGTATATACGCCTTGCAAACGCATTACAAAAAAGTTTTCAAAAGTTTTTAATTGGCTTTTTCTCTTGACGGTCAAAAGTTCAGAATGTAGGATGAATCACGTGTAACCTACATTACACAAAACCGAAAGCACAGGAGAACACCATGAACACCACTGAAATAATGACACCACAAGAAGTACGCGACATGCAAACAATAGTCCCTGACTGGATGGAAAAAATTTTGACCGAAGCCGAAGAAAAAAATAAACGGGTTGAGGTCACAAGACAACACACACCATTTGGGACATACACAGTCGGCATAACGATTGCCGAAGAAAACGAAGGCGAAGGCGAAACACCTTCGCCTTTGACTTTTAATTAGGAGGATGTCATGAAATACGCAGACCTCCCCGAATCCGAACAGCCCGCCCGCCGATTGCGCGAACTTGGAGCGACCGCCCTCAACACAACGGAATTGCTCAGCGTTGCGCTCATGCTCCCCGACACAGACTCCGCAGTCCAGTTGAGCCAGTTGCTCAATGAGTACGACAACCTGTTGGTCAAAATCCCGCGTGACCGCGTAAAAGACATCCACCGTGTCGGCGACAAAACAGCCGACATGCTCCTCGCCATTGCTGAACTCGCCCGCCGGCAGGCTCTTGCCAGCCCGCGCGAAAAAGCCCGCATCAATTCCCCTGCAGACGCCGCCGCGCTCGTACAGTACGAAATGTCGGCTCTCGACCATGAGCAACTGCGCGTCATCCTGCTAAACCGCCGCAATGAAGTTATCAAAATCGTGATGGTCTACAAGGGTAGCGTGAGTTCGTCGCAAGTCCGCGTCGGCGAACTTTTCAAAGACGCCTTGCGTGAGCAAGCCTCAGCCATTGTCATCTGCCATAACCATCCATCAGGTGACCCGACCCCGTCACCTGATGACGTAGCAGTCACCCGCGCTATCGTCCAAGCCGGCAAGTTGGTGGACGTGGAAATCCTTGACCACATTGTAATTGGTCAAAATCGGTGGGTTTCATTGAAAGAACGCGGGTTGGGTTTCTAATCCGCAGGTGCGCGTGTGGAATCCTTGCAGGTCGTTACCATGAGCATCAAGCAAGTAATCCGACATCATGATCAGCATCGCAATCAAGCACGGAACCTTCCCCCGACAGCCTGGTATGAATACCGAGAAGTCACCCGCACGCGCAAATCCCGCCAAGCCGCAAGGCAAGGCGGGATTTCTTTTTGAGTAAACACTTAACAGGATAGTTATGAAAAAGAAAAATCCAACCCAAACCAATATGTTTCAGTCGGCGGAAGACATGCCATTATTCTCAAACAGCCCCGTCAAGGTGGCTACAAAGAGTTACAAGCCTCGTTCCGCGCCCAAACAACCCAAACTCCCGACTCTCTGTCCCCTATGCCTCAATACGGGATTTATTGACGGTAAGAAGTGCGTGTGTAAGGAGGAAAAGCATGACTGAGGCAACGATTCAGAAAATCCCCTGCCGGCAGATATTCGCGGGCGACAATGACCGCACGGTCTTTGATGAAGATGGATTGGAGGAACTTGCGGCATCCATCAAGGAGCATGGACTCGCTCAGCCAATCACTGTCAGGTTTTTTGCTCCAGACCCAATGTGCGCGTTTGGCGGTGACGGGCTTGGGAGCATGGCGCAATTCCAGATTGTCGCGGGCGAGCGAAGATTCCGCGCCGTGTCGCAAGTCCTGAAACTTGAGACCATAGATTGCATAGTGCGCGAACTGACTGATGAGGAAGCCAGCGCCATCATGCTTGCCGAAAACGTTGGTCGGCGTGACCTTGACCCCGTCGATGAAATGCTTGCCTACCGCAAGCGTATTGAGCAGCAGGGGTGGAGCATCGAGAAAATCTCAGAAAAATGTGGCGTCTCGAAAAAGCGTGTGGAAAAGCGATTGATGCTCGGAAATGTCCGCGAGGATATCCTTTACCACGTCCGCCGTGGCGCGTTCCCCATCGGTCACGCTGAAATGCTTTCCGCGCTGGATCATAACCGCCAGATGATTGCCGCCCGTCCAATTATTGAGGGCAAGGCGGTCAATTTCCGCCAGTTCCGCGAGATTGTGGACGCGCTCTTTGCTCAGCAAAGCCAGGAGAGTTTATTCGACCTTGCCTTGTTCGGCGGGGCATTGGAAACGCCAAAGGTCAGCATTGAAACCACCAAAGACTCTTATCCCATAGCGGCAGACCTCCCCGATCCGTTCATCACCCCCGAACATCACACAGGCGCGATTACGCTGGCTTACGCGCTGGAACTCCAGGCACAGGGGCATCACCGCGAAGCCGCCGCGATAGGTCGGCTCCTCGCATTCCTGTGCAAGCACCGCTATGCCTACCTCCCGACGCGGGCGGTCATCAAAACATAGAGACAATTTCTGTGAGGACGAAGAAGAACGCAAAAACGATTGCGCCAAGCAAAGACCACCCTACTACCCATAGGAAAAGGACAACGAACAACCCGATAATCTCACGCGCGGCTTTTTCCATTGCGTCCATGAGTGAATTTTACCAAAACAAAATTTTATCCGATTAAAAAATTACTCCTGAACACTTAACAGGATAGGAGAATTCGCATGAACAAAATAAAAAAATCTCTGCAAAAGAAAATTTCCGACGCTTTTTGGGATACCGGCGTTGTGTACTGGCAACCCGCGCATTATGCCAGCGTATTCGACCTGCGAACCGTCACCTGTGTCTACGAGAACGGCAAAGAACGTTCAAAGAGTCTTTGCAAATTGAGCGTGGAAGCAGACATTCAATTAATTGCCGCGATTCAGAAGGCGTACTCGAAAATCATCGGCTTTGAAGAATGCCTAAACGCGGCTTGGGACGCTGGAAAACTTCCGCTCGGCATCACGATTGCCGAAATAAAGGAACTCGCAGGGATGAAATAATGGCACAACCTCCCTACGTCAAAAGCAATTTCCCGCGAGTCCCCGGCGACTACTATCCCACCATTGACAAGCGCTGTGTGTACGCGCTCTTGCAGCATCTTCCAGTCAGGAAGCAGCAAATCATATTTGACGTGTGCGCGCCGCAGGGAAGCGGCATCATCAGTACGTTCAAGGAACTTGGCTACAGCGGTTCGTTCTGCAAGCCCGACGCCTTCGACGAGGTGGTAATGGCAGACTGGATTGCCACAAACCCGCCATTCACCCGTCCGCTTGTAGATCAGATTATCGAGCGGCAAATCGAGCGCGTCCGACACAACCATGTCGGTGGATTTGCGTGCCTATTACGCTCAAACTTCGATTTCGCAAAAACGCGAAAGCACATATTCCAGAACGAGCCGTTGTATTATGGAAAAATCCAGATGTTATTCCGCCCATATTGGTTTGAAAAAAGAGAAGGCGACAAAGAGCCAATCCATCACTACGTTTGGCATATTTGGAGATACTCAAGAGAACCTTTCTACAACAAAACGATCATGTACGCAGACGGAACTTTGTTCATCGAGGTCAAGCCAACATGAGCAATCAGACTCAAAACCTCGCCGACCTTTTCTGCGGTGCAGGAGGAACAAGTACTGGCGCACTCCAAGCTGCCAAGGAACTTGGGATTGATGTCCGCTTGGTTGCCGTCAACCATTGGGATATCGCCATCGCCACACACAGCAAGAATCACCCGAAGGTGGCACACTACAATTCAGACCTCAAAGACATAGATCCGCGCCAGGTCGTGCCGTCTGGAAAACTCCGCCTCTTGCTGGCATCGCCAGAATGCACTCATTTCAGCAACGCCCGCGGCGGCGCTCCAATGTCCAAGCAATCCCGTGCCAGCATCAAATACGTCATTCGTTGGGCGTCGGCTCTTGACGTGCAAGACATCCTAATCGAGAACGTCCCCGAGTTCGAAGATTGGGGACCACTTCACAGAAAATGCACCT
Organism: Chloroflexota bacterium; assembly: GCA_016234555.1. GTDB lineage: Bacteria > Chloroflexota > Anaerolineae > Anaerolineales > Villigracilaceae > Villigracilis. The sequence goes on along the minus strand of JACRBJ010000078.1, from coordinate 30,540 downwards.
GTGGAGCAGGGGAGAGTATCAAGGTAAAACACAAGAAACCCTGCAAATATGGACTCCCGATCCAGAACCGCAAGGGCGAGTATTTCTACCGCTTCGTCCGCAAAATGGAAAAACTCGGCTATAACGTCAAATGGCGCAGGCTCGTAGCCGCCGACTATGGCGACCCGACAACGCGCAAGCGCCTGTTTATCATCTGCCGCAAGGGAAAGCCTGTGGATTTTCCTGAGCCTACCCATCACCCAAACGGGGGGAATATGTTCGCGGCATATAGACGCTGGAAACCTGCCCGCGATATCATCGACTGGAAAATCAAGGGCGAGTCCATTTTTAACCGTAAAAAGCCCCTGGCGGAAAACACATTGCGGAGAATCTTCGCCGGTCTCCAGAAGTATGGCGGAAAATCGTTTATGCTGTCACAACAGTCAGGTGGAGCGCCACGTGGAGTGGACCAGCCCGTCTCGACGATCACTGGCGCAGGAAAGATTCAGTTTATCGAGCCGTACATTGTTGAATATCACAATGGAAAACAGTCGGAGCGAAGAATCCGCTCTGTGGATTCGCCGCTTCCGACTCTTGACACCTCAAACCGTTTCGGCTTGGCTCAGCCATTTATCATCCAAATGGATCAAGGCGGGGCAATCCACAGTATAGACAAACCCATGCCAACGGTCACCAGCGCGGACTCTTGGGCGCTTGCTCAGCCGTTCTTACTCACTACCAACTGGACAGCTACAAACCGCAGTCAGCCGCGATCAGTAGACGATCCAATGCCCACTATCATCGGAAAAGATACAATCGGGCTGGTTGAGCCATTCCTGGTCGAATATTACGGCAGCGGTGGAGCGTATTCGGTGGATGAGCCATTGAAGACTCAGACAGGAAAAGACCGCTTTGGACTGGTCTCTCCCATCACGCTCCGCGATCAAGACGGCATAATATACGCCTTGGATATCCGATTCCGCATGTTGCAGCCTCACGAACTCGCCCGCGCCATGTCCTTCCCAAAGTCATACAAATTTCAAGGAACGCGGGAGCAGATCGTTAAGCAGATCGGGAATGCTGTCCCGGTAAAATTATCTTACTCGCTTTGCAAGCATCTTTTAGGAGAAAAATGAGCAGCATTTTATCTGGAACACCCATTGTGTACTTTGAGTGCCGTCAATGCAAATGCGTCCTACAAAACCCGACCCCTGATGTTTTGGACGAGTGGAAGAAAGAGCATCAAGGGCACACCGTAACTGAAACGCGAAAATATCCCCTTTTCGACCTCGGTTACAACGACCTCAAAAAAGCCGGGGAACTTGCTCAGATCGCAAACGAACTTGGCGCGGTTATTGCCGACATCCGTTTCATGCCTCACACCCGCAACCCTGAGTTTTCGCTAAAGCACCTGCAGGAAGTCTTGGGCGATAAGTACATCCATGTCGGCGAGTTAGGGAACGCGAACTATAAAGGCACAGGCGGAATCCAGCTTGCAAACACCGAAGCCGGCATGAGAATCCTTCATGGTTTACTCGCCAACAGTGCCGTGATCATTATTTGCGCCTGCTGGAAACGCAGCGAGTGCCATCGCGTCTATGTCGCCAAGGAATATGAAAAGCGGTACAACGTTGACTCAACCCCAATTACAAGGACCTCCGCGCGCGATCTACTGTCCAGCGTTGAAGAGAAGAATAACCCACAATTGGCGCTATGGTAAAATCCGGGCATGTTCTATGCCCTAGCAAAACCTTTCCGCTCATTTTATTGGTGGTTCCACTACCATTTTGGGAAATGCCCAGACTGTGGAAAGCGTTTTTTCATCGGCAATCACAACAGTTGCATCCCATTCTAAAGTCCGCCAAAAACATGGCGGATTTTTTTATTGAAAGCGTGAAAAGTTTACCCGTGAACACTTTAATGCTTTATGAAAACTCCTATCACAATCAATCCAGATGGAATATCGGTCTATGGGTGCAAACACATCTATGCGCCAAAAGGACAAGCCGGAGAATACTCCGTGCTGGCAACGAATCCATATAGGGGATGCGGTCACGAATGCCGCTATTGTTATGTGCCACTCGTCACCAAGCAAAAGCGCAGCGAGTTCGACGCCGGCGCGGTTCCGCGTAAGGGCTTTCTCGAAATGCTGGAGCGCGACGCCAAAAAGTATCAACAGGCAGGTATCACCGAGCAGGTTATGTTGTCGTTTACAACCGACCCATACCACCCAGGCGATACTTATTTAACACGCAAAACAATCTGTGTTCTGAGGGAAAATGGTCTCGCCTTCTGCACGCTCACCAAAGGCGGAACCCGCTCCCTGCGCGATATTGATTTATTCCGTCCCGAGCGAGATTCGTTTGCCTCAACTTTGACAAGCCTGAACGACGATTTTTCCCGTAAGTGGGAACGCGGAGCAACACTCCCATCTGATAGAATTAGGGCGTTAAAAGCGTTCCACAAGCGCGGGATTTTCATTTGGGTATCCCTCGAACCGACAATCGATGTTAAAGCCAGCCTTGAAATCGTCGCAGCCACGCATACGTTCGTGGATTTGTATAAAATAGGGCGCGTGAATTATCTACCCATCACAAAAACGACCGACTGGCGCGACTACACACTGAGGATGATTGATCTTTGCCAGTCTCTCAACGTGAAGCACTACATCAAGAAAGACTTGCAAGAGTACTTGCCGGCAGGCTACGAAAATCCCATGCGCACACAACAACACCACTAGCATAGAGGACACCATGGGAACACTCGTAGAAGACTTTCTCGCATCAGACGAATACGCAGAATCGACAAAGGTATCTTATCGCCGCATATTGGACAAACTTGTGCAAGCCGAAGACTTGGCGTCTTGGACTGCATCCGACTTATTGTCGTTCGTAAAAGCAAACGTGAAAGGCAATGAACGACAAAACACACAGCAGTATGTAGCTCTTTGTGCATGTCGTTCGTTTTTGGCATGGCGTTATGGGCAAGTTCATCCCGCCAGGGCGGCTCGGATCAAACGTGTCCTGCCAAAAAAACAACGCGCTCTCACGATGAGCCAACTGGTAGAGTTGCTCGCCTTGTTTGATACATCAACGCCAATTGGCGCGCGCGACCTCGCATTGGCAGCCATTGCCATAGATACAGGACTTCGCCGCTCAGAATTGGCGCGGATACGTTTGGCAGACGTTGACTTGCAGAATCTAAGTCTTCAAGTGATTGTTAAGGGCGGTCAATGGGGAAAAGGATTGTACTCACCGCAAACAGCAGTATTCATCGAAGACTGGCTTAACCTCAGACAACCAGCCAAAGGCGTAGACACGCTTTTTATTTCCCTTCGAGGAAGTCAGAACCACAAAGAACACGGGCAGCCGCTTACCAGTCATGGAATTAAAATGATATTCCGCAAATGGAGCAAACATCTTGGGTTCCAATTCACTCCGCACGATGCGCGTAGAACATTTGCCACAATTACCCACTTACTCCAAGCCCCTACGAAGGCGGCGATGGCGGCTGGTCGTTGGCGTAATATGGAAGTCTATGAAAAATACCTGATTGACGTTGCCGCAGAACAAATCCGCCCTTACCTGCCTGTTGAAAATGCTGTAAAATTACATAAAAGGTAGCAAAAATAATATAAAAATCAAGAAGTTGAACCCATAACAGTAGGTTGTGGGTTCGACTCCTGCCTGGGGCGCCTTTTTGTTCACCCTGTCAGCGGTTGTCCCCATTGAGGGGATGACATGGGTCTAACTCCCACTTGGGGTGCCTTTTTGTTTTATGGACGACAACACTCTTGCGCTTATCCGACTTTTGATTGCCCGTCTCGAAAGAATCTCCGCCGATTCGTTTTGGGCGCACAGAGCCAGCGGCGTGAAAGGGTCTCTGCTGAGGGTGGTGGAAAAATCCGAAAAAGGGTATCCGATGCGGCGGGTGGAATTGAAGCGCATTGTGGATCTGGGTTTCTTTATTTTGGAAAAAGCAGCGAGGGACAAGACAGAGTAATACAATCGAAAGGAAAACTGCGGCATCAACCGGGCATGTGATCGCAAACGCTTTATACCATGTATTGGCGGCAAGTCATCGACGGTTTCAAAACTTATGTCACATCACACAAAGAAAACCCCCCTATATCGCATTGGAAAGAAAATCCGCTCTTATTTTTTTCTGGAGCAATGGATCGTGCTGGTCGCTCCCAACGTCGGGTACAAATCCCTGTCATGGAAGGCTTTCAAGCCCCTGTTTCCGCCGCTCGACCGTTTTTGGGCGGACCCCTTTGTCCTGGCGCGCGACAATAAATATTATGTGTTCATCGAGGAACTGCTTTATTCGACAAATCTCGGTCGCATCGTCTGCCTGGCGCTGGATAGGGATTTGAACATCTTGTCGAACCAGGTGGTACTTGAAAGGCCATATCACCTTTCGTATCCATTCGTTTTCGAACACGGTGGACAGCTCTATATGATGCCCGAAACGAAGAGAAACAATGCCATTGAATTGTATCGTTGCACGCATTTCCCGGACCGCTGGGAGTTCGAGAAAACGCTCATCAGCGACATCCGCGCTGTTGACGCCACCTTGTTGAACTACCAGGATAAATGGTGGCTGTTTGCCAGCATTGACTCGGAAGCAGGTTCAACCTGGGACACTTTGCACATTTTCCACGCAGACCATCCAACTTCAGACCAATGGACACCGCATCCGCTAAATCCAGTAATAAAGGATGTTACTTCCGCGCGCCCCGCGGGATGCATCTTTTGGGAAAATGGCAGCCTGATCCGCCCCTCGCAGGATTGTTCTGTCAGATACGGGTATGCTACTAACTTCAATCGGATCACCAAACTCACCGAGACCGAATACGCCGAAACGCGCGTACACCGATTTGAACCATCAGGTAAAGATGAGGTTCTTTCCGCGCACACATTTAACGGCGCATCTGGTCTGACGGTGATTGACGCGGAACAGCTTAGACCCAGGTTTTGGGCTTAAACCTCGTTTTGCGCCCGGCACAAAACATCTGAGGGACTGCCAGGAATACATCCCCGCTTTTTACAGGTAAAATTTTTGCAGTGAGAATAGAAAATGACGGATAATCCCCAGGAACACTATCACGAAGTAACAAAAAAAGCCACACGCGGCATGGGATGGAAGTACCTGTCGTTCGGTTTAAGCAAGGGACTTAATATTCTTACCGTTTCCATTCTGGCGCATTTACTGGCTCCGGAGTATTTTGGGGTGGTTGCACTTGCGACTCTTACAATGGATTATCTTTCGACCCTTGGTACTTTGGGACTTGGGTCTGCATTGGTCCACCGCAGGGAAAAAATCGAACAGGCTGCAAATGTTGCCTTCACGTTGGACCTGGCGGTGAGTATTGTTCTCGCGTTAATCACATTTGCCATTGCTCCGTATGCGGCGATATTTTTTAAAGAGCCGCAGGTCACGCCAATTTTGCGCTGGCTGAGTCTCACTTTTTTCATTTCATCATTTGGTATGACGCAAAGTGTTCTCCTGGAGCGGGATCTGAACTTTCAAAAGAAAATCATCCCCGAACTTGTAAATACGCTTGCAAAAGCCGCCGTTTCCATCGGACTTGCCTTTGCCGGCCTGGGGGTGTGGGCGCTTGTAATTGGTCAGATAGCAGGAAATTTTATTTCCACCGCCACCTATTGGTTTTTACTTTCCTGGCGTCCTAAACTTTCATGGGACAAGACGCTTGCGAAGGAACTTCTTGGGTATGGCGTTTCCATCATGGGGAATAATATTCTCACCGTTTGGGAGCAAAACTTCGATTATTTTGTCATTGGACTTGTGTACGATCCTGTAGCGTTGGGGATATATACGCTTGCCTACCGTCTCCCCCAGGCTCTTGTACTCAATACCTTGTGGGTCATGACTTCTGTCCTATTTCCTGCATTCTCTTCGTTGCAAAATCAAAGGGAGAAACTAAAAAAGAGCTTCTTTTCAGTTTTGCGGTATGTGGAGCTGCTGGTCACGCCGCTGTGTTTGGGAATGATCGTCGCAGCTGACCCAATCATTCGGGTTCTGTTCGGGGAACAGTGGGTGGATGCAATTCCTATATTACGGGTTCTCAGTCTTTATGCCTGGGTTGTTTCAATTGGTTACCATGTGGGAGATATCTACAAAGCGATCGGGAGACCGGACATTCTCACGAAAATGAACGTTCCGATGTTTTTCATTCGCCTTTTCCTGCTATGGTTTGGGGCGCAATACAGCTTGCTGGGTGTTGCGTTTGGACATCTGGCGGCGATACTCATTGAATTCCTTATCAGGTATTTTGTCGCTGCCCATTTCCTGAAGATAACAGTAGCAGAGGTGGTCAGGGAGTTGACTGCGTTTGTTTGCGGCGTTCCGCTTGCCATCTTTGCCGTTCTGGCGCTCCATTTAACTCGGAATAGCCCATCCCTGGTTCAATTGATTGTTGTTACGATTGCCGGTGGGGCGGGGTACCTGGGGGCAGTGTGGTTAATTGAACGAAACTCAATACTGAAAGCGTTGCAATTGATTGGAGTAAAGCGCTCGGAGGCGTAGGATTTGACGTGTTTGTCATTTGCCCTCCCGAAGCCGAAGCCTGATATTTTCATCGATGTATCAGGGGAGGCGGCTTGTCAGGGCGTACTTTAATTCCCTCAGCTTGTTGTAGTAGTCGTTCATATAATGGGCGTATGGCGCTTCCAGTCTCCAGGTTGGGACTGAGGCAGTTCCCAGCAGGTCTTTGGCGAGATGGATTTTCGGCGTGGAGGTTTGACCGAAATCGGCAAAGGAAAAATCATTGGACAAGTCCTGGGCGGCGTGCCAGTAAATGGCAGGTTGAAGTTCCTCTCTATCGAAGGAATGGTCATAACCGATTAGTAAAAAATACACAGTCTGGTTGAGGCGGCTTAATACGCAGACGACCGCTTCAACCAGTTTCCAATCCTTTGTTCGACAGGTGTACAAGCGAACAATATCTCTCGCCTGCATCCATTCGATCCGCCTGCCAAGCGCCGTCATCCAGTTGCCTTCGGGGCGCCAGCCGAACTTCCTGACTGATTCCCGGTAAAGATGCAGAAAGTCAGCGACGATTTGTCCTCCCGTTTCATGACCAAACAGGAACTGGTTTTGAGCCTTGCGGACATAAGACCGCCTGTTGTGGTGCATGTCCTTGAGAATGGCTTCCGGGTCGCTTATATTCCAGATGTGGATGTATTTTGGGCGCGCGCGCCAGCCCTGTTCGAGATAGGGTCTTACATCCATTAGGTTTGGATGTGCTTCGATCTTGATGAACGGGAAATGGCTTTGTGACGCCCGCGCCAGCACTGATAACGCCAGATATTGGCGCTCGCGATCCTGCTGGATTGTGGAAGATAAAACCGGCGAGGTGGCATAAAAAATTCTCGGTATAAATGGGATTCGTAAACCAAACTTTTTCTTGAAAAAAATCGGCTGTCCAGCAACCAGCATCCCATTGCCGTCAAAACACCCCAACCTTACAAGTTGTAGCGCTGGATCCGTCTCGCACCAAACAGATTGAAGATCATGCGTCAGAAAAATATTCCCCTGTGGGGATGAACCCACCAGTTCATCCCATGCAGCACCTTCTTCAATGGGGATTTCATGTACTTTCATCATCCATTGTTCGCCTTGAGACAGCAATCTCATTTGAGAATGGTGCGTCTGATTTTTCCCAATAGCTCATAGTATTTCGTCCATCGGCGGGCATTTGGAGTTTCCAGCTTCCAATATGGTGTCGATTTGGTGCCCAGAGAATCCTTGTAGCCGTAAAGATTGGATTGGGGAGCTTCGCTAAAGTCCACGTATGAGAACTCTCCTGACAGGTCCTGGGCGATATAGCAGTCGAGGGCGGGGGGAAACTCCCTGCTGTCGGCGGAATGATCATATCCAATGTACATCGAATATACAGTCTGGTTGATGTGACTCAGGATACATAGAATCGCACTAAGCAGTTCTCCCGTCTTTGTTCGGCAGGTGTATAAGCGAACGGCGTTCTTTGTCTGCAGCCATTCAATACGTTTGCGGAGGATTTTTATCCACACGTCTCCGGGGTGCCAGCCAAACTTCTTGACTGTTTCACGATAAAGCCGCAGGAAGTCGGCGACTATGGCATCTCCTGTCTCACTGGTAAATAGGAATTGCTCACGCGCCTTGCGGACATATTTCCGCTTGCGATGTTGTATGTTCGTGAGAATTGCATCCGGGTCGCTGATTTCCCAGACGTAAGTATATTCAGGATAGGCATGCCAGCCCTCTTTCAGGTAGGGTCTCACATCCTTCAAGGTCGGATGGAATTCGATTTTTAGAAACGGGAAACTTCGAATGGAGTATTGCGCAAGCGCTGATAAAACGGCGCGTTGTTGCAAATCGTCATCCTGAACCACCGAGGGCAGAATCGGCGTGCCCGCATAAAAAATGCTAAGTGTCGTCGGAATGCGCAAGCCCAGGACTTTCCGGCGGAAAATAGACTGCCCACCGATCAGTTTTCCATGTTCGTCATAGCATCCCAGTCTTACAAGGTGAAGCGATGGGTCAGTTTCACACCAGACTGATTGGAGTTCATGCATCACGAAAATGTTGCCCTGACGGGATGATGCCACCAATTCATCCCATGCAGTTTGCCCGCTCCCCGAAATTTCACGTACTTCCATATAATGTCTACGCCTCTAAATGACCCGTGAATATATTTTTGATAAATTACAGCAGGAGCCGCGAAGAACTACTTTTTTCCAAAGGTTGTGATGAATCTGGGGACAGGTTCGCATCCCAGCTTGTCCTTGACCAGGCCAATCTCATATCTGTCTGACCCGCCCAGGTCCATGTGCGGAAAATCATTCGCCAAAGCTTCGTAACTCTTCCAGTACAGGTATGGCAGCACCTCCTTCTCCATCTTCAACTCGTTACATTTGCTGCCCCATAGATATGCAGTCTGATTCTCCCTGCTCAGTATCGCCAGCGTCATTCCGCTCACTGTCCCCTTTTGATCCGCCACCAGATACAAACGACCCGCTCCCCGCGTTCTAAGCCACTCAATTCGCTCTCGTGTTATCACTCCAGCGCCTGCGCCCTTCAAGAACCGGTCAAGGTTTTTCCATTCCTCATCCTCCTTGAATGTGAAGTTTTGCCCGGCTGTCTCGATTGTTTCTTTTATCTCCTGGTCGATCTTTTCCCAGGCGCCTGCTGCCCCCCCCTTCCAAATATGGGTGTAGGTCGTTTCGATGTCCCAGTCCTGAAATTCATGTGGGCGAATATCCCAAATCTCGGGACCGTTCTCCATGCGGATGTATTTGATCTCCTGAACCAGTTGTTTTAACAGTTCCGCCAGTATTGTGTAATTTTTATATGTGTGATACCTGTTCGCATAGTTCAGCTCCGGCGACAGCACCGGCGATACGTACCCAAACATGGGAAAGTTGGATATTTTCCTGCCTGATTTGGTGGAATAACAAACCAGGATTCCCGCCTGAAAGCCCTTTTCGTCCATGTTAACCAGAGGCAGCAACCCTGACAGTTGGGGGCTTGTGTCGCAAATCATCTGATTCCATGCAATCGTTTGAAAAATTCCTCCCTCGGGAGAACGCACTACAAACTCATCCCATTTTTCATATTCATCTGAAGTCAGCTGCCGAATAATATTCATGTGAAAATCCTCTCGGTCGTCGCATCCTAAAAGTCTATCCGATTTACTCTGGAGTCTGACAGCTTGCTATTGAAATTAAGGGAGCAAGCACCCAGACTCCAGAATCCAGCCAGTTATTCGGATGGGCTCTAAGGCAGGTGGCTGGTAATGACTCTTTTACCCTTTCGTAAAATGTCGTAATATATGGTCCAGCTGCGGGCATTTGAGGTCTCCAGCTTCCAGTATGGTGTTGATTTGGCACCCAGCGAGTCTTTGGTGGAGTAGATGCTCGGTATCGAGCCTTCGCCAAAATCCGCCAGGGAAAACTCGGGCAGCAAATCCCGCGCAGCGTACCAGTGAATGCCAGGATGAAACTCCTTGCAGTTTATGGAATGATTATAACTAATCAGTATGAAGTAGGCGGTCCGATTGATGCGGCTAAGGATACATACGACAATGCCGACCAGTTCGCCGGATTTCATTCGGAATGTGTACAAACGTACCATGTCCCTTGCCTGCATCCATTCGATACGCCCGCGGAGGGTTGTCGCCCAGCTGTCCTCGGGTCGCCAGCCGAATTTCCGCATGGTTTCCCGGTAGAGTTCCATAAAATCGTCGATGATTTCCTTGCCGCTCTCGTGCGCAAGCAGATACTCCTCTTGCGCCTTGCGGGCATACTTCCGCTTGCGGTTCATGTTCGCAAGTATCGCCTCCGGGTTGCTTATGTCCCAGATATAAGTATATTCGGGATGGGCACGCCAGCCCTCAGCAAGATAGGGGCGTACATCCTTCAGGCTTGGATGAAACTCGATCTTTAGAAATGGGAAGTATTTTCTGGAATGCCGTGCCAGAGCCGACAACACTTCGTGCTGCGCTTCGTGGTCCTCCTGAATTTCCTTTGACAGGATCGGTGTGCTTGCGTAGAAAATGCTCAGCGGGAACGGAATCCGCAAGCCAAACACCTTCTTGTGGAAAACCGATTGCCCGCCGACCAGCCTTCCGTTTTTGTCGTAGCATCCCAGCCTCAAAAGGTGAAGCGACGAGTCGGTCTCACACCACGCGGATTGAAATTCGTATGTTAGAAAGATATTTCCCTGTAAGGATGCTCCCACCAGGTTGTCCCATGCCGCGCTTTCCTCGGCGGGGATTTTGCGCACTTCCATAATTTTATAACCTCCACCTGTTGAGTATGTCATTCGTAACCGGAACGCCGTCAACCAGTCTGTTTTTGGATACCTAAACTTTGGATCTGGTGCTGCTGCCTTATTTTATCCCAACTCCTGTCCAAATTCGAATTTTTACAACCTTTTTACATTCCAGCCATATCCGCGTAACCCGCCCAACCTAAAATCACATCATAAACCTGAAGGAGGCTTATGATGAAAAGCATATTCAACAAACTGATTTTGGCGGTTCTGACCGCCGCCCTCGTCTTTGCAGCGTTCCCTGTGACCAGCGCCCATGCCCAGGATGAGAATCCGCCCAAAGGTGAGTTGACCAACGAAAAGCTGGAAAAAATCTGGGCGCGCGAGTTGAAAGCCTATGAACGTCTCGGCAAGGGATTCAATGACATCGATGGCGCGATTGCCAAATTCCAGGCGCGGATAGACAAGGCGTCTGCAAATGGCAAGGACGTGACCGCCCTGCAGTCGGCGTTGGATGCGTTCGAAGCCGCATTGAAAGCCGCCAAGCCGAAATACGAGAGCATGAATGGGCTGGTCAACTCGCATCAGGGATTCGATGCAAACGGCAAAGTAACCGATGCCGGGAAGGCAAAATCCACGGTGAAAGAGATCGGCGCGAAACTCAAGGAAGTGAAGGATGCCATGGGTGGCACTGGCAAGGCGTTGCGCGAAGCCCTGAAAGCCTTCCGTGAGGCGAACAAACCTGCCGGAACGCCCACCGAACGCGATTCATAAATTAGCTGTAAACAATTAAATCCAGCAATCCCTGAAATATTTTTGCCACGGATTTACACGAATTCGCACGGATTTGTTTTTAAAATCTGTGAAAATCTGTGAAATCCGTGGCTGGGCCTTTTGCCGGATTAATTTGTCAAAGAGCAACTGTCGTGTTTGAGCGGCTGAAGTTGTTACCGTGAAATCCAATGGGGTAAAATGTGGGAAGCTGCAACCTGAAAATCCACCCACAAAGAGGTAATCATGAAAAGAGAAATTGTCCACACCGACAAGGCTCCCAAAGCCATTGGTCCCTACTCGCAGGCAATCCGCACCGATGGTATGATCTTTGCCGCAGGTCAGACTGGCATCGACCCCGCCACAGGCGATTTGGTCCCCGGCGGCGTCGAGGAACAGACTCGTCAGGTGCTGACCAACTTGCAGAACGTGATCGAAGCGGCTGGTTCCTCCTTCAAGCATGTGGTCAAGACCACCGTATTTCTTCGTGACATGAACGACTTTGCCAAAATGAATGCCATCTATGCCGAGTACTTTGGTGAGAATCCGCCCGCACGCAGCACCATTGCCGTGGCGGGGCTGCCCAAGAACGGCTTGGTCGAGATCGAAGCCATCGCCTTGATCCCATAGAATGCCATCCGAACTGATTCTGCTGGTTGACGACGAACCGTCCATCATCCAACTCTCGCGCATGTATTTCGAGCGCGAGGGTTTTCGCGTTCAGGAGATTGGCGACGGCGAGGCGGCTCTCGAGGCGGTGGCGAAACAACATCCCGCGTTGATCGTGCTGGACGTGATGATTCCCAGACTGGACGGTTTTGAAGTCTGTCGCAAGCTGCGAGCGGATGGCGACCAGACGCCCATCATCATGTTGACGGCGCGCGACGAGGACATCGACAAGATTCTCGGCCTGGAACTCGGAGCGGATGACTACCTGACCAAGCCTTTCAATCCCCGCGAGCTGGTTGCCCGTGTCAAGGCGATTCTCCGTCGGAGCGCGGGCGTGAAACAGGCGGATGGCAAACCCATCCACCGCGGCGACCTGACGATTGATCCTGTCTCCCGTGAGGTGACCGTCGCTTCGAGTCCGCTCAACCTGCGCACCCAGGAGTTCGACCTGCTGCTCACCCTGGCGGGACAACCCGGACGAGTCTTCAGCCGCGAACAACTGCTTCAACTTGCCTGGGGTTTCGATTACTACGGACAAACCCGCACGGTAGATGTCCACATTGCCCACCTGCGGAAAAAGCTCGAAGGGGCAGCCGTAAAAATCGAAACGGTAACAGGCATCGGGTACAAGTTGGTCACGTAACCAACCTGTCTACTTGTCTACATCCAATCCATCATGTTTTCCTCCCTCCGCTCCCGCCTCTGGCTCAGTTACGCCCTGCTCATCGTCACAGCTTTGGGTGTTGTGGCGGCTGTTCTGTTTGTGTCCCTTTTGAGGAATCCCCTCATGTATCGCCAGACAACAGAGAAACTGAAAGCCGTGCAAACAACGCTGGTTCAGCGCGAGAATCAGGATTTTTCCGCCGCGGCGCGAAGGGCTGCGCGTGTTTTTGATGTGCGCGTTTTGTTGTATTCCAACGACAAACAACTGATTCTGGATACATCCTCCGCGAGTGAGGTCCCGCTGCCATTTCCGGGCAAGAAGATCATTGCGCGTGACGTTCCGCTGGTTCGGAATGAGAATGGCGCGGCATGGTTGTACGTGACCGAAAAACTTCCAGATAAGACCTTTCTGGTTGTCGCAGCGCCGCGTCCCCGTTTTTCGATTATCAATCTCTTCACCGACGACTTCCTGCCGCTCATCATCCAAAGCGGATTGATCGCCCTGCTGCTTTCATTGGCAGTGGCATTTTTGTTTGCGCGCTGGATCGCCGACCCGTTGCAAAAAGTGATTTTGGCGGCGCGGGGGATGCCGTCTGCTGAGACAAAGCCCGTGGACGTGCGCGGTCCGCATGAGGTTCAGGAGTTGACCCGCGCCTTCAACTCGATGATCGCGCGTACGCAGGCGAGTCAGAAATCTCAAAGGGATTTTGTCGCCAACGTCTCGCATGAATTGAAAACCCCGTTGACCTCGGTGCAGGGATTTGCGCAGGCAATTCTCGATGGCACAGCGGATACGGAAGAATCCCGCCAGCAGGCCGCGCAGGTAATCTATGACGAAGCGGGACGGATGCATCGTCTGGCTCTCGACCTGCTCGATCTGGCCCGGCTCGACGCCGGCACGGCAGACATTACCATGTCGCCTGTGAATCTGCCTGCGCTGCTAAATGCCGTGCGCGAAAAATTCATGCCGCAGTCGCAAAAAGCGGGTGTGGAAATCAATGTGGAATTCGCCCCAAACCTGCCGACCATCAACGCCGACGGTGACCGCCTCTCGCAGGTGTTCACCAACCTGGTGGACAATGCCCTGCGCTTCACGCCCGGCGGCGGGTTGATTCTGCTTCGGGCTGCAGGGGTTGGCGAAGAAGTCCTGGTCTCCGTCTCCGACACGGGAGCGGGGATTCCCGACGAAGCGCTGGCGCGAATCTTCGACCGTTTCTATCAGGCTGATCCAGCCCGCAGCGGCGCTGGGAAGCGCGGCTCGGGGTTGGGGCTCGCCATCGTGCACGAGATTGTCCAGGCGCATGGTGGTAGAATTGGCGTCCGCAGCAGGTTGGGTGAGGGGACAACCTTTGAGATTTTTCTGCCGTTGCGAAAGCAGACAGGTAAACAAGTAAACAGGTTATGAATCCTTCCGTTTCCGTCATCGTCCCGTGTTATAACGAGGAAAAAACAATCCGTCACTTGCTCGAAGCAATTCAGGGGCAGACCTATCCGCTTGGGTTGATGGAGTTGGTCATCTCTGACGGTTTTTCCACCGACCACACGCGGGAGGTGATTGCCGGTTTCCAGAAGGAGCATCCAGACCTGACGGTGCGCGTGGTGGGGAATTCGGCGCGGACAATTCCTTCGGGACTGAACCAAGCCATTCGCGAGTCGAAGGGTGAGATCATTGTCCGCCTCGATGCCCACTCCATGCCGATCCCCGAATATGTGGAGCGTTGCGTCGCGGCGCATGAATCGGGCAAAGGCGATAACGTGGGCGGCGTGTGGGAAATCCGCGCGGGAGCCGATACCTGGATTGCGAAATCCATCTCGCTCGCGGCGGCGCATCCGCTGGGAGTGGGCGACGCCATGTATCGACTCAATGCCAAAGCGGGCGCAGTGGATACGGTCCCGTTTGGCTCGTTTCGACGGTCGTTGATCGATAAAATCGGCGAGTTCGATGAAACGCTGTTAACGAACGAGGATTACGAATTCAATACCCGTGTGCGAGAGTCGGGTGGCACGGTCTGGCTTGACCCTTCCATCCGCTCGGTATATTTCTCGCGCAGCACGTTGGGAAAGCTGGCGGCGCAATATTGGCGGTACGGTTTCTGGAAGCTCAAGATGCTCCAGTGTTATCCGCATACCCTGCGCTGGAGACAGGCTTTGCCGCCGCTGTTTGTGTTCTCCCTTTTTGCGCTGATTGTGTTATCCTTGTTTATAGGTTTTGCACGTTACCTCCTTGCCGCCCAGTTGATCGGCTATTTTTTTGTGTTGACGCTGGCTGGCTTGAAACTTGCAATCGAAAAAAATACAGGATTCCTTTTGCCTGGATTGCCTCTCGCGATCTCCACCATGCACCTGGCTTGGGGCGCGGGATTTTTGTGGAGCGGTATTTCAGGTACTTTCAAAAAGCATGGCTGATATCTACCGACCCAGATTAAGGTTACGACCAAGCGAACAACGCTTTATTTTGGTGTTGGGGGACCTGATCGCATCGGCGGGGGCGATGCTTCTCGCGTTGTACGTTTGGTACCGGTTTTCTCTTGCGGGGAAGATTGAGTATTTGCTGGAGCGCGGGTATCCCATCGAGCGCGCGGAGAGACTCGCCCCCCAATTGCTCAATCTTAATATCCCGGTTTGGTTCTACCTCCTGCCGCTGGTCTGGCTCCTGTTGATGGTGGATTCGTACGAGCCTCACGCCGCCGCCAGTTGGAGGAAGACCCTGCGTGGGATTGCGGTGGCTCCCATTGTCGGCTTGTTGGGATACTCCCTGATCTTTACGATCAACCAGGACCCCAACTCGCTTCCGCGTATCGGCATCGGGGCATTCCTGCTTTTTGCTTCGATCCTGACCCTGATGTGGCGCGCCGCGTATATCCGACTTTATACCTCGTCGGGGTTGATGCGCCGCGTGCTTGTTGTGGGCGCCGGCAAAGCCGGTAACTCGCTTGCCGAGGTTTACCGTAAACTTAGTCCGCCGCCTTTCCTGCTGATCGGCTACATCGATGATGACTTGAAGAAACAGGGTACATCGGTACACGGCTTTGCTGTGCTGGGTACAAGCGAAAAATTATTGGACATTATCGAGGATTATCAAATCTCGGATATTGTGGTCGCCATCAACGGAGAGATCATGGGTGGGACTTTTCAATCCATTTTGGACGCCCAGGAAAAGGGCATTGAAATCGCCCGCATGCCCATTCTTTATGAAGAGATGACCCAGCGCGTGCCTGTCGAGCATCTCGAATCCGATTGGGTCATTCGCTCCTTTGTGGACCAGGTGCGGGTGAGCGGTATGTACGAGCTTTTTAAACGCCTGATGGATATCGTGGGCGGGTTGCTTGGCACGGTGATCTTTTTGTTCGTCCTCCCGTTTTCTGCGCTGGCAATTGTCCTCGAGAGCGGACTCCCCGTTTTCTATTCACAGGAACGGCTGGGCAAGGGCGGACGTATTTTCAAGATTCGTAAATTCCGTTCGATGTGCCAGAATGCCGAGGAGGATGGCGAAGCCAAACTTGCCGCAGTCAATGACCCGCGTGTGACAAAAGTCGGCGACTTTCTGCGTCGCACCCGTCTGGACGAAATGCCACAGTTTATCAGCGTGCTGACGGGTGAGATGAGCCTCGTCGGTCCCCGCGCCGAACGTCCCGAGCTGGTGGCGCAATTCCAAAAGCAGATTCCCTTCTATCGGGCACGTCTGCTGGTGAAACCGGGGCTTACGGGTTGGGCGCAGATTAATTATGGTTATGTAGCAAGCGTCAAGGAGACGATGGTCAAGCTTGAGTATGACCTGTATTACATCAAGCACCGCACGCTGACAATGGATTTCAACATCGTTTTGCGTACAGTTGGCACAGTGCTGAGAAGGACAGGGCGGTAGGTCACGTTTGTAACGTGACCATCCCTAAAGATTGGAGTACCCTAACATGAAATATCTCGTCACAGGCGGAGCAGGATTTATCGGTTCGCATATCGTGCGCGCCTTGCTCAGGCAGGGCGCGGAAGTCCGTGTCTTCGACAATTTCTCATCGGGCAAGCGCGAAAACCTGAAAGGTCTCGATGTCGAAATTATCGAAGGCGACCTGCGCGATGCCTCCCGTGTCGCCGAAGCCGTACGCGGCGTGGAAATCATCTTCCACGAAGGGGCGTTTGTTTCCGTCCCAGAATCAATGGAAAAGCCGCAGGAATGTTTCGATGTCAACGTGACGGGTACATCCATATTATTTGAAGCTGCCCGCAAGGCTGGCGTGAAGCGCGCGGTCATCGCTTCCAGTGCCGCTGTCTACGGTGACTCGACCGCCATGCCGCTCGTGGAAGATACCCCGCTGAAACAGCTTTCGCCCTATGCCGTCTCCAAGCGCGTGGACGAAATGTACGCCGAACTCTACACCCGCTCGTTTGGATTTGAAGTCGCCGCGTTGCGTTACTTCAACGTCTATGGTCCCCGTCAGCGACCCGACTCGATGTACGCCGCTGCCGTGCCAATCTTCATCCGCCGACTGCTGGACAACAAGCCCATCACCATCTTTGGTGACGGCGGTCAAAGCCGCGATCTTATCAACGTCCGCGATGTGGTGCAAGCCAACCTGCTCGCCGCGCGTCACCCCGATGCGCCTGGTCAAATCTTCAACGTCTGCACGGGAGTCGAAACCCGCCTGCTCGACCTGCTCGACATCCTCTACGGAATCTTCCCCCATGCCCCCATGCACATCCACGCCGAACCCCGTGCAGGCGACATTTATCGCTCCATAGGCACCCCCAAAAAGGCAATGAACGTTCTCGAATTCCGCCCGCAGGTAACGCTCGCTGAAGGGGTGAAGGAAGCAGTGGAAGTAATGAGAAGTGAGTAGTGAGTAGTGAGAAATGAGTTGCTTGCTGCTCATTTCTCGTAACTTGTAACTCGCATCTCGCAATTTTCCCCATGTCATCCCGTCATCACGTCCGCAACCGTTTCGTCTTAATTGGCGACCTTGCCCTCATCATCGTCTCGGTGTTGGGGAGTTTTGCGTTACGGCTGAATGTGAGCGAACTCCCGTTTTATTTTCCCGCTGCGTTGATGATGTGCGCGGTGGCTTTGCTGATCAAAGTTCCCGTTTACTTTTATTTTGGCTTGTACCGCCGCCTGTGGATTTACGCCAGCACCAGTGAATTGCGACTCATCACAGTCGCCGTGACCACAGCCTCGGTTCTGACTTCGGGAGGCATGCTCGTCTTAATCAGCGCGGGCATTCTTCAGCCGGGAATGCCGCGCTCCGCCCTCGGCATTGACTGGTTGCTCTCACTTGTCCTCATCGGCGGTTCACGCTTTGCCCTGCGGATTCTCGCGGAACAGTCCACCTCACGACGTGATTCAAAATCCAAACGTGCTCTTATCATCGGCGCAGGTGACGCGGGCGCGCTCGTCGTGCGCGAGTTGCAAAGACCCTCGCAATTGAATCTTGTCCCAATCGGTTTTCTCGATGACGACCCCGCCAAACAAAATCACCAAATTTATGGCGTCTCTGTCATTGGCAAAGTAAACAAGCTTTCAGACATCCTCGACAATCAGCAAGTGGATGAAGTCATCATCGCCATTCCTTCCGCGCCTGGGAATATCATCCGTCTCGTCAATGACGCCTGTCGCAAAAAGAACATCCCTTCGCGCACCATGCCGGGGATTTATGAATTGCTTGACGGTAAAGTCAGCGTGAATCGTTTGCGTGAAGTGGATATCACCGACTTGCTCCGCCGCGACCACGTCCGCGTGAACGATGAAAAAGTGGGACAGGCGCTCGAAGGCAAACGGGTTTTGGTCACTGGGGCTGGCGGTTCCATTGGGCGCGAGCTCAGTCGTCAGATTGCGCGGCGCAATCCTGCCGAACTCGTCCTGCTCGGTCACGGCGAAAATTCCATCTTTGAAATTTTGCTTGAATTGCAAGGTAATTATCCAAATCTAAAACTTATCCCCGTCATTGCTGACGTTCGCAATGCCCAACGCCTCGACTCGGTTTTCAAAGTATATCAACCGCAAATCGTTTTCCATGCCGCCGCGCACAAGCATGTCTCGCTGATGGAAGCCAATCCCGTCGAAGCCGTCACCAACAACGTGCTCGGCACGCGTAATCTTGTGCAAGCCGCCATCGCGCACAACATCGAACGTTTCGTCCTCATCTCCACCGATAAAGCCGTGCGCCCGTCCAGCATTTATGGCGCCACCAAACGCCTCGCCGAGATGATCGTCCTCGACGCCGCCCGCAGCCATCAGCGTGCTTTCACCGTTGTCCGCTTTGGTAACGTGCTTGGCTCGCGCGGGAGCATCATTCCCATTTTCAAAAATCAAATCGCCAACGGCGGACCCATCACCATCACGCATCCCGACATGCTTCGTTTTTTTATGACCATTCCCGAAGCCGTGTATCTCGTCCTGCAAGCCTCGTCCATGCAAAACGGCGGCGAGGTTTTCGTGCTCAACATGGGCGAGCCTGTCCGCATTCTCGACCTTGCCGAAGACCTCATCAGACTTTCGGGGCTTGAACCGCATATGGACATCGAGTTCACATTCACGGGCATTCGACCTGGAGAAAAACTTGTGGAAGAACTCTGGGACTCTGACACTGCCCTCATGCCGACTCTACACCCCGACATTTCCAGACTCAACGAGCCTTCGACCTTGCCGACCCCAAGCCTGATTCAAGCCATTGAACAGTTGACCACCCTCAGCCTCTCCGACGACCGCGCCGCCATCACACAACTTCTCGATCAACTCATCCCAGGCGCCACCGTCACCGAATCCGCATCCGAACTTCCACCTTTGACCTTAGACTTCTAACCATGCAAGTCAACCTCACCGATTGGAATCATTTTCTCGAACATTATCCCGAAGCGCATTTATTGCAACTGGGCGAATGGGGTGAACTCAAAAAAGACTTCGGCTGGAAACCCGTGCGTATTATCAACAACGAAGTTGGCGCACAGATCCTCTTCCGCCGTCTGCCGTTGGGATTGACGATTGGCTATATGCCGAAACCAGTTTTTAGTAATCAGTGGTCAGTGATCAGTGGCCAGTTTTGGCAGGAAGTCGATTCCATCTGCAAACAGAACCACGCCATCTTCCTCAAAATCGAACCCGACACATGGAGCGAAGAATTCATCCTTCACGCGAAGCGTTTATCCTTTCTCGTCATAACATTCAGCCTCCCCGCACCATCGTAATCTCCATCAAAGATGACGAAGAACAAATCCTGTCCCGCATGAAACCCAAATGCCGCTACAACATCCGCCTCGCCGAGAAAAAGGGCGTGACTGTTCGCTCATGGGACGACATCCCTGCCTTCCACGAAATGATGACCGTCACAGGTGGACGCGACAACTTCGGCGTGCATTCCCTTGAATATTATCAACGCGCCTATGAGTTGTTTCATCCCAAAGGGGCTTGTGAACTGCTGGTCGCCGAATATGCAAGCAAACCGCTTGCCTCGTTGATGGTCTTTGCCAACGGGAAGCGCGCCTGGTACGTCTACGGCGCATCCAACGAACACGAACGCAACCGAATGCCGACCTATCTTCTGCAATGGGAAGCCATCCGCTGGACAAAGGCACGCGGCTGTGAAGAATACGACCTCTGGGGTGTCCCTGACGAAAACGAAGAAACCCTTGAAGCCAACTTCGAGTCCCGTCACGATGGACTCTGGGGTGTCTATCGTTTCAAACGCGGCTTAGGCGGCGAAGTCAAACGCTCCGCTCAGGCTGTAGACAGGGTTTACAATCCACTGTTGTATTGGCTTTACACGAAGTACATAGGGAATAGGGAATAGTGGCGAACAATATTTGGAACGAACTGATTTCAAAACTTCCCAACCCGCACTTCCTTCAAACCTACGAGTGGGGACAGGTCAAGGAGAAGTACGGCTGGACTCCCTATTATGCTGTCTGGACCGAGGACGGAAAATTTTATATTTCTCAAACAACTGATAACTGGTCACTGAACACTGATCACTGCATTGCTGCCTGCCTCATCCTCAAAAAACAAATCCTCAACCGAGGCTTTTCCGCGCGTCTGTCCATTCTCTATGCGCCGAAGGGACCTCTACTGGATTGGAATAACGCATCCCTCCGAACCCGCGTGCTGAACGACCTGCAAACCTTCGCCAAAAAGCAGGGCGCCATCTTCCTCAAAATTGACCCCGACATCGTGCTTGGGCGCGGAGTCCCTAACAGCGAGGGAGAGGCCATAGAAAACAACGGTCAAGCCGCGAGCGCAGAATTATCCCGCAGAGGATGGGTTTACTCGTCAGACCAAATCCAATTCCGCAACACAGTCCTCATTGACTTATCCGCCACCGAGGAAGAAATGCTGGCGCGAATGAAGCCCAAGACCCGCTACAATATCCGCCTGTCTGAAAAGAAGGGCGTCTCTGTGCGTGTAGGCACGATGGGCGATTTGCCCATGCTCTACAAAATGTACGCCGAAACCAGCGTCCGCGATGGCTTTGTCATCCGCGACGAAAATTATTACATGACCGTTTGGAAGTTGTTCATGTCGAACGTTGAACGTTTAACGTTTAACGTTCCTTCCTGTATTCCATTAATTGCGGAAGTCGAAAACGAACCCGTCGCCGCCATTTTCCTTTTTATGTTTGCTGGGTGTGCATATTACGTTTACGGTATGTCGCGCAATCTTCACCGTGAAAAAATGCCGACCTATCTTTTGCAATGGGAAGCCATGAAGCGCGCCAAAGCCGGCGGATGCAGTACCTACGACCTGTGGGGAGCGCCCGAAGTCTTTGACGAAAGCGACCCAATGTGGGGCGTGTATCGCTTCAAGGAAGGCTTGGGCGGGGAGGTGATCCGCACCTTGGGCGCGTACGACTTTGCGCCGAACAAACTTTGGTACAAACTTTACGCCGAAGTCATGCCGCGTGTGCTGGACGTGATGCGATCAAGGGGGAAGGAGAAAACGAAGCAGGGGTTGGAGTAACGAGGAATGAGTAAAAAGTAAGAAGGAACAAGTAAAATCTCTCACCTCTCACTTTTTACTTTTGACAAACTAAAGGAACTGCCATGAAAGCAATTGCCCGACTAAATTTTGCACATCTTCCAACTCCCATCGAAGAACTTCCGCGCCTGGCTGCCGCCCTTGGCGGACCGCGCATCCTCGTCAAGCGCGATGACCAGACGGGACTCGCCTTTGGCGGTAATAAAACCCGCAAACTGGAATTCCTCGTGGCGGAAGCCCGCGAGCAAGGTGCGGACATGCTCATCTCTGCGGGTGCGATTCAATCCAATCACTGCCGTCAGACCGTTGCCGCCGCCGCCCGCTTTGGTTTTGATTGTACATTGGTGTTGACTGGAGAAAGACCAGCACAACCATCTGCAAACTTCCTGCTTGACCAACTCTTCGGTGCGGAAATCATCACCGTTGCCGATAGAAAAGATCGCGACCGCGTTTTGCAGGAGACTTTTGATAAGGCTGTTGCGGCAGGTAAGAAACCCTATCTTGTGCCGTACGGTGGCTCAAGCACGACAGGCGCGATGGGCTACACCTTTGCCATGGAAGAGTTGATGAATCAAAACATGCGGGTGGACTGGATCGTCTTTGGCACATCCTCAGGTGGTACGCACGCGGGAATTGTGCTTGGTCAACGGCTGTTTGACTTCAAAGGCAAGGCGTTGGGAATCAGCATCGACGAGCCGGTTGACCAACTCAAGGCGAATGTCTCTGTGTTGGCCACCCGTGCCAGTGAAAAACTCGGCGAGCAGATCGAGTTCACAGGTGACGATGTGCTGGCGAACGACGATTATTGTCAGGCAGGTTATGGGGTCTTTGGCGAAGGCGAACGCGAAGCCATCAAATTATTTGCCAGTAATGAGGGGCTTCTGCTTGACCCCGTCTACACGGGACGTGCCGCCGCTGGCATGATCGATCTGATTCGCAAGGGATATTTCAAAAAAGATGAGACCGTCCTGTTCTGGCACACAGGCGGGCAACCCGCGTTGTTTGCAGACAAGTACTCGCAAGACCTTATCTAACCACGAAATACACGAAGGAATACAAAGGAAAATTAAAAGGCTTCGGAAGAAATTATTTCTTCCGAAGCCTTTTTTATTCTGCATTCAAACTTCCGTATTTATTCTACACACGTCCTTGTTAGCGAACTTCCAGCCTCCACGTCGCAGCCCTCCGAGTTGACCTGCTCGCGCAGATAATCGTCGTAGAGTTTGCTCATGGTCACCAGTTCCCACTTATTTTCCTTCAACCACGGATAGACCTGCACGCTGGAGTTGTAATCCTGCGTGCGGATGTGCATTTGGATAATGTCACCGCCCTTGCCTTTTTGAATCGCCCTGGTGACGATGTCTGGTTCGCCGCCGCCGCCGATGGAAAAGAGCGTCGCCACCAGTCCTCGCTCCTGGCAGAGGACATCCATCGTGTAACTGATGACATCATACGGCGGACGCACAAAGCGGACGGAATATTCCCTGCCCAGTACCTGTGTCAACGCGGCGTACCATTTGTCGTAGTCCATCAACGCAGCGGCAGGGGACATAACTCCGAGGTTGACGTGGTCGAAGGTGTGATAACCGATCTCGTGACCCTTTTCGACGATCCGCTTCCAGATGCCTGCATCCTGCTCTTCGAGGTGGAGCAGTTTTTGCCCGACGGGAAAAAACGTCACCTTGAATTCGGGATATTCGCTTAGCAGTTCTTCCAGCGCCTGCATTTTGTTTAGCAGGTAACAATCATCGTAGGTGAAAGCCATGCGCTTGAACCTGCGAGTCCCGTTCCAGATGAGGGGCGCGGTGAAGTAGGGTTCGTCCTCCTGCGCGGGAATGAATTTACCCGCCGAGACCCCAAGCAGGGCGGCGGCGCCGAGTTTCAAAAAGTCCCTTCGTGACGCGTAGCGGTTAGCCATGTGTAGCATTCATCCAGACTTTGCGACCAAGCGTCAGGATCGCGATCCCGACCCAGGCAATGTTCAATCCAGCGGACGGGTACGCGCGCAGGTAAAACGTATTGATGATCAGGAGGAGACCTGCAACGATGTTCAACCCCTGGTACAGCCATGAGTCGCCTTCCACCTTTTTGGCGGAAATCAGCCCATAGGCAACAAGATACAAAATTGTGCCAGACCAGCCGAGGATGTCGATGAGGGTTCGCTCCATTAACTCAAAACCTCCACGTCCATCCCAACTTTGATTTTGCCTTCGCCCAGCGGAATGACGTTCATGCCAAACATCGCCTCGCCATTTTGCCTGCGATAGGTATTCAACGTTTTGAGCGGCTCCTTGTTTTTCTCCAATGTTTCCTTGTCGATGGTGGTGACAACGCAGCGCGGACAGGGTTTGACGAGCGCCATCTCGATCCCGCCGATGCGGATGCGCTTCCAGCCGTCCTCAGCAAAAGGCTCACAGCCTTTGACGACCAGGTTCGGGCGGAATCGATTCATTGGGATGGGAGAAGCAAGCCGCGAGTTCAAGTCCGCAAGCGATTCCTCCGAGATGACCAGAATCGGGTAGCCATCGGCAAACCCGGTGTGGTCTTCGTCGCTGACGGCGTAATCGGGATTCAACTTCCGCTTGAAGTTTTCGTCCACACGCACGAGGCGCACGGAAGCGCCAAGCCAATCGGAAAGCCATTGCGCGGCTTCGTCGCCCTGGTCGATGGCGTTCACGCCTTTGCTCTTCCAAATGTTGACGGGTGTGGGCGTGCCTGATTTTTGAATTACTAAATGAATGGAATTAAAATTTGGGGCGGAGAGTGTGACCGAATCATTTTTCAGCGCGGGGGTGATGAGCGCAAGTTTGGGATGTTCACGCTGGGTAAGGAATTTGCCTTCGGATGTGACGACCATCATGCGGCGGTCATCGGCAAGCCCCATGCGCTCCACCCACGATTCGGTTACATCGAAACCGCGGCAGGCTTTTATCGGATAATAAGTGAGATTGGATACTGCGATCAAACGATTTCCTTGTAAATGATTTTCGATATCTGGGTCATACATTGAATTTTACTCGAACATCAACCGCCACTGCGCCTTTACTCAACACTCGCAATGGATTGATTTCGATTTCTTCGATTTCGAGATGTTCTTCTGCAAGCATGGAAAGCTTAATGAGAACATCGATGACAGAGTCCTGGTCGACGGGTGGAATGTTACGGAAACCTTTGAGTTTTCTGCCTGCCCATGTCTTATGGAGCATTTCCCGCGCCTCAACCTGATTCAACGGTGAAAGGGCGAAGGCAACATCCTTGAGCCCTTCCACTTCAACGCCACCGGAACCAAACATCATCAGCGGACCAAACAACGGATCACGCACCATGCCGACAATGACTTCCTGTCCATCAGGGATTTGACGTTGGATGTGCACCCCTTCGATTTTCGCATCGGGACGCATCGTCTGAATGTGGCCAATCATCTGTGTATAGCCGCTCTGGAGCGAAGAGGTATTTTCGATCCCCAATAGCACTCCTCCCACATCAGACTTGTGCAAAATATCAGGCGAGGCAATTTTCATCACAACTGGGAAACCAAGTTCATTGGCGATGGTGACTGCTTCATCCGGGCTGTGTGCCAATTTGACAGGCGCGGTTGGGATGCCGTAGGCGGACACTAATTCATCAGCTGATAAATTAGCTACAGAACCGCTAAAGCTTGGAGTTGTTTGTTCCCCATGTTCCCGTGTTTCTATAGTTAGATACTCATTGCGCCTGACGAGGGCGCCCAAAGCTGATGCGGCATGTTCGGGGAATGGGTATGTCACAATCTTTGCGGCATTGAATATTTTCTGCGCCTTTTCGATGAAGTTAGCTCCAATCAGTGCCGTGATGACAGGCTTTTCGGATTGTTGAATGATGGGGATGATGAGTTCAGCCACTGACTCGGCAGTGTACAAAGGTGGAGGAAGCAGGATGAGAAGCACGCCGTCCACGTTTTCATCCGCAAGCAACAGGCTAAGACAGAGGGCGTAGTTTTCGGGTGAGGCAGATGCGATCATATCCACTGGGTTGTGGATGGCGGCCGCGGGGGGCAGACTGGCAGATAACGCTTTGAGGGTGGAGTCGCTAAATTGGGCAAGGCTCAAGCCACAGGTTTCGAGCGAGTCGGCGGCGATGACACCCAAACCGCCAGCGTCGGTCAGAATCGCGATATTCCGTCCCTTTGATAGCGGACAGGATTCCAACGCGCGCGCCCAGTTGAAGACCTGCTCGATTGTATCTGCTCGCAGGATACCCGCCTTCGCAAAAGCTGAATCGAATGCAGCTTCTGAGCCGGCCAGCGCACCTGTGTGCGAAGCCGCCGCTTTCTGTCCTGACTCGAACCTGCCGACCTTCAATGCCAGCACAGGTTTTTGTTTGCTCACTTCGCGCGCGGTCTTTATGAATTTACGTCCATCGGTGACGCTTTCCAGGTAAAGGACAATAACCCGAGTGTGCTCGTCTTCCGCAAGCACGGGGAGCATATCCGTTTCGTTGACGTCAGCCTCATTGCCGAGGCTTGCCACCCGCGAGAATCCGAATCCCTGTGTGCGTGCCCAGTCTATGATGGCAGCGCAGAACGCACCCGAATGGGAGATCAGCCCAATTCCGCCGGCATCCGGCATGGGCGGTTTGAGGAAGGTCGTGTCGAGCGGCAGGTATGTGTCAATGGTACCGATGCAGTTTGGACCCAGCAACCGCACGCCCATTGCGTGACCCACATCAGCACAATGCTGTTCGAGCGCCGCCCCCTCCGCTCCCACTTCGCGGAAGCCTGCCGACACGACAATGGCGGCTTTGATTCCACGTTTGGCGCAGTCTTCGATGGCTTGTGGCATGACCTGGGGTGGGACGATGAGAATCGCCAAATCCACGGGATCGGGGACCTGGGAGATGCTTGTGTAGAACCGATGCCCAAAGAGCTCCCCCTGTTTTTGGCTGACAAAGTGAATTGCGCCTGTGTATCCGCTTTGGATGAGGTTACGCGCCGCGCTATAACCGAGCTTTTCGGGCGAGGTGGATACTCCGATGATAGCCACGCCATGCGGAGAGAAGAAACGATCCAGAGATTCGGTCATTAGTCCTCCACCAAATTTTTTCCAAAGCTAACCCCGCCGCTTGTTGTTGATCTCCTCCACGGCGGCTTTGGCTTCCGCCAGCCCCACGCCCGTTTTCTCGCGGTAGATTTTGATGGCTTCGATAAGATTATTTTTCTTCAATGCCTCGACGATGCGCGGATCAACGGCTGGACTTCCATCCTCGTTCATGCTGACTCCAAGATGCTTGAAAAGAAATTCCATCTGCGCCTCCAACCTGACGACGCGCTGCCTGAGTAATGCGATTTCCTGTTCCTCGAACGATGACATGCGAAGCCTCCATTTTCCGATTTACGATTTTGGATTTACGATTTTGGGTTGACGATTGGCAATGAATGGATCATGGTGAATTGGGAAAGGTGCATTACGTGACGCCTTCCGCTGCTTTCCTTGCCTCTTTCAAAACTCCTTCGCTATCGCATTTGACCAACTCATCGAACAACCGCAGCACGGACTTGACCACCGCCTTAGGAAGAGGATTTTCTGTTTTATTGTCAACCATCTCTTTCATAGTCATCTCTTTGAGTAATAAAATTTAATGATCTTGCAAAACCTTCCAACCCAGGGAATAATGATGCGGAGTCGATATTCATTGCGTACAAATCTCGAATTGCTTCTCGGTGCCATTCTTTGGATAGATTAATCTTTACTACAGAAGGCCAAACATTAAGATCGTTGACAATTCCTTCTAGATTTTCAGAAGTTATCAACGTTGCATTTTTGGATTCAAGCGTATTAAAAGGAAAATCAAAAGTTGAACACAGATTTGATTCAAAGCTTTTTGATATATTACATGGAAATAGAAATTTTCCCTTTTGAATTGCAAGGCGTTCGTTTAATCTAGACGGAGCAATTGATAGCACAAGATCTTTTCCGTCAGAATCAAATGATATGTATCCCTGTGCGTACTCAATAAGTTTATTCAAATCATGCCGAAGTTCAATGTCAGTTTTTAGCAATGACGAATTTCCAAGGGTAATCTCATTGATTGCCCAAACGCATGAATCTTCTAAGGCAGAATCTATTGCAAAGAATGATGCTATATAGAATGATTCTGTAAAATCTAACAATCTTGTAGGTCCACCATAATGCTGTATTATCGAAAGCCACTCTATGCTATCTTGGTCTTTTGGAGGTGACTGAATATATTGATGTGCCCTTGACTTGAATCGTTCGATAATTTGATTTTCGAAATACATTGTCCAGTCAAGGTTGTTCAGGTATTTTTCTGTAGCTCGCTCTATTGAGGTCTTTAATCCCCATTCGTTACTAGCTTGGCCGCGAAATACAAACTGAAAATTGGGAAAACCAAGGAGTTTTCCAATTTTTTTGGCATCCTCCCAAGAATTAGGACTTATTTCATAAAACATTGAATTATCCATGATTGCTCCTGAAGGCTTAAACTCCTATACCCTCTGCTGCCTTCCTAACATCTTTCAGCACGCCGTCTTTATCGCATTTTGCCAGTTCATCAAACAACCTCAGCACGGACTTGACCACCCCCGCATGTGGCGCAATCCTCCGCGCCTTCCTAAACGTCTCCACTGCCTCGGCAAGAACCTCATTCTTCTCTCTTTCCACTTCCCACTTTCCACTCAATGCTCTCCCACACAACGCCAACCCCTTCGCATCCAGCGCGGAGTAATACTCGGGCGTCTTCGCAAGGATTTCATCCGCCTGCGCAATGGACTTGACAAAAGCCTCTCGTGCGGTTTCCCTTTCCCCTTGCCGCAAAGCGATGATTCCCAAAAGCGTAGAAATATTATGATTGTTTCGGGGTTCATCAAATTTTTGCGCTTCTTTGATGTTGGATAACGCATCATCAAGTTGCTCGTTGAAAAGATATGCTTCAGATAAAATTCCATATTCGTAAGTGGCGGGAGTGCCCATTTCAAAAACGATGGATAAACTTTGCTTTGCAGAATCAATCGCTTTAGAAAATTGGCTGCTCATCAAGAATGCTTCAGCTAAGTTAATAAGATCTGTTTCTTCGCCAAATCGGTCTCCAATCTCTTGATGGATGACTAATGCCTGTTCATGGTTTTTGATGACGCTTTGTGTATCACCAAGTTCCCAATAGCGATTTCCAAGTTTGGAGAGATAATCACCTTCACCTCCGCGGTCTCCGATCTCACGTGCAATAACCAATGCCTGTTCGATAGACTCGATGGCTTTCAAGGGATTACCCATACTAGCATAATTACTTCCAAGGTTACCAAGAATACCTCCTTCAGCACTACGGTCGCTAATTTCGCGGGCAATGATTAATGCTTGTTGATAGAATTCAATCGCTGTACCCGCATCACCTAATGCGGCGTAGGCATTTCCGAGATTGCCAAGAATAGCCCCTTCTTGAAATCGGTCTTTTTCTTGGCGGGCTAATTCAAGTACTTGTTCAAAGTATTCGATTGCAATTTGTACTTCTCCAATACTCAAATTTGCAAGCCCAAGATTGCCAACGCTTGTTCGTGCTAATTTTCTATCTTCAATTTTTCTCTGCAACTTCTCGTGTAATTCAATCATCAAAAGATAATGTCCCCAAAGAAGCAGATAATCAAAGTCAATCTCCATCAACATACTTGCCGCCGTATCATAATCACCAGCGGCACAACGCAATTCAAATTCCGCAAGTTGCGCGGAAAGGTCGTCCAGTTTTTTCCATTCCGCGCGCGGCTTGCGGGCTTGCGCGAAGTAATCCGCGGCACGGAACAGCAGCGAATATTGAGACCATTTTGCTGAAACTTTTATTTGTTTCAGCGAATCTTGAAATTGAGCTAAGAATTCTTTATCTTGGGCAATATCTGGATTTTTTGCTTTTTCTAAAATGTCCGAATCTAACGTCAAAATTCCTTTTCGCATTTTTTGGAAAAGTTCTCTGTCACTAGGCTCTAAGATTTTTATAAGTTCGGCAAAACCATCAATTATTGCTTGTTGATCGCCTTGTTTTGCCTTATCGGTTAACTCAGGCTTGAGTTCAAAAAGTTTTTCCAAAAAATATCTTTCCAAACTGACTTGTGACTGATTGCCAGTAGTTAGCCAATCGGTTTGGCTGCCTTTTTGTATAAGGTTTAACGCAAATTCTTGATCTACAGGATGGAGATGGTATTTACTTTCATTACGTCGCACAAAGTGCATGTTCACTAAACGGTTAAGCATCGGCACGCTGTCAATGCTTGGCAAATGCGGTTGCAACAGGTAATCAATCGCGGCGGGGCTGACGGGACGGTTATAGACAGCCAGCGCCTGCATCACTTTTTGCGCGCTCGGGTCAAGGCGGTTGAAGGCTTCGCCCACCAGTTTCTGCACCACTTCATCGGGCAGGCTGATCTCAAGCAGTTCTTCGAGCGTGGTGTAACGGTCAACCGACAAGATGGCATACAACGCTTCCAAGGCGCGCGGGTAACCGCGTGTCTTTTCGCGGGCTTTGTTCAGCAGCGTATCGGGCGCGGACTTAAGTCCCACGCGTCCGTCCGCGTCCATTTCGCGTAGGACGTTTTCCGCGTAAGGCGATTCGAGTCCTTCATCCAAACTCAGGTGATGCTGCCTGCCTGGCTCGCCCATCGCCAGGTCACGCGGCGCGATGCGTGTGGTGATGACCACTTTCACGGCATGGTGCTGTCCGCCGAGCAGGGCGTTCAGCGCGTC
>JACRBJ010000077.1 GCA_016234555.1 Chloroflexota bacterium | reverse complement strand
GCGGACTCTTGGCGTGTGAATACTTTGGCAACGCCTGTTTGGTCAGGCGATATGCAATTTTGGCGACTTTTACATAGCGGCTCTCTCGTTGGTTCATGCCCTTAAATCTACCAGCTCACTCAGATGTTTGCAACAGAGCAAAATGAAAACAAAAAAGCAGGTATTATGACAACCATCCGCACCCCGGCAAAGATCATCCCGCGCGCATTTCCCGGCATCAAGCCCGAAGAAGTTCAGGAAATCATCGTCAACAGCCGCATTACCACCTACCCGGCGGAAACGATCATCTGCCGTGAAAACGCAATCGAGTTTGTTTTCTACATGATTTTGGAAGGCGACCTGGAGGTGACAAAGGTCATCAACAATTCCGAGACCAAGCTGTTGAAATCCCTGACGGCGGGCGACTTTTTCGGGGAAATGGCGCTCATCCACAACGCGCCGCGTGCCGCGACGGTCAAATCCAAAACCAACGTCATCATGCTCGAACTGGACAAGGAGGGCTTCAACCGCGTGCTAAAACGCAGCCCAAGCGTCGCCATGGCGATGGTGCACGAGATCAGCCGCCGCCTGCGCCAGAACGACCAGATGGCAATCGAAGACCTGCGGATGCGCGCCGCCGAACTGGCGGATGCATATCAGAAACTCGCCGAGCAGGACCTGGTGCGACAGGAATTTCTTTCGAACGTGGCGCACGAACTTCGCACCCCGCTGATGGTGGCGGGAGGCTACCTGCATGCCATTCAAAAGGGGATGCTTTCAGGCAGTCAACTGACCTCCACCATCAATACCGTCGTCCGCAACGTGGACCAGATCACCACGCTGGTGAACGACCTGCTCTTCATGCAGGAAATCGAGCTGGTCCTGCCCGAATTCCAGGCTGTGGACATCATCGAAGTCGTGAAGGAGGTAGCCGGCAAATTCGAGGGAAAGGCAAAGGCGCGCCAGATCACCTTGAAGGTGAAGGGCGACCGCGGAGTGTCCAAGGTGAGGGGGGATGCGCAATCGCTCGAACGCGCGCTCTCCGCCCTTGTGGATAACGCGATCAAGTTCAGCCCGTTCAACAGCGAGGTCGAGATTCGTTACATCGAGCAGGGGGATCGCGTGCGGGTCTCGGTGGAGGATCACGGAATCGGCATCGCCCCCGAAATCCGTCCGCGCATCTTCGATAGATTCTTCCGCGTGGACAGGGACGGCGACCAGCTTTACCGCGGGCTGGGAATTGGTCTTTCCATCACCCGACAGGTGATTCAACTGCACCAGGGCATGATCGATGTGGAAAGCGAACTGGGAAAGGGAAGCAAATTCACCATGGCTTTGTTGAAATGGCAGTAAGTGAAGGAAATGGATCGGCGAACATGAGAAAAGCCGCCCGACACATAACTTCCACGATGCGATGTGAGGCTCGTCCCATAATTGCCCTGCTTTTGAGTTGTCTCCTGCTAATCAGTTTGACAGCCTGCTCGGAAGGCGACGCCGAAGGACAGGACGTGGCGCTGCCCATCCTGCAAACATCGGAACCTGGCGCTTCCCCGGTCAGTGAAATGTGCGTCAACGGCTTGTATCCATCGGCACAGGGCGCAACGTGGGTCTACGCCAGCACGGGCGGACCAAACGGTTCCTTTGTTTACGTCAATTCGATCACGGAAGCGCGGGCAGACGGTTTTACCCTCACTTCCCAATTCAACAACTTTATCCGCACCCAGGAATGGTCCTGCGAACCTGACGGTTTGAAGGCGTTGCAACTCGGCGGCGGAAGCGCGGAGGGCATCTCGGTGCAGGGCATGACCGCCAACCTCACCGCTTCAAGCGTCAGCGGCATCAGCCTGCCCAGAAACATTACTCCGGGCATGCAATGGCAATACAGCCTGTCGCTGGATGGCTCGGTCGTCATGCCCGACAATCCACAGGCGCCAGCCAAAGGAACTTATTCCATTGTCATTCAGGAAATGGGGAGGGAAACCGTCACCGTGCCGGCTGGCACGTTCGATGCCGTGAAAATTCAATCCACTTCCACGGTTGACATCATGTCTGTTTTTGCGGGAGCGAACACCCCGATCAACTTCAGCGGGACGACCATCACCTGGTACGCGCCCGGCGTGGGATATGTCAAATCGGTGGAAAACGGCGGTTTTGGCGGCGAGGCTTTTTCAACCACCACCGAACTGCAAAGTTACAGCATTCCGTAGCAAAAAGGATGAAGGCTGAATGATCAAAACTCATCCTGCAAAAACAACATTCAGCCTGTCATTTTCATCGTAATAAGAACGCGCCGCAAAGGGCGGATCGCCGCGTTTCATCGAGTGGGTTTTTTCGAGCAGGACGGGAAGGTCTTCGACGACGGGGAGGCTGGGAAGCGCATCCCTGCTCACCCACTCGATTGATCCCTCCCGGCTGGCTTTGATCTCCCCGTGAGCGTTTTCCCCACAAAAGACAAACAGACAAATACCCGTTTCCCCGGCATCCACGAGGACTGTGCCGCACAGCCACAGGTCGGCAGTAACACCGGTCTCTTCGAGCAGTTCACGCCGCGCGGAGGAAAGGACGTCCTCGCCGCGTTCCACGTGTCCGCCGATGCCGTTGTACTTGCCTGCCCACAGTCGTTTGGTGGGCGCGCCTTTGATCAATAAGTATTCATCTCCGCGCCGGGCAAAGATCGCCGTGCGGGGGATGAGCATGTATCTATCTTTCGTAATTCCCTGATCGGATTTTGGCATGGGATTTTGAAATAATAATTGCTCTGTCAGGAGCAAACTCCCGACAGAGCAAAATATTTCACGTCCAGGGTGGTCGACTAACTCACCAGCTTGCGCAATTCATCCAGGTGTCCAGCCGAGCCGAGTTTCTCGTTCTTGTCGGCGATAAACTTGGCATATTCAGTCATGAAGACCTTGCCAATCGGGCGCAGATCAAATTCCGAGGGCTTGTCGCGGAAGAATTCGCGGTGGACGCGAGTCCACACGAGGCGTCCGTCCGTATCAATGTTGATCTTTGTCACGCCCAGTTCAGCGGCGCGCTTGAATTGACCGGCATCCACGCCTTTTGCACCCTTCAAATCACCACCAGCCGCGTTGATGCGCGCCACTTCCTCCTGTGGCACCGAGCTGGAACCATGCATGACCAGCGGGATACCGGGGATTGCCTTCTGGATGTCTGCCAGCACGTCGAAGTGGAGTCCCTGCGAACCGCTGAACTTGAACGCGCCGTGGCTGGTGCCGATGGCGCAAGCCAGCGAGTCGACGCCGGTCAGTTTGACGAATTCCTTCGCCTGCTTGGGATCGGTCAATTTGGCGTTGGCTTCATCCACCTTGACGTGTTCCTCCACGCCGCCCAGTTGACCCAGTTCCGCTTCGACCACGAGTCCTTTCGCGTGCGCAGCATCCACCACCCGCTTGGTGATTTCCACGTTCTTCTCGAAGGATTCGTGGCTGGCATCGATCATCACCGAGGAGTAAAACCCGCTGTTGATGCAGTCGTAGCAAGTCTCTTCGTCGCCGTGATCGAGGTGGACGGCAAAAATGGCTTCGGGGAAAACCTTCTCCGCCGAGAGAATCAAACCTTCGAGCATCAGTTTATGGGTGTAGGAGCGAGCGCCCTTGCTGATCTGGATGATAAACGGCGCCTTGCTCTCCAGATTACCGCGGAACAGACCCATGGTCTGCTCCAGGTTGTTGATGTTGTACGCGCCGATGGCATATTTTCCGTATGCCGCTTCAAAAAGCTTTTTGGTTGTGACGATCATGTTAACCTTCCATTAGGGGTAAGAATATGGCACAAATCAATGCGCCGGATAAACACTGCCCAATTATACATCCTGTCTAGAGGACGTTTCTTGATTATAACCACAAACTCAGGCTATAATGAGCGAGACTTAAAACGCGAATTTCCGTATACCATTTGCAGGAGGCTCACATGAGCGATTTTTTTGAAAAAGTAAAAGGTCAGGTTGACCCGTTCAAGAAACTGCTTTCGTACATCCCCGGTTTCAAAGGGTATGTGGAAAGGCAAAGCCGCCGCGACGCGGACAAGATCCTGCGCGAGACCGTGGCGCGCCGCTTCGAGGAACATTGGGGACGCGCCTCGAACATGCAGGCTGAACTCGTAAATAGCGGCATGATCAAATACGTGGACGACATGGAGAAGGCATCCATCGCCCTGCGCACCTTCATCGACAAGATCACCACCGCCGCGCGCGGGTACTCTGGATTATTCGACGCCGTGCAAATCAACGAAAAGGAACTCGAAGCCATCTACCAATTCGATGTCGCCTTTTTCGACCTCGGCGACCAGGTCGGGCGCGCGCTGGATAACGTGGAAGCCACCCTCAGCGACGAGAGCGGGCTGCCTGCCGCCATCCGCAACCTGACGTCCCTTGCCCGCCTGGCAGTGGAAACCTTCGAGCGCCGCGCCGAAGTCGTCACCGACAGCAAGTAAAAACAAAATGTAGGGGCGCGGTTACCGCGCCCCTACGATTACAATTATGTGGCACAACTACATTAATGCTACTTCCATCGATGAGGTCGTGAAGATTTTGGGGGAGAAAAAGGAAGGCGCCCGCGTCGTTGCCGGCGGCACTGACCTCATCCTCGAACTGGAACGCGGTGTTCGCAAGGGCATTGACACCCTCGTCGACATTACACGCATTCCCCACCTCGACCAGATCAGCATCGACGAAGACGATGTTATCCACCTCGGTCCGCTGGTCACGCACAACGACTGTGTGGCGTCCAAACTGATTCGCAAGAAAGCCCATCCGCTGGCTCGCGCCGCCTGGGAAGTGGGCGCGCCGCAAATCCGCAACCGCGGCACGGTCGCCGGCAACCTCATCACCGCCTCGCCCGCCAACGACACCATCAGCCCGCTCATGGCGCTCGGCGCAAGTGTGACCCTGATCTCCATCCACGGCGACCGTACCGTCCCGTTGAAGGATTTCTACACCGGCGTCCGCAAGACGGTGATGCAGTCAGATGAAATGCTGGTGGACATCTCCTTCCCCGCCATGAAGAAATCACAACGCGGGACTTTCATAAAGCTGGGACTGCGCCGTGCGCAGGCGATCTCGCTTGTCAACGCCACAGTCGTCCTCGACCTCAAAGCGGACACCGTCCAGTCGGCTTCGATCACGCTCGGGGCTGTCACCCCAACCATCGTCCATGCCAGAGAGGCGGAAAAATTCCTCGCGAAGAAAAAGCTCAACAGGAAGAACATCGCCCTGGCAGCGGAACTTGCAATACAGGCGGCGCATCCCATCGACGACGTGCGCGGTTCCGCCAGTTATCGCCGCGAGATGGTGCGGGTTGTCGTCTCACGCGGACTGACCGCCGTTCTCGACGAAAAGGAACACGCGAGAATGCCGAAGAATCCCGTCCTCCTTTGGGGCGAGGAAATGGGACCCACAAAACTTCTTACAAGCGAGTTCCCCGGCACACCCATCCAAACCACAATCAACGGCAGGTCATACACTTTCAAGGATGGATATAACAAAACCCTCCTGCGCCTGATCCGCGAAGAAGGCATGTTGACTGGCACCAAGGAGGGCTGCGCCGAGGGCGAATGCGGAGCCTGCACTGTTTTCCTCGACGGCAAGGCGGTGATGGCATGTCTCGTGCCTGCGCCGCGCGCGCATGGCGCGGAGATCACCACCGTCGAGGGGCTGGCGGATGGAGACAAACTGCACCCCATCCAGGAAGCTTTCGTGGCAAACAGCGCCGTCCAGTGCGGATATTGCACACCTGGCTTCCTCATGTCCGGCGCAAAACTGCTGGAGGAAAAACCCAACCCCACCCGCAGCGAGATCGAACAAGCCATTACCGGCAACCTTTGCCGTTGTACCGGCTACTATAAGATCGTCAAAGCGATTGAAGATGCAAGTCAATAGAGAGGTAGTCAATGGGCAAATATTCGACCGTACAAACAGAATCTTCGGTAAAGAAAAAAGACCAGTTGGGTGACGCATGGCGCGCGATCGGCTGCGTTATGATGGTGATCATCCCGGCGGTTTCCATCTTTGCGGCATCCGCAACCGTCCAAATGGCGATTGAGAATCACTGGAGAATCATCCCCACCCAGTTGAAGGGACGTCCGCACATGCCTGACATCGCCTACAGTCTGAGCGGCTTGAGGACGATTCTCGAACCGATCACCAAAATCGAAAATTTTTACGCCATTGTGGCTGTCAGCTTGGTGTACATGGTTCTGATCAGCGGCGTGATCTCGGTAATATACGCGGCAATTCACACCGCAATGGGACCCAGCCGCTACGGTCCACTGGACGCGCCCCCAATCAAGGTCAAAATCAGAAAGAAGTCACGGTAGGAAGCCATGTCTGCGAATTCTGTAGGCAAATCACTCCCGCGCGTCGATGCGGTTGATAAGGTAACAGGCAAAACGCTCTACTCCGGCGACCTGACCATGAAGGGGATGCTGCACATGAAAATTCTCTTCGCCGAGCGCCCGCATGCGCGCGTAAAAAACATCAACGCCGACAAGGCGGAGGGGGCGGACGGCGTTGTGGCAATCTACACCGCAAAGGATGTGCCGGTTAACGAGTATGGCTTGCAAATCAAGGACCAACCCGTACTTTGCGGTCCAGGTTCGGCAAAGCCATACACCGACATTGTCCGCTTCGTGGGCGACCAGGTGGCGGTGGTGATCGCACAGACCGAAGCCCAGGCGGAGGCGGCTGTCAGGTTGATCGAGGTCGAGTACGAAGACCTGCCCATTCTTTCCAACCCAAAGGCTGCCCTGCGTCCCGATGCGCCGATTCTGCATCCCGATCACGGCGACTCGAACATCTGCGTCCACTACAAGATCCGCAAGGGCGATGTGGACGAAGCCTTCGCCAAAGCCGATGTCATCGTGGAAGGTGAGTACCAGACCCCGGTGCAGGAACACGCCTACCTGCAGCCCGAAGCGGGACTGGCGTATATGGACGAGGAAGGGCACGTCACCATTGAGGCGGCTGGACAATGGACTCATGCCGACCGCGAAGCCATTGCCCACTCGCTGGGTCTGCCTAATGAAATGATTCGCGTCATCTATCCCGCCATCGGCGGCGCGTTCGGCGGACGCGAGGACATGTCCGTGCAGATCGTACTGGCGCTTGCGGCGTGGAAGTTGCAGCGCCCGGTCAAAATTATCTGGTCACGGCGCGAATCGATTATCGGTCATGGCAAACGCCATGCGAGCACCGTCAACGCCCGCTGGGGTGCAACGAAGGACGGCAAGCTGGTCGCGGCGGAAATCGAAATGATCGCCGACGGCGGTGCGTACATGTACACCTCCAACAAGGTACTGGGTAACGCCGCCATCACCTCGTCGGGACCGTATTTCATCCCGAACATCAAGACCGACGTATATGGCGTGTACACCAATAATGTCCCCGGCGCGGCGTTCCGCGGCTTCGGCGCGCCTCAGGCTTTGTTCATGGCGGAACTGCAAATGGACAAACTCGCCGAAAAACTCGGCATGGACCCGGTGGAATTCCGCCTGAAGAACGCCCTGCGCGACGGCGATACGCTTGGGGTTGGCACACCCGTCCCCGCCACGCCGAGCATCGTCCAGTGCATCGAAGCGGCGCGCGACAAATTCAAGTGGAAGAAGTCCCAAAGCGCGAAGGTCAAAAGCAAAGGCAAGAAGAAGAATTCTTCGCCCATCGTCCGCGGCAAAGGCTTCGCGGCTGGATTCAAGAACGTGGGCTTCTCCTTTGGCTACCAGGAAAACTGCTGGTCGAAGGTGGAAATTTACGGTAACGGCAGGATGGAGCGTGTGGTCATCCACCAGGCTGGCGCGGAAGTCGGTCAGGGCTTGCATACGGTGATGATCCAGATGGCGGCTCAGGTTTTGGGCGTACCGGAAAGCATCGTCGAGATCAAGACCTCTGACTCCGCCAAACAGGGGAACTCAGGGTCTGCCTCTGCCTCGCGCCTGACCTTCATGGCTGGCAACTCGATGAAAGGCGCGGCGGAGGCGGCTCTCGAAAAATGGAAGAACGAGGAACGTCCCGCCATCGCGGAGTACCAGTATCTCGCGCCGAAGACCACTCCTTTCGACCACGATACCGGCTACTCGATGCCGAACTTCTCCTACTCCTACGTGGCACAAGCTGCCGAAGTGGAAGTGGACACCGAGACCGGGCAGGTGCGCGTCTTGCGAGTTGTCTCTGCCGACGACGTGGGCAAGGCGATCAATCCCGACCAGGTGACGGGACAGATCGAAGGCGCGGTGGTCCAGGCGCACGGCTACGCTGTCCTCGAAGATTTCAAAACAAAGGATGGGCGCGTGCTGACAGACCAGCTCAGCACCTATCTCATCCCCACCATTTGGGACATTCCCGAAAA
This sequence comes from Chloroflexota bacterium, assembly GCA_016234555.1. Classification (GTDB taxonomy): domain Bacteria; phylum Chloroflexota; class Anaerolineae; order Anaerolineales; family Villigracilaceae; genus Villigracilis. Next base: position 91,043 of record JACRBJ010000077.1, on the reverse strand, counting down.
GGTCGAATCAGTCATCGTCGAAATCCCCGACCCGAACGGTCCCTGGGGCGCGCGCGGGCTGGGCGAACTTCCCCTTCTGCCCGTCGCCCCCGCCATCGCCGCCGCCATCCACAACGCGACTGGCGTTTGGATCGACGAGTTCCCCTTCACCCCGGAGCGTGTCCTGCGGGCATTGGGCAAGATTTCGTAATTCGTAAACACGGAGTCCAACCGTTCCGCGTCCTGACTTTAATATTTCGATCGAAGTTTGGGCGCGAAGCGTTGGACTCCGAAATTCCATGACCTTCCCCTATCTTGATGAAACCCAGGAATTGAACGAAACCACCCGCCAACAAGCGGACGGTTCGTTCATCGCGCTCTCAGACGGGATCACCCACTACGAGCTGGGCGGACCCGCGGACGGCTGTCCCGTCGTCCTCGTGCATGGATTCTCCGGACCGTATTTTATCTTCGACACTACCTTCGACTTTCTATCCAAGTCGGGATTTCGTGTCCTGCGCTATGACCTCTTCGGGCGCGGATTTTCTGACCGACCCCGCACCGAGCACAGCATTCACCTCTTCGTCCGCCAGCTCAAGGAGTTGATCGACGCCTTCGGGATGAAACCAATCAACCTCGTGGGGCTTTCGATGGGCGGGGCGATTTCCGCGGCATTCATCGACCGGTATCCAGAGTACGTCACCCGTCACGTGCTGATCGATCCGACAGGCGGAAAGCGCGTGGAATTGCCCGCATTCATTAAAGCCTTGAAAATTCCCGTCTTCGGCGAACTGGCTTTTGGACTCTTCGGCAGCGCGGGCATGCTCAAAGGCATTGCCGCTGACATGTTCAACCCGGAGATTGTGGAGCGTTTTCAAAAGCAATACAAAATCCAGATGAAGTTCAAGGGGTTCAAACGAGCCATCCTGTCCACCATCCGCAGCGGGATGCTCGAATCGTTCTACACAACTTATGTCCGCGTTGGGGAGTTGAAAAAGCCAACCCTGTTGTTCTGGGGCAGGCAGGACAGGACCGTGCCATTCGACCATAGCGAATCCATCAGACAGGCAATCCCCCACGCCGGGTTCCATGCCATCGAAAACTGCGGACACATCCCGCACTACGAAAAGCCTGAAATCGTGAACCCGATCCTGCTGGAGTTTCTGTCAAAATAGCGGCGCGTCCTGAGCGCAGTCGAAGGGTGCTGTGCATTGCTTCCGCAGCAATCCCTGGCAGGAACCAATCAAGGAGTTTCCTCAACATGAACACTAAAGATATTCAACTGCTCTACCGATACAATCGTTGGGCAAACAAACGCATCCTGGATGCGGCTGCCAAAGCAACCGACGAACAATTCCTCGCGACCAATTCCTATCCGCACGGCGGATTGCGCGGCACGTTGACCCACACCCTCTTCGCAGAGTGGATTTGGCGCAAACGATGGGAAGGCACGTCGCCCGCGGAGCGCATCAAACCGGAAGAGTTTCCCACGCTGGATTCGCTCCGCGCGTGCTGGATGGAGGAGGAAAAAGCCCTCGACGTTTTTGTGCAAAGCCTGACTGATGAAAGGTTGAATTCACCTTTTCAATACAAAAATACACGCGGCGAACCGCTGGAAAATATCCTCTGGCACGTCATGGCGCACCTGGTCAACCATGGCACGCAGCACAGGAGCGAAGCCGCCGCCATGCTGACGGAGTTGGGTCACTCGCCCGGGGATATTGATTTCATTATATTTTTGCGCGAGACGAAATAAGCGGGGTAACATGACCAAAATGACCTTTAAAAACTTCGTTAAACAAAACCGTTACAAGATCGCCATCTTCGCGTTGATGGCTTCCGCCTCGCTGATCTGTGTTTTCCTGGTGGCGGCACGCATTACCTACAGCGACTCGGGGCGCTACACCAGCTTGGTCTGGAATCTCTTCCTCGCCTGGATCCCTTTCGCGCTGGCATATCTTGCCCACGCCATGTCCTCGAAAAAACTGCTCCTTTACCTGGTGTTACCTGTCACGGCATTCCTCTGGCTGATCTTCTTCCCCAATGCGCCTTACATTTTGACCGATCTGCAACATCTTGCCAGAAAAACCGCCAGCGCCCCGCTTTGGTACGACGTGATCGTGATGGTCTGGTTCTCGTGGACAGGGTTGCTGCTTGGGCTGACCTCCCTCTACCTGATGCACGATATCGTCCAGCGGACGTTTGGTCGCTGGTTCGGATGGGCGTTCGTTTTTGTCGTTTCAGGCTTGAGCAGTTTCGGCGTCTATCTCGGACGTTTCGTCCGCTTCAACTCGTGGGACCTGCTGGACGACCCGAAGGAGATTGTCGTGACCGTGCTTGGTCTCGCCATCGACCCGTCAAAACGCCTGATTGCATTCACCATTCTATTTGCGGTGTTCTACCTGTTTGTGTATCTTACCCTGTATGCCTTCGCCCACCTGTTGCAGGAGCACTCCACACCTTCTGCAACCGCGTCATGAATTCCTGCGAGTCTTTGCAAGCCTTTGAAAGCGGAACCCGCTACAATCTGATTCAAAAAATCAGGAGACAGGTAACATGAAAAAAATGTACGAACGCGTCCATCCCTACAGGTTCCGCATGACCGTCCTTGCCCTGCTGTGCGGCGCAACGCTGCTTTCGGTAGCATTGTTCCGCGTCCGAACGATGCTGAGTAACTCCATAGACTATGTATTTCTGGTTGGAAACATCTTCCTTGCGTGGATTCCGCTTGGACTGGCGTATACCGCCTCGGTCTTCGCATGGAAACGCAGGTTTCTGCTTCTTGCTGTTCCGCTGATGTTCATCCTCTGGATGCTTTTCTTCCCCAACGCTCCCTACATCCTGACCGATTTGCAGCACCTTGGGCGACCCAGGGAAGATGTTCCGCTTTGGTTTGACATGCTGATGCTGATCTGGTTCTCCTGGACGGGATTATTACTCGGCGTCGTTTCGATGTTCCTGATGCAGGATATCGTCCGCCGCCAGTTCGGGCGAATTGCGGGCTGGTTCTTTGTTCTCGCCAGCGGGACGCTGTGCAGCCTCGGCGTTTACATTGGGCGTTTCCTGCGTTGGAACTCGTGGGATATGTTCTTTAATCCGTTCGAACGATTACAGGATTTCATGTATTACGCCTCCCACCCAGGTCCGCGGGCAATCATTTTCATCAGCGTCTTCTCGGCGTTCTTTCTTTTCTTCTACATCACACTTTATGCATTCGGGCTTTTGCTTCAGGAGCAGGCGCCACCCATTCCACAGGAGATTTCATGACCAACCTCATTGTTTTGCGCGGCGGCGGCGATCTTGCAAGCGGCGTCGCCCTGCGCCTGCACCGCACGGGCTTTCAACTTGTAATCCTTGAGATGGAAAAGCCTTTGGCGGTGCGGCGCACTGTTTCATTTGCGGACGCCATCTACGAAGGGAAGCAAACTGTCGAAGGGACAACCGCCCGTCTGGTTTCGCCCGACCAGATCCAGGTCACACTGGAAGCTGGGGAAATTCCCATGCTGGTGGATCCGCGGGGGAACATCCTCCGCAACCAGTTCGTGACCAGTCCCCAGTCCACCTTTGTAATGGATGCGCGGATGCTGAAAGTCGAACCAGAACCCTTGGGCGTGAACGTCGCGCTGCACATTGGGCTTGGTCCTGGCTTCCTCGCGGGGATCAACTGTCATGCGGTGGTCGAGACCCAGCGCGGACACACCCTCGGCAGGGTTTATTGGGATGGTCCCACCCGCGCAGACAGCGGTCAACCCGACGGCGATCCGCGCCGTGTGCTGAGGGCTTCGCAATCTGGCGTTTTGACCGCGCACGCGCAAATCGGCGATCACCTCAAAGAGGGTCAACTGATTGCGGAAATCCAGCCAAAAGACGGGGGTGAAAAATCCGCCGTCCACAGTCCGCTTAAAGGTATCCTGCGTGGATTGATCCACCCGGGCATCGAAGTTACGGAGGGAATGAAAATCGGCGATGTGGACACGCGAGACGATCCATCGCTGTCAACGCTGGTCTCGGAGAAAGCGCTGGCAATCGGGGGCGGTGTACTCGAGGCGGTGCTGGTGTTTTTGAGGCGAAGGGAAGTGGAAAGCTAACCCATATGAAATGAAAAAGCTGCGACAGATTTTTGTCGCAGCTTTTATTTTTACGCCAGCATTCTGACAGGATTTTCGAGAAACCCAGCCAGCGCCTGCACAAACTGGGCAGCCTCTGCTCTGTCGCTGACTTGGTGGATAACGGAGATGGTGACTTTCACGCGCCAATTTAGAACTGAGCAAGAGTATATTTGTTGGGAAATATAAAAGTAGTTGACTTTCGCTTTGGGGAAGGATAAACTAATAGTGAAGATAATCACTATGCTGATATAGAGGGCTCATCATGACGAAAGTATTCATTTCTTATTCACGCAAGGACAAAGTTTTTGCAGGCAGGCTCACTGAAGCGTTGGGAAAAAGCGAACTCGAAACCTGGATTGATTGGGAGGATATCCCACCCACCGCCGATTGGATGGATCAAATCCATAAAGGTATCGAGCAGGCAGATGCGTTCCTTTTTTTGCTCAGTCCGGATTCAGTTGCATCCAAAGTCTGCGAGCAGGAAGTGGATCACGCGGTCCAAAATGGGAAACGCCTGATCCCTATTGTCGCACGCGACGTTAATCCAAACGATGTCCATCCCGCGTTGGGAAAGGTGAATTGGATCTATTGCCGTGAGAGTGACGATTTTGATGGCGCGGTCAACAAGACTCTATCCGCCATTCGCACCGATCTGGTATGGGTGGAGTCTCAGCGCAGGCTGCAGGTGAAGGCTTTGGAATGGGATAAACGTAAAGATACCAGCCTGTTGTTGCGCGGCAAAGACCTGCAGGAAGCCGAACTACAACTTGCCGTCAACACATCCAAAGACCCTTCTCCCACAGATTTACAGCGCGAGTATGTGCTGGAAAGCAGGCGAGCCGCTGACAGGCAGAGAAGGATCGTTACGGGCATTTCTATTGCTGGTGTGATCGTGATGGCTGTGCTGGCGGTATTTGGGTTTGTGCAAGCTGGACTGGCAACTAACAATGCTAATGAGGCTCAAAAAAACGCTTCGACCGCACAGGCGGCAAGTACGCTTGCATTTAATAATGCCGCAACTGCCCAAGCCAACGAGAAACTTGCCGAAGAACGCGCCACCATTGCCCGTGCGGGAGAACTCGACGCGCAAGCGATATCAACGCGCGGTGAAAACACCCCGTTGTCTTATTTACTAAGTGTGGAAGCTTTGAATTTGTTGGAGAATAGCCGAACAAAAAGAACTCTGCTTGAGAACATACAGAACAGCCCATATTTGACCGGCTATCTGAATGGGCATAGTGGTCATGTAACCAGCGTTGCTCTAAGTCCAGATGGGAAGATGCTTGCATCGGGAAGCGTTGATAAAACAATAGTTCTCTGGGATATGGAGGCACATCAACAGTTGGGAGAGCCTCTACGTGGGCATTCTGATTCAGTCACTACGCTTGCTTTCAGTCCTGACGGAAAGACGCTGGCTTCGGGCAGTGCCGATAAGACGGTCATTTTTTGGGATGTGGAAAAACATAAACAACTTGGCACCCCCCTTATTGGATATGGCAATCCTGTGCGAAGCGTGGTGTTTAGCCCGGACGGGAAGACACTGGCATCCGACAGTGAAGCCAGTCTCATTTTTTTATGGGATGTGGCAACCCGCAAACTTATCGGTGAGCCTTTTGACGGATTTGCATATGCAACACCATCTTCAGTATCCAGCGGGGGTGGCGGGGGTGGTCCTTGGGAAGGTTCGGGAGGATGTAACCTTGCATTTAGCCCCGATGGAAAAATTCTAGCATCTGGAAGAGTATACAATGCAGTCATTTTGTGGAATGTCGAAACGCACCAGCCTATTGGTGCGTCCCTTGAAGAAAATGAAACAAATATGATAGGCGATATCACCCAAAATGAAGTGACAAGCGTGGCTTTTAGTGCAGATGGCATGACCCTGGCGGCTGGGTATCAGAATGGGGATGTCAACTTGTGGGATCTAACTTTACAGCAGCCAGTTGTTGGCGAACGTCTTACTGGACATGAAGGGGCAATTTACAGTCTTGCATTCAATGAAGGATTTCAGTTTTTGGCGTCTATGAGCAGTGATGGGACTGTCATACTGTGGGATCGGTGGTCTAGAGAATTATTGGCACAATTGCCCAGTGGACATTCCAGCCCGACCAATTTCGTTTTTACCTCCACATGGAATCTGGCACTAGGCAGTTATGATACTGCTGTTGCCATATGGCATGTGGAAACCATCCTGAGAGAAGCCGGTGCTTTCAGCGGTTTTGGAAAGGGAAAAGGCGCTCCCCAGGCAGTGCCACTATCCATCGGACATATCATTGGAACGAGTGATACTGGGGAAATAAACAGTGTTGCTTTTAGCCCTGATGGCAAAGTTCTTGCCTACTCAGTAGGCGCTACAATCCAGGTGTGGGATGTCGTTTCACACAAACAAATATCAGAATTTTCCCTTGGTTATATGCCATACAGCATAGCCTTTGCACCAAATGGCAAAATCCTGGCTGTTGGCGATTTCAGTAGTTATGGTGGAAGAGGAGGTATTGTCTTATGGGATGTAAAAAATGGCAAACCTATTAGTGAAGTATTTGGGAGTAATATCTGGAAATTATCCTTCGCCCCTGACGGAAAAACCCTTTCATCCGTAAGCATGGATGGCATAATCACTTCCTGGGATGTTGGAACACAACAAGTCATTGGCAAGCCTATCGAAACACACAGCGAGTATGGCTTTTCCTCACAAGCAACATTCAACAAGGAAGTAAGCCTGCTTGCTTCCGCGGAAAGAGGAAACGCCAGAATCAGTATTTGGAACCTGTCGACCGGTCAAGTTGTTGGATATTTATTGACCAATGAAAGTTCCACTGGCAGCGTTGTGTTTAGCCCGGATGGAAAAACGCTGGCATCAGCAGGCGATGAAGGTATCAAGATGTGGGACTTAACTTCTTCTAAGCAAATAGGCATACCCTTTGGAGATAGTACGAGGACGCTGGACTTCAGCCCGGATGCCAAAACATTGGTATCAGATTCTACCTTATGGGATATGGAAAAACATCAAGCAATAGGTTCGCTACTTGAATCCGTTAATCGCGCATTATTCAGCCCCGATGGAAGTGTATTGTTTACTTCTGCGTACGAAGATTTTGATACCATGCCTGTGATAGTCAATTACTTATGGGATATGCAACCGCGCGTCTGGGCAGAGCATACCTGTCAGCGTGCCGGGCGCAACCTCGCCTACAGCGAATGGCTGCAATATTTTCCCGAAGAGCCTTACCGGAAAATCTGCCCGGATATTCCCATTCATCCTTCAGTAATCGATCATTTCTTTAAGTCAGGGGATCATCTTGCCAGTTCGGGGAAAATCGAGGCGGCGATCGCTGCATACCAGGATGCAATCAATCTTCTCCCTATCTTAAAACACTCAGTGCCTGACCTGCGCGCCAGAGCTGAGCGCAAATTTTCTGAGAGTCTCCTTCAACAAGGCGATGAGGCTGCTAGCGCAAACAATTTACAACTGGCGCTGGACAAATATAATACTGCTCTCAAACACGATGCGAATACCCTTGGCGGGGTCTCTCCCAGTTTGCGGGTAAGGGCTAAAATTGCAGTTGCCATCACTGAACTGAATTTGGGACGTGAACATGAAGATATGGTATTGAAATTTATTGACGCTCGGGTGATGTTCCCCGATTTCATGGAAAATGTAAATATTCCGAGTGTCTTGAACAACACTTGCTGGCGAGGCAGTCTTACGGGGCATGCTTTGGAAGTCAAGGATGCTTGCGAAAGAGCGCTGGAACTCAGCCCCGATAATGGTGGGTACGCGGATAGCCGTGGTTTAAATCGGGCGCTAATGGGGGATTTTGAGGGAGCAATAAAGGATTTCAAATCAGCCATTTCCTGGTTTAGAGATCATGGACATGCAGACTATGCCGAAGAACGTGAAGAATGGATTGCGGCGCTGCAAATTGGTCAAAATCCCTTTGATCAGCAGACTCTGGAAGCATTGAAAAACGAGTAATTTCTTGAGCAGGTGAGGATTTGGCATAAACACAAGGCCCAGAGTTCGGTTTACTCTGGGCCTTGTGTTTTGATACACATTTGTTGCAGTAAAGAGATTGATAATCCGACCTAAACCAACATCCTGGCGGGATTTTCAAGGAACCCCGCCACACCTGTCCCGACGCTCTTTCGGCTCCGTCGCTGATGCGGTGGTCAATGGAGATGGTGACGTTCATACCTTTCTATCATTCCCAGATGCGTATGCTGGAACGAGTCGGGATATTTCAGCCCATAGTCTAAAATCCGATCCATGCTGGAATGACCAAAGAGGATCAATCCCGTCAATTGCATGTGTTGGTTGACAAGAACGATCCTAAGGGTACCACCACCAGGCAAAGTCCAGTTTTGAAAAAAGGAAGATGGTGAGGGCAAACATAAATAACTCTTCGAGTTTCAACAAATTCTTCATGGCGTTTCCGCTCGTTAAAAACGACTTCGAAAGCCATACACGACTTCCGAAGTCTGTAGTGTTTCCACCAACATCCTGACTGGGTTTTCGAGGAAGCCTGCCACATCGTCCCCTGGCACTGCCCGCCAGGGCAAGTGTGCGCCGTACGCCAGTGTGGTGTGTTCTTTCGGGAGCGTTTGCACGCTTCGCGCTGGACCGGCTTCGGGTGTGACTTACTTCGTTTATTTAGCCAGCAGGCGGGCAGTCAATGTGATTGGTGTGCTTGCCAGTGCCACGGAAACGGGACAACCTTCCTTTGTCGCCGCGGCAATTTCCTGAAACTTCTCATCACTGACGTCAGGCACAACCGCCTCGGTCGTCAGGTGGATGCTGGTAATGCGGCTTTTGCCATCTATCACCTCGAGCGTGACCTGCGCCTGGGTATTGATCTGTTTGGGGGTGAAGCCATTCTTGCCGAGGCCAGAACTCAACGCCATGGAGTAACACCCTGCGTGTGCCGCGCCAAGCAACTCTTCCGGATTGGTCCCCTGTCCATTCTCAAAACGCGACGACCACGTATACGCCCCTTCATAAGTTCCGAACTTCATGGTTCCCTTGCCTTCTTTCAAAGAACCAGTCCAAATTGCATTTGCATTTCTAGTTGCCATTTTTATTTTCCTTTCTACAAATAAGAGTTTTTGTTTTTACACCAACATCCTGACAGGGTTTTCCAGGAAGCCTGCCAGCGCCTGCATAAACTGCGCTGCCTCCGCTCCATCGCTAACGCGGTGATCAACGGAGATGGTGGCTTTCATTCTCCAGCCTGCTTTAACTTGACCATTCTCAACAACGGGTATTTCTCTTGCGGAACTGATAGCCAGAATCCCGGCTTCGGGCGGGTTGATGATGGCGATGAAATCTTCGACGTCGTACATGCCCAAATTGGACGTGGAGAAGGTGGAACCTTCCACATCCTCAGGCTTGACCGTGCCTTCGCGGGCGCGACCAGCCATGGCTTTGACTTCGCCTGAGATCTGGCGCAATGTCTTTTGGTCGGCGTCTTTGACCACGACTGTCATCAGTCCGCCGGGGACGGTGACCGCCACACCGACGTTGACATGCCCAAACTGGACGATCTCGGCGCCCTTGAGGGTTGCATTCAAATTCGGGAATTGACGCAACGACAATGCCACGCCTTTGAGAATAAAGTCATTCACCGACACTTTTTCGTTTTCAGGCAAATACGCATTGACCTGCTTGCGTATGTCCATTAACGCATCCATTTTGAATTCATGAGTCACATAGAAGTGCGGGATGGTTGTCTTGGACTCAACCAGTCGGCGACCAATGGCCTGGCGGAGTTTGGTTGTGGGGACGACCTTGTCATCGAGGGAGACAATGACCGTAGACGATGGACGATTGACGATCGACTGTGGTTTATTGTCTGTGGTCGCTTGTCCGCCTGCAAGCGCCGCTTCGATGTCACGGCGGACAATCCGTCCACCTGGTCCCGTGCCTTTCACGTTGGATAAATCAACCTTATTGTCACGTGCAATCTTCTTTGCAAGGGGACTGGCTTTGACGGGAGCGCCATCAGCGAAGGCAACTGTCTGGGAAGCAGAATCAACCGTCGGCGCAGACTGAGGCGCAACGTCCGACTTTTGACCCTTCGATAAGCTCAGGGCATCGCCTTCGACCTTCGACGATACAGGGGCATCCACTCTCTCGCCCGCCGCCCCCACAATCGCAATCGGCGCATTGACAGGAACCATTGTGCCCTGATCAACGATGAGTTGCAGCACCACGCCGCTCGCGGAGGATTCCACTTCGACGGTGGCTTTGTCGGTTTCGATTTCGGCGAGGACATCGCCTTTGTTGATGGTCTCGCCAACCTGCCTGACCCAGCGGACGAGCAAGCCCTCGGCCATGTCGAAGCCGAGTTTGGGCATGGAAATTGTTTCAGCCATTACTTCAATACCTCCTTTGCCGCGGCGACGATGTCTGGCACTTGCGGCAATGCGGCTTGTTCGAGGGTGCGGTTATACGGAAGCGGAACTTCCTTTTGCGCCACTCGGATGATGGGCGCGTCCACGTAGTCGAAGGCTTCTTCATAGATGCGGCTGACGATCTCGGAGCCGACGCCGTAGGATTTCCAACCTTCTTCGACGACCACAGCGCGATTGGTTTTCTTGAACGACTCCAGCACGGGTTCCATGTCCAGCGGGCGCAGGGTACGGAGATCGACAACTTCAACTTCGATACCCTGCTTGCTGAGTTCTTCGGCGGCTTTCATCGAAAGTTCGAGACCTTTGCAATACGTAACAATGGTGACATCCTTACCTGCGCGCTGCACTTTGGATTTACCAATCGGGATGGTGTACTCGCCCTCAGGTACTTCGCCGCGGGCTTGATACATGGTTGCATGTTCGAGGAACAAAACGGGATCATCCGACCGAATGGCTGATTTGAGCAATCCTTTGGCATCTTCTGGCGTTCCAGGCGATACAACCTTCAAGCCAGGAAAATGCGCGAAGATGGCATCGGGAGTTTGCGAATGTGTTGCGCCGAGTTGGCGCCCACCGCCGCCGACAGCGCGAATCACCATCGGCACTTTGAACTGTCCGCCAAACATGTAATGCAGTTTGGGCGCCTGATTGACGATGTAATCCATCGCCGAGAAGCCAAAGTTGATGGTCATCAGTTCAGCAATCGGGCGTTGCCCCACCATTGCTGCGCCAATCGCACCGCCAATAATTGCATTCTCAGCAATCGGCGTATCTTTGACGCGCGCCGCGCCATATTTATCGTAAAAACCTTTGGTCACGGCGTACGTGCCGCCCCAAACGCCGACCTCTTCGCCCATGATGAATACAGCAGGGTCGCGGTCCATTTCTTCCATAAGTGCCTGCGAGATCGCCTCGCGCATTGTGATTTTTGCCATTGTGTAACTCCAGTAGTCAGTAACCAGTTTTCAGTAATCAGTGATTTTTACTGTCCACTGTTCACTGTCAACTGATAACTGGTTTTAGTCCGCGTAAACGTCAGTAAACAACTCTTCCATCGCAGGCTCAGGACTCGCCTCGGCGAATTCAACCGCCTTCGCAACTTCCTCTTCCACGCGCGTTTCGATCTCATCCAATACTTTGGCGGTGGCAACTTTCTTTTCAAGCAATTGCTTGTTGAAAATGCCAATCGGGTCGTTTTCCTGCCATTTCTTTACTTCTTCCGCTTTGCGGTAACGTTCGGGGTCGCCCATCGAATGTCCGCGGAAACGGTAGGTGTCAATTTCAAGCAGATACGGCTGGCTTTCCTTGCGAACAAACTCAAGCGCTTCTTTCGCGGCATCGTAAACCTTGGTCACATCCATCCCGTCCACCTGACCGTTCTTCATGCCGTAGCCTTCAGCTTTTTGGCGGATGTCGGTCACAGCCGACGCACGATCCACTGATGTACCCATGCCGTATTGATTGTTTTCGCAAACCCATAACACGCGCAAGCCCCATGTCTTGGAAATATTTAATGCCTCGTGAAAATAACCGATATTGGTCGCGCCATCACCAAACATGCAGATGGTGATGTTGTCATTACCCGCATATTGATCACCGATGGCAAAACCCGAGGCAATGGGCAGATGTCCGCCAACGATGGCATGTCCGCCCCACATGTTTTTGGAAACGTCCGCCATGTGCATCGAACCGCCCTTGCCCTTCGACATGCCCGTCGCCTTGCCAAGCAATTCCGCCATCACTTCATTGGCGGATATGCCACAATTCAACGCCACGCCATGGTCACGGTAGGCAGTGATCACGCGGTCACGCTCTTCGCGCGCCGCGATCAGCCCTGTCGAAACGGCTTCCTGCCCGATGTACAGGTGCATAAAACCGCCAATTTTTCCCGCCTGATACAACTCTGCGCCGCGCTCTTCAACGCGGCGGATGAGTACCATCTGGTAGTACAAATCAAGTAATTTTTCCTTCTTCATTTCTTTAACCACTCCAAAAACGATTATTGTATATAATATTTATCTAATTTATCATAAAAATTGATTTGATGCAAATCCAAACGGGTAATCTTTTGAGGTGTAAAATAAAAATATGGACTGGCTAACAGGCTCGAAACAAGGCGAAGCGAAGAAGTTGATTTCACAACTTGTAGACTCGACTCGACGGGACGTTGCCGCTCGTGAGTTGATAAAACTGGGGGCGGATGCGGTTCCGCCTTTGGTTGATTCGCTCCAAAGTCCGGACCCAAAGCTGATTCTGACCATCCAGCATGTCCTCGCCCGAATCCCCTCCGCAACCCCGCTGCTGGTCAAAGCCCTGACGACAGCCCATCCCCTTGTGCGCGGACGGGTCGCGGAAGTCTTCAGCATCACCAGGGACAAGTCTGCCATTCCCGCCTTACTGGATGCTGTGAGGGGCGAATATTTTACCGTTCGAGCGCGCGCGGCTCTCGCTTTATCGAATATCGGCGACCCAAAAGTGATCAACTTTCTTTTACCCCTGCTCAAGGATCGGGAGGATGAAGTCCGCAGAGCCGCGTGTGTTGCCATTGCCAAATTCAACGACCCCACCACCTTCGACGAAATCACCGCCGTGCTGCTGGACGACCCGCTGATCGAAGTGCGCCAATCCGCGGCGCGGGCGTTGGGTGAGACAAAGCATCCCGCCGCCCTGCCGTTCCTGATGGAAGCCCTGCGCGATTCCTCGTGGTGGTTCGAGCAGGAGCAAGCCGCCGCTGACCTGTTGAATGCCATTAAGAACATGGGATCCGCTGCCGTCGAGCCGTTGATCGAAGCATTGCACGACCGCGAAGGCACAGTCCGCAGGTATGCAGCGATTGTGCTGGGTGAGATGGGTGATCTCCGCGCCATCGAAGAGTTGAGCATGACCTTGTACGACCTGCACGTGGAAGTGGGCAGGGTCGCCGCCGAAGCGCTCGCCAAATTCGGTTCCCCCGCAGTGGATATCCTCATCGAAGCATTGAGGCACCCCGAAGCTGCAGTACGCGAACATGCCGTGACCGCATTGGGCGAAATTCAAGATGCACGTATCACCCCCGCCTTGATCGAAATGCTCCGCGATCCCGACCGCGAAGTAATCAAGCAATCCATTCTTGCGCTTGGAAAATTGAAAGACCTACGCGCCCTGTCCGCCCTGCGTGAAATTGCCAATTCAAGAACAGACAGGGAACTGGCGATGCTTGCGAAACAGATGGTGGGATAAACCTACCCGCCCCCAATCACCGCCATTACTTTGACAACATCCCCCTCCTGCAAAACATAATCCTTGTCACGCTGTTCGTCGTTGACCATGACCAGCGCAACCAGTTCCGAGCGGATACCCGCGTTCTCCAGCGTCGCGCGGATGGTGAAACCAGATTCAACGTCCAGTTCCGCCTGCCCGTTGACGAGGGATTTCAGGTGACCAATGGGGCGTAGTTTTGCAGGCATTTTATCCAATTAGCTCTGTCGGGGGCTGAGCCCCCGACAGAGCGTTTATAAGTTACCCAACCATTGCCTTCAAACCGAGACTTTCAAGTTTCTCTGGCTTTGGCAAGCCGTTATCGCTCCAACCGCGCTGCTCGTAGTACATGTCGAGCAGTTTGTGGACGTCTTCCAATTTGGTGATCTGGTCTTTGGTCGTACCGGACGTCGGAGGCTCTTCATAAAAACGCGAAGCGGGCATGTCCCATTCACGGTCAAAACCTTCGTTCTCGCGGATCCAATACAGACGGGTCAGATTCCAAATGCGCTCGCCGACTTTCTCCAAATCCTCCCAGGTGCGATGAATGCCGGTGATGCCTTCCAGTGCGGGGACGTACAGGTCACGGTCGATGCCGAGTTCCACCCATTGCAGGCGACATCCGCCAAGGACATCGAACATCGGGCGGAAATTTTGCAGCCAGATGATGCGCGCCACTTTTTCGGGGACAACCTTGTCACGCCCGACTTGCAGGTCGTAGGTGATCGCCCACGAGCGGTTGTGATGCGCGCCCACGTCGCAGGTCATGTAGGCGAGGAGCATTGCCGTCGCGTTGTGCGTGGCGTAAGCAGATTGCTCCATGCCCTTGACCTCGATGGCGAATTTCTCGCTTCCCATGCCGACTTTCTTTGCGGCTTTCCTCACGCCGTCCGCCAGTAACGCGCCAAGCCCTTCGCGGTTGGCAATCTTCTTGATCAACTCGAACATCGCTTCAGCGTTGCCGAAGTTCAGTTCAAGACCATCGGTCTCCGCCTTGGTGAGGATGCCCTTTTCGTAGCATTCCATTGCCCAGGCAATTACGCCAGCCGCACTGATCGTGTCAATGCCGAGGTCGTCACAAAGCAGATTGGCTTGTGCCACATCTTCGATGTCGTCAACACCCACGTTCGCGCCGAGCAGACCAATTGTCTCGTACTCGGGACCCTCGACATACGTGCCGTACTTCTTCACGTGACTGTATTTCCCGCACGGACACGGACATCCAAAACAGCCCTTGTCGGTGATGACGATTTTTTCGCGCATCACTTGTCCATAAATATTTTTGCCACCCTCAAAGGAGCCTGCGCTGAAATTACGGGTGGGCAGCGCGCCGACCTCATCACACCAACTGGTGACAATGGTCGTGCCGTAACGCGTCCATTCCTTGATGCCGTCTGAATCCTTGCAAGCCTTGAAGATTGCCATGCCCGCCTGACGGTATTTTTCCACATCCGCCACTGGGACGGACTTGGTCCCGTGCAGGACGATTGCCTTGACCTTCTTGGAGCCCATCACCGTGCCCACGCCGCCGCGTCCCGCCTGGCGTCCATAGTCATGGTTGATGCTCGCAAAAGCGACGCCGTTCTCGCCGCCAGGTCCGATCACAGCGATTTGATACGCCTCGCCGAATTTTTCCTTGAACCCTTTTTCGACTTCGAATGTGCCCCTGCCCCATAGATCGGAGGCGTCGCGGATTTCGATCTTATCGTCGTCGATGAAAAGATAGACGGGCTTCGGGCTGATGCCTTCGAGGATGATCGTATCCAAGCCCGCATACTTCATCTCCGCCGTGAAGTGACCGCCCATCGAGGCGTCAGCGTAACCACCCGTCAGCGGGGATTTGGTCGTCCAGTCACACTTGCCGCCACCGGGAATCAACATCCCGGAGAAAAGTCCAGTGGAGATGAAGATTTTATTTTCAGGTCCGAGCGGGTCCGCGCCCTTCGGCACTTCCTTATAGAGGAGATATGCCCCAAAGCCGCGCCCGCCAAGCCAGTCCCGCGCCAGTTCGGGCGGAGTCGATTCCTTTTTCCAGGTACCGTTTGTCAAATCAACACGCAGGATGCTTCCACCATATCCGTTCATGTTTGCCTCCTATGCCGCCACTGCTTCTTTTTCAGCAATCCAAAGCGCGCCCGTGCCACAAGCCGCAACGCAATCGCCGCACAGGTCACATTCCCAGGCGGTGTTCGGGACAAGGTCCGCTTCCATGAACATCACACCTTCCGGACATTCCGGCACGCACGCGCCGCACATAATGCAATCCTCCTGCACCACGTAGTACGCGCCCTTGTCGTTTTGGACAATGCACTCCGGCGGGCAGACCTTGGCGCAGTCGCCGCATTGGGTACAGACTTTGACGTTGTAAACACCCGGCGCGGGAAAATGCGGTTCGATGATCAACGCCGCCTTTTTGGGATTACTTTCCCTGAACAGATTCAGGGAGCACGCCACGCGGCAGGCGTTACAGCCTGAACATTTGGCGCTATCCGCATACAGCCTCATCATAGACGACTCCTTTTTGTATCGAATTGTCAAACCAGTAATATAACAATACTCCAATCCCAAGTCAGGCGATAGAGACATTTTTCCTTATTAAGGGGTTACAAATAAAACGGGTGTCGATGACATCCCCCTTTCCGAAACGGAATGCGCCTACGGTTTGGGAGTGACCGTTGGAAGAATGTAATCCACCTCTTGCAGCGCCAGGCGGGAGAACGCAACGACGATTGGAGTCTCCCCCGCTGAGTTGACAAACACCCCAACCGTCCCACTCGGGTAGGCTGTGTTGCTGATCCCAAACTGATACCGTCCATTGAGGAACAGGCGTAATACCGGGCCGGATGCCCACACTCCAATACGAACCTCCCCCGGCGCGCCGCGCGGAACGTCTCCGCTGGGAAGGGGTGTCTGCAAAACCTCACGCTTGCCCACGCTGATTCGTTCCGCAAAGACATCGCCGTTGCAGGTCAGCGAGAAACGGTAATACGCCACCGCATTGGCGCGGACGAGCAACCCGTAACTGTCGTCGCCGCGACAGAGACCGGGGCGGGCAGTGATCTCTGCGTAGTAGTCATCCGCCATGAGGTCGCCACGCAGGCTGAGCATGTAGACCTCGCTCTGGGAGGAAAGGATCAGGCGGTTATCGTTGATTTCCGCGCTCCCCTGGTTGGAGGTGGCGATGTCCCACACGGAGGGGTCGGAGAAATCGTCGGTGAGGATGGTGGAGCCGACGCCTGGACGCATCTCCGGGGTGGGCGGTTTGGGGGTCGCCGCCGCTCCCAGCGTGGATGTGGCTGATGGTGGGAACCAGACGATGGTCGGAGTCGGGGTGGGAGTTTCCGTCGTCGGCGTGGGAATCGGCGTCGCGTTGAGGGCGTCCAAAACGGCGCAGGAACTGGTCAGCACGGCGACCAGCACGGGGATAAAGATACGTAAAAACATCATGTAGGTTTGATGACAGCGTTTCATGGATTGTGGCGTAAAATAAAGTGAACGTCATTCTAGCATAAAGGAGCGAACATGAGCGAAAAGCAAGTGCTTGTGACTGGTGCGTGTGGTGAGATCGGGCAGGCGTTGGTGCAGGAATTGGCGAGGAAGGGCGGTTATAAAATCGTGACTTCAGACCTGTATCCACCGCCGGATTCGATCAAACCGCTTGTGGCGGAGCACGTTGCGGGGGACTTGGTTTACAAGGTCAAGACTTTCTACGATTACGATTTCGACATCATCTTCCATCTGGCGGCTTCGCTTTCGTCGAAGGCGGAGATTGCCACCGAGGAGGCGCACCGCATCAACGTGGAAGGGACGATGCAGCTGCTGATGCTGGCGGCATACCGTTCCGAAAAATATAAAAAGGAAGTGAAGTTCCTGTTTCCCAGCTCCATTGCCGCCTATGGGGTGCCGAACATCGAAGCGAAGAAACAGGCGGGCGCGGTGAAGGAAACAGAGTGGAACACGCCGCACACCATGTACGGCTGCAACAAGTTATACTGCGAAAAGCTGGGGTTGTACTATAGCAAATACTTCGGTCAAAAACATTTGGATGAAAAACCGCCCGCCATGCTGGACTTTCGGGCGATTCGCTTCCCAGGGCTGATCAGCGCCTTTACCATGCCCAGCGGCGGGACAAGCGACTACGGTCCCGAAATGCTGCACGCGGCGGCGCAAGGCAAACCCTACGCCTGCTTCGTGCGTGCGGACACCAAAATTTCATTCATGGCAATGCCCGACGCAATCAAATCCCTGCTGATATTGATGGATGTGCCGCGTGAAAAACTCTCCCACACCGTTTACAACATCGCGGCGTTCGCCCTGACGGCAGAGGAATTCCGCCAGCGGGCGATCAATGCCTTTCCCGATGCCAAAATCACTTATGACATCAATCCGCGCCGGCAGGGAATCGTGGATTCCTGGCCCCAGGATGTGGACGACTCTCTTGCCCGCGCCGAGTGGGGCTGGAAAGCAGATTACGACGCAGATCGATTCTTCGACGATTATTTCCTGCCTGAAATCAGGAAGAGATACGGGAAGTAAAAAAACAAAAGTGGCTGTCACCTTCGGAATGACAGCCACTTTTGTTGCTCAGGAATTTACCGGATGGACGCGATAAAGTCTGTGACCAGGTCTTCATCCCAATCGGCTGTCGATCCCTGGATCGTCAACATCACAGGTCCCTTATTGCCTTCGAAAACCGTCATCCACTGACGAAAACGAATTTCCGAACCGGTGGCGCTGCTTTCACTAATCGTGACAGCCACTTCCTTGCCGCGGATGGTCTCGGTACGCTGCTCAACCACGGTCATGCTCATGTTCTTTTGCCCGCCTTGCTGCTCCAGCGCCTGTTGCATCTGCTCCTGGGTAAGTTCGGAGGATGAGAGATTGGTGAACTGCATCATCATGATGTTCATGCTGGAGGGCGAATCGGCTGGCATGATGGAAACCATGTCATAGTTGAGGAAGGACATCGCCATCCCAAGTTCGTAGCCCGGCGGGACGTCGAACTCGGCAATGTCTTCGCTCACTGCCGCAATCGAAGTCGGGTCGGTTTTGACCATTCCCTTCATGCGTGTCCCCGCTTCACGGATGACAAAAAAAGAGATCAGCGCGGCACACAGGCACAGGGCACCGACAACCCCGATCCCGATCAAAAGTTTTCTATTTTTGGACATACCTGCTCCTTGTTGTATTTTATTCATCTGCCTTTGCGTAACGCTGTTTCCACGCCCTGTAGATTGCGGCAAGCACGTCGTCCGCATCCTTCAGATCGAGCGAGGAAAAGGCTGATTCGGTCAGCCGCTCCCGCAAGGGTTTCAGGATGTGCTCGGCAAGCTGCTGGCGATTCGCGAGCTGGTAGCGGCGCAGAAGATATTCCTCAATGACGTTGACGTCGTCCGCGGTGACGCTTTCGATGGGAAATTCGGGCGGAAGGTTGATGCGCGGGGCGAGCGTCGAAAGCCGGTTCTGCCGGTCTTGTGTAACCTCGCTGAGCTTGACACCCTGCCTCTCGTGGACGACAATCGTCCCCGCGGCAAGGTCGCCAAGCCGGCGGGAGTTGTCGCTGACGAACATGGTCACCACCCCCACGCCGTACGCCATGGGCATGAGGTCGATCGTCCGCACAAGGTTGCGGATGACGATTTCCGTCGCCGCCACCGGCGTTCCGTCCACACGGATGACCCGTATATCGACAAGCCGCTTGCCCGGCGTCTGCCCGTTCCAGAGGATTTCGAAAAAGATGTAATATCCCCAGTAGAATGCGAAACTCAAAAGAACCATGAATCCAATTATCCAGTAAAACAATTGTGACTCATCGGCGCTTGGCGGATCCGCCAGCGAAAAATCGACGGCTTGAAGTATGACCCACAATGCACCTCCAATAATGATCACCTGCAACAGGGTGATGATGGCGGTATCCAGCATGGCGGCGAGGAAACGGGAACCAATCCCGGCCACGGAATAGTCGAAGGAAACATTTTCCGGGGTTTCGATTTTGAGAATGTCAATTGAGTTTGTCATGTGTATAATCAGGTTTTGAATTTTAGTGTGGGCGCATCCCCACGGAGAAGATATGAACCCGGATGAATTTTACCAGTCCCGCAGGCAGGAATGGGAACTCTTAAGTAACCTCGTCGAAAATGGACGAAACGATATCCATCGGCTGTCGCCGCAGGACATCGAAAAACTGGCAAGCCTCCACCGCGCGGCAAGCTCGGACCTGGCGCTGGCAAAGCGCGACTTTCCACGGCACAGGATCACGCAATACCTGAACCAGCTTGTAGCGCGCACGCATGGTGTCCTCTATCAAGGCGAGCCGCTGGCATGGAACCGAATCCGCAGCTTTGCACTGGTCGGTTTTCCGCAATTGTTTCGGGAGACCCTCCTCTTTACACTGGCGGCGTTCTTGATTTTTACGATTCCCGCCGTGGTGTCTGGTTTTCACGTGGCTGTGTCACCGTCCACAGCGCGCTGGTACCTGCCCGCCGGGATGCAGGATGTGATCCCCATGATCGAAGACAAGGAGTTATGGACCGATATTCCGATCGATGAGCGACCATTTGTCTCCGCATTCATCATGCAGAACAACATTCGCGTTTCCATCCTCGCTTTCGGCAGCGGATTGACCGGCGGCATCCTGACGTTTTGGATTCTGGTCCAAAACGGACTCATCCTGGGCGGGTTGCTCGGGCTGACAACTTATCACGGCATCGGCTTTGACCTTGCGACCTTCGTCATCGGTCACGGCGTCATCGAGTTGAGCGTGATCTTCATGGCTGGCGGTTCGGGACTGATGCTCGGTTGGGCACTCCTTCGCCCCGGCTTGATGCGCCGCCGCGACGCGCTGGCGCTGGCGGCTCAAAAGTCGGTGAGATTGCTGGGTGGCGCGATCCCGTGGCTGGTGGTGGCAGGGACCATCGAAGGCTTCATCTCCCCGTCCGAGACCATTCCATGGCCTGTCAAATGGGCGGTGGGAATCGGCAGCGGTATCCTGTTCTACGGGTATCTTTTTCTGTTTGGACGCGAGAAGAAAACCAGGGGCAACAACATAAGGTAGAATACCAGCGACAAAATTGCGGAGACACAATCGCCTCCAACCAGGAAAACAGGAACCTAACATGAGAAGAGCAAAAATCGTTGCGACCATCGGTCCAGCATCTGAATCAGAAGAAGTACTCGAATCGCTTATCAAGGCGGGGATGAACATCGCCCGGATGAACTTTTCGCACGGCACACACCAGCAGCACGCGGCACGGATTCAATCCATTCGCGCCGTCTCGAAAAAACTCAACACGCCCATCGGCATTTTGCAGGATTTGCAGGGACCGAAAATCCGTGCCGGAAAACTCCCCGCTCCGATCCAACTTTCGGTCGGTGAGCAGGTCTGCCTGTACGCCACAGAGGATGAAAAGCCCTGCACCGACTGCCAACTCATCCCGGTGGACTTCCGCGAACTCTTCGACTCTGTCCAACCCGGTGACCGCCTCCTTCTAGACGACGGACGCCTTGCCCTCGAAGTGTTGACCTCCAAAGGGCGTGTGGTCCAGGCGAAGGTTTTGGTGGGCGGCACACTCTCCTCCCACAAGGGGATCAATCTGCCCGGCGTCAAACTCCGCATTGCAGGATTCACCGAGAAGGACAAAGCCGACCTTGCCTTTGGCATCTCGCAGGGCGTGGATGCGGTTGCCATTTCCTTTGTCCGCAGCGCCGAAGACGTAAAGACCGTCCGCGCCGCCATTAAGGGATTTGCCGCGGATAAATATGTCACCCCGCTGTTAATTGCCAAACTCGAAAAGCCCGAAGCCATGGACGATCTCGAAGCCATCCTCGATGTGGTGGACGGCGTGATGGTGGCTCGCGGCGACCTCGGCGTGGAACTGCCGCCCGAGAGCGTGCCGTCGCTGCAAAAACACATCATCCATGCCGCAAACGCCCGCGCCAAGCTGGTCATCACCGCCACGCAGATGCTCGAGTCCATGATTCAGAATCCGCTGCCGACGCGCGCCGAAGCCTCCGATGTAGCCAATGCCATCTTCGACGGGACCGATGCCGTGATGCTCTCGGCTGAAACCGCTGCGGGTGATTATCCAGCCGAAGCCGTTGCCATGATGTCGCGCATCGTCAAGGAAGCTGAAAAGCATTTCGTCGAATGGGGCAGCCGTCAGGATGCAAGGGAAGGCTTGGGCGAAAGCGACGCCGCTTCGATGGCGCGCGCCGCAAACGTCCTCACCAGGGACCCCGAAGTCCGCGCCGTGGCTGTCTTCACCATGCAGGGACGTTCCGCCTGGCTGATGTCCAAAGCCCGACCCGCCAAGCGCATCCTCGCCTTCACCCCGCAAGAGGAAACCCTCAACCAGCTCGCCTTTTTGTGGGGAGTCCTGCCGCACCTGACGCGATATGCCAACTCCCTCGACGACATGATCTCGGACGTGGACGCGGCGCTGCTGCAATCTGGCATCGAAGCGGGGCAACAGGTGGTGCTTGTTTGCGGCTACCCTGTCGGCGCGCAACTGCCGCCAAACATGGCGCTGCTTCACACCGTCGGCAGCAATGCAACGGTGAAGCTGGTGCAAAAAATGGCGGAAGGCAACCTGAAAGCGAAAAAATAATTCGAGTCGAAGTCGATGTCAAAGAGAATTTTTCACGTCCTGCTGATCGTCTTTCAACTTGCCGCCTTTTCGTACTACGCCTTCCTGCGGATCGACAACGCAGGAATCGTCCATGAGCCGCGCGCCTTCGGCGACACAGCGGACTATTTCCGCAACGCCGACCTGCCCGTGTTTTCAAGCGAGTTCTGGACCTCTCCCCGTCCGCCCGTCACAGCTCTTTTCTGGAAGCTTGCCGGCGCCGACCCTGAAAGAATCTTCGACCTGCAACTGTATTTTTCGATCCTCTGCTGGGGAGTACTTGCCATCACCGTGGTGGCTGTCGTAAGGAATAAACTACTCAAGCCGTTCGCCTTCGCGCTGGTGCTTGCATTCTCCCTTAGCCGTGACGTTTACATGTGGGACCCGTTCCTCGGCAGCGAGTCCATCGGGTTGTCATTCATGGCGCTGTTTCTCGCCTCAGCCATCTGGCTGTTGACGGGATGGAGCTGGTGGAATGCTGCCTGTCTGGTCTTCACCGCCCTGGCGCTTGCCCTCACCCGCGATACGTACGCGTATCTGCTTTTGATGGTCGCCGCTGTCAGCTTCGTCGTTTTCCTGCCCGGCAGATACAGGTGGCACGCCGCGGGCGTGAGTCTTGCGCTTGTACTTATCTTCGCCTTCAGCTCGAAACTCGCCGGGGTGGCGCTGCGTCCGTACGATGCCATCCTGATGAACACGGCACTGCGCATCTATCCGTCCGAGGAATACACCGAATATTTCCGCCACCACGGGATGCCGGTCGATGACCGTCTTGTGCAACTGGCGCGCAACCCACAGCCGGGGGAAAAGTTCGCAGTCTATCTCTCGCTGCGCCGCGACAAAGATCAGGAGGACTACCGCCAATGGGCCCACGGCGTTGGTCGCACCGAATACCTGAAATTTCTCTGGTTTTTCAAAGCCGTCACGTTCCAAAGCGTGTTCACGGAAACCCCTTCTGCCAGCTTCTACCCGGACGTGTACTACTACACCGCCACGGGCTATCATCCCATCATCACGGATGCGCGCATCTCTGAACTGCTCTACCCCACACGGTTCGGACTTGTCTTCTTTTTCGGAGCGAACCTGTTCGCCGCCTTCGTGGCTGCGCTTGCATGGCGCGACCGAAAAGCGCTCTGGCTTGCCCCGCTCCTCATGGTTCTGCTTGCCTACCCGCAAGCGGTTCTCGTGTGGGCTGCCGATGTGAACGATGTCGCGCGCCACTCGGTCCCGCACAACGTCCTGTTCCGATTGGGCGCGTGGCTGCTTATCTTTTTTATTGCGGACACCCTGCTTGCGGATTTACCAGCCAGGTTTTTCAAGCGGAAGGAATCGACTGCCTGATTCGACTCAACGCCCCGGCCTGATTCCAACCATCGGCATTTCCCCAACCTTCGATTTTCGACCTTTGACCTTCGACCTATTTCTCGCTCGTTGCAATCAAAATCCCGATCCCGATCAACACCCCGCCAGCCAGAAAGAGCGGGGTGATTTTTTCGGAGAGGAAAAACCATCCGAGCAGCGTCCCAACTACGGGCTGGGCAAAGAAGGTCAGCGAAGCCACGGCGGCGGGTAATTCCGCGAAGGCATAATTCCACATAAACATCGCCAGCGCCGTCGAGACAATTCCCAAAAACAAAATCCCGCCGATAATCCCAATGGTGATCTCGCCGACGCCCTGAGTCTGCGCTTCCCACGCCGCAAACAGCAGGCTCGAAGGGACTCCGCCCAACAGCATGACCGTGCTCGAAACCAGCAGGTCGCCCGACTTCGAGACCTTGCGCACCAGCACCGAGTACAGCGCCCAGGTGAGCGCCGCTGCCAGCAGACTCATGTTGCCCCAGAACAAGGTGGGAGAGAGTTCCGCGTTGCGCGGGTCGATGACCGCCACCACCCCCAGCGTGGACACGACCAGCGCGACGATGCCGCGCGTCGTGGTGCGTTCGCCGAGCAGGAACGGGGCAAAGAGCAAAACGAAGGCGGGCGTGGCGGAGGTGACCAGCGAGCCGTTGGACGCCGTCGAAAGGTCGGTGCCGACGAATTGGAATCCAAGCGAAACGCCGTATCCCACAAAACCGACCAGCGCGCTTTTCCAAAGAAAGTCTTTTGTGATTGCAGGTTTATCTTTGCGGAAATAGATGATGACTCCCAGCACAGCCGCGCCCATCACCAGGCGGATCGCCAGCAGCGTAAACGGCGGGATGACTTCCATGACGACCTTGCTGACGACATACATCCCGCCCCAGATCGAAGCGGCGGCGAGACCAGCGAACAGCCCTGCGAGTGTGTGGTGTGTTTTCATAATGTCTTTTACACCGGCACGTCCGGGGAATTGATTCGCCAGCTGGTCTTGAACCCGCTGGGGTCGCGCAACAGGACTGCGCTCCCATCGGCGCGGCGTCCAAAGACCCTGTGACCGTACAACTCGTATTCGACGATGCTTGTCCCGTCGGAGAGTGCGAACGGCAACTCGTGCCACATCTCAAGATAATCGGAGCGGATCCACATGTCGCCGTTGTTGATGTTGGGGTCGGTGATGAACGGGGTGTAGCAATCGGCGCCCGACCCAAGCTTGATCATGGTACTTCCCCTTGTAAAAGCATTGAACTTGTGGACGACCAGCCGCGCGTCCTTGTCGGTGAAGGTTCCCGTCAAGTCGGCGGCGTGGCAACTCGAAGCGTAGACGTTGGAATACTCCACCTCCTGAACCATCCGCGTCTCCTTGACGATAATGTGGTTCGCCGCCCAGGTCAGCCGCTCAACCGTCGGTGGAATGGTGGGGTTATTGACCCAGCCCGAGTTCGGCACCAGAATCGCCGCCTTGACCTTTTCGCCGTTCAGCCTGCCAAGATAATCCAGAATTGGATCGGTCAGCGGGACGCGGGGACCTTTTCGATGGTCACAGACCACGTTGAAGGTGACCGTGTGCGGATACGCATTGAGCGGACCCACCTCACGCGGAGCGAATCCCCACTTCGGGTTTTGCCAGTCCACCAGCAGGGTGGCGATCCTCCCCCTGCGCTTGACCTCGGTGACGACGCTCTCCACTGCGGGCTGGGGTGGTGGGACGTTCGGGTTGGCGATGACCTGCCACTTGATGTACCGCTGCTGCGCCCCGGCATTGACCCATCCCCCCTCAACCAGGTGAAGCCACTGGAGCCTGTTCTCGCTGGCGGTGATGGAGACATTGGCATTGATAACCCCCAGAATCTTTTCACTGCCGGGTTCGTCATACACATCGCGCTTGACGAGGGTTTTGCCGGTAATAATGGTAGGCGTCGTGGACGGAGGCGTCACAGGCGGCGGTGGGACAGGGTCGGATGTAACCTGCCACTTGATGTATTGCTGCTTCGCCCCGGCATTGACCCAGCCACCGTCCACCAGGTGCAGCATCTGGTATTTGTTCTCTGTGGCAAAGATTTCGACGTTGGCGGCAATCGTCCCAATGGTCTCGTCACTGCCCAAGTTCCTGTATATCTCGCGTTTTAACAGCGTTCTGCCTTTTATCATGCCCTGCTCCCATCGGGGATTTTGTTGCTATGTAGCTATTATATCTGTGAACTATGGCGGTTCAAACAACTCGAATACTATTCAGCAGGGCAAGCCTGCAAAAAACACTGGCGGATAAACCGCCAGTGTTTCATTACCCTGCAACCACTTCCCCATACTCAACTACTTTACATACAATCCCAGATGATTTGCCACCGAGCGTTCCTTGCCGGGGATGTTCTGGTCGATGGGCGAATTGAGAATGCGCGCCTCGCCGTCGATGCCCTTGATGATCATGGCGGAGGAGCCGCCGCCGTCCATGTTGACGCCGGTGTACACGCCGTAGGTGCGCAGCAGGTCGCCTAATTCCGAGAGGGTCAGCCCTTCGCTGTAGCCGCTCTGCCTGCCGTCAACCACTAGCAGGATGAACCAGCGCCCGTTCCTGTTCAAGCCAATTGCTGTGCGCGGGGCGGGCGCGAGGGCAGCCAGGTTCGAGACCGTGGCTCCGTTCTTCACGACCATACGGTCACCTGAAACCGCGTTGAACGGTTTGTTCGGCTTTTCGTCGATGGTCACCTGGTTCTTGGAGCTGATGTAAACCGTCGGCTGGACGGTCTTTGTCGGCGAGTACACCGTCCCGCGTGAAGCCGCATACCCGTTCACCTTGACCGGGTCGCCGCCGCTGGAACAAACTGTCGACGGGGGATAAGCCGAAGCGTCGAGGTAGCTGTACCCGTCGCCGTTGATGGCGGCTCCCAAACTGTAGGCTTCGAGGAATTTGGAGGTTGTCTGCGAGCAGAGGATTCCGCCCGAAATCTTCGAAGGCGTCACGAGGAATTCAAGCCCGGAGGTGGTCAGGTCAACTGCCAGCACGTACACCCGGTTTTTGCGCGGCGCGACCAGATCCTTTTGCAGGAAGGTCACTCCCCGGAAGAGATTCTGCTTGATGGAGGTTGGACGGACGACACTCAGGAGCGCGAGGTATTTCTTCTCGCACCAGCCCGTCAACCCATCCACACGGCGGAGTTGTATCCAGCCCGCATTGGTCGTGTCGTCCAGCGCGGGCAGGGTGTCATCCTGCACGACCGTCCCAAGGGTCTTCGCCGAGGCGCTGGCGGTTTCCCGCACGGGGACGGAAGCGACAGTGACACGATACCATTTCTTGTCGTCGTCATCGGGCACGGGCGTGGCTTCATCGTCATCGGGCGGCGGGGTGTCGTCCACCAGCAGCAGGTCCTTCTTCAAACTCCAGCCTACAATGCTTCCATCCGATTTTTTGATCTTCAACCAAAGCCCGTCGGCGCTGGCATCCAGCGATTCGACAATTTCACCAAAGTAAACCAGCCCGACCAGTTTGGCGGTTGCGGCAGGCGACTCCAGCACTTGCAGCGTGGTGGTCGTCACGCGATAGAGTTTTCCCTCCTCGTCGTCGGGTGGAACGGGTGTTTCTCCGACGTATTCCAGATATTCTACAAAACTCCAGCCGGTGAGCGTGCCTGCTGAATTCTTTACCTTCAGCCAGGTGCGGTCGACGTTTGCGGCGAGTTCCTGCACGATGGTTCCGTACGGGAATGTGCCAAGGGAGTTGTAGGTCAACCCGGGTCCCTCGCGGGCTTTCAGCGAAGGAGACGCCGTCACCTTGTAGAGCTTCACCGTCGGCACAGGCGTTTCGTCGACCTTCTCAAGGTACATGACGGAACACCAGCCGATCAGGCTCCCATCCGATTTGCGGACCTTGAGCCAGGTCCTGTCCGAATTGGCGTTGATCTCCTCGACGATTTCGTCCGGGTACAGAAGCCCGATGGAGTTGTAGGTGGTGCCAGGTCCCTCGCGGACTTTCAGCGAAGGCTGGGCGGTCACCCGGTAGTCGATGCCCGTCGGTTTGTCTTCCGGGTCCGGGTCGGGATCCGGGTCTGGGTCAGGGATGGTTAGGTTGAAGCGGGCGGCGAAGGCAGTCATATCGCCGTTGAAATAGTTCAGGTCGATGCCCTTGCTTTCCACGCCGTACAGTTTTCCGTCGCCCACTTCGGTGTACTGCCAGAACAGCCACTCCTCTTTTTTCCAGGGCGCGGGAACGAGCGGTTCGGTTGCCTGATAGCGGGCAATCCACAACGGATATTGTTTGAAGTAGTTGAGGCTCGCCGACTGGGTTTCGGCATTGGGGGCGTTGTCGCGCCAGTAATAATACGCCGTGTAGATGGCGATCTCGTGTCCGCCGACAAGAGATTTGAGCCGTTCGAGGAAGGTGTACCAATTCTTCCAGCCCTTGTATGGACCTTTGTAATTTTCCTCGAAATCCGCAAAGAGGGGAAGTTCGCCGAAGTCGCCGCCGAACAGGCTCACCCACAACTCCGCCTGCTTCTTGGGTTCGGTGCGGCTGTCGTAGAACCAGTAGGAGCCTCGCGGCAGTTTCGCCAGTTTGGCTTCGCGCCAGTTGATCTTGAAATCCGAATCCACCCAGGTGTTCTGTCCCGCGCGGATGATGACGTATCCCGCCGACTTGCGCATCTTCACGAAGTCGATGCCCTGCGGGGTCTCCGGGTCATCCTGGTAAAAACTGACATCAGGACCGATGACGTTTGCCATAATAATCTCCTTGTTGTTGGACGTTACAAAATTATACCAAACGGACGGTTGTACGGCTGTGGTCAAATTGTGGGGGAAATCCAACGCCGCATGAAGTGGTAAACTTTGGAAAGAGGTGCCACATGAGTCGAATTTTCATCTCCCGCATAATCCCCGCTCCCGGTTTGACTCTGATCAAGGAGCATTTCCCCCACTTCGACCTTTGGACTGCCGACCTGCCTCCCTCGCGGGCTGAACTCATCGAACGGTCCCGCGGCGTGGACGGCTTGCTCTGCCTGCTGACCGACAAGGTGGACGGCGAACTGATGGACGCAATTGGTCCGCAGTTGAAGGTCATCAGCAGCATGTCCGTTGGCGTGGACCACATCGACGTCGCCGCCGCCACCGCGCGCGGAATCCCCGTCGGCAACACGCCCGGGGTCCTGACCGACGCCACCGCCGACCAGACCTTCGCCCTGCTGCTTGCCGCCGCAAGACGAATCACCGAAGGCGAAAGATTTCTTCGCGCAGGCAAGTGGGTGACGTGGAGTCCATCTCTCCTTCTCGGCGCGGACCTGGTCGGCGCGACGTTGGGAATTGTCGGCTTTGGCAGAATTGGTCAGGCAGTTGCCAAACGCGCCCAGGGATTTGACCTGCACGTGATCTATCACGACCCGACTGCTCAACCCGCTTACAACACCCAACCCGTTGACCTTGACACTCTGCTGCGCGAATCAGACTTCGTTTCGATTCACGTTCCGCTGAATTCGGAGACGAAGCGTCTGGTCAACGCCGAGTTTCTGGCGAAGATGAAACCGAACGCGGTGCTGGTCAACGCGGCGCGGGGTGGCATTCTCGACCAGACTGCCTTGTACCACGCGCTGAAATCGGGACAAATTTTCGCCGCCGCGCTGGATGTCACTGACCCTGAGCCGTTGCCAATGGACAGTCCGCTGTTGGAATTGGAGAACTGCCTGATTGTGCCGCACCTCGGCAGCGCCAGCAAAAAGACCCGTGACATGATGTCCCTGCTTGCCGCGCAGAATCTGGTGGCGGGGCTGAAAGGTAAGCGCCTGCCGAATTGTTTCAATCCGCAGGTGTATGGATAAATCACGTCCCGCAGGGACGCAGCAATGCTGCGTCCCTGCAGTTAGAAAAATACTCCTTTTTTACTCCCTTTGAGCGCCGACAAATTTTTCCTTGTCGCGTATTTTAAGTAAAGTAAACAGGAACCGACATGGAAATATTAATGATCACCGTTGTAATTGGTGCAATCTTGGCAGCAACCGACAACCCTTTTTTCTTCAGATATCGCTCCTTGCGTTTTCTATATGGATTTGGATTGCCTCTGTATTTCCGCATGTTCAAAGTACTTCCCCGGTCTGATAAATTCAGCATTCCACGATGGAAGATCGAACACTGGATGGCGGCTTCTGGCTTTTCAAAGCCGATGGCAGAGGGGAATGATGGGCAGTATGTATTAATGGAGTTCGTTGGGCTTCCAGGGCGCCCCATTCCGCTTTTGATGCGTGCAAAAATTTCCTGGGACAACAAAGACAGAAATGTGATTGTTTGGGGTTATGCCACCTGGACTTATTTTATTATTTTCGCCGCTTTGCTTGCCATGTTTTTTATTCCCGCAAAGATGGAAGGAGACGTCTGTCTTCAAGCGCCCATGTTTGTTTATCTTCTTTGGTGTGGCATTCTTTACTTTAAACAATCCCAAAGACTACCCTCCATCGGCGAGCAGATTTCACAATACTTGTCTTCAGATTATCAAGAGTATCGAACCCAAAGGTAGCAATCATGCTCGAACTCAATTCGCACCCCAACACCGATCTAATCGCCCCCCCTGATGCAAACCTCGTTGACCTGCGACAGGTCATCAAGACTTATCACAGTTCGGCAGGGACTTTCACCGCGCTCAAAGGTGTTGACTTGCGTGTCGAGTCAGGCGCTTTTGTTTCAATTATCGGTAAATCGGGCAGCGGCAAGTCCACGCTGATCAATGTCATCACAGGGATTGATAAACCCACTTCGGGCGAAATCATTGTGGACAAGATCCCAATTCATAATTTCAACGAAGAGCAAGTCGCCATCTGGCGTGGACAGTCTGTGGGCGTCATCTTCCAGTTCTTTCAACTCCTGCCCACGTTGACTGCTGTCGAGAACATCCTGCTGGCGATGGATTACGGCGGACATTATCCCCGCGTCGAGCGTCCCGAACAGGCGATGCACCTGCTCGAATTGGTCGGCATGGCGGAACATGCTCACCACCTGCCGAGCGCCCTCTCTGGCGGACAGCAGCAATGCGTGGCAATTGCCCGTGCGCTGGCGAACAACCCCGTCCTGCTTACGGCGGACGAGCCGACAGGCAACCTCGATTCAAAGTCCACCGAGATGGTCTTTCGCTTGTTTGAAAATCTCGCAGCTTCGGGCAAGACCATCCTCATGGTCACGCACGACAACGAACTCGCCGAACGCGCCCAGCGCACGATCCGCATTGTGGACGGGAGGATTCAAGATGAATTCGTCAACCGTTAGCCCACTCATCGAACTCCGCTCCGTGGTCAAGGTCTACAACAGCCTCGCGGGTTCCGTTACCGCGCTGAACGGCATCGACCTGCAAATCTTTCAGGGCGAGTTTCTGGTCGTCACGGGAAAATCTGGCAGCGGCAAGACCACGCTGGTCAACATGCTGACTGGACTGGACCGCTCCACATCGGGTGAGATTTGGGTGGATGGCGAACCCCTGCACCGGTTTGGTCCCGAAAAAGCCGCCAAGCTGCGCGGCAGGACGATGGGCGTGGTCTTCCAGACCTTTGAGCTTTTACCGACCCTGACCGTCCTGCAAAACGTGATGCTGCCGATGGATTTTGCCTGGCGATATTCCCGCTGGGAACAGCGCAAGAGGGCGATGTCCCTGCTCGAACAGGTGGACATCGCCGACCACGCGAAGAAACTGCCGACCGCACTCTCAGGCGGACAACAGCAGCGGCTGTCGATTGCCCGCGCGATGGCGAACGACCCAGCCATCCTCGTCGCGGATGAACCCACTGGCAGTCTGGATTCGGCAACTGCCAGCGCGGTCATTGACATCTTCGAGGGACTGGCCAAGGAGGGCAGAACAGTCTTTCTCGTCACGCACGATAAGGATATTGCCAAACGCGGCTCGCGAGTAATTACTCTATCTGATGGTGAGATTGTCGGAGCAAAGGAGAACGTCCATGCTTAGGGCGCGCTGGTACAAGGTCATCAACGATTTGTTCGGCAACAAGACGCGCACGCTCTTGATTGTGCTGTCCATGTCTGTTGGGTTGTTCGCGTTGGGGATTATCCTCAGCGCGCGTACGATTCTGTCCGATGGGTTGGCAGAAAGCTTTGCCGCCATCACCCCATCCAGCGGAACCGTGCGGACAACTGAGTTGTTCAACGAGGACTTTATCCAATCCGTCCGCTCGATGAAGGATGTGCAGGAAGTAGACGCGCGCAGAAACATCTCCGCCCGCGTGCAGACAAAATCAGGAGAGTGGAAAAATCTCACGATCTTTGTCGTCGCCGATTATGAAGACACCCGTGTCAACAAGGTTGCATCCCAAAGTGGAGCCTGGCCCCCGCCCGAACGAGAAATCCTGATCGAGCGCGCGGCGTTATCTGTCATCAAGGCGCAGGTTGGCGATGTGATTCTGGTCAGGTTCCCGAACGACGTCGAACGCAGAGTCCGCATTGCAGGGTCGGCGTATGATCCCGCGCAATTGCCCGCACAAATCGACGGCACGCCTTATGGTTACATCACATTTGACACGCTGAAATGGTTCGGCGAGCCATATGGTTTCAACGAACTGCATGTGCTTGCAACCCACCCAGAGGATAAGGACTGGGCACAGCAGGTGGTCAATCGCGTCAAGGACAAAGCCGAGAAGTCGGGTTACACCATCCCGTTGAGCATGACCGCGGAGCCGGGTCAACTCCCGATGAACGATGTGCTGCAGGGCATCCTGTTGCTGATGGGCATGCTGGGCGTGTTGTCGCTGTTTTTGAGCATCTTCCTCGTGGTCAACACCGTGTCCGCCTTGCTCACCCAGCAGAAACGTCAGATCGGCGTGATGAAGGCGGTGGGCGGAAGCACGCTTCAAATTCTGGGGATGTACCTGGTGATGGTTCTGGCTTACGGCGTGCTGGCTTTGCTGATCGCCATTCCGCTTGGGGTATATGGCGCGCGCGAGCTCAGCGGTGTGCTGGCTGTCTTCTTCAACTTCGACATTTATTCGATGGAAGTGCCCCCCCAGACCTTTCTGATTCAAATCGCCATCGGGTTGATCCTGCCCGTGCTGGCTTCGCTTGTCCCGTTCCTTTCCAGCCTGCGAATCAGCGCAGCGGAAGCGATGAGCAGTTATACAATGGGCAGGGGACGCTTCGGCAAAAACTGGATCGACCAGCTGCTCTCCGGCGCAAATCTGTGGTTCATGCGGAATCTTTCCATCCGTTCGATTCTGCTTTCGGTGCGAAACACCTTCCGCAACAAGGGCAGGCTGACGTTGACTCTGATCACGCTCACGCTTGGGTCGGCGACCTTCATCAGCGTGTTCAACATTCGCGCTTCGCTATCCAGCACCGTCGAAGATATGATCAAGTGGTTCAACTGCGACATGATGCTCACCTTTGACCGTACCTACCGCGCGGATAAAGTCGAGCTTGACGCTTTGAACGTCCCGGGTGTGACCAAAACCGATGTCTGGATTCAAATGCCCGCGCGCCTTGTCCGCAGTGACGACAGCGAGAGCGGTATGCTCTACATGTTTGCGCCCACCGTGGGACCAGACAGCCTGATCGTCTCTCCCACCATCGCAGAGGGAAGATGGCTTATGCCCGATGACGATAATGCAGTGGTTATCCCTTCCGCATTTTTGCAGGATGAACCCGAACTTCATCTTGGCGGTGAGATAGTATTGAAGGTGGACGGCAAGGAACATACCTTCAAAATCGTTGGAACATATATTGGCATGGCTTTTCTGCCTGTGCTGTATGCAAATTACGACTACATGACCATGATCACGAACCGGGTTGGAGAGGCGGATGCGCTGATGGTCACCATGCAATCGCATGATCCTACTTACGTGGATGCCGCAACCCGCGAACTGGAGGATTATTTCGAGCGCATCGGCGTGAGAGTCAGCATGGTTGCAACCATTAACAATGAGCGCACCGAAGCAGAGGCGTCGTTCGACGCGATTGTCGCCCTGTTGCTGGTGATGGCGATTTTGCTGGCTTTGGTCGGCGGCCTGGGCTTAATGGGGACGATGAGCATCAATGTGCTGGAGCGCACCCGCGAGATCGGCGTCCTGCGAGCCATCGGGGCGCCAAACCGCGGCGTGGCTTCGGTCTTCATCCTCGAAGGGGTCGTCATCGGCTTGATGAGCTGGCTGATAGGCGCGATAGTTGCCATCCCCATGAGTCAGGGACTGAACGAGGCACTTGGTCAGGCGGTGATGGGCGTGCCGTTGACTTACTCCTACTCGACGCCTGGACTCTGGCTATGGCTGTTAATTGTCGTCCTGCTGAGCGTGGTCGCCAGTTTCATCCCAGCCCGTACAGCATCACGGCTCACTGTCCGCGAAGTGTTGGCGTACGAATAAGCCTCTCCGATTAGCCCGCTCTCGGCGGCGTCCTACAGGGATGCTTCGCCAAGGATTGCGGCCGGAGCATTATTCGGGAACACCGTCCGGATAATATATTTCCTGAATTCGGCGGATAATCTCCGCGCTTTGCGGGAAATCAGGGCGGACATAATAGTATTCCGTGTCGTGAGGCAGCTTTTCATAGGAGACAGCTAGGATATACCCCTGTTTCTCTGCATAGGTTTTCAGGACGATTGCCATATCGTTCCAGTCGTCCTTTATGTAGGTGGAATCGCCGGGAGAGAAAAAGGCATGAAACATGATAATGTGAGGGTCGAACTTCTCCAGGTATTCCTCCGTGACAACCCCATGATGCGCGATCCATTGGTCGTTTAGTCCCCAGGTGTCCAAAGACCTCCACCCTGAATACAAGGGCAGCAATCCCGCTTCCGATGTCGCCAGTCGATAACCGGACTCCCTGTATTCAGCCAACATGAGGGCGGCGTCGTATTTCAAATCGTAACCGTAGCCAAGGCGGTAAACGCCGTATTGCAGTTTTGCCGCGCCCACAAAGAAGATGACTGTCAGCGCCGAAAAAAACAACTGTCGCCGGACAACGGGGGTGGAAGCTGTCCAATCGGGAATATTCAACCATCTGCGGACGCCCTGCGTCAGGGTCCAGCACACCATCGCCGCAAGAGGAAGGGTCACATATTGAAATCGCCCAAGCACGTTCATATTATTGGTAAGCAAAATAAACAGGGACGCAAAACCAAACACCAGCGCAAAAAAGCCGATTGCCCGCCGCCTAGTTTCCTTGAATAAAACGCCTGCAACAAACGCGGGCAGGAGCCAGATGTTCAAAAAGAACGTATGGGCATAGGAGGCGACCAGACTGTCGTAGTGCAGGACGCCCCCTCCCTTCCTGTAAAACGGATTGGGCAGGGGGTACCCAAAATAGCTCCACCTCCAAAGAAAATACGCCCCGCCGACGATCAAAAAAACGGACGCATAGGAGATAAGGGTGGCGCGTGAACTTTTTCCGCCCCTGATGAACAGGATCACCAACAGCATCAGCGCGGTTAATGGAACCCCTTCGGGTCTAATCAAGCCAGTAATCACGGATGCAAATGAAAAGAGAAGCGATTTCCTCACGCTTTCCCCGTGTTCGATAATATCCAAAGCCAGCCACCAGCTTATGCTTGCAAACAGGGCAAAGACTGTGGTTCCAAAGTATGCGACCACATAGAAGAACCCGGGGCCTGCCAGCAGGAAAAGAGCGGACCCGGAAGCAATTAAACGAGGCGCGTCAAAGGTCCTGCGCAAGGACATGAACACAACCCCCATGGTCAAAAAGTGAGCGGCGAAACCGAGAAAACGGGTGGAAAACTCCAGCGCCAGCCCCATTTTGACGAGCAAGCCAACCGCAATCATAAACAAAAAATCGGTCGCGCCATCCACCGGCGCTTCGCCGATATTCCATACAATGCCATGCCCTTCCGCAAAATGCTCTGAATACCTCATCAACATGGCGGCGTCTTCAATAGGGTGCATGTCGAAATCCACAAACACCACGGCAAAAATCGCGGCACACAAAAATAAAAAGACGAGATTAAAGAGGTCGATGATGTGGGATCGATTTTGCATAACTCAAATCCTTCCAGGTTGTTTTACCCCCTCGCGGTATCTGGCATAATATATTTCGGTTCTTCCGTATTTCACGGGAAAAGCCCTGGATAAAAGTTCGTTGCCGCTAATTTCACAGATTTGCGCGGATTGTCAAAGAAAAATTCGCGCGCACCCGCGTAATTCGCGGCTGAGATTGTGTTTTCTTCTCTGGGGTTAGTGCGTTCAAAAGGTGTGGATATCACCAGTTCGATTTGGGAGCCCGTATCTTATTTACCCTTTGAAGAAATTGGAAACAAAGAACCAGATATTTGCAGGACGCTCCGCCAAGCGGCGCATGAAGTATGGATACCAGTGCGTACCAAAGGGAATGTACACCCGCACGGGATAACCTTCCTTTACGAGTTTCTCCTGCAAGTCGCGCCGAATTCCATATAACATCTGGAATTCCAGTCCATTTTTTGGAAGCCCAACCTTCTCGGCATATTGTTTCGCAAAGGCGATCCGCTTTTCATCGTGCGAGGCGATGGATGGAATGGCGGGAATGCGCCCGTCAGCAGACAGGGTAGTCTTATGGGCAAGGGAGGCGTCGATCAGAATCTTGGTCAACAGGTCGTAATTTGCGTCCACGTCTGCTTTGCTGGGAAAGGCTTTGTCGGGCGGTTCCTTATAGGCTCCCTTTACCAGGCGGATGGTCGTCTTATTCTGGACCATGCGGCGGGTGTCCGCCTCGGCGCGAAATAGATAGGATTGTACAGCCATGCCCACGTTGACGTATCCTTTTTCGCGCATCAGGTAATACAGGTTGATGGTTTTGTCGGTGTAGGGGGTGTCCTCGATATCGATGCGGACGAAGGTTTTATTCTGCTTTGCGCGGGCGAGAATCCGTTCGAGGTTTTGCGCGCACAGGTTCTCATCCAGACCAAGCCCGATCTGAGTCAACTTGATGGAGACGTTGCTGCGGGCGGCGGGATCCGCTCCGAGGGCGTCAAGGGTGGCAAAAATGTCGTCCGTCGCCTGCTGCGCCTCTTCGGGGGTGCTTGTATGTTCCCCGAGATGATCAAGCGTGGCGTTGATTCCCTTTGCGTTCAATTCCCCGACCACCCGCATGGCATCCGAAAGCCTGGTGCCTGCAATAAAACGGGATGCTGTACGCCAGGCAAAACCCCAGTTTGTCACCAGGTTCTGCGCCCAGGCCGCCTTGGACAAGTAAATGATAAGGGAGCGGAGCATATTTTTCCTTCGAGCGAAGATTTGCGGAATCCGTCTTCCGCGAGCGCCAAACAAATATATTCTAGCACAACCTCGATTTGGGCGTGTTATACTTTTCGCCGTCATTTTGGAGGCTCCATGAGAAACCGCAACACCAACATTATCCTTCGAGGCGTATCGATCCTTTTTCTGACCGGCGCGCTTGTTTTGAGCATCGTCTCCCTGGTGAATTACAGCCGCCAGAGGAATAGTTACCCGGCGGGCATGAGCATCGCGGGTGTTCCCGTCGGCGGATTGACGCCCACAGAGGCATCCCAAAGATTGCTTGAAGTTTACACCTCTCCTGTCGAGGTTCTTTACAACGATGCGGTCATCCACATCGACCCCGGCGTGGTTGGATTCGAAGCCGACATCGAGACCATGCTCGCAGCCGCCGACCTCAGCCGCACGGGCGGATCGTTTTGGGGAGGATTCTGGAACCACCTGTGGAATCGCACTCCGCCCGAAGTGACCATCCCCCTCAGTCCAAAACTTTCGGAGGAACGCCTGCGCGAATATCTGCAAAATGAAATCGCCACGCGCTACGACCTGCCGCCTTCCCCGCCTGTGCCTGTTCCCGGCAGCCCCGACGTGCTGCCCGGTCAACCGGGTCAGACCCTCGACATTGATCGCGCTGTCCTGCTCATCAGCGATGCACTCAAATCGCCTACAAGCCGCTCCGTGGCACTCACCTTCACGCGCAGTTCCGCCGCGCGCCCCACCATCGAAAACCTCTCCATCCAACTTAAGCAAATCATCTCCGTCTCCGATTTCGATGGCTTGATCGGTTTCTATATGGTCGACCTGCAAACGGGGCAGGAAATCCACTTCGCGATCAACAACAAACAGGAAATCAGCACGCAACCAGACATCGCGTTCTCCGCATCCAGCACGATGAAGATTCCGGTGGTGGCATCCTACCTGATTAACCGGGGAAGCAACTTGTCGCCAGATATGTCCAATGCCATTTCACAGACGCTTGGAAAATCCAGCAACGCCGCGACCGACACTGTGCTTTCCGCCATCGAGCCAACCAGGGGGCCCATTATGGTTACGAATAATATGAGAACCATCGGGCTGGAAAGCACCTTTCTTGCCGGCTTTTTTACGAACCCCGCCTACCTGCTTCAATCCATCCCAGTCACGCCCGGTAATTCCAGGACCGACGTCACTACTGAACCCGATGTCTATTCTCAAACGACACCATCCGAAATGGGTTCCCTTTTGATGGATATTTACCAGTGCGCCCAAAACAAGGGCGGCGCATTGATTGCGGCTTTTCCAGACAAGGTCGATCCCAGAACCTGTCAGTTGCTGATCGATTTCATGGCGCAGGATAAACTCGGCTCGCTGATTCAGGGCGGCGTGCCGGATGGAACCCTCGTCCCCCACAAGCATGGATACGTCCCCGCCAGCGACGGCGTGATCCACGACACAAGCGATGTCGGCATTGTCTATTCCCCCGGTGGAAATTTCGTCCTGTCCATTTACACTTATCATCCCGTCACCAACATTTGGGACATTACCAACCCACTATTCGGAGACCTGACCCGGGCGGTATATAACTACTTCAACCCGGCAACGCAGTAAATACCTTACAGTTTGATAATTTCCCGACCTGTTTTCAAACGAAAACAGGTCTTTTTTTCGCACATCGTATATAATTCAGCCCATGAGCGCATCCTTGGGACTGTACCGTCTGCAACAGGTAGACCGTCAAATCGACCATGCACGTTCGCAGTTGGAGAGCATCCGCCGAACGCTCGAAAACGACTCCGAGTTGCAGCAGGCGCTCAAGGAAATGCAAACCGCCCAAGCAAACCACCACCTCGCAGTCAACGCCTTGAAAAACGCAGAGGCGGACGTCGAAGCCCAGAGGATAAAAATCGAACAAGCCGATTCCAGCCTGTACGGAGGCAGGGTGCAAAACCCGAAGGAATTACAGGACCTGCAAAAAGACATCGTCTCGCTCAAAAAACACCTGGCAACGCTGGAGGAGCGGGAACTCGAAGCGATGATCAAATCCGAGGATGCCGACGGGGACCTGCAGAGTGCAAAAACGAAACTGGATTCGATACAGGCGCGGCTTGGGAGCGAACACAAGAAGTTGATCGAGGATCAATCCGTATTTTCGGTAAAGCTCGAACAACTTGCCGATGAACGTCAGGCGGCAGTGGCGCCAATCGAAGGCAACATTCTTCAAGCGTATGAAACCCTCCGCCAGCAGAAACGCGGCGTGGCAGTTACCGAGGTCAACGACAGTTCCTGCGCTTCATGCGGCGCAAGCCTCACCGCCTCCCTGCAGCAAAACGCGCGCTCGCAAAAGCAGCTAACATACTGTCCCACCTGCGGCAGAATCCTGTACGCAAGCTAGGCATTCCCATGTTCAGATTTGCCATCGACCCATTCTCCTTCTTTGTCGGCTTTATCGCCGCGTCCATCTTCTGGTGGCTGATCCAGCTTGCCCGTCCGATGTGGAAGGAAATGCGCGAGGGCATGAAGGAACAGCGCGAAGTTGCCCGGGCGCGCAAAGTAAATGTGGTCGAGGAAAACCACCGCCGCGTCACCCTGCGCCGTGCACAGGGGATGCACCTCGCCGCACCCCTCTTTGCCCTGGATGAGATTCTACAGGAGCCGCGGCTTGTTGCCCCCCCGCAGGTGGTCGAACCGGGTGTCCCGCCGAAATTCGAAGACGTCGTTTCGCAAACGCTTCCTTACATGCCCGGCTGGCCCGAAATTTCCGCCGTGTATCACGCCCAGACCATTACGCTTCCACAGGCATTATCCGGCAACACAAACATCGTCGTCATTGGACAGCCCGGTGCCGGCAAAACCGTGGCGCTCGCGCACCTTGCCTCGCTCGCCGCAAACCGCAGCGAAAAGCTCGAAACGCTCAAGAACGCGGTCCCCTTCTTCTTTCACGTCGCAAACCTCAAACTCCCCGTTGCCGATCCAAAGGATGTCCTTAACCCGCTCATCGATGCCGCATCCGAACACACCCCCCTGCTCGACCAGCCGCGCCTGCCAGCCTTCGTCCAGAACGCATTCAAAAGCGGGGATGCACTCCTGATCATCGACGGCTTCGACGAAATCCCCCAGGAAAGCCAGCAGATATTCACAGACTATTTCAGGACCATTCTGCAAAATTATCCGAAGACCCGCATCGTCACAAGCGGTGCGCCGGAATACCTGGATGGTCTGATCGCGATGGGCTTCTCGCCGCTCACCCTCATGGCATGGTCGGCGCGGGATAACGAAAAATTCATAGACCACTGGGGCGACCTTTGGTCGCGGACGATTGCGCTGGAAGCCCGGAGTCAGACCGGTCCCGAACAGGTGGACTCGTTTTTACTTAACTCCTGGCTGGGCACTGACAATATGAATTTGTCTCCCCTTGAGTTGACTCTCAAAACCTGGGGAGCGTACGCCGGCGACAGTTTGGGTCCGCACGTACTGGAATCCATTGCAACCCACATCCGCCGCATCGCCCCGGCAAATACCCCGTTGGCTGCGTTGGAAACGCTGGCGATGCAGGTCGTTGTAAATACGCAGCCCATATTCGACTCGCGCGTCGCACGTGGCTGGGTCAAATCCTTTGAGGTGGCGGAGGAAAACGTCGAAGGCGAATCAGCTGAAGGGACGGTCGAAGAAACACCCGAAGAGACAAAACCCAAAAAGGGGAAAAAAGTCGAAAAGGTTGCCACGCCCACTTCCGGTCTGCTTGGGAAGATGGCAGCCAGCGGACTGCTGGTTTCCCATCCCAACAGCAAGATGCGCTTTGCCCATCCTGTTTTCGCGGGCTACCTTGCCGGGCGGGCGTTGGTCAACTACAACGTCGAGGAAAACATCCTGAACCAGCCGGATTGGTCTGGCAAATATCTTGCCCTGCGGTATTTTGCCGCGCACGGCGACGCCAGCAAACTGGTAAACGCTTTGCTGGGATTCACGCGCATGCCCATGCACCGTCCGCTGTTTTCGGCGGCGCGATGGCTGCGCGACGCCCCGAAAAATGCCCCCTGGCGCGGGAAGATATTTGGGGCGCTGGCAGCCATCCTGCAAACCGACGGCATTCCGCTCAACCTGCGCGGACAGGCAATGGCGGCTTTCGTTGTCAGCAACGACCCGAACGCCACGACGCTCTTCCGACAGTTCTGTGCCACCCTGTCATTTGACCTGGTGCATCTGTCGGCGTTGGGATGCGGCGCCATGCGCGACCCAAAGGCTGTTCAAATCCTGGAGCATAGCCTGCAAGCCCCCAGCCAGCCTGTCCGCCACGCGGCATGTATGGCTCTGGTTGCAATTGGAACAAACGAAGCGCTCGAAACCGTGGCGCATACCCTGCTCAACGGAGACGAAAACATCCGCCGGGCGGCGGCTGAAGCGCTGGCAAACGACCCCGGCGAAGGTCATGCGATGTTGCGCGACGGAATTGCCATCAACGACATCCTTCTGCGCCGCGCCGTCGCCTATGGGCTTGGGCGCGTCAACGAAACCTGGGCGGTCGAAGCCCTGCAAAAAATGCAGATCGAGGACGACCAGTGGGTTGTCCGCAATGCCGCCACCGAGGTTTTGGAATCGAAGACCAGCGCAGGCTCGCGTGCCCCGCGCAAATTGAAAGCCCCTTCCGAGTCACCCTGGCTGATCGAGTTTGCCGGCAAACAAGGCATGGGAATCTCTCCCGGCGTGCCGGCGACGGATATCCTCCTGCTTGCCCTGAAAAGCGAACAAATGGACCTTCGGCTTGCCGCCCTGCCTTATCTTAAGTTCACGCCAAACGAAGGCGTCGTCGCCCAGTTTTACGACGCAATGTACAAGGACGAACCCGAACTGCGCGAAGCCGCATATAACGTTCTATGGGAACTTGGCGCTTCCGGCGTCAAACTTCCCCATCCCAATCAATATGGATACGGTTAACCATGCTTATAACAAACGCAAATATTATTACGTGGGAAACTGAAAACCGAATTCTCGAAAACCATGCGATTCTCATACAGGGCGACCGCATCAAGGAAATCGGCACGACCAAATCGCTGACGGCGAAGAATCCAAAAACCAAAACGCTCGACGCGCGCGGTCAATATGTGATGCCGGGCGGCATTTGCGCGCACACCCATTTTTATGGAGCCTTTGCGCGCGGCATGGCAATCCCCGGCGCGGCGCCAAAGGACTTTCCCGACATCCTCAAAAAACTCTGGTGGCCCCTCGACCGCTCACTGGATTTGGAAGCCGTCCGCTACTCGGCTCTGGTCTGTCTTGTGGACGCGATCAAGCATGGGACCACCACCCTCATCGATCACCACGCCTCGCCCAACGCCATCGAAGGCTCACTGGATTTAATTGCCGACGCGGTGGATAAGAGCGGCGTCCGTGCTTCACTATGCTACGAAGTCACTGACCGTGACGGAAACGAAAAAGCCAACGCGGGAATCAACGAGAACCTGCGCTTCTTCAAGCGGATGCAAACCGACCCGCACCCGAGGCTGGCAGCCGCCTTCGGGCTTCATGCCAGTCTGACGCTTTCCGGCGTGACCCTCGAAGCCTGCCGCACCGCCGCCCCTGAGGGGACGAGTTTCCACGTCCACACCGCCGAGCATGATTCGGACGAGTATGACAGCCTGGCAAAAAGCGGAATGCGAGTCATCGACCGCCTGCAAAAGCACGGCATCCTCGGCTCGCGGAGCATCGCCGTCCACGGCGTTCACTTCGACGCCCGCGAAATGGAAATCCTCAAAGAGACAGAGACCTGGCTCACCCATCAGCCGCGCTCCAACATGAACAACGCCGTCGGCATGTCGGCTGTTGAATCCATGCTGCGGCTG
The DNA here is from genome assembly GCA_016234555.1 of Chloroflexota bacterium. Lineage (GTDB taxonomy): Bacteria > Chloroflexota > Anaerolineae > Anaerolineales > Villigracilaceae > Villigracilis. The sequence goes on along the minus strand of JACRBJ010000077.1, from coordinate 48,318 downwards.
GGAGTCAAGGTCTGCCTCGGCAACGACGGTTTCTCCAACGCCATGTGGGAGGAATGGAAGACTGCCTACCTCGTCCATAAGCTGTATCACCGCGACCCGCGCCGCATGGGCGGATACGACGTGACGCAGATGGCAATCTACAACAACGCCGCGCTTGCCAACCAGTTCTTCCCCGCCGCGCCCATCGGAAAGATTGTCCCTGGTGCGTTCGCCGACCTGATGTTTGTGGAATATCATCCCTACACCCCGATGACGGCAGGCAACCTTCCCTGGCACATCATCTTCGGCTTCCAGCAGAGCATGGTCACAACCACCATCGCCGCCGGTAAAATCCTGATGAAGGATCGCGAACTGTTAACCCTGAACGAAGCCGAAATCGCCGCCCGCTCCCGCGAAGTCGCAACCCGTGTTTGGAAGAAGTACGAGGAAGAGGTTGGCAAGATGTAGGCACAAGAAGTATCTGAAGGGTTGAGGTATTTGAAGGAATGAGGTGTCTGAAGTACCGCGTGTGAGGTTTCCAACTCACCACCTCTCAAATACCTCATAAGCCTCAAACAAAAAATCAACTGTTTTCTGGAGACACAATGACCGAATCGAATTTACCCACCGTCGCCGTACTCGGTGGAACTGGCAAGGAAGGCAAGGGATTGGTTTACCGTTGGGCGCGGGCAGGCTACCGTGTCATCATCGGCTCGCGCACCCCTGAAAAGGCTGTTACCGCCGCCAACGAAGTCAGGGAAATGCTGAAAGGGGAAGGCTCTGTGGATGGCATGGGCAATCCCGAAGCCGCGCGAGAGGCGAATATCGCCGTGTTGACCGTCCCCTACGCCGCGCACCGCGACACATTGGAAGCACTCAAAGGGGAACTCAAGGGCAAGCTCCTTGTGGATGTGACCGTTCCGCTTGTGCCACCCAAGGTCGCCACCGTACAAATGCCCGCCGCAGGCTCCGCCGCGCAGGAAGCTAAACAAATCGTCGGTGAAGATGTGCAAGTCTGTGCCGCATTCCAAAACATCGGCTACGACCACCTGCTCAAAGACTCGGATGCAGAGTGTGACGTCCTTGTCACAGGCAGCAGCAAGGAGGCGCGCGCCGAGACCATCAAACTGGTGGAAGCCGCCGGTCTGCGCGGCTGGGACGCGGGTCCTCTCGAAAATTCCGTCGTTGTGGAAGGTCTGACCAGCGTGCTGATCGGCATTAACAAAAAATATGGCTCGACCCACGCAGGAATCAAAATCACGGGAGTTCATCGTAATTCGTAATTGGTAATTGACATATTCACGCACCAAAAATTACCGATCACCAATTACAAATCGCTCAATGACCCTTTCCCTCACCACTCTTCAAAACATCCCACTTATCCGCCAGAATGACAATCTGGCGGATATTTTGCTTTCATCCCTTGCCGAGACAAAAATCGGACTGCAAAACGACGACATTCTCATCCTCGCACAAAAGGTCGTCAGCAAAGCCGAGGGGCGCATAAGGAACCTTGCGGAAGTCATCCCGTCTGCCCGTGCCGTTGAACTGGCGGAGAAGACTCAAAAGGATGCGCGCGTCGTGGAACTCATGCTTCAGGAAAGCAACGAAATCTTGCGCACACGAGTCGGCGCGATCATCGTCGAGCACAAACTTGGATTTGTCTGCGCCAACGCGGGCATCGACCATTCCAACGTGGCGGGACTTGGAAATGAAAAAGAGGAGTACGTACTTCTGCTCCCTGAAAACCCCGACGAGTCGGCGCGAAGGGTCAGGGATGAAATCAGGCAAAGGACGGGAACCAACATCGGTGTGATGATCATCGATTCGCACGGACGCGCCTGGCGCAACGGAACCGTCGGCATTTGCATCGGCTTGAGTGGAATCCCCGCCGTGCTGGACGAACGCGGCTGGAAGGATCTCTTTGGGTACACCCTGCAAGTGACCGTCGTCGGCGTGGCGGATGAACTTGCCGCCGCCGCCTCGCTGATGATGGGTCAAGCCGCCGAGGGGACTCCAGCCGTGCATGTGCGCGGATTCCCCTATCCGCTTGGAGAAGGGTCATTGAAGGAATTGCTCCGCCCGAAGGAGCAGGATATGTTCCGGTAAATGGAGTCCCGAAGTTTTACTTCGGGGTCATTCGGAAGTAGAACTTCCGAACTCCAAAGTCGTTAGGTAATCGAAGGGAAAAACTAACGCAAATCTTATGACCGCTTGCTAAACTCGATTTGCTCGTGAAGTTTTTTCAAACTGCTTAACAGCGCGCAACCTACAAACTCGATGCCTACCAAATCAGAACTTCATACCTTCCTGCGGACCCGTCGCTCGATTCGCCGCTTCAAACCCGACCCCGTGCCTGAGTCGGTCATCGAGGAGATTCTCGCCACGGCGACGTTTGCCCCGTCCGCGCATAACCGCCAGCCGTGGAGATTCGTTGTAGTAACGGATTTATCCGTTAAAGCGCGTCTCGGCAAAGCAGTCACAGATAAAATGCGGGCGGACATGCAGACTGAAGGCGCAAGCGAAACTGACATCGAAAAGCGTGTTGCCACATCGCTCCGCCGCATGGATGAAGCACCTGTGGTAATTGTCCTCTGCCGTGATAAGAACGATGTCCGCGCCGATACGCCCGAAGAAGCGGCTATGGGAGTCCAATCCACAGCGGCGGCGGGGCTGCAACTTTTGCTTGCCACGCATGCCGAAGGACTGGGAGGGAATTGGATTTGCTGGGCGTTGTATGCTCAAGAAGAAACCTGCGCCGCCCTCAACCTGCCCGAAAGTTGGGAGCCGCAGGCGTTTTATTTTCTAGGTTATCCAGATGAGGCGCCTAAAATTAAAGATAGAAAACCGATAAAGGAAATTGTAAAGTGGAGTCAAACGTCTCCTGACGTTTGATGCTCGAAAATCAGGAGATTTTCGACTCCATCATCTGACTATGAAAATTGTCGCCCTTGCGGGCGGAGTCGGTGGCGCGAAACTGGCGCACGGACTCGCCCAAATTCTGCCCCCTGAAGATTTGACCGTCATCGTCAACACTGGCGACGATTTCGAACACCTGGGGTTGACCATCTGTCCTGATTTGGATACGGTTTGTTACACGCTTGCCGGACTGGCAAATCCCGAAACAGGTTGGGGACGGCAGAACGAAACCTGGAATGTCATCTCCAACATCGAAAGACTTGGCGGACCAAACTGGTTCCGTCTTGGTGACCAGGACCTCGCCACGCATCTCGAACGCACGAGAAGATTGAAGGAAGGCAAATCGCTTTCGCAGGTCACGAGGGAGTTTTGCGAAGCATGGGGTATCAAGCAAACGGTTACGCCGATGAGCGATTCGCCCGTCCGAACCATCGTGGATACCGACGAAGGCGAACTGGCATTTCAGGAATATTTTGTCCACAGGCATTGCGAGCCGAGAGTCAAAGGCTTTCGGTTCGACGGAATCGAGGGAGCGCAACCAACTGTCGGCGCGGATGAAGCGCTCGAAGCGGCTGACGCAGTCGTCATCTGCCCGTCCAATCCCTGGGTCAGCATCGACCCGATTCTGCGCGTCCTCGCCCTCACCCCATCCCCTCTCCCAGAAGGAGAGGGACATAAATTTGATAAACCCGTGGTCGCGGTTTCCCCCATCATCGGCGGGAAAACCGTGAAAGGTCCCGCCGCCAAGATGTACGCCGAGTTGGGCATCGAGCCTTCGGCGCTGGCTGTCGCGGAGCATTACCGTAACCTGTTGACTGGATTCGTTTTGGACAGTCAGGACAGACAGTTGTCAGACAAATTCAAAAAGGGTAAAATATTGGTGACGGACACCCTGATGAATTCATCTGCCGACCGCGCCCGACTGGCAAAAGATGTGCTCCACTTTGTTGGGAGTTTACTATGACACTTTGGGCGATCGTCCCAGTAAAACCGCTACGGCGGGGCAAGTCGCGCCTCGCCGGCACATTAACAGAAGACGAACGAACCGCGCTGAATCAAAACCTGCTGGAGCGCACCATCAAGGTGCTTTCCGAGTTGAAGGAACTCGACCAGATTCTGGTGGTCAGCCGCGACCCGCAAGCCCTGACCATCGCCCGCAATCAGGGCGCAAAGACCGTGCAGGAGGATGGTCAGCCGCATTTGAATACGGCGCTCAAACGCGCCACGGTGATGGCGCAAGTCCACTCAACGCGCGGAGTGCTGGTTCTGCCCGCCGACCTGCCTTTGCTTACCCCTGAGGATGTACGCACGCTGATTGATCGCGCCGTTAAGCCGCCCGTTGTGGTCATCGCCCCCGACAGGCATGGCAAGGGAACCAACGCCCTGCTGATGGTCCCCGCAGGACAGATTGAGTATGACTTCGGCGAGGGATCATTTCACAGGCATTGTGAGCGTGTGAAGGAATCCGGCGCAAGGCTCGAGATTGTGGAGTTGCCCTCCCTCAGTCTCGACCTGGACCTGCCCGAAGATTTGGAAATGATAAGGAAGTTGGAAGCGGAAAGAATCTAGTCTTCAGCCGAAAGGGAGCTGAGTTTTCAGAGCCTGAGCCCTTTGCGGTAGATTTTTACTCACAAGGAGAAAAATTATGACTGAACGAATGGCTCTATATTTGCAGGACTCGCACGATCTCCGCGACGGGATGGATTATGCCAGGTATGCGGAAGCAAAAGGCTTTGAAGCGGTCTGGCAGGCGGAGAGCCGCCTGGTGCGCGACGCCATTGTGCCGATGGCTGCCTACGCGGCTGTGACCAATACCCTCAAGGTCGGCTCAGGCGTCATCAATAACTGGACGCGCAATATCGGTCTGCTTGCCGCCACCTTCCTCACCCTTGATGACCTCGCGCCAAATCGCATCATCTGCGGCATCGGCGCGTGGTGGGACCCGCTGGCGAAGAACGTGGGCATCGAACGCCGCAAGCCCCTGCTCGCCATGCGCGAGACCGTCGAAGTGATGCGCCGCCTGCTCCGCATGGAACGAGTCACCTTCCACGGTGAATTCCATCATGTGGACGGCATCGAACTGGACGTGGTACATGGTCGCCGTGAACCGCGCAATGTGCCGATCATGATCGGCGCGACGGGTGACCTGATGATGGAAATGACGGGTGAAATCGCCGACGGCTGTGTGATGAATTACTGCGTCGCTCCCGAATATAACGACAAGGCGCTCGAACTGCTCGAAAAGGGCGCAAAGAAGGCGGGACGCAAACTCGAAGACCTCGACCGTCCGCAGTTGATCGTCTGCTCGGTGGATGAAGACCACGACAAGGCAATCGACTACAGCAAGATGCTTCTCTGCCAGTACATGGCGCAGCAACCGCACATCGCCAAGGCTTCAGGCGTTTCGGATGAAGTGGTTCATGAGATTCAATCCATTTTGGGCTGGCCCGCCACCAAGGAACAAATCAACAAAGCCAAGCATCTCGTCCCCGATGCGCTTGTCCATAAGATTACTGCTTCCGGCACGCCAGCAGAAGCCCGCGCCAAGGTGGCTGAATACACCAAACGCGGATGCACCTGTCCGATTCTGTACCCCGTCGGCGGGAATTTCAAGTTATTAATTGACACGTTTGCACAGAAGTAATTTGCAAACAGACCTCGGAGGTTTTGAAAACCTCCGAGGTCTTGATTTAAGGAAAATCACATGAACAAAAATAAGCCATTCGAGATGATCGCTTCACGTTTTCAAATCTCGAAGGAAAGCGCCAAATATTTTCTGGGACGGGTTCAGAAGAGTTTCAAAACAGAGAAGCCGCCGCACCAGTTGATCATCGACTTCATGAGCGGACAGACCTTTGAGTCCCTGCCCAAGCCGTACCAGGTTGCGAAGATGATGAACGAAGGCGGGATCTGGGCCTACCCGCTGAACGCCGAGCCACCCGAACCCGTTGACGAGTGGGATGTTGCCTGATTCAATAACATTTCCCTACACGCAAGACCCAATCCGCGCCAGCCTTGACGCGGATTTTTTATTGTGATATTCTTCGCAACCGACTAGACTGACCAGTCGGTCTATAACTCATGACCACACCCAACCTCGACCCCACTCAGGAAACCCGCACCCGCATCCTTGAAGCGGCCGTGAAGGTTTTCGCCACGAAAGGCTACCACGACACCAAGGTAGACGACATCGTGAGCGAATCCAGCACCTCGAAAGGCTCGTTCTATTTCTACTTCCCCAGCAAGCAGGATATTTTCCTCGCCCTGAGCGACACCTTCGCCGACCTGCTCGAATCAAAAATCAAGCAGGCGATGGAAAAAGAGGATCACGGGATGCAGCAAATGGATGCCGCCCTGCGTACCGCCCTCGGCTTGTTCAGCCAGTATCGCGGACTGGCGAAGATTGCGCTGGTGCAGGCTGTGGGATTGGGAGCCGTCTTCGAGGAACGACGCCGCGCCATCAACAACCGACTGACCGCGCTTGTCCAGTCGCGGCTGGAGCGGGCTGCGGCGGACGGGAGCATCCCTCCGCTTCAAGCGGAGATTACAGCCCGAGCTTGGGTCGGCGCATTGAATGAAGTGGTCATCCATTGGATTTACACAGGCGCGCCGCCGCTGGAAGAGTCCCTGCCTGAGTTGAAGAGATTTTTGCTGCGGTCGATTGGGGTGGAGAGGAATGAGTAACGAGTAAAAAGGAAAAAAAGGAGAAGTAATTCATGCGTTCGTATCGCTTGTTCGTGTTTGTTCTTGCGCTGGGGTTGATCCTCGGCGCGTGCGGTTCACCCACAACACCCGCCCTCATCGAAACCGTCCCTGCGACAGGGGCTCCCGCAGCGGAATCAGCCACAGAGGTCGCCACCGAAGCGCCCGCGGCTGAAGCAGCCACGTTGAAGATTGCCGTCCTCCCCATCATCGACACGCTTCCGATGTACGTCGCCCAGCAGGAAGGTTTGTTTGCCAAGCACGGCGTCAACGTGGAATTTGTCCCCGTTGCGTCCGCCCCCGAGCGCGACCAACTGCTCGCGGCGGGTCAGGCGGACGGCGCGGTCAACGAGATTCTGGCAGATATGCTGTTCAACAAAGAGAAGGTCAAAATGCAGGCGGTTCGTTATGCGCTGCGCCCATCCGAAAGCGCGGGACATTTCTTCATCATCGCGTCTGCCAAGAGCGGCATCACCGACGCGCAGGGTTTGAAGGGCGTGGAGATTGGCGTCTCGCAGGGAACGGTCATCGAGTATGTGACCGAACGGCTTTTGCAGGCGGAAGGCTTGACCCAGGACGACATCAAGACCATCGCCGTGCCGAAGATTCCCGACCGCATGGCGCTGCTCGCTTCGGGCGAGTTGAACGCTGGGACGCTGCCCGACCCCCTTGGGGCACTGGCTGTCCAGCAGGGAGCGGTAATCGTGCTCGATGATTCCAAACATCCCGAATACGGTTTCAGCGTGCTTTCATTCCGCAAGGAAGTGATCGATGCGAACCCCGAAGCGGTGAAGGGCTTTTTGGCGGCAGTTGAGGAAGCGGTTGAGTTGGTCAATGCCGATGCGAAGAAATACACCAACGTTTTGAGCGACCAGAAAATTGTGCCACCGCCATTGCTGGAAACCTACAAAGTGCCGCCCTTCCCCACGGCTGGAGTCCCCACCGAAGAGGAATGGAACGACGCGCTGGCTTGGGCAAAGGGAAAGAACATGTTGACGGTTGATGTCTCCTACGCGGATTCTGTCAACGCGACGCTGTTGCCGTAAATTTGTATCGTAGGGGCGAGGCGGCGCCTCGCCCCTACGGAGATTGACGTTATAATCCATTGACAGTCACCTGTGGTGGCTGTCAATTTTTTCCACTATGATTCACATCCACTCCCTCACGTTTGGCTACCCACATACCGCGCCCATCTTTCAGGATTTCAACTGGGACGTTCAGCGTGGTGAGACCTGGGCGATCCTCGGCTCGTCGGGCTGCGGCAAGACGACCCTGCTCTATCTGTTGGCTGGATTGCGCCTCCCGACCAAAGGCGTCATCGAAATTGACGGCGAGCGGCTGAAACGTCCGCGCCCGCGCACGGGATTGATTTTGCAGGACTACGGTCTGCTGCCGTGGGCAACCGTCCGCGAGAACGCGGGGCTGGGATTACAAGTCCGCGACTTTTATGGGGCAGACGGCAAACACGCGCCAAAAAACTTTCAGCCTGACAACGATGTGGATTACTGGCTCAAAAAGATGGGACTGGTCGAAGTCGCGGATAAATATCCCGCCCAAATCTCAGGCGGACAACGCCAGCGGACAGCCATCGCCCGCACCCTGGCTTTATCTCCCGACCTGCTGTTGATGGACGAACCATTCTCATCCCTCGACGCCATCACCCGCGAAGACCTGCAACACCTGACCCTCTCCCTGTGCCGCGAGCAAGCCCTGACGCTGGTCATCGTCACCCACGCCATCGAGGAGGCAATCGCGCTGGGGAGCAAAATCCTGCTGCTGGATTCGTCACCGCGAGTCTTCGAGAATCCGCACGCGGGAGAGGCTGGTCATCGCAACAGTCTGGAGTATCGTGAGTTGTGCGAGTTATTGTGGGGAGAGATGAGAAATGAGGAACGAGTGACAAGGAACGGGAAATGAGGAAGCGCGGGATCGTGGCTTCGATTATTGGGCTGGTCATTGCGTGGCAGATTATTGCCATGCTGGTCAATCGGGACATCCTGCCCGCGCCGTGGAACGTCTTTGTCGTCTTCATCGACGAACTGGACAACGGACTCGTGACGCACTTCCTCTACAGCTTTTGGCGGGTGACGGCCGGGATGCTGCTCTCGGTGCTGGCGGCGGCTCCAGCGGGGTTGTTGATCGGCGGCTGGAAGCGGCTGGACAGAATCTTCTCCCCCATCATTTACGTGCTGTATCCCATCCCCAAAGTGGTCTTTGTGCCTGTCGTTTTACTTTTTCTGGGAATTGGTGACGTTGCAAAGATCACGCTTATCTTCCTGATTCTATTTTTCCAGATCGTCGTGCTGGTGCGCGACCAGGCGGCTGGACTTCCCCCGCAGTTGATTCAAAGCCTGCGAAGCCTCGGCGCGGGACGGCGGGCATTGTTCCGCTTTGTGTACCTACCCGCCAGCCTGCCTGCGATCCTGACCGCACTGCGACAGTCCATTGGCACGGCGGTGGCAGTGCTTTACATCACCGAGTTGTTTGCCACAAAATACGGGCTGGGATATTACATCTACTACAACGGCAGCACGCTGTTCAATTATCCCGCCATGTACGCGGGAGTCATCGCCATGAGTCTGCTGGGACTTGGCATGTACTACGCCGTGGATTGGGCGGAGAGACGGCTATGTAGGTGGAAGTTTGTGAGTTGACGATGGACAGTAGACCGTGAACGGTGGACACTTTGACACCTGAAGCGTGATACTGAAAGGTCGTCAATCGTAAATCGAATCACCACTTTTCCCAATGCACCACTTCATCTAGAGACAGCCGTCCGCCCTTCTTTAGCGGCGCGGATAATTTCCCCTCGTCTAGCGGAATCCCAAACGAGAGCGCGATCCGCAGGTGCCATTCGGCGGGAAACTTCAGAATCTCCCGCGCTTTTTCCGCTTCGTAGATCGAAGCCGGGCACGAGCCGACTCCCAGTTCCCATGCCGCCAGTTGCATGAACGCCGCTGCCTGACCCGCGTCGAACATCGTCTGGAATTTCGCCGTGGGCTCCGGGGTCAGGATTGCAACGCACAACGCCGCGCCCGCAATATGTCCCGCCCACTCGCCGCATTGCGAAAGCACCTTCAAAATTTCCTTGTCACGAATGGCGATGAACTGCCACGCCTGGTTATTCTTCGATGACTGCGACCTGCGTCCCGCGTTGAGGATGGCGCGGACAATTTCGTCAGGCAGGGGTTTGTCCTGAAACTTCCTGACCGCGCGTTTCAATCGAATTGCCTCTGAAACCTGCATACCCAACTCCTTCCTATTAACCTGGAGACCAGGTGAAACAAAACCGAGTATAACGCATCCAATTTATGGATGGTAATTTGCCCGTGTCCTTTGGTAAAATACTTCATCTTTCTTGTGAACCGAAAATCCAAAATCGTAAATCGGAAGTCAAACTAATGCCCCAAACACAAATCGCATGTCCCCGCTGCCGACAATTGATCGCAGCCAACGTCGAGCAGCTTTTCGACGTCACCCACGAACCCGCCTCCAAGCAGCGCCTGCTGAGTGGACAATCCAACTACGCCCGTTGTCCGCACTGCGGCTACGAGGGACGCCTCGCCACCCCCGTCATCTATCACGACAACGAGAAGGAACTCCTGCTGACCTTCTTCCCGCCCGAGTTGGGACTCCCGCTCAACGAGCAGGAAAAGCTCATCGGTCCATTGATCAAGCAGGTGGTCGACAGGCTTCCGCTCGAAAAACGCAAAGGCTATTTGTTCAAGCCCCAAGCCAACTTCACGTACGAGTCGATGATCGAGACCATCCTCAACAAGGACGGCATTTCGTCGGAGATGATCAAATCACAGCAGGAGCGGGTGCAGTTGATCGAGAAGCTGCTCCAGATGACCTCGGCGGATGCGCGGCTGGAGATGATCAGGCAAAACGAAAAGGTGATCGACGAGCAGTTCTTTGGGCTGTTCAGCCGCATCGCGCAAAACGCCATGCAAAGCGGACAGGAGTCCCTCGCGCGAATGTTGATCGACCTGCAAAAACAACTACTGGACGAGACCGCCTTTGGGCGTCAGTTGAAGGAATCCGTCGGCGAGTTGGAAACCGCGCAAAAGGAATTGCAGGCGGCGGGACGAAGCCTGACCCGCGAGAAACTGCTGGACTTCGTGATTGCCGCGCCGAACGAAGCCCGCATCCGCGCGTATGTTTCGATGGCGCGCGGCGGCATGGACTACATCTTCTTCCAGAGCCTGACCGAGAAGATCGACAAAGCTACAGGCGAAGAGAAAGCCCGGCTCGAGTCCATCCGCGAAAAGGTGCTGGGATTCGTTGCCGAGGTGGACAAGCAAATCGAAGCGCGCATGAAGCAGGCGCAGGATTTCGTCGAAGCGATCCTCGAAAAGGACGACGTAGCCAAAGCCACGCAGGAAAACCTCGATGGCTTTACCCAGGAAGCGGCGGACGTGGCAAGCCGGTTGCTGCAACAGGCATCCGAGAAGAACGATTACGTCCGCATGGGCAAACTGCAAAAGATGATGCAGGTCTTGCAGGAAGCCAGCGCGCCGCCGCCCGAAGTAGCGTTCATCGAGCAGTTGTTGCAGGCTCCCGATGACGCGGGAATCGAGCAGATGCTCAAGGAAAACGACGCGATGGTCAACCAGCAATTCCTCGAAGCCCTCAGCGGACTGGGCGCCCAGATGGAAGCGCAGGGCGGCGACAACCCCGAAGCCAAAGCCATGGGACAAAGACTCGGCGAGGTGTACAAGGTCGTGTTGAAGTATTCGATGAGGAAGAATATGGGGTAGGGGGAGTTGGAAGTAACGAGTGAGAAGTAAAGAGGCAGTCACATTTAAAAAATAGTGACTGCCTCTTTTTTTCAAGGAAACCTGTCAGGCACGGAGTAAATTCTCGCCATCACAGCCCCAACGAAACTGCAACCTGCCATCGAAACCCATCCCTTCGTTTCTGGTTATAATACCCGAATGGATTTTTACCTTTCCCCAGACAATGCAGAGGGCGCGGAGCGCGCTTCACCTGAAGAGACCAGGATTCTCCAACTCACCGCCCAGCCCTATTCCGACGGCTACCGCGTGCGCGTGGACATGGAAATCACCCCTTTTCAACAACGCCCCTCCATCGAAGTGTTTCTATTCGACGCCGATGGCGACGAAGTCGCGTCCACGAACATTGTCGAGCCGCTCGGTTGGAAGATCGAATTCACCATGCACATCCGCGGCGAACTCAACAACCCCTACACCCTCAGCGCCCGCCTGTACTATCCCGACGGACCGCAGAATAAACCTGTCACTTGTGTGTTTGCCGTTGAACCACCCACACTCCAACCTGATTCCCATTAATAAAATTCATCCATGCCCTTTCCCACCTCCCTCACAAAAGCCGCAGTTTTGACAAGTCTCAGCCTCCTGCTCCTCGGCTGTTCCAAGTCTGCGGAAGCCACACCGGTTTTCATCGCAGACAGCACACCAAGTCCCACTGCCACGCCGTCCATCATCCGCTATGGCGGCGAAAACAACTTCATCTTCCTCTCCATCGAAGAGAACGGCTACGCCCACCTCTTCGTCCAGCGCGAACATCCGCAGGATTTGCCCCTCACGCGAATCAGTAGCGGCGAGTGGAACGACATCGCCCCCGCCCTCAGCCCTGATCGCACCAAACTAGCCTTCGCCTCCGACCGCAGCGGGTTCTGGGACTTGTACATGATGGACCTGCAAAGCGGTGAAGTGTCACAGGTCACCAGCTCACCCGAATACGACTCCGCCCCGTCCTGGTCGCCCGATTCGCAATGGCTCGCCTTCGAGACCTACATCAACGAAAACCTCGAAGTGGCGGTAGTCTCGGTCAGCGACCGCAGCCAGCCCATCCTGCCCATCACCACAGACCCCGCCTCCGATCACTCCCCAGCCTGGGCGCCCGACGGCAGGCACGTGGCATTCATCTCCAACCGCGGCAGCGATAGCGACGTCTGGCTGGCAAACCTCGACCTTTCAGGCAACGACCGCTACCAAAACCTGAGCAACACCCCGCTCGCTGCTGAAAATCATCCGCTCTGGAATTTCGACGGCTCGAAGCTGTTGTGGTCGTCCACCTCGCAGACCATCGGCTTTAGCGGACTCTATGTCTGGGAATCCAGTGATCCCACCCGCAGCGCGCGCTGGATCGGCGACGGCAGCTGGGGAGCATGGAACGAGACCGCTGAAAAGATCGTCGCCATCACCAACAGCGCCAACCAAAACTACCTCACCTCCTACGACATCAAAGGCGGCTTGCTGATCTCTCCCACCCCGCTCAACGGGAGTGTGCGCGGACTCGCCTGGGGATTTGCGAACCTGCCAAACCCGTTCCCCGATTCCTTCACACAAGCCGCAAGGGACGTGATCCCCGCGCTTTGGTCGCCCATCATCACCCCCGTCCCCGACGTGCCGAACCAGCGCTGGTATGTGGTTCCCATTTCGGACGTGCAGGCTCCCTATCCGCAACTGCACGACCTCGTGGACGAATCCTTCAATGCCCTGCGCAACCGCGTCATCATCGAAACCGGCTGGGACACACTTGCCAGCCTCGAAAACGCCTTCATTCCGCTGACCACAAACCTCGACCCCGGTCTCGACGAGGATTGGCTGTACACCGGGCGCGCCTTCGCCATCAACCCGCTGATGGCGGACACCGGCTGGATGGTAACTCTGCGCGAAGATGTCGGTGCGCAGACCTACTGGCGGGTGTACGTCCGCACGATGATTCAGGACGGCTCGCTCGGCGAACCGATCCACAATGCGCCGTGGAATTTGAGCGCCCGCTACGAGCTTGATCCACGCACGTACGAGCAGGGCGGGAAATATGCGGCTGTGCCTTCCGGCTACTGGGTGGATATGACCGCCCTCGCCGCCGCCTACAACTGGGAACGCCTGCCCGCCCTGCCGAACTGGCGCACCTATTATCGCGGCGCGCGCTTCTCCGAGTTTGCCCTGACCGGCGGCATGGACTGGTACTCCGCGATGCGCGAGTTGTACCCGGTCGAGGCGCTCATCACGCCCACCCGCGTCCTGCCACCTTCGCTCACACCGACCCGCACCTTCACCCCAACAGAGCCACCAACCCCCACGCGCACGCCGCGCCCCACGTCAACCGCGTCGCTTTCGCCCACCCCGTCAGTGACGCCGGGTCCCACCGACACGCCCATCCCGACCGCCACGCCGCCCACCATCATTCCACAATAAGCGAAAAGACCTGACAGGTCTCAAACCTCGAATGAAATTCAAACCTGCCTTTACCAGTATCTTATTTCTACTTCTGCTCACCTCCTGCTCGCAGGGAATCGGCGCACCAAGCCCAACGCCGGTGATTCCCGTCGCGTCGGGTCAAGCCCAGCTTTCAGCGGAGCAGAAACCAGTCACCCCGTCGCCGGAACCATTTCAATTCAGCCTCCCAACTCCGGGCGCGGAACCAGTCTCGGGCTGGCGCCCCCCGCTTTATCCCATCCCCTGGGCGATGTCGCCCTATGACCATTTCTACTTCGCCCGTCCCATCGCCGCTGACCAGGTCAACTGGCCCCTTGCCGATTATCGCTACGGCGGAATATTCTTCGACAAAGTGGTTCACACCGGCGTAGACATCGACGCAGAGGACGTCGCTCCGATTCTGGCGGCGGGACCTGGAACCATTGTGTGGGTTGGCTGGGGTTTGTTCACCGAGACCCCCGGCAACGACAAGGACCCCTACGGGCTGGCGGTCGTCATCCGCCACGACTTCGGTTACAACAACCAGAAACTTTACACGGTGTACGCGCACATGAGCAAGACCCTCGCCACCATCGGACAGCATGTCGAAACCGGCGACCTGATCGGGCTGGTCGGCGCGACGGGCGCGACCACCGGTCCACACGTGCATTTCGAAGTGCGGCTGGGAGACAATTCATTCCACAACACGCTCAACCCCGAGTTGTGGCTTGCTCCGCCGCAAGGCTGGGGCGTGCTGGTCGGCTATGTTTCGGACTCAAAGGGAGACATCATCAACCACAAGGAAGTGATGTTGACATCCCAAACCACAAACAAGCATTATCTCGTCAAAAGCTATGGCGGCGGAGGTGCGGTGAACCCCGATCCCTATTACAAGGAAAACGTGGCAATCGGCGACCTGCCTGCTGGCATTTACAAGATCGTCATTTCATACGACAAGGAAAAGAAGCCTCTCGAAACCTGGGTGGAAATATTCCCCGGGCAGGTCACTTACTTTACCTTCGAGGGCGAACACGGCTTCAGCACCGGGCGTCCGCCCGTGCCCAAAATGAAATCCCTGCCAACATTGCCCGCAACACCCACCCCGCTTCCGTGATTTTGTAGTAACGACTTCAGTCATTATATTTCTTCGACCTCCCGGTCGTTTTTCCAGACAACCGATTGAACTTCGCCCGATTCCCCCAGAAGGATCGGCAGCATCGACTTCATCCCGGCGACGTCACCCGACGTGAAGAAGCGGATGGATGCCCGCGCTGACGGCTGATTCTTCGTCCCCAGCTTCTCAAGCAGACGTTTTACCTGTTTCGCCACAGCGGGAGCTGGGTCTATCACCCGAACGTTTTCCCCCACAATTTGTTGAATCAACGGAATCACAAACGGATAATGCGTACATCCCAGCACAACGGTATCGATGTTCCGCGAAACGTCCAGCATGGGATGAAGCGCATCCTCCAAAATGGCGCGAGTGGCGGCAGAATCCAACTCCCCTTTTTCGATTTGATTGACCAGCCCCGGACAGGTGTGCTGGAACAACTCCACGCCGGCAGCGAAGCGTTCCACCACCGAGGCGTACAATGCACCCTGAAACGTGGCGGGCGTGGCAAGCACTCCCACCCTGCCGGTTTTGGTTGTCTCGGCGGCGGGCTTGACGGCAGGTTCCATGCCGACAAAAGAGACTGAGGGGAATCGTCCGCGCAGGTGGGTCAATGCAGCTGCAGAGGCTGTGTTGCAGGCGACGACGATCAACTTTGCATCATGGTCGAGCAAAAATCTTGTGATCCCCTCCGAGAAGTTTTGTATCTGCTCCATCGAGCGCGGACCGTACGGCACGTGTCCCTGATCGCCGAAATAAAGCACCGCTTCCTCCGGCATCGATGCGCGAATCGCCCGCAGGACGGATAGTCCGCCCACGCCGGAGTCAAAAACGCCAATGGGCTGAGTGGGTTTACTCATGGGATGGAAAAAATCAAATTGTGAGCGGGGGTCGGCATGACGCCGTCAGACGGCAGACATTTCAATTTAACCTCGGATGTCTTTGCCAAAGCAGGATCGGGGATCATGAGCCTGTCATCGTTCGGCAGTTCGTACGGCAATAGTGGGCGGGCATAGAAGGCATAATATCCCTTTTCCCCGGACTTGCCGGTCTCGATATAGAAATGGGTTGAAAAGGATTCGTCGAGATATTCATATAACGACTTGGCTGCCGCCCCTTCCAAAATAATAAAACCGTCGTCCTTTAATTCAATCCTCGAAAACATCCACGCAAGGGTAAGTCCCGAAAAGCGCCAATCCTGCCATTGAGCGTCAGGGTGGCTTTGCGGATCGAGCGAGACAACCCAGACAATGAGTTTTTCAGGCTGATAAACCTCGGACCCGCTTTCAGGATAATCGCCCAAAAGATAATATGCTTCGCGCAGCGCCGGCGAAATGACGGGGGCCTCGGCAACCTCGGAAAGAGTGGGAGCGCTCTGTCCGCTCAAGGCTTCGACAATGTATTCGGGCAAAAAGGGATACTCGCCCTTGTGAGATTCCCAGGCGTTTACTTCGATATATGCTCCACGCGCGTCCTTCACGTCCACCTTATAATTGGAAGGGTTGTAATCGAGGAAGCCCGCCTGGTCGAGAGTATTCAACACCCGGCACATCTCCCCGCGTTCCAGTTTTTTATGGAGCAGTTGCCAGTCGCCATGAGGCATTCCGGCAAGCAGTGGATACTGCAACAGCAGATTTCCATCGGAATACAAAATAAAATGCGGCGGGTCGGGCGGGGCCAAAATTCCGCCGTTATCTCCATGAGTGAAGTCCAACCGCAACAGGACGGTTTCGGGTGTCCATTCATGTGCCTTCAAAGGCGGCTGGGGTGTACTCGGAATTTTTGACGTGACGGTCGTTGCAACAGCGGTCTCAACAGCAGCCGTCCCCGTGATAACAGAAGAAGTTGGGTTGGCGGGGCTGGAAACGTGGCTGCACCCCAAAGTAAAAGCAAAAAACAGCAGGCTCAAATATTGTTTCACAGTTGCGATTATACAGGTTCTATTTCTCCACCGCATCCACAAAAGACTTGAACAACCTGCGGGTGGGAAGCTGGTCTGTAAGCCATTCGGGATGCCATTGCACTGCCACCGCGTAGGGATGTCCCGTCAACTCCACTAGCTCCGCCAGTCCGTCGGGAGAATGTCCCACCGCTCGCAAACCGGGGGCAAGGTCATTCAAACCCTGATGATGCAGGCTGTTGACTTGCAGCAAAGTCTCGCCAAAGATTTCAGCCGAACGGGAGGATTCGTCCACGTTGACGGGGTGGACCAGCGTGCGGCGCAGGTCGCCGGGGTAGGCATGATCCAGCGCACCCGGCAGTTGGTCATAGAGATGGGTGTAAAGCGTCCCGCCGAGAGCCACGTTCATGACCTGCATCCCGCGGCAAATCCCCAAAATGGGTTTGCCGTCGTTGACCGCAACACGCACCAGATTGATCTCGGTCAGGTCACGAGGCTTGTCCACTTCGCCGATGCGCGGATGGTCGTCCCCATCGAAATAATCCAATGAAACGTCCCCGCCGCCTGTAAAGAGAATCCCATCGACGCGCGAATACAAATCGAGAAAGACCTCCTCGGTCAGCATGGAGGGAATGAGGATTGGAAGTCCGCCCGCCTGCACGACAGCATTGGTGTAGGTATGTTGCAGCGCGGTGGTTGGATGCCCATCCGGGTCGGTACGATTGCGGGTGGTGATGCCAATCAAAGGTTTGGACATGATCTCTCCAAACAAAAAAGACCCTAAAGGTCTTGAAGACCTTTAGGGTCTTTTGGAACCCTAGTCGAATTTTTGCTTGAGGCGGGCGCCCTTGCCGGTGCGTTCGCGCATGAAGTACAACTGTGCGCGGCGGACCTTGCCATGGCGTTCCACCGCAACCTTGTCGATGCGCGGAGAGCGAAGCAGGAAGGTGCGCTCCACACCGATGCCATTGGCAGCCATGCGGCGGACGGTCACGGATGAATCGTTGCCGCCCTTGCGCAGGCGAATCACGATCCCCTTGAATTCCTGGATACGCTCACGGTCGCCTTCCTTGATCTTGACGTGCACGCTGACCGTATCTCCTGGATTCAACTGCGGAATTTTTTCGTTTGTTTTAGCCTCGACGGCTTTGATAAAGTCTGTCATTGTCGCTCTTCCTTACTTTGCTTTTGTATTTTATATGAAACGCGAGTGCGGAGTATAGCACGCATTTTCTGATTATACAAGACCGATTTTTGAATTCCCGCCACAAGGAAGCGAAGCGCACGGGTTCGAAGAGCAAGGTCTTTTGGATCTTTCCTTGCGGTCTTCCTCTCTTCGCGGTGAAGATATTCCTTCCGACACCTCTATGAATATTTTCGAATTGCCAGCACGGCATTATGCCCGCCGAAGCCGAAGGCGTTACTGACGGCAAGCGAGATATTCACCTCACGCGCTTTGTTCGGGATGTAGTCGAGATCGCATTCAGGGTCGGGAGTCTCATAATGCACGGTCGGCGGCAGGACACCATCACGGATGGCTTGTACGCAGAAGATGGTTTCGAGCGCACCCGTTGCCCCCATCATGTGCCCGGTCATGGATTTTGTGGACGAGATCGGAGTTTTGTATGCCAGATCGCCGAGCGCGGATTTGATTGCCCGCGTCTCAGCCTGATCGTTGAGCGGAGTTCCGGTCCCGTGCGCGTTGATGTAACCCACCTCCTCAACGTTTGCCCTTGCGGAAGCCAGCGCCATGCGGATTGCCGCCGCGCCGCCTTCACCGTTCTCCTGCGGAGCCGTGACATGATAGGCATCGGCGGTTGCGCCGTAACCTGCCAGTTCCGCCAGGATGTTTGCGCCGCGCGCCTTCGCGTCAGCTTCACGTTCGAGAACGAGGACTGCCGCACCTTCGCCCATCACCAGTCCGTCGCGGTCCTTGTCGACGGGTTTTGGCACCAGCGAGTAGTTTTCATTCTGGCGCGACATTGCTCCCACACGGTCGAATGCAGCCACGCCGGTGGAGGTGATGGTGGCTTCCGAAGCGCCGGTCAACGCGGCGTCGATCATGCCGGTACGGAGCATCATCAGCGCGGTGCCGATTCCGTCGGAGCCGGAGGCACAAGCTGAAGCGACGGAGAAGCACGGTCCCTTAATGCCAAACTCGATGGCGGTCATCCCCGCCCCCCCGTTCGCCATCAGCATGGGAATCAGAAAAGGCGTTACCCGACGCGGACCCTCAATATGATTGGTCAAAATGGCTTCCTGAAGCGATTGCAAACCGCCGATGGCTGACGAGATGATGACGCCGATTCGTCCAGCATTTGCTTCGGTGACTTGCAACCCTGACTGCTCCAAAGCCTGCCGCGCGGATGCAACTGTAAACTGTTCAAAGCGGTCGCGCCGCCGCGATTCCTTAAAATCCATAAAATCTTCCGGCTTAAAGTTCTTGACTTCGGCGGCGATATGAACGTTCAGTTTTGCCGCATGGGAATCGAACAGCGTAATCGGCGCGACACCGGAGTTACCCTCAACCGCGCTGCGCCACGATTCCGTAACGCTCAAGCCCAGCGGATTGACCGTCCCCATGCCAGTGATGACAATACGTTCCTGCATGTTTCCTCCAACCATGATTTCTTTTTTTAACCAAGTGACAGTCACCTGCTTCGCAAAAAGTGACTGTCACTTGATAAACCCTGCAAAACGAAAAACGTGACGGGGTTCTACTCTCCCGGCTTGGGGATGTAATCCCCCTCCACCCATTCCTCGCCGTTAGGACCAATTTCCTTTTTCCAGACGGGAACAATCTCCTTCAAGCGGTCAATGCCATAGCGCGCCGCGTCGAAGACTCCCGTGTCGCGATGGGCGGCGGTGCAGATAATAAGGATGGTCGGCGTTTTGGGATATAACCTGCCGATACGCTGGACAACAGCAATGCCTTCGATGACGGGCCATTTCTCGCGGATTTCGTCCGCGACCTGCTTCATCTTGGCTTCCGCCATCGGGACGTAGGATTCGTATTCGAGGTATTCGGTCTGGTGGGCGTCGCCGCGTTTGGTTTCGCCGCGCACCATGCCGGCAAAGATCGCCGCCGCACCGGTGGACGTCAACGTCACCTGAGCCAGCAGGTCGTCCAAGTCAAGTTCGGATTCGGTAATGGAGAAAATAGTTGGAAGGTTGGATGGTTGCATGTTGAAAAGTTATCCACCACTGACAGGTGGGAACAGGCCGATCTCCGCGTTGGGCGGGATGACGGCTTCCTCGAAAGCATACTCGCGGTTGACCGTGATCAAAACCGCGTGCATGGACTCTTTGAGGTTCGGGTAATCGGCAATCAATCTCTCCTTGAGTCCTTCGACGGTCAAGTCGGACGGGACATCGAGTTCGAGGGATTTGACTCCCGCGCGTTCACGGAGGGTTGCAAAGAATAAAATTTTGATTCGGTTCATTTCACTCATATCCATGTGTCGTGTGAGGCTGTTCTTTCATTGACAACGTTACCAGTATTAACTGTACCCGCGGGTTCGATTAGCAGGATGTGACACTCGTTTTCGGCAACTGGTTTGTGCTCTACACCTTTCGGAACAACAAACATCTCGCCTTCACTCAGCGAGACCTTGCCATCGCGGAACAAAATATCCAATTGACCTTTGACAACGACGAACACTTCGTCCGTCTCCTGATGGTCATGCCAGACGAACTCTCCCTGTATCTTTGCCAGTTTGAAATGATAGTCGTTCAATTGGGCGATGATCTTCGGCGACCAATGCTCGGAGAATTTTGAAAGCTTTTCAGCAAAATTAATCGGCGGGTATTTTGTATCATTCATTCACGATATCTCCAGATTTGCCGCCATGTTTTTCAATCAGGCGGATGTTCTGAATCCGCATGGTCTTTTCGGCGGCTTTCGCCATGTCGTACACCGTCAGCGCGGCGACAGATACGGCGGTCAGAGCTTCCATCTCCACGCCGGTTTTGCCGGTCACCTTGGCGGTGGCGGTGATCACCACGCCGGGGATGGATTCGTCGAGGGAGAGGTCGACATCCACCTTCGAGAGGAAGAGCGGATGGCAGAGCGGAATCAACTCCGAGGTGCGTTTCGCCGCGCTGATGCCTGCAACCTGCGCCACAGTCAGCACATCACCTTTTTTGATCTGCCCGTCGCGGATCAGGTTGAAGGTCTCCATTTTCATGTGGACTTCGCCACGGGCAACGGCAATCCGCTCGGTATCGGCTTTCGCGCCGACATCCACCATGCGGGCGCGTCCCTGTTCGTCGAGATGGGTTAGCTTGGACATGGGCGGGATTATACACTGGTATAATTCGCGCGCCATGGAAAACCTCTTAGGACATCAAATCAGCGGCTACAAGGTGCAGACCCCCATCTATGAGGGTCCGCTTGACCTTTTGCTCAGCCTGATCGAGCGCGCTGAATTGAACATCACTGCCATCTCGCTTGCTTCAGTAACGGATCAATATCTTTCATACCTGCACGGGCTGGAACAGATGAAACCTGACGAGATTTCGTCGTTTCTGGTTATTGCGGCAAAACTGGTGCAGATCAAATCCGAGGCGCTGCTGCCGCGTCCCATAGAACGGGAACCCGGCGAAGAAGATCCCGGCGTGGAACTGGTCGAACTGCTGATTTTGTACAAACGCTACAAGGAAATTGCGGGTTGGATGATGGAGCGACAGGAAAACAACCTGCGGACCTACCTGCGGGTTGCCCCTCCGCCCAAAGTGGAAGCCAAACTCGACCTCTCCAACCTGACGCTCGAAGGTTTGCTCGCCGCCGCAGAATCGGCGTTTACCAAAGGCAAGAAGAAGGAAGCGCTTGGCACGGTCATTTCTGCGCCGCGAATCACCATCCGCGAGAAGATCGAATTCATCACAAAGACCATGCGGAACATCCAGCGCATGACCTTCAGCGGACTGATTACCGAGAAAGCCACGCGCATCGAGATCGTGGTCACGTTTTTGGCAATGCTGGAGTTGATTAAACGCTACCGCATCTCCGCCGTGCAAAACGAGCTATTTGGGGAAATCGAGTTCGAGAAGATGGACGACTGGAAGGACGACGAGGAGATCGACATCGAGTTTGAGTAGGTCACGTTTGGGGCGTGACTTTTTTTTTCATTGGTGACTTTGAAGCAATCTTCCCTTTAGGAGCAAACCAATTGTCAACAAAAGAACAGTCGGCAAACGCAGGAAACATCCTGCTCGAATCGAATCGACTGATTCTCCGCCGCCCCGAAGCGGGCGATCAATCCAGCCTGGAGCGGGTATTCTGCGACCCAGACATGATGCATTACCTCGGCGAAGTCTGGGACACAGACAAGGTCACAGAAGTAATTCAGGAGTGGCGTGGTGGTTGGGGAGTAGAACACAGGTGGTCTGGCGTGCTGATAAAAAAGGATACTCAGGAAGTTATCGGCACCGCTGGGTTGACAGAGAACACGCTCACCGATGAAGCGGGCTTCGAACTTTCGTGGTTTGTCCTGCCCGAACACCAGAAGCAGGGATTCGCCAGCGAAATTACGGATGCACTTTTGCGCTTTGCATTCAATGATTTGGGAGCGGAACGAATAGTGGCAGAAACCCATCCCGAAAACCCAGCCTCGAACAGGGTACTCAAAAAGCTTGGTTTCGAACGCCTTGGTGAATGTCATCACCGATATGACGATCTGCCTGACTTTGAAACTCAGGTGGTATGGGCGCTGACTCGTGAAAATTGGCTGTAGTTTTCCCCTAGCACAGAAAGGAAGTCCAAAATGGGAAATCTGACCACTCAATATATCGACCTGGGAAATGCAAGGATCGCTTATCGTGAGCATGGAAACGGGCCAACCCTCCTCCTGCTCCACGGGAATTCGGAAAGCAAGAACATCTTCACCCAATACCAGTTGAAACATTTCGACATGTTTCGTACCATCGCCATCGATAGTCGGGGACATGGGGAAAGCCAGTCGGACAATACAAATTATTCAATCGAGCAGTACAGCAGCGATGTCATCGAAATCTGTAAGGCGAAAAACATCACCCGCGCCTGTGTCCTCGGCTACAGTGACGGCGGCAACATCTCGTTGTTTCTGGCGCAGAAGGCACCCGAGCTCTTTCCAAAAATCGTTGCCATCTCGCCGAATTATCTTGTGAGCGGAACGACAGACAGCGCGCTGCGTCTCTTCCGCGCCATTCGGGGAGTCGTGAGCTTCGCCAGCCGCCTTGGCTTCAACACCAAAAAGGAGATTGCGAAGTTGGACCTCATGCTGCGTGACATCGGAATCACCGACGACGATCTGAGGAGTATCCGCACTGACATGAAAATCCTATACGCCGAAAAGGAACTGATCAAGGAGGAGCACATCAAGCGGATCGCCTCCTTTATTCCAAATGCCAGCGTGGACAAGATCATGGGCTGCCACCACATGACCATCCTCAACAAGATGGAAGCCATTGAAGTCATGAAAGCCTACTTGCTGGAGAAGACAGTTACGGAGGCGGGATCATGAACAGCCAGCCCTTTCAAGACAACTCAAAGCCCAAACAAAGATGGGATTTCGGCGTCAGCAGTACTTTCATGGTTTTTTTATCATATACCTGGGCGTCCACCATCGTTCAGGAGTGGGGACAAAAACCGTCGCAACATTTCGGGCTTGTATGCGGAATCTTTCTATGCTTCATGGCTGTTTTGATGTCTGTTGACTACGCACTTTGGCGTTTGCAATTTACGCCCGCCATTCGTAATGGCTTGCTGGGGGCGGCAACCTTAAGTCCGCTTGCCACATTGGTTGTTTGGGAGAAATTTGCGCACCCCGTGTGGAGTCAAGCTACGGGGGTGGCGTCCACAGTATTGCTTTTTGCCGCCTTCCACGGTTTCTACAATTGGCTGAATGGGAGGCGTTCGCCTCACAACAAAGGATAAGAGAACCTCCTATTTCCACACAAAACTGATCGGCGCAGACATGGGCACCATTACCGTTACCGTTTTGGGTTCGAGTGTTGCACACGCATCGCCAGTACACCTGCACTTGTCATCGGGCGACTCGCTGGTACAAGCCACTGAGACAAAACTCACCGTCCATGCGCCAGGAAACTTGGTTGGCAGGAAGGCATAGAAGGTTCCTGTTTCGTCGGTGCTCGCATCATCCCGTTGACCGCCCTGCTCAACGGCAAACCCAATCCCGTTGACGGGGACTCCGTTCGCGTCGAGGACCGTGCCTGTTACCACCAACACATCCTTTGGGGTGACCACAGGCGGGGGCGGACCGTCGAAGCCGCCAGAGACAAAGTCCACGCCGACCCAGCCGATCACTCCTTCATCGTTGACCACGTTCAGCCACTGTCCGCCAGGGGCGACGCCGAGCAACTGCAACCTTGTCCCCTGCGCCAGCACACGGCTGACCTTGAACAGCCTGCCAGGGTTCACCCGCAAATTGACGTTCTGCGCCTGCGTGTAAACGTACCTCACTCCCACCGCTTCGGGCGTGGAACTGGGGAGGGGCGGGATCGGCGAAAATATGGCTTGGTCAGGCGTTGCCACCGTCTGCGTTGGGATGACAGGCATGGATGTCAGCGTTTCGGCGACCACCGTGCCAAGCGTGTCGGGAGTCGGCACAGGTGTCCCAGTCACGCCGCAGGCGAGGACAGCAAAGAGCAAGATAGGAAAAGGAATGAATTTTAGGAAGGTGGAGTTCGTCATTTGAACCTCGATTTTGATCTATTTTACACCTTGAACAATGTGATCCAAATTCCTTGACAACTCATCCCGCTTTAATGTAAACTGCAACTGTAATCAAACTCAAAAGAAAGGAGCGCGCTTCTAATGATCTTACGTCTTGCCATACCCGAACGAAAAATCTACCTTCTCGAAGTGCGCCTATTGACTGTCCGTTAGCGGACTCAATCTCCTGTGTTTTCAAACACGGCGCACATGCGCCGTGTTTTTTATTGTGTAATTGTAGGGGCGACCCGCCAAGGTTGACGAAGAAGCCCGACCAACCAGAAGGGTCGCCCCTACACCAACGGAACACCATCATGAACCTCTCACTCAAAGCCTACTGGAACCTGCTCTCCGACCACATCCGCCCGCAAAAGGGACGGTTTCTCCTGCTGGCTGCCCTCATGTTCGGCAGCATCGGCTTGCGGATCTTCACGCCTCAGATCATGCGCAAGTTTATCGACTCCGCGCTGGCTGGCGAAGCCCTGCAAACCCTCACCTGGACGGCGATTGCCTTCATCGGCGTGGCATTGATTCAACAAGCCGTCGCGGTCAGCGTCACCTATCTCGGCGAAAACGTCGCGTGGACAGCCACCAACGACCTGCGCGCCGAACTGGCGGAGCACGCCCTGTACCTCGACATGAAGTTCCACAACGACCACACGCCTGGCGAGTTAATCGAGCGCATCGACGGCGACGTGACCGAACTGGCGACCTTCTTCTCGCAGTTCGCGCTCAACCTGATCGCCAACGGACTGCTGCTCGTCGGCATCCTCATCGCGCTGTTCATCGAGAACTGGCAGGCAGGGCTGGCGTTCACGGTCTACTCGATTCTGACCATCACCATCCTCGGTCGGCTCAAGGACATCGCCGTGCCACACCAAAAGGCACGGCGCGAAGCGGAAGCCCAACTCTACGGCTTCGTCGAGGAGCAACTGGCTGGCACAGAGGATATCCGCTCCAGCGGCGCGGTGGACTTTTCCATCCGCGAGTTGTTCCGCCATCAGGGCATCATCCTCGGTCACAACCGAAGGGCGCATTTCAAGCGCTGGATCATCGAAAACGCGATGGGCTTCGCGCTGACCTTCGGCAACCTGCTCGCCATCGCCAGCGGATATTGGCTCTTTTCGGCGGGACTCATCACCATCGGCACGGTGTATCTGTTCGTGCATTACATCAACCTGCTGGAGGAACCTTTCTGGGCGATGACACACGAGATCGAAAGTTTCCAGACCATCGGAGCCTGTGTTGAGCGCCTGACCGAGTTCCGCAACTTCAAGGCGGAAGTGACCAGCGGCGCGGGCGTGGAGATTCCGAACAAGCCACTTGCCCTGCGATTTGAAGACGTGGCTTTTTCCTACAACGGGGCGGATTCCGTTTTGAACGGACTCTCCTTCGACCTCAAGCCTGGCTCGATCCTCGGTCTGCTGGGACGCACGGGCAGCGGCAAGACCACCCTCGGACGGTTGATCTTCCGCCTGTACGACGTGAAGGCTGGCAGCATCAAGGTCAACGACTCGGATTTGCGTGAAGCGCATCTCGACACCTTGCGACGCAACATCGCCATCGTCACACAGGATGTGCAACTGTTCCGCGCCAGCATCCGCGACAACCTGACCTTCTTCGACCGTTCGATCCCTGATGAGAAAATCATCGCGACGCTCGAAGAACTGGAACTCGGCGATTGGCTAAAGACTCAGCCCAAAGGCTTGGACACTGAACTCGACACGGGTTCCCGCTCCCTATCGGCGGGCGAGGCGCAACTGCTGGCGTTCACCCGAGTCTTCCTGCGGAATCCAGGTCTGGTGATTCTCGACGAAGCCTCATCCCGTCTCGATCCCGCCACCGAGCAGCTACTTGAACGCGCGATAGACAAACTGCTGAAGAACCGCACCGCCATCATCATCGCCCACCGCCTCGACACCATCCACCGCGCAGACGATGTGATGATTTTGGACAAAGGCACGGTCAGCGAATACGGCAACCGCAAGCAACTCGCCGCTGACCCGAAGTCAAGGTTTTATCAATTGCTACAAACTGGAATGGAAGAAGTGCTGGCATAGCCAGCAGACCATAGACCGTGGACGATAGACCACGGACAACCCATCGTCCGTCGTCAGTCGTCCATGGTCAACGGTCCATCGTCCATCGTCAAGGAACTATCATGGAAACAACCCTCAATCAAAAAGTCCCCGCATTGCCCGCATGGAAAGTCATCTGGGAAATGTTGCGTTTTCGCCCGTGGCTGTGGTTCATTGACCTCATCAGCGTATCGCTCATCCGCTTTTGCTGGCAGGTCGCGCCCGCGCTCATCATCAAAGCCTTCTTCGACATGGTGACTGGCGAAGCTAAATTAACGTTTGGCATCTGGGCAATCGTCGCCTTCCTCGCCGCCACATGGATCGGACGTGTCGTCGCAAGCTACGGATTTTATTATGCCGACGTGCCCATCTTCGCGGACATGTCCACCCTGCTGCGCAAGAATCTTTTGAAACACATCCTGCGCCGCCCTGGCGCATCGGCGTTGCCCGACTCGGCAGGTGAAGCCGTCAGCCGCTTCAAGACCGACGTGAACGAGATTCCGCTCTTCGTGATTCTGATCAACGACGTCATGGTCGGGCTGGTCATCATCGCAGTATCCATCGTCCTGATGACCAGAATCAATCCGTCGGTGACGGTCATGGCTTTGGTTCCGCTGGTCATCGTCGGCATCGTCGCCAACCTCGCAACCAGCCGCATCGAACATTATCGCCGCGCATCGCGTCAGGCTGGCGGAAAAGTCACAGGCTTCATCGGCGAATTCTTCGGCGCGGTGCAAGCTGTCAAAGTGGCGACCGCTGAAAAGAATGTCATCGGCTACTTTCACAAACTCAACGACGAGCGCCGCATCCTGACCATCCGCGAAAAGCTTTTCGACGAGATACTCGGCTCGATCTATCGCAACACGTCCACGCTGGGCACGGGCGTCATCCTCGTCCTCGTCGGTCAATCCATGCGCGAGGGTCATTTCACGCTCGGCGACTTCTCGCTCTTCGTTTATCTGCTGCAAAGCATGGGCGACCTGACCACCTTCGGCGGCATGTTGTGGGCACGTTACAAGCAGCTCGATGTCTCCGTCCAGCGCATGTATCGCCTGATGGAGAACGCGCCCTTGAACGCGCTTGTCGAACATAGTAAAGTGGATTTGGATGGACCGCTGCCCGCAGTGACCTATGCAGACAAAACCGAAGCCGACCGACTGACCGAGCTGGTGGCTGACCATCTGACCTTTCGCTACCCTGATTCTGTCAACGGCATCGAAGACATTTCACTAAACGTAAAACGTAATTCGTTGACGGTCATCACGGGTCGCATCGGTTCTGGCAAGACAACCCTGCTGCGGACATTGCTTGGGCTGCTGCCCATGCAATCTGGTGAAATCAAATGGAACGGAACCACGATCCACGCGCCTGGCGATTTTCTCATTCCGCCGCGCTGCGCCTACACCGCACAGGTTCCGCGCCTGTTCAGCAACACACTGCGAAATAATATTCTGCTCGGTCTCGAACGCAGCGACGATGAAATTTACAAAGCCACAAAACTTGCGGTGATGGAGCGCGACCTCGAACAGATGGACGACAACCTCGAAACGATGGTCGGCGCGCGCGGCGTAAAACTTTCGGGTGGACAGGTGCAACGCTCCGCCGCCGCGCGCATGTTCATCCGTCAAGCCGAACTCGTGGTCTTCGACGACCTCTCCAGCGCGCTGGATGTCGAAACCGAGCGTCAGCTTTGGGAGCAGATTTTCGAGGCTGGGACGCTGCGCGTGACCTGTCTCGTCGTTTCCCACCGCCGTCCGCTGCTGCGACGCGCCGACCACATTATCGTTTTGAAAGATGGTCGCGTCGAAGCCGAAGGCACGCTGGATGAGTTGCTAGAGTCCAGCGCCGAGATGCGCGAATTGTGGAAGTTGGAAGAATAGCGGACGATAGACGATGGACGGCGGACGATGGTCCACGGTCAATCGTCCATCGTCAAAGGAATTAAAATGGACATCATTACTGGCAAGATTCTAAAGTTGGAAAATTGGCCCGATGGAAAGATCATCGGTTTGGCAAAGAACGTGGCGGCTCAACTCACAGAGCAGGGACTCGAACGCGACGAAATCCTCTCCGCGCTGGATGCGGTTCGGCAAAACCCAGGCAGTTTCCTCGCCGACAGTTTGAAGGCAGACCTCGCACGCGAGTGTATCCGCATTACACAAGTGGACGAGCCTTCGGTGGACGAACTGCTCGAAAGTCCGCTGCCCTTCCCCATTTGGGGACAGGAGAACATCGACCCCGAAGCCATCAGGCAAATGGAGAATGCCATGCGCCTGCCCATCACCGTCACGGGCGCATTGATGCCCGACGCCCACGTCGGCTACGGACTGCCCATCGGCGGCGTGCTGGCAACCGAGAACGCGGTCATCCCCTACGCCGTCGGCGTGGACATCGCCTGTCGGATGCGGCTCTCGCTGTACGAAGTCTCGCCGTATCTGCTTGGACAAAAGCCAGGCATGTTCGAAGATGCGCTCTGGAACGAAACTGCCTTCGGCATCGGCGCAAAGTGGACAGGCAGCAGGAAGGCGCAACATGCCGTCCTCGACGATGACGCCTGGTACGCCACCCGCCAGTTGCAGACGTTGAAAGACACCGCCATGAATCAACTCGGCACCAGCGGCATGGGCAATCACTTCGTCGAGTGGGGATCGTTCCACCTGACCGAACCCATGTTTGACCTGGAGCCTGGCGTGTACCTCGCCCTGCTCTCGCACAGCGGCTCACGCGGAGTCGGCGCGAAGATCGCAGACCGCTTCAGCAAGTTGGCGCGGGAAAAGCATCCTGACCTCGACAAGTCGGTGAGTCACCTCGCCTGGCTCTCGCTGGATTCGGAAGACGGTCAGGAATACTGGCTTTCGATGGAACTGGCGGGCAGGTTCGCTTCGGCAAATCACACCATCATCCACCAGCGGGTCGCCGCAGCGGTTGGGTTGAAGGAAGCCGCCGCCGTCGAAAATCACCACAACTTCGCCTGGCACGAAAGCCTCCCCGACGGGCGGAAGGTCATCGTCCACAGGAAGGGAGCCACACCCGCCAGCAGGGACACGCTGGGAATCATCCCAGGCTCGATGGGCGACGCGGGCTATCTCATCCGCGGACGGGGAGTCGCCTCGTCGCTGGAGTCCGCTTCACACGGGGCGGGCAGGTTGATGAGTCGGAAGGCGGCGCTGAATTCGATCAGCAAGTCGGCGCGGGACGCCTATCTCAAAGAGAACGGCGTCACCCTGCTCGGCGGCGGCATGGACGAATCTCCGCAGGCGTACAAGCCCATCGAGGAGATCATCAAAGCCCAGTCCGAGCTTGTGGAGGTGCTGGGCAAGTTCACTCCAAGAATTGTCCGCATGGCGGATGAGCCTGGGGATAGTTAGTTCGCTCTGTCGGAGAGCTAAGTCTCCGACAGAGTTTTTATATTCCTTCTCTTTGCAATAGGGAATTTGTCAGAGAAGTTGTATAATTCTGAAAGGTGTTGGGTTTCATTTTTAGAATACGAGAAGCATATAAGCAATTGGGCGGTGGAATGGTGTCCGACACAATAGTTAGCCCACAATTTGCAAAAAGATAAATTATGCCAAACGAGATAATAAAATCCGATTCAAACCAAGTTCCTTCTTTTGAAGAATTCCAAAAAATGATTCTTCAGCATGGCGCTGATTCTGATTTAATAAATTGGGCAGCAAAACAGTATGGTCGAATACCAAGTGTAATTCGGGCGCTTAATAATTTTGACCCATCTGGAATTTCTAGCGCAATCGACCAACTATTTAGCGAAAAGGCATCGGAACGAGAACAAGAAAATATTCTTCGTGCAGTCTATATATTGGCAAATAGAATCTGGAAAATTGAAACAAAAAATGTTGTGAGACTGACAGAAGAAAAATTTAAGTTCTTGTATTTTGTTTACCAGAATTCCAAGACGGATGTTTTTTCTCGTGTTGACGCAGACCCGATTCAAAATCTAATGGGCATATCTCAAAACAAAATAGTCTCTATAGGGCAACATTTAGCGGAAAATGGTTTTGTAAAATTCCGTTCATGGGTCGAAGGAATTTGGATACTTCATGACGGTGTAGTTAAAGTTGAAAGCGAATTACTCAACAACGAACTTCCTCATTTTGCAAGCAACGGTGAATTATCAGCTATCGAAGGTAGAATACGCCTGCGGTTTACTTTACTTCAGCATTTGTATAATCTGACGGGAGAAGACACATTTAAAAAAATTGGTCATGTTGATTTGGCAAATATAAGCAAGGTTGACCATCAAATCGTGCTTAATCAACTTCTGCCATACTTGGAAAGTGAAGGCTGGGTCAGATCTGCCACTGTGGATACAGTAAAAATCACAGAAGACGGTATTGATTTTGTGAAAGGGTTACAAAACAAAAAGGAATAAAATGCGGGCTAACAGAGCACGTACTGGACGCTGGGGATTCTGCCGCATTTTCGAGCATTTTTCTGGCTTCGAGTTTTTTCTGTTCCCAAGCATTGTCCACGCCCGCCCCAATGCCAGAAATGCAAACTCTTAGGATATTCAGGTAATTACTATGAGATATTCACGTCCTAAAGATGATCAAGAAAAGAATATGCCACCAGAAAAACAAGCTGCACTTCGCGAAGAGTATCGTGGTTGCAGTGAGAAAATTGGTCGCCTAGATAGTCTCATTTGGCAAACAGCCTCCGTAATCTTGCCGATAATTTTGGCAGGGTTTGCTTACTTTGGGTCATCAACCAATCATACGCCAGAGCAATTTTTTGTAGTGTTTATTACTGGCGCAGGTTCTATGGCGTTACTCTCGCTATGGTATATGCTGTCGCGCACTTGGTATTTTTATCAACAGGTTGCTTTTTATCGCATTCGAGAGATTGAAGCTGAATTAGGGCTTTGGCATTATCGCTATTCGATCTTTCTCAGGAAATCCAAAAAAGAACGAAAAATCATATTAGAGCAATTAAAAGGAGATGAGAAAAAAAGATTTCAAAAAATAGCGCAGGAACAACCAAATATTCCGCGTATTGGTTTATTTAAGACTACAACAATACTAACTGCACTGTTCTTTGTGGGCTGGGGTGTATTAATAATACGCGAGGCTTTCCTTTCCTTTTGAAACGTCTCACTATCTAAGAGCTTAAAAAGAGCCGCTCTCCATCATTGGAAAGCGGCTCTTTGATTCTGCGTGTAAGCGGTTTACTTCTCGCCCAAGCCTTTCACGTCCCCTGCGCCACTGATGTGTTCCTGAACACTCGGGTCACCATAGTAGCTCACCGACCCCGCGCCGCTGATGCTGGCATCGAGTTCCTTGTCCACCCAAACGGTGGCGCTGCCCATGCCTGAGATGTGAGAGACCTGACAGGTTTCATCGTGGCGCGAGTCAAACGTAACCTATATGCGGGCAACGGCACGAGGCGGAAAGGGGTTTACGAAAACCTGTCAGGTCTGGAGAAAGACGAACATCGAGTTCCCTGTCCACCCAAACGGTGGCACTGTCCATGCCTGAGATGTGAGTCTCGGCAGTCTGGCTGTGCAGGTCACCGCCTTTGAATTCGCCCGCGCCGTTGGTGCTGGCATCGAGTTCCCTGTCCGCCCAAACGGTGGCGCTGTCCATGCCTGAGATGTGAGTCTCAGAGACCTGACAGGTTTCACCGTGACGCGAGTCAAACATAATCTATGCGCGGACAAAGGTGCGAATCGGACTGGGCTCTGTGGAAACCTGTCAGGTCTGGAGGAGGGCGAGTGTAGTTTACTTCTCGCCCAAGCCTTTCACATCCCCCGCGCCGCTGATCTGCTCCTGAACACTGGGATCTCCATAATAATTCACCGAGCCTGCGCCACTGATGCTGGCAGTGAGTTCCTTGTCCACCCAGACGGTGGCGCTGTCCATGCCTGAGATGTGAGTCTCGGCGGTCTGGCTATGCAAGTCACCGCCGCTGAATTCGCCCGCACCATTTTGCGACCTTGTTGGGTATAATTTACTCAACAGGAGAAAGACCATGACTTTACTGGAAGAAATTCAACAGCGGCTAAGCAACCTCCCTCTCGACAAACAAAGCGAAGTGTTGGATTTTGTCGCCTTTCTGCAAGAGCGGGCAGGAATTGCTCAATTGGCTTCGACAAAAAGCAGGCGCAAGAAACGGATCAAAAGCGTCCTGGCGAATCTGGCGTCAATGGGGACGTTCGCAGAGATTACCGACCCCGTGGAATGGCAAAGACGAATCCGCAAGGATAGACCGCTTCCAGGGCGCGCTGTATGATCCTTGCCGACAGCAACCTCATCATCTATGCCGCATCGGGGAATTATCCGCATCTGGTGGATTGGTTCGCCGAGAATCAACCCGTGGCTTCCGCAGTCAGTTTGGTGGAAGTGTTGGGATACTATAAACTGAGCGCCAAAGAGAAAGCTGCGCTCGAAGAATTATTTTCTGAACTCACCGTTCTATATCCCAATGCCGAAATCTTTCAAATCGCAACTGAATTAAGACAACAGCGTTCCGTCTCTGTTGGTGACGCGCTTATCGCCGCCACAGCACTTCACCACGATCTGACGCTGGCAACTCACAACACAGAAGATTTTGACTGGATCGAATCCCTGACCGTCATCGACCCGCTTTCAGAATAATTCTACTTTTCCTAAAAAGAGCCGCCTTCCATCCTCGGAAAGCGGCTCTTTGATTTTACTTCTCGCCCAGACCTTTCACGTCCCCCGCGCCGCTGATCTGCTCCTGAACACTGGGATCTCCATAATAATTCACCGATCCCGCGCCGCTGATGCTGGCATCGAGTTCCTTGTCCACCCAGACTGTGGCGCTGCCCATGCCTGAGATGTGAACCTCGGCAGTCTGGCTGTGCAGGTCACCGCCGCTGAACTCGCCCGCGCCGCTGATGCGGACGCTCAAGTCATCCGCCACACCGTCGGCGTCCACACTGCCTGCGCCGCTTAGCACGACATCGAGACTGCCAGCGTCCAGGTCCCGCAAAGCGATGTCACCTGCTCCACTGACGACCACTTCAAGCGAGTCGGTGGTCAGCTTTTCGACGGTCAGGGAGCCAGCGCTTGGGAAACGCACCTGCTTCAAATCTTTGACCGTGATGACGACTTCCAAAGGCTTGCTGGGATTCACGCGATCATTCCAATCCCGCTCGCCCGTGTCAATGCGCAGAGTGCCGCCGTCAATGTCGGTGAGAATTTGCGGCAGGAGGTTATCGTCACCCTTCAAGGTCACAGATTCGGTCTTGCCCTGATGGATGGTCACCTTGGCGGGATACTCCAGAGAAACCGCATCGAAGCCTGAGACTTTCCGAGTCTCGGTCACAATCTCACCAGAGCCTTTTATTGCGCCTGAGCCACCGTCAAAGTCTCCCAATTCGATGTCCCAATTCATGGGAGGTCCGTCGTTCCAGCCGAGTTGCGGGGCGAACACGATTGCCAGCACCGTGCCACCCACGACGATCAGCGAGGTGAGCATGCCGCCGAAACGCCAGTACGCCCGAAGGATGAGTCCCAGCCCGAGGACGATCAAAATGAAGGGCAGGAGGTGAGTCAACGCCCACAGGTTGGCAGACGGGATGATTCCCATTCCGTTCAAGAGCCAGATCACACCGGCGGCAATAAAAGTAAGGGGCCAAAAAATCGAATGTTCTTTCATTGTTTATTCTCCAAATCATTGGTTGTGGATGATTCAATCGTCTCAGGTTGGGAGGGGCGCAGGCGCTTGACGATGAGGTACAAGCCAAGCAGGATGAGTCCCACAGGGAAGACTACCTGGCGCAGTCCAAAACGCTCGCCCGCCGAGAAGATGAACTCGAAGAAGCCGCCAAACAGGATGAACAGAATCAGCCCGACGCGCATCACGCCCATGCCAGACTTGCGCTGTTCTTCGTTCCCACCGTAAGCGCCCATGATGAAAATGCCAACCCCCACCGCCATCAAGATCACCGTCCAGCCGTAGGACCAGCTTTCCCAGTGGTCGGTCAGGTTCTGGTAGAACAGCATCAGCCCAACGGTGGTGATGATCGAGCCTGGAACTGCCAGCCCGGCCATCGATTTTCCACCCGCGAACATGCCGACAAAAAACATCGCGCCGAAGCCGATGACGATGAAGGGCCAAAAGGTTTCCCAAAAGTGAAATCCGCGGAAGAGCTGCCCCACCAGGGACAATAAGCCAAAGAGGATAAGCAGGGCGCCAACCACCAGCGGACCCGCATTACGTTGTGAAGTCATATAATTGCTCCTTTTTTGTTTGATACAGGATATACGCGCGAACTTGAAAAAAGTTTACGCCCCGGAAACCATTTTTCACCCCTACCGGAGAACGGGCTGTACCCTGGCCAGGCGGCGGGTGCGGTTACCCCGCTTGCCAAATTGGATGTTTGGTTGTATTCTAGGCACACATTAGTTTAGAGGTACAGTACATGAAAACAAATCAAATTGATGGGATCGAAATCGTCCGCCGATTCAATGACGCGCTAAACGCCGCCGATGTGAACGCCATGATGGCGCTGACAACAGAGGATACGGTCTTCGAGAATACCTCCCCCGCCCCCGACGGCGAACGTTACTCTGGCAAAACGCAGGTACGCGCCTTTTGGGAGGATTTCTTTCGTTCTTCGTCTTCAGCCAGAATCGAGACCGAGGAAATTTTTGCGCTGGGAGAGCGCTGCGTTATGCTATGGACGTATCACTGGACAGACAACAACGGCGCAGAGGGGCACATCCGAGGGGTGGACGTCTATAGATTAAAAGATGATCTGATTGCGGAAAAATTATCCTTTGTAAAGGGTTAACACCAATGAACACAGTCAACAAAAGACAATCCAAAAAATTTCAGGAATTGCTGCTGCGTTTTTCACAGGAAACCAATGTCGAAAGTCGGAAGGCCATCGAAACGGAGCTATGGCGGGAGTACGGCACAGAACGGGTTGTTTTTGTTCTTGATATGTCAGGTTTCTCGCTGTTAACCCGCAAATACGGCATCATCCATTATCTTTCAATGGTGCGTCGTATGCAGTTGACAGCCGAACCGATCATCAAAACATATGGCGGCAGCATGCTCAAATTCGAAGCGGATAATTGTTTCGCGGTTTTCCCCGACACGCTCTCAGCGGTCCACGCTGCCATCGCCCTGCAACTTGCATTCGACGCGTCGAACCTGCTCACTTCCGACGATTTCGATGTGCACATCGCCTGTGGAATTGACCAGGGGAAAATCCTGATCGTTGGCGATGAAGATTGCTTTGGCGACGCTGTAAACCGAGCCTGCAAATTGGGCGAGGACGTAGCTACGGCTGGGGAAATTCTCGTCACACAGGATGCAATCAAATCCATCACTTCCGAATTGGATTTTGAACTGCGTGAAGTGATGGTGTCTGTCTCAGGACTGACCATCCCCTCCTATGCGATCGGGTACCGGAAGGATTGAATTCAAATTTCCGCATTATTGAATCAAAAAGGTCACGCTTGAAGCGTGACCTGCTTTTTTACATCTTCTCTAAAATCCCAATCGCGTTTTGGATTCGTTGCAGGCATTTGTCCCTGCCGATGATTTCCATGCTCTCGAACAGAGGCGGGCTGACCTTCTGTCCCGTCGCGGCGACGCGCAGGATTCCGAAGACCTGATTCGCGTTCAAACCGCTTTCTTCGACGTATGCCCGCAGAGGCGGTTCGCACTTTTCGTGACTGATGTCTGGTTGCACTGCCAGAATCTGATAAGCCTTTCGAGCCACCTCCGCCGATTGCTTTGCATCCAGTCCCTTGGCAACCAACTCTTCGGGAACGGGAGTCACCTCGTCCTTGAAGAAGAAGCCGCCAAACGAGATGCAATCGTCCAGTGTGATCAGCCTCTCACGGATGAGTGGGACAATCTTCAGCAGGACTTCATCATTGACGTTCAGTCCCTCACGGGTGAAATAAGGCTTGATGCGGGCTGCCAAATCCTCGGTCGTGAAGAGACGGATGTGCGTCGCGTTGAAATGGTCCAGCTTCTGGAAGTTGATCGCGGCGGGAGAAGCGGTCAAACTGTCAATGGAAAACCTGTCAACCATCTGGGCCACAGTCATCACGTCATCCTCAGCAACCCCCCACCCCATCAACGCCACCCAATTATTCACACCTTCGGGGGTAAAGCCCAGGTCACTCATATCCTTGATAAACACAGAATGTCCGTCTTTCATCGCGAGCGTCGTATCACGCTTGCTGAGTTTGCCTTTGCCGCTGGGCTTGAGAAAAACGGAGAGATGCACCCAGACCGGCTCCTCCCATCCAAAGGCACGAACGATGTTGACGTGAAGCGGGAAGGTACCAAGCCATTCCGAACCGCGCAGGACATGCGTGATGTTCATGTCATGGTCGTCCGCCACCGCGGCCAGATGATAGGTCGGCAAGCCGTCAGTCTTCAACAGGACATAATCGTTGAGTTGTTTATTTTCGGTGACGATATCTCCGCGCAGATGGTCGTGGGCGGTGGTCGTCCCTTCATGCGGCATCTTGAAGCGAATGACGTAGTTCTCGCCGTTCGCAACCCGGCGGGCGGCTTCATCGGGGTCGAGGCTGCGACAGGTTCCGTCGTAGCGTGGATTCTCCTTGCGCTTCATTTGTTCCTGCCGCACTTTTTCGAGTCGGTCAGGCGTGCAGAAACACGGGTAGGCATGTCCGCTGTTGACGAGGGTTTTGGCATGAACCTGATAAATCTCGCGGCGGTCCGTCTGACGATATGGACCGTACGGTCCGCCCACATCGGGGCCTTCGTCGTAATCCAATCCCAGCCAGCGTAACCCATCAATAATCTCCTGTTCGGCGCCGGGCACGGTACGGGTAAGGTCGGTATCTTCGATGCGCAGGACAAATTGTCCACCGGTTTTCTTTGCCAGCAGATAGTCATAGAGAGCAACACGCGCTGTGGCGAGGTGCATGTGTCCCGTTGGGGACGGTGCGACACGAGTACGAGCAGGTTTGATTGACATGATGAATACTCCTTGGGTCGATGATCTCGATGCGGGCTCCGCCCTACTCGACCATCAAAAAATAAAAGACTAAAATTCCATTTGCTTATGCCGCATGGCAACGCTTTCGACCAGCCCAATACCAAGCATGAGGGCGGTTAAACCGCTGCCTCCGTAACTGATGAATGGGAGCGGCAATCCTGAAACAGGCAGGATGTTCAGGTTCATGCCCATGTTAACCGCCGCCTGGAAAAAAATCAACGTCGCCACCCCAAAGCTGATCATCGCCCCGGCAACGTCGCGGGATTTTTGTCCCGCCCGGATACAGCGCCAGATGATTATGGCAAGGGTCAGGATGATGAAACCACCCCCGATCATGCCAAATTCCTCGGAACTTGCCGCAAAAATGAAATCAGTATGACGCACCTTCAAAAAGCGCAGTTGCGTCTGTGATCCCTGACCATAGCCCTGCCCGAACAGCCCGCCCGACCCGATGGCAATCTTAGCCTGCTCGACATTGTACCTGTTGCCGTAGGTATCATTCGGGTTGGGGACGACAAAGTTGACAATTCTCTCCTGTTGATAGGCTTGTAGAAATGGAATGCGAACGCCGATCACAGAAAGAACGATCAGACTGAAGACAAACACAGCGCCGATTGCCCCGGTAATCATCACATGTTTCACCTGCACGCCGTTGATCCACAACATGACTCCCAGGATGACTGAAAGAACCAGCACATTGCTCAGGTTGGGTTGGAGCAAAATCATGACAACGATCCCCGACGCCCATAGAATGGCACCCAGCGCCCAGCGCAGGTCGCGCTGTTGATACTGGGCGACGTCGAAATAACGCGCCAAAACGATGATGGCGATGATCTTTGCGAACTCGGTCGGCTGGAGGAAAAGAACGCCAACCGTAAACCAACGCTGGGCGCCAAACGCCGATTGCCCGAACCCGGTCAACGTCACCAGAAAAATCATGATGGCGAGGTACATCGGACGATACAGCGCCAGCCAGTAACGATAGTCAATGGAGGCAACCGTAAAAATCACAATCACCCCCAGAATTGCAAAATAAATCTGCCGGGTCACGAGTGGCAGCAACACTTCATTTCCTGCCACGGCAGAGCGAATCATCACCGTGCCGAAAGCGGAAGCAAGGATGACCGCACCCAATAAAATGAAATCGAAGTTACGCCAGGAAATTCCGCGAATCATAATCAGAAACACGGACGCAACCCATGACGGTCGATCCGTGGCTCCAGGTCAAAAGGCGTCAACCCGCGCGATTGCGGGACATGCTCCGCAGCGGAATATCCGCCACCAGCCGTTGAGACCTGCCGTCACGTTCCAACCCAATCCGCACCGCATCGGGATCGATATCGATGTAGTTCGAAATGGCCTTGAGCAGGTCATCCTTCAACGACTCCAGTTGCGCGGGCGTCAGATCGGTGCGGTCGTGAACCAACACAAGTTGCAGGCGTTCCTTTGCGCTTTCGGCGCTTCGTTTTCGCGTAAAGAAGCCCATCTTATTTCCTCCCAGTCAATTTTTGGATTGTGCCCCAAAAACCGCCATGCTGGTCAAGGTCCATGAATGGAACCTCCTGACCTTGAAGGCGTTTGGCAATATTGCGGAACGCCTGTCCGGCACGGCTCTTTGGGTCGTTGACGACGGGCGCGCCGCGATTGGAACCGATGATCACCGTTTCATCCTCAGGCACGACCCCGATGAGTTGGATGCCCAGCAAGTCGAGCACGTCCTCGGCGGAGAGCATGTCGTTATTTTTAACCAGGATCGGATTCAAGCGATTGAGGATCAGCAGCGGATTGCCTTTTTCCTCCGCTTCCAAAATGCCCACCACACGGTCGGCATCGCGCACCGCGCTGACCTCGGGGTTGGTCACCACCAGCACGCGGTCAGCCGCCGCGATGGCGTTTCGGAAGCCGCGCTCGATTCCCGCGGGAGAATCGATGATGATGAAGTCAACATCGGGTTTGAGATCGTTGCAGATGCGCTTCATATCCGAAGGCGAGACGGCGTTCTTGTCGCGGGTCTGCGCGGCGGGAATCAAATACAATTCGGGATAATGCTTGTCGCGGATCATCGCCTGTTTTAGTTTGCAGCGACCTTCGATCACATCCACAATATCGTAGACGATGCGATTTTCCAGTCCCATGATGACATCGAGGTTTCGCAAGCCGATGTCGCCGTCGATGCAGACGACCTTCCTGCCGTCCACAGCCAGCGCGGTGGCAAGGTTCGCAACGGCCGTCGTCTTCCCGACGCCGCCTTTTCCAGATGTAACGGTAATCACTTGAGCAGTCATGGCACTTCCTGTAAATAAGATTTAGCCCGCACGCCAGAGTTCGGATTGCAGAAATCCTTCTTCATTAATGCTGGCAACCTCGGGTCGTGGATTCTTTTGCGGTTCGAGCACCGCAGACACTTCGTCCGCAATGCGAAGCTGGGTGGCGGAAAGGTCAAGGGCGCAGATGACGGCTGATCGGTCGCCTTTTGCACCGGCGTGGATCATGCCGCGCACGCGTCCCCAAACAACAACGTGACCGTCGGCGATGATTTCCGCGCCCGCGTTCACATCCCCAAGCACCACCACATTGCCCGGAAATTCGATGCGCTTTCCAGAACGCAGGGTTTTGGTGACGAACAGCGCGGTATCTCCCGCCGCCTCCGCCGCATGTTGCTGTTCCTCGGGCCGCGGTTTGGAGATGCGGGTCGCCAGCCCCAGAAGCTGCGAAGTGTGTTCCGTCACCGCCGATTCACCCAGCACAGCCCACAAGGTCACACTGCGCTCCGAAAGGCGGTCACGCAGGACAACAAGGTCGTTGACCTTCAGCACCTGGGAGCCGACATCCAGCGCAAGCCGTGCGCCGTGAAAAAAGGCTGAACGCTCGTCGATCTGGGTAATGAGCGCGGAACACTGGTCCTCCCATGCCGCTTCCACAAATGTGGCAAGGAGACCATCGCGTATGCCTTTGATTTGAACGAGGGAATTGACCGGCTCCATAGATAAAGATGTTGGGATTATACCTGACGCTTTCTGTAAATTGGATTCTTGTCTGCTTCCCGCAAGGTTATCGACCCGATGCCGGGTTTTCCAGCGCGATGTCAATGGCTTTGAATTCAAAGTACGCCTGAATGACCCGCGCCACGATCGGCGCAGCCACGCTCGCGCCTTCTCCGCCATGATAGGCAAACGCCACCACGATGATCTCAGGATCTTCGTATGGAGCGTATGCCAAAGTCCACGAGTGTGTGGGCCACTTGCCGAAATCGCATTGCTGGGCGGCGCGCGCCACGTCGTCACAATACTCGGCTGTCCCCGTCTTTCCCGCCACGGCAATGGGAAACTCGTTGAAGACATCGTAAAGGGTGCCAAAAGCGGGGTCGGTCACAGCCAGGCGCGTACCAGTCCGCACCGCCTCGACCGATTCGGGTTTGATGATTTTCAAGTCCTCGGTCAAACTGCAATACCCCAGGTCACAGGAATAGCCCTCGATCAAGGGAGTTACGGTTACATCCCATTTCATATTTGGGGTGAATGGGGAAATCTGGTAACTGCCGGGAGTTTGGAATTCATTCACCTTTAGGTTATTGGGGTCGGAGGGGTCAAACCACCACTCGACAGGTTTCCCATCGCCGTCGGTGATGTCGTGAACAATGGTCGGCTGCATGAGCTTTCCGTGGTTGGCAATCGTCGCACCGGACATCAATATTTGCAGGGGTGTGCCAAGCACATATCCCTGCCCCACGCTTGCGATGTAAGTATCGCCAGTGGACCAGTTCTCGCCGGTGTTGATGCGTTTCCATTGCGGGGCGGGGATCAAGCCATCCGCCTCGCCCAGCAATTCAATCCCCGAACGCTGTCCATACCCAAGCGCGCGGGCATACTCTCCGAGGCGTTCGATGCCAAGCCCCTGGGGAATTTCGTCTTCATAACCGCCGCCCAGTTTATAAAAACAGACGTTACTCGAAAACGCAATGCACTGAAGGAAGCTTATCGGACCGAACCCTTCGGGTCTCTGCTCGAAAATGTGATCGACGAAGGGGCGCGTATTAAACTCGGTACAGACATCGTTCACGTTGAATTTTTCGCAAAGTTCCAACTGTCCCGGAGCATCGACAATGTCCGACAGGGTGACCACGCCCTCGTTGATGGCGCCGGTGGCTGTGGACAGCTTGAAAACGGAGCCGGGCGGAAATTCCGCGGAGATGGCGTTATTCAATAACGGGTGGCGCGGGTCCTGACTCAATTGCTCGTAATAGTAGGCGGGAATGATGCGCGCGAAACGGTTGTTCTCGTACGAGGGATAGGAAACCATGGCGAGGATTTCGCCGGTCTTTGGGTTCATGGCAATCACCACGCCGCTCGAAATGCGAATGGTTCCAAAATACGTGTTCCAGAAATTGATTTCCTGAATCAGGGAAGCCTCGGCGGCAGCCTGCAAACGGGTGTCAATCGTCAGGTAGACGTTGTTGCCGGGCACAGTCGGGATGGGCGGTTCGAGATTGCGAAGCTCCTGTCCTGCCACGTCAACCTGTACGACGCGCAAACCGTTCCTGCCGGCAAGCACATCCTGCAGGGATGCTTCAACGCCCGAATAGCCGATCTTATCGCGATTGGGGACGAAACCCTGCGCCCTCAATTCCTCCTCCAGGGATGCGGGAATCGGTCCAAGGAAACCGACCAGGCTGGCGGTCAACGAACCGGTTGGGTAGTCGCGGATGGGTTCCACTTCGACGGTGACGCCGGGCCAATCGACGGCTTTTTCGTCCACGACGCGGGCGATCTCCTCCGTGACATTACACTTGATTTTTACCGGGCTGTACGGGGCGAGCGAATCCTGCAAGGCAACAAGCTGGGTAATCCCCGGTCCCGGCACGCAGGGACCATATAATTTCGCCTCCTCCAGCAGGACTTCATCATCCACACGCCCGCCGATGGGAACGTCAAGGAGTTTTGCCAGTTCGCGGTAGATTGCCTGAATATCGGAGTCGTCGTCAGGCAGGTCGGCGGGCGTAATCACAATATTATAGGAGGCAAGGTTCCGCGCAAGAATGTATCCATTGCGGTCGTAGATAATGCCGCGCGGCGCGGGAACGCTGACTTCATTTGTGTAGTTGTCAACGGCGCTGGCTGCCCAGTTTGAACCCTCGAAGATTTGCAGGTTGATCAACCTGAACAATAAACCGGCAAACGCCAACGCAATCACAAGGTAAACAGCCATCAGCCGCCATGACTCAAAACGGACGGGACGCGGC
Organism: Chloroflexota bacterium; assembly: GCA_016234555.1. Classification (GTDB taxonomy): domain Bacteria; phylum Chloroflexota; class Anaerolineae; order Anaerolineales; family Villigracilaceae; genus Villigracilis. Next base: position 5,514 of record JACRBJ010000077.1, on the reverse strand, counting down.
GTGGAACCAGAACTCATTCGTACTCCTCGGAAGAATAAACCCAGCGCGAAAGGTCGCGCATGAAGGTGTAGACCGGGATCGAGAACAGCATGTTAAGCAACAAGCTCGGCAGCGTGATCAATCCCAGCACGTCGGAAAGTTCGAAGGGTGTCCCGAAAATACTCAGGACGATAAAGGATAGCAGGTGAATAAAGAGGGTGCCAATAAAAGTGACGCTAAACATTGCCAGTAAGGGAGCCTGCCACACGCGGCGCTGGAGGACTTGCGCAATATACACGACAACAAAATAACCGACCCCCACAACGAGCCATGGCATTTTCGAGACAAATACTACCAGGATGCAGCCAAGAAGCGCCCAATGCCAGGCGGTCTTTACATGCTTTTGCAACGCCCATGCGCCAAGTACAAGCAGGGGCAGATCGGCGTAACCGGCAAGCAGCCTGACCTGGCTGACAATTGCGGTTTGAAGAACGACCGCCAGAAAAAGCAGGGGGAATGCAACGATATTCCGCATTCTAAATGGGAGGATCAGGGAACCAGCGGCGAAATGTCCACAGGGCGGAAGTTGGTGATGACCAGGACGATCTCGAGGCGCGTGAAATCCACTGCCGGCTGAACCGTCGCCTGCTGGAAAAGCTCAAACTCGAGACCACGCATCGTGACCACCTGACCGATGATCAGGTCGGACGGATAGCCGCCGCCCAAACCCGAGGTCAGGATGAGATCGCCGGGCTCGACGGAGACGTCCTGCGAGATCATATCCAGCGACACGTCGCCGGTAACAGAGCCAAGCAGCATGGCGTCCGTTTCAGCGTTTTGCAAATAGACATTTATCGAGGAGGCGGGGTCAGTGATAAGCTGGACGCGGGCGGCATCCGCAATGACCGAATCGACCCGCCCCACCAAACCCTGGTTTGTCACCACAGGCATGCCGCGCTGAATGTCGTCGTTCGAGCCGCGATTGATAATGATGTAATGCAGGAACGGGCTGGGGTCGCGCCCGATCACGGCGGCAGCTTTGTAGGTGCTTTCAGGATTGGAACGGGAGAAATCCACCAATGCCGCCAGAATATCTGTCTCGTTGACACGCTGCTGCAACTCGATCACCTGCGCCTGCAACTGCGAAACCTGGGATTCCAATTCGGCGTTACGAGTCCGCAATGAAACAATATCGCGCGGGGCGGTGGCAAAATCCTGAATACCAAGATAGCGCGAGGATACCCAGGTTTGAATTTCAATCAACACGGAACCAAACTGCCTGGAGGCGGGACCAAAAAAACCGCCAAGCGCCAGGGCAAGTATCCCACCTATAACAAGAAAAATAATGGTCGTTTGTAAGGAACGGGAAGTCATATATTTTTAGTCCATCTTGCGTGCCGCTGCGGGAAACCCATGACGGACCCTGCACAGCGGCGGGAAGCAGGAACGGTCACCCAAGCATGTGGCGCGTGCTGCCACGCTCCAAGCCAACCAGGTAAGGACTAAGGATATCAAAATCTTCAAAGATCATCGCCGCGCCGCGCGCCACACAGGTCAACGGATCTTCAGCCACCCAAACGCGAAGTTTCAATTCGTCGGTAAGGCGCTCCGCCAAACCCTGTAACAACGCGCCGCCGCCGGCAAGGCACATTCCCAAGTCCATCAGATCCGCCACAATCTCCGGCGGAATTTCATCCAAAGCATCGCGGACAGTGTCGATAATCACCTGTACCGAACCTGCAAGCGCCTCGCGGATTTCAATGGACGAAATTTCAACGGTCTCAGGCAGCCCGGTCACCAGGTTACGTCCGCGCACTTCCATCGTCTTCTCGGGCTGCAACGGATACGCGGAACCAATCTGCCATTTGATCTGCTCGGCATTTCCTTCGCCGATCAGCAGATTATATTTGTTGCGAAGATACTGAACGATATCTTGATCCATTTCATCACCCGCGACACGCAGGGAACGCGAAGCGACGACACCGCTCATGGAGAGGACAGCCACTTCGGTTGTGCCGCCGCCGATGTCCACCACCATCGAGCCACGAATCTCCCCGATGGGCAGACCAGCTCCCAGCGCAGCCGCAATCGGCTCCTCGACCAGCATCGCCTGTCGCGCACCGGAAGCCATCACGGCATCGTAGACGGCGCGTTTTTCCACCTCAGTCACACCGGTGGGCAAACCGACAATCACCCGCGGACGAGGAAGCGGGACCATACTCTGCTCATGCACCTTACCGATGAAATATTCAAGCATTACCTGGGTGATGTCGAACTCGGCAATGACACCATCGCGAATGGGACGCACCACCACCATATTGCCCGGTGTGCGCCCGACCATTTCCTTGGCTTCGAGACCAATTGCTCTGGGCTGACGGAGTTTCTTATCCACGGCAACCCAGGATGGCTCGTTGATGACAATCCCCTTACCTCGAACGTGAACGAGGGTGTTCGCAGTACCAAGGTCTATGGCGATATCGAGTGAAAAAAGGCCTAGCAGCCAGTTGATGGGGTTGAAGGCCAAATCAGGCTCCTGAAAAAGAAATCTTTGCTACACATTAACTTCGGGCGGATTATACCATGAGCATCGAAAATTGATTTTTTTCATACACGCATCCGCTGCTGGGGTAAAATAGCCGACATTCGCTTCAATATCCTGAAAGGAGAAGAACATGACAAAGATTGCAATTTTTACAGACAGTACCGCTTTTTTGCCAGCAGAATTTATAAAACAGTACAACATGACCGTCGCTCCGCTCGTCGTCATCTGGGACGAAAAGAATTTCCACGATGGGGTGGATATTCAACCATCGGAATTCTACACCCGCCTGAAAACGTCGAAGACCATGCCCTCCACCTCACAGGTCTCCGTGGGCATCATGCATGCGGCTTTTCAAAACCTGGTCAGTCAGGGATATGAGGTGCTGGGAATTTTTATTTCGTCGAAGCTCTCAGGCACCATGCAATCGGCAATGCAGGCAAGGGAAATGATGGGCGCCGACGGCGATAAAGTAACAGTAGTGGACAGCCTTGCAACTTCCATGTATATGGGATTTCTCGTCCTAGCCGCGGCGCGTGCATTGGAAAAAGGGGCAAACATGCAGGAATGTCTTGCGGCAGTGGAAAAGGCGCGCACAAATTCAGGGGTCTTCTTTGCAGTAGACACACTGGAATTTCTGCATCGCGGCGGGCGGATCGGCGGGGCGCAACGCTTCATCGGCTCGGCGCTGAACCTCAAGCCCATCCTGACCATCAAGGATGGGAAGGTGGAAGGCATCGAGCGCATCCGCACAAAATCGAAGGCGCACGACCGCCTGCTCGAGCTGGCGGCTGAGAGGCTGGAGGGAAAACAAAACGTCCGCCTGGCGACCGTCCATGCAAACGCGCGCGAGGACGCGCAAGCCCTGCTCACCCGCGCCACCCAACAGTTCAATCCGGTGGAAACCGTTTGCTCAGACCTTAGTCCGGTCATCGGCACACACACCGGACCAGGTACCATTGGACTGGTTTATAGTTTCGATTAGACTGTATGCTCTCGATGATCGACTCCTCTCAATTTGCCCGAGCAACCCAGTCCCTGCCCATTCTTCAGGAGGCAGGGACTTCGTTTGCGCGGGAATTCCAGCAGAAGGCGTTTTGGGCAAGCATCCCCACAGGTCGTGACGTTTTCTGAAGGCGACCGCGTGGAGGCAATTGCCCTGCTGATTTCAGGCGTGGTACGGGTTTACAAAATCGGCGAGACGGGACGTGAGATCACATTGTATCGTTTTGGGAACGGCTCCTCGTGCATCCTGACTGCCAATGCCATTTTGAGTCACAAGACCTTTCCCGCCGTGGCGACGGTGGAGCGGGATGCCGAGGCGGTGATGATTCCCGCCGACGTTTTCCGCGACTGGGTCAAGCGGCATGACTTGTGGCGCGAATTCGTTTTCGACCTGCTCTCGCAGAGGCTCTCGACCGTGATGGCAGTCATCGACGAGGTCGCATTCCAGCGCATGGACCGCCGCGTGGCTTCATTTCTGCTGGAAAGAGCCAAACGTCAGAACCCGCTGCGGATCACCCACCAGGAGATCGCCGCAGAGTTGGGAAGTTCGCGCGAGGTCATCAGCCGTCTGCTGGAGGATTTTGTCAGCGATGGCAGTATCCGCTCCGGGCGCGGCACGGTCGAAGTGCTGGATTTTGAATCACTGGAATCCCGTTCCCTTGTGTGACTTTGTCACAGACGAATTTTGTAACCTCTCCTATACTGTGTGCATCAAAATAACCAAAGGAGATTTACAAATATGAAACGCAATTTGTCCAATATTGACCGTATCGCCCGTGTGGTGCTTGCTGCAATTTTTGCCTACCTGTATTTTGGCGGCATCGTCACGGGAACGCTCGGCATTGTGCTGCTTGTCCTCGGCGCGATTTTCCTGCTTACAGCAGTGATCGCCTTCTGCCCGCTATACGCACCCTTCAAATTCAGCACCTATAAATAGTCCCAATCAACGGAGCGGACGATTTCTCGTCCGCTCCAAGATTATCAACCATGAATCAAGCAGAATTTCAACAAAGAATTTCCAATGCAGGTAAGCCCGTCATCATTGATTTTTGGGCAAGCTGGTGCGGTCCCTGCATGATGACAAAACCCATCCTCGATAAACTCGGCAAAGAGTACGCCGAAAAAGTCGAGTTTATGCCGGTCAACGCGGATGAATCGCGAGAGGTTTTGGAGCAGTTTAAGGTCTTTGGCATCCCCACCGTCATCACTCTACGGGACGGGAAGGAAGCAGGACGTGTGACGGGCGCGCAAAATGAAGCCGCTTACCGCGCCATGTTCGAGGCGCTGGCTGAAGGCAGGGAGGTAAAAGTCCCAATGACCGCGTTCGACCGCATATTGCGGCTCGGCGCAGGCGCGGCACTTGTGGTGATCGGCATCAACACCGGCAACTGGCTGGTGGCAGGCATCGGCGGCATCATCGCCTTCATGGGGATTTACGACCGCTGTCCGATCTGGCAGGCGGTCACCGGGGTATTCAAGAGATAAGGCGTCGACATAAAACAATTTGCTGTACAAAAGCGCCCCTGATTTCTCAGAGGCGCTTTTGATTGTTGCAATTGGCTTATGGAGCCGTAGTAAAAAACTGACTCGCCGAGGTGATGGGAACGTACACCCCGTTGATCTTCACCCGCCAGTAATAGGTCGTGTTGGGCGTGAGGGCAGGCAATGAGTTGGGAATGGTGTACTTCGTTGCTGGAGCATTGATCGTGAAATTTCTCAAGCCTTTGGTGAATTTGTCGTTCGTTGCCACCTGCAGGGTGAAGTTGGTCCACAAGCCGTTGCCAGCCTCGTCCCAGGTGAAAGTCGGGCGGACGGGAACAGTTGTCACACCCGAGGCAGGCGACGTAAGCGTGGGAGCCACAAACTTGACCTTGACCGTGCGTACCAGTGACCAGGAACTGTGATCGCCCGTCCCGTTTATCCCAGACCACGAGCGAACGCGCCAGTAATAGGTGCGTCCAGGCAACAAGGGGATGGGCGATGTCTGTGTG
>JACRBJ010000075.1 GCA_016234555.1 Chloroflexota bacterium | reverse complement strand
CGCTTGAAAATCTTTCGCATTTTGAGCGAACGTTATCGAAATCGTCGCAAACGTTTTGGGTTACGTTTTAACCTGATCGCTGCCATCTGTAACATGGAGCTCAAAACTGCTTACTAGCCTACTTTTGCAAGAGATCTATTGAATCTCCACACGCCGACGACGAAGAACGCCACGCTCCACACCAGCGAAGCCAGCAGGGTGGGCAAAATACTTTCGAGCGGCTCGCCATTCATCGACTGGATCAACCCGCGCACGGCCCAGCCTTGTGGAACCAGCAGAGAGACCGTGTCGCCCATGGTTTGGGCAATGGGCGAGTTCATGGCAAAGATCTTGATCATTCCCAACATGCCGGTCACGGTTAACACGCCGCCGAACAGTACGCCGCCCTGCTTGCTGTTCTTGAGAAAGGAATTGATAAAAACACCAAATGATGATGCGCTGATGATGATTCCAGCCGCCATCAAAGCCACAGGCAGGAAGTCGCCCCATTGGATTCCAAACAGCAGGTGCGCGGCGATGAGCAGCACGACCACCTGCACGCAGACGGTCAGGAACACCGAGAGCAGTTTGCCGGTCAGGATTGTTGCCTGGGATGTCGGCGTGGTGAAGAGGCGCGGAAGCGTGCGTTCCTCCTCCTCCCTCAGAATGCTCTCCGCCGAGGACGCGCCGGTGTAGAAGGCATAGAACACCATCATCCCGCCCATGATCGGACCGACGATGCTGAGCAAAATGTTTTGGGTTGCCTCCTCTTTGCTCCCTGTGCCAGACGGATTGCGCACATCGAGCAGTTCCTCTTCCATGTCGTCGCTTTCAGCGAGAGACACCTTCAGGTATTGTTGCACCACCTGTCCCGCGAGTCCGCGCTGGCTTTCCTCCGCTTCATCCAAAAAGACATTCACCGCGATCTTGACCCCCGCCATCCCATCCATAAAACGGTTGAGGATGGATTTCATGATGGCTGGACCAATCGTCAGCGTGGGGTCCTGATAAAACTCGATGGTGGCTTCCGCGTCCACATCGGCGAATTGATGGGAAAAATCCGTCGGGATGATGATCGCCACCTGGGCGGCTTGATTGTCCACCGCGCTGCGGGCTGACTCTGCACTGTCGGTCAGTGTGACCTCGATCAGGTCTGCCATCTCGTCGCTTTGCAGGATGCTGACGACCAGCTCGCCCATCGTGTCGGCTTTTTTGCCGCCGGGGATATTCTTCGGGTTGACTTGGAATTTGGGTCCACCCTCGTCAAGGTTGGCGATGATGACTTTGGTCCTTGGCAGGTCGAAGCCGCCCTCGCCGGCGATGTTGCCGAACATGAAATAGAACATGCCCGTCACCAACAGCGGCACACCAAACATAAAGACCACTGCGAAGACGCTGCGGAAGGAACGGGTCATGTCTTTGAGTGCAATATCGAATGCTTTCATGTCATCCTCAATCGCGCAACGCCCGCCCTGTCAGGTGCAGGAACACCGCTTCGAGGTTCGGTTCGCGGATATCCACCGAGGTGATGCGGGCGGAGAGTCGCGCCGCCGCCTCGAACAAATGCGGCAGGACAAGGTTGCTGTCATTGACCAGTACCGTAACCACACCGTCCTCCGCTGTTACATGGGACACGCCAGCGATTCCCTGCCAGGTTGACATCACGCTTTCGATGTTCGCGTTCAAGGTCAGGTCGATGCGGGTCTGCTGTCCCACCAGCTTAACCAGTTCCTCGTTCGTGCCGCAGGCGATCAACTTGCCGTGGTCCATAATGCCGATGTGGTCGGAAAGTTCGTCTGCCTCTTCCATGTAATGGGTGGTGTAGAGGACGGTCATGCCCTCATCCTTCAACCTGACCACACTGTCGAGGATGTTACGCCGCGACTGCGGGTCGATGCCGACGGTGGGTTCGTCCATGTAAATAACCTTGGGTTTGTGCAAAAGCGCCACGCCGATGTTGACGCGCCGTTTCATCCCGCCCGAATATTTACCAACCCGTTCGCCTGCTCTGTCCTGCAGGCCGATGACATCCAGCACCTCATCCACCCGTGCTTTGAGTTTCGATCCGCGCAGGTTATACATCTTGCCCCAAAAGGTCAGGTTTTCGCGGGCGGTCAGGTCTTCGTACAGGGCAATCTCCTGCGGCACCACCCCGAGTACCGATTTGACCCCGTTTTGGTCCGAGCGGATGGAATGTCCCATAATGCGGGCGTCGCCATCGTTGGGTCGCAGCAGGCACGAAAGCATGGAAATGGTCGTCGTCTTGCCCGCTCCGTTGGGACCGAGCAGGCTGAAAATCTCGCCCTGTCTGACTTCGAAACTCACGCCTTGAACGGCATGGTTTTCCCCAAAGGATTTGCGCAGGTCCAGAACTTCAATGGCTGGTATGTCACTCATTTGAAAATCTCACTTTATTTGCAGCGTTTATTCATCATATTATACGCAATCATCTTACCAGCGTTTCCCCGTCAAGTGGATAGGATTTTACAGTTTATGTGGGGGATTGCTTGGACCAAATAAAGACACATGATAACCAAGGGCTGGCTAGATGGCAATTCATCAATAATCCCTTTATAGGAGATGCGACCAGCCAATTTTTAAAGTCAAAACCTCAAAACCATTGCAACCCCGCCAAGCCGGTGTGTTCATCGGTTCACTTCCTTAAAGTAATCATAGGACTTGGCTGCATATTCATGATTGCCTATCTGGGTCAGCACATCGCCTAATACTTTCCATACATTTGCACATTCGGGAAAACGGCGTGCAACCTGGATCATGTCGCGAACAACCGTATCCAGTTGCCTGCCATGTGCAGTCAAATAAGAATAGGCATGTAAAGCTTTTTCAAGATTGTGCTCTGCGAGGGCATCATGCGCCACTTGAAGTATTGGATCCTGTTCGGGTGGTCTATTTGGAACAACCTTTGTGGATACCAGTAACTTACGAGAGCCTAAACTGGTTAATGCGGAGCCTATCTCATTTTGGAGAGGCTCTTTCGATGAAAATAGGGGATTGGTCTCTTTGGTCGTTTTTTTTAGTTTAAACACATTGGTTGACTTCTTGCCTGGCTCAGGCGTTTCCGGGTCAAGAGCATCGACGAGACCATCCCCAAACATGGTCCAGGCAATGCCAAACGCCATGATCGCAAGCGTTGGAGGTAAATATACCCACCAGTAGGTAAGCAAATTGCCACCCGGACCTATAACCCAGTTTCTTCCCTGGGCAAGCATTTCACCCCATATCGAATCGCCGCCCATATTAATGAACGTAAAAGTAGCTTGTAAAAGCACGATACCGCCTACATCCCGCGCCGCCAGCACCAGCACAGGCGCAAAGGAATTAGGGATAATGTGTTTACGGATGATCCATAAAGGACTGCCGCCAACCATGCGGGCTGCCAGAATAAACTGAGTCTGCATAAGCAATATTACGTTTGAATATACAAGACGCGCAAAAGGCATCCAGGATAGAATGATCAAAGTGAGCATCAAAGGATTAATGTGCTCCAATAGCCAGCGAATGGGAGTCATTGGACCGACAACATATATCTGCCAGCCTATGGTTTCTGAATGGAGATACATCCCCCCCATGGCAGTAATGGTCGTCGCCAGTAATTGTTGTAGAAGAACCAAACATGCTATCGTGGGAATGGCAAGAAACGTATCTGCGATGCTCATCATAAGACCGCCCCATTTGCTGCCTATAAACGCCGCCACAGCACCGTATATAGTGCCCAGAATCGATGCGCTCACCGCGATGATCAAACCAAATTTCAAAGCGTCACGAGCACCCCATACAAGAGGATGGAGCACATCGACATCTTTCGGCAAAGTTCCCAACGGAGCTTTTTCGTTTGGCGGCATGGGCGGCCGGTTCTTTACAGCACCCTCGGTAATATGTGGAAATGCCCCCGGATCCTTTGGGTTTTCCGGTGAGATTATTGGTGCGGTAATGGCTAGTATGAAATAACCGAGCAGTAATATAACGGCCAGCCAGTTTTGCCAGCGTGAAAAAAAACGGTAAAGGTATCTCATGAATGCAACAGCCCCTCCCGAATACGGGGGTCAAAAACCGCCTGGAGAACATCCAAAAGAAATGTCAATAGCAATACCATAATGACGCTGTAAATTGTAAACCCAAGTGCAGCAGGCGCATCGGGGACACTACTCATGGCTGAAACGATGATGTGAGAGACCCCATTAAAGTTGAAGATAATTTCAACGACAAAAGCCCCCGTCAGGATCGATGTGGCTGAAAGTGCCAATGTAACAAGCGCGGGGGGAAGTACGTTTGGATAGACATGTTTCCACATAACACCACTGTCGGATAGGCCTCGTGCGTAGGCCGCAGTAACATATCCCTTGTTCCGTTCGCTCACCACAGTGGCGCGTGTCACACGTCCCAGAGTGGCCCAGTAATACAGACTCAGCGTGAATACAGGCATAATTAAATGCTTCAATACATCGATAAAGATATCCATCCGTCCGTTTAATAAACTGTCAATCGTCAGCATACCCGTATAAGTTAAAAATTCCTCTTTGAATAAATCGGGCCCGAGGACAACACTTATTCGACCAGGAGCGAACCAGCCAAGATTGATATAAAAAACCGATAAAAGGACCAATGCCAGAATAATGGTCGGCATGGATGAGGCAAGTGCTGCCAATCCACGAAACAACTGGTCGAATCTGCCTTGCCGCTTCCAGCCCGCCATTAAGCCGCTGGCCATTCCCAATGGGAACAATATCAGCATTGACCACAATGTCAACTCCAATGTAACCGGTGTGCGCTGTAAAAGAGCAGGCAACACATCTTCCTTCAGTGAAGGACTATAACCCCATGTGCCTTTCAATATGGATTGTGCCCAATAAAAATATTGCACAGGGAATGGATCACGAAGATGATGTTTTTCGATGATCAATTCTCTTATTTTTGCAATTCTTTCGGGCGTAGCGTACGGGCTGAAATTTTTAGGCATATACAAGTCTGCCCGTGCTTCCGGAGGCGTGAGCATCACCCCTCCATATAACACCAGGGTAATTACAAACAACGAAATGGGGATAATCAGGAAGCGGCGCAGTACAAATTGAAAAAGGGGCAGCATTTTATACTCCCTGGAAAGATATGAGCCGCGGATTGACTGTATATGGAATTAACACCCTATAACTTAATGACAAATGAAACACCTTTTCATCTCTTGTTTATTGAAAATATTCATTTGCCAGAATTCGAACACCAACTTGTTTTTATGGCATGGCTAATATCTAGGCTGAATATCGCATAGCCTAAATCATGATTGTGTCCATTAAGTTCAAAAAAGGTGAACTCCCCCAATGACGGAAATCGTTGCGTGTCTTTTAAATACATTTCTTGAAGGGCAATAAGGTTAGGTGTGAATTAATAATCCCAAACGATTATCTTGGCTATATTATACAGAAAATTCCGTATACGACCTTCTTTGGGTGTCTTATACGGAATGATTCCTGTTTTACGAACCTCTATTTGATCAAAACCCAAACAGCTTCCAAGGCATCGTGAAATCTTATTTTTTCCCCCTTCAGGGTAATCCCGGGGGGTGAAAGTGATTGGCACCTCATAAATGCGGAATTTGCGCTTGAGGATTTCGCGGTGGAACACCTTGTAGCCGGTCTCCATGCAGGTCAGAATGATGTTGTAGAGGATGTTGGTCATGAAAGTCAGGAGATAGTTAGCCATCATGTGCCAGAACATGGCAACCCGATGAGCACCGCCCAAAAAGCGCAAACCATACACCACATCCGCGATGCCCTCATCAATAGGTTTGAACAGGGTCGGGTAATCGCGTGGATCGTACTCCAGGTCTGCATCTTGGATCAGCAATACATCGCCTAATGTCGCCGCCGTTCCGGTGCCGACCGCCGCATCCTTGCCTTTATTATGCCCGTGCAGGATGACCCGCACGCTGCCTTTGCCGTCCTTGGAACCATCGACCACAACAGCGGGATGAATTGGCAGGTTTCAAGCGGAGACCTTTTCCGCAGCCTGCTCCAGTTTCTGTTGAATGCTCTTCATCAGGGACTCGCGATGTTTTAGCATCTCGCGGTATTCGCGCCGGTGCGTATCCGAAATCTCCATACGCAGTTCGGCGATGTCGTTCTCGAGAATGTCGAACAAGACTTCCCGTTCTTCCTCTGTGAACGTCAACTGAATCATGGGACATCTCCTTTCCTTGTCAATCAAGGTTTGAAAAGGGCGCCAATTCGGGTCACTTCCATTGTATAACAAATCAGGCGGGATGGAACAGGGAGTTGTTCGATAAAAAAAAGACTTCCGAAACTTTTCAGCCTCGGAAGTCCAATTGCCAGTTGTCAATCGCCAATTACCCGAACAACTCCATCAATTGCTTCACATGGACAACGCCATCAAAGTCCTTGATGCCGCCTTTTCGCATGGTTGCCTTTTCGCCGTCGGGGTCGCCGAGGCAGGAGACGATCACGTCGCCTGCTTCCACGTCTTCCTTTTCGGTGTAATGGTTGGTGGTGACGATGACGTTCGCTTTGGCGGCTTTGGCGGCTTTCACGCCGTTCTTGGAATCCTCGACCACGATGACTTCATCGGGTTTCAGCCCAAGCTTTTCCAGCGCCAGGTTGTAGATTTCGGGATCGGGTTTCTTGTTCTTGACCACATCGCCAGCCAGCACGATCTCGAACTTGATATCCGAGAGGATTTTCTCGGTGATGGCTTTGGCTGCCTGTTCGTTGGACGTGGTGCAGACCGCGATCTTCAAGCCCGCGTCCATGGCCTCCTTCATGAAGCGGTGGATGCCGGGGCGCAGGGGCAGTTTGTTGCTCTCGATCAATTCCACGAACAGGGCGGTCTTGCGCTTGTGCATGTCCTTGACGAGGACATCGATCTCCTCCTCGGTCAACGGCTTGGAGAAGCCCTTGGTCTTCCAATGGTGCTTCATGCGTTCCTTGCCGCCGCCGACTTGCAGCAGTTCGTGGTAATACTCCACGTCCCACTCGTCGGTGAAACCGAATTCCTTGAAGGTCATGTTGAACGAAACGCGGTGTCCGTCGCGCTCGGTGTCTATGATTACGCCGTCCTGGTCGAAGAACACTGCTTTGATTTTAGACATGGTTTCCTCCGTGTACAAAAGACCTGACAGGTTTTGGAAACCTGTCAGGTCTGAATGTTATTTATTTCTTCACGCCAAAGAACTCAAGGATGGTGTTGACGAACAGTTCGTTCTCTTCGGCTGTGCCAATGGTCACGCGGAACCAGCCGTCGGAGCCGTATTTCTTGCTCTCGCCGCGCAGGATGATGCCCTTGGTCTCAGCGTAAGCCAGAACTTCCTTGCCGGTCTTGCCGGTCTCGCCGCAGTCGAAGAGGATGTAATTGGCTTTGGAATTCATGACATAGAAGCCGGGGATGACGCTCAACGACTCGGTGATGAAATCCACAGCCTGGTTGTTGAACTTGACGCGCTCCGCGAGTCCTTCCTGGTCTTCGAACGCTGCCAGCGCCGCCCACATGGGAATGGTTCCCACGTTCCAGGGCAGCAGCGACCCGGAAATCTGGTCGATCACTTCCTTGTCGGCGATGGTGTATCCGAAGCGCATGCCAGCCAGACCGTACGCCTTGGAGAGCGTGCGGGTGATCAACACGTTCTTGTACTTCTTGGTCAACTGCACCTGAGACATGCCCAGACCGGCATATTCGACGTAAGCTTCATCAACCACGAATGGAATGCCCGTCTCGGCAATGGTGACGAAATGCTTGGCGTCCATGAAGTTGCCGGTGGGGTTGTTCGGATTGGCAACCACGATGATCTTGGTCTTGTCGGTGACGGCTTTCAGGATGGCATCGGGATCATATTCCATCTTGTGGTCTTTGTAGATCATGGGCACAGAGACCATGTTCGCGCCGAGCAATTTTCCGCGCAGACCGTAAATGCCGAAGCAGGGCGTGTGCTGAATGACCTCGTCGCCGGGGGTGATAAACATGCGGAAGATGTTGTCGTACACTTCGCTGGAACCATTGCCGATCATCACGTTGTAGGGACCATCCACATTGTTCATTTCGGCGATCTTAGTGCGGACAACCAATCCCTGGTCGGGATAGCGATTTGCCATCTTGGCATACTTCACCATTGCATCCAGCACCTTGTCGGATGGGGGAAGCGGATTCTCATTGGACATCATGCGATGCAGTTTGGGGTCTCTCCATGCCTTTTCGATGTGATCCGAAATGTACATCGGGATGCCCTTGACCCACGGGGCGTAGAATTCTTCAACCTTTTTCATTTTTGTGTCTCCTATGTTTTTATGAACCAACGTTAAACGTTTAACGTTGAACGTTTTTATGCCTTGCCGACGCTTTCAATCATCTCCATCCAGTGGATGACGGCTTTGCGGGTGGCATCGCGGACGAACTTGTCCAGTTTGCCGGGGTCGTATTCATCGCGGTGTGCGGAAATGTACTCGAACTTGGCGTCGATCAGGGTGCGTTTCAACTCGGTCGAGACGTTGAACTTCGCGCCGCCAGCCGCCAGCAATTTCTTGATGGTATCTTCGGGCAGACCCGTCCCGCCGTGGACCACGAGTGGGGTCTTGATGCCGTTGCCATTTAACATTCTGTGGATGGTCGCCATGCGCTCGGTGTCGATCTTGGGGTTCTTGGTCTTGTACACGCCGTGCGCGGTGCCGATGGCAGGGGCGAAGATGTCCACGCCGGTGCGCTCGCAGAATTCCACCGACTGCTTCGGGTTCGCCAGTTGCGCTTCGTCTTCCGCGACCTTGATCTGGTCTTCCACGCCACCAACGGTTCCCAACTCGCCTTCAACGGAGATGTTGCCAACGCTGTGGCAGTAGTCCACCACTTCCTTGGTCTGGCGGATATTCTCTTCGTAAGCCTGCTTGGAAGCGTCGATCATGATGTTGGTGTAGCCCGCATCGGCACAGGTCTTGCAGTAGGCGATGTCGGTGCAGTGGTCGAGGTGCAGGCAGACAGGCACCGGGGCGGATTCAGCCAGTGTGCGATAGATCGCGACCATCATCTTGGTGCCGAGGAATTGCGACGGCTTGACGGAGGTCTGCACAATGACGGGGGATTTGGTCTCGACGGCTGCGTCGATCACCGCTTCGAATTGAAGCAGGTCGGTGACGTTGAACGCGCCCACCGCGTACTTATTCTTCGCGGCTTCGATCATGATTTCTTTTGCGTTTACTATGGACATGGTTTACTCCTTTTGTTTACTTTTTCCTATCGGGTTTGGCTACATCCTTCAGCCACTGGTCCCAGCGCGGGTCTGTCACGTGCTGGCGCAGGCGACCGAACCACAGGTCGGCATATCCCTGGAAGTCCTCTTCCAATTGGGAAATGCCCGTCTGGGTGGTGCCCCACATGGACTCGTGTAATTCAGACATGGGCCACATCAATTTCAGGCGCGCAAAATTCTTCGGCGTCACTTCGCCAAAATATTCCTGCAGGAAGAACCGAACCTGATCGTCACTCAGGCGATGGTGGTGACAGAAGTTGCCAAGGTCGAAGAAGATATCGCCCATGCCGGCGTATTCCCAGTCCAGCAGGCGGATTTCGCCGATCTCGCCGGGCGTATCCTCATCCATCCAGTTCAGATTGAGCAGGTCATTGTGGCAGGGGGTGGGAACGTATGGGTCCTTTAACAAAGCCTTCTCGACCTCTTTTGCCTTTTGCATGATCCAGTCGAAATCGTTGGGGAATTTGCAGTTGTGTTCCTTTGAGACCTTGGTCAGCATTTCCACGTGGCGGAATACGTTGAATGTCCCCTTCAATTTGGGTGCCCGCTTGTGGAAGAGGCGAAGTTTCCTGACCACGCGCGTGAGATAGTTCGGTTTGACGATTTCTTCGGGAGGGATGTGCTTGCCGTTGATAAAGCGGGTGAGCAGGTAACCTTCGGGTTCGATGAAGTACATGACGTCGGGCGCAATGCCGAGTTCCCCCGCCACTTTGTTGGCGGCATGCTCCACGTCGCGTTTGATTCCCAGCATTTCTGTATTCGCGCCCGTGATTCTCAGCACGTACATCTTGCCGTCCGCTTCGATCTTGTAGTTCATGTTTGTAATTCCGCCGGTGAGCGGCGTGGTTTTCATATTCTTTGCCTCAGCCAGGAATGGAACTTTGGCAATGACTTCGTTGACTGAAAGACCCATGACGTTTCTCCTAACTTGGTTGAATTTTGGCGTGCCTGAAAACTTTCGTACGATGAGTAAAAATTATTTATTCCTGCGAAGCGCCTCCTGTATCTTTTTATAGGAAGCAGTCTCCCGCTGGAAACTGCCTCCCGTCGTTTTTTTATTTATGCGCGGATGCGCTCGCCCTTCGGGTCCCACAATGGAGCTTGTACCACCTCGACTTCCATCGGTTCGCCGAAGAATTCGATTTCCAGTTTGGTGCCGGGCTTGGAGTGTTGAATCGGGAGATAGGCAAACGCCATGCTCTTGCCGACCGAATATCCGAATCCGCCGGAAGCCACCCAGCCGATGATCTGTCCATCCTTGGTGCGGATGGGCTCCTTGCCGAGGGCGATAGTGCGGCTGTCGGCGAGGGTCATGCAGCACAACTTGCGCTTGATGCCTTCCTTCTTCTGTTTGAGCAACGCTTCCTTGCCGATGAAGTCGCTCTTCTTGTCGAGTTTGACTGCGAAGCCGATGCCCGCTTCGTAGGGGGTGTAATCGGGTGAGATGTCGCCGCTCCAGTAGCGATAGGCTTTTTCGAGACGCAGGGTGTCGATGGCTTTGTATCCAGCCGCCACCAAGCCGTCGGGTTGGCCCGCAGCCCACAGCGTATCCCAGAGGCGCACGCCGTATTCCATCGGGCAGTAAAATTCCCAGCCCAGTTCGCCCACGTAGGTCACGCGGACAGCCATCGCCGGGACGTCGCCCACGGTGATGCGTTTGGCGGTCATGTAGGGGAAGCCCGCGTTCGAGACGTCGTCGCCCGTGACCTTCTCCAAAATCTTGCGCGCTTTCGGTCCCCACAAGCCAATACAGGCGTACGCCGAGCCGACATCCTCGATGGTGACGGAGCCGTCTTCGGGCATGAGCAGGGAGAGCCAGGATTGGTCGTGCTGACCGAAGGAGGTGCCGGTGATGAGGAAGAAGCGGTCTTCGGCAAGGCGGGTGATGGTGATATCGGCTTCGATGCCGCCGCGTTTGTTGAGGCATTGCGTGTAAACAACAGTGTTGACCGGAACATCCATCTCATTGGCGCAGACGTAGTTGAGGAATTTCAACGCGCCGGGTCCGCGGACTTCAAGCTTGTTGAAGGAGGTTTCATCGAAGAGACCGGCATTTTCGCGGGTCATCAGGTGTTCGTAGCCGATGGCGCGAGACCAACTGTGGCGCGCCCAGCCGCGCGGTTCGTGACCGTGTTCGGCTTTTTCTTCGTAGCAACTGAACCAGTTGGGGCGTTCCCAGCCGAACTTCTCGCCGAAGGAACAGCGCAGGTCGCGCAGACGGAAGTAAGTGGGGGAGAGACGTTGTCCACGCCCGGAGATTCTTTCTTCGCCGGGGAAGTGGATATCGTAGTATTGCGTGTAGGTTTCGATGGTGCGGGCGACGGTGTAGTTGAGGTTATCGTAGTTTGGACCGAAGCGGCGAACATCGAGACGCCACATATCCCATTCGGGATGCCCGTCGATAATCCATTCCGCCATGACCTTGCCGATTCCGCCCGCGCCCGCCAAGCCGTGCGCGCAGAAGGCGGAGGCAACCCAGAAGCCCTTGACCGAGGTGGGTCCGAGCAGGAATTCGCCGTCGGGGGTGAAACCTTCGGGTCCGTTGAGCAGTTTGATGATTTCAGCATTTTCCACGGCGGGCACGCGGCGGATGGAGTTTTCCATCAACGGGGCGAAGCGGTCCCAATCGGGGTTGAGCAGTTGATATTTGAAGGTCTTGGGGATGCCGTTCAAGCCGAAGGTGGCGGGCTGGCGTTCGTAGCCGCCGGTGACGATTCCGCCCACTTCTTCGCGCCAGTAAACCAGCAGGTCGGGGTCGCGCAGGTTGGGGAAGCTATGATCCACGCCGGCGATGGGTTTGGTCATGATATAGAGGTGAGCCATTGGGACGACGGGCAGGTTCAAGCCGACCATCTTGCCGATTTCGCGTCCCCACATGCCTGAGGCGTTGACCACGACCTCGGTCTTGATTGTGCCTTTGTCTGTGACCACTTCGCAAACGCGTCCGTTTTTGACGTTGATGCCGGTCACGTCTGTATTGAGCAGGATTTTTGCGCCCCGATTCTTGGCTCCTGCTGCGAGGGCATTGGTCAAACCCGTCGGGTCGATGCTGCCGTCGTTGGGGGTGAATGCCGCGCCCAGCACGCCGTCAATATTCATCAATGGGAATTTTGCCTGCGCTTCTTTTGCGGAGATCAACTCCATTGGCACGCCGAAGGAACGCGCCATGCCGACGAGACGCTTGTTCTCTTCCATGCGCTCGGCGGAGGAAGCCAGCCTCAAGCCGCCAACTTCGCGCCACGAGGTATCCACGCCGGTTTCGTCCTTGAGCTTGCGATACAGGTCGGTGCTGTAGTGCATCATGCGGGTCAGGTTTGCGTCGGAACGCATTTGACCGACCAGTCCCGCCGAGTGCCAGGTGGAGCCTGCGGTCAGTTCATGCCGTTCGACCAGCACGACATCCTTCCAGCCCATGAGAGCGAGGTGATAGGCGATGCTTGCTCCGCCCACGCCGCCGCCGATAACGACAACTTGCGCTTGTGTTGGAAATTCGGACATGTGAGTCTCCTATTAAAAATTCTTTTTGAATTTGACGGAGGACGATGGACGGTAAACCGGTGTCCACTGTCCACAGTCTACCGTCTTGGTTTTATGTCTTTTGCCAGACAGAATCAGCGCGAGCCATTGCCGCCACGATGTCGAAGGTTGAGATCGCGCCAAGGGGGAAGGCGTCCGGGTCGTCCTTGTCGGTCACAACCAACCTGTGGTAATGGTTTTCGATCATCAGTTTTGCGGCTTCTTGCAGGCTGGCGTGCAGGTCTATCGTCAGGGCGGGATGCATCACGTCGCGCACAACGACTTTTTCATTCACTCCATTCTTGATGAAGGGCAGGAGGTCGAGTCCGCTGACCACGCCGAGAATCTTTCCCTTGGCATTCACCACCAGCACCGAGCGCCAGCCGGCGGAGGTCATGGCGCGGGCGGCGGAGGCGATGGGGGTCTTGCCGCGGCAGACCAGGATGGCGTCGGACATTACATCGGCGACGGTGTTGCGGCTGGTTTGGGCTTTTTCCGCCATGCTGGCGATAAAGTCGGAGAGGGAAATAATGCCGACTGGTTTGCCGTTGTCGGTGACAAGCAGTCGGCTGACATGTTTTTCGATCAGCAGGTTTACTGCCTCGGTAAGCGGGATGTTTGCCTCGACGGTGTCGATGGGCTGGGTCATCAGGTCGGAGGCGGTCAGGCTTCGCATGGTTTTCAGGCTTTCTTCGTCCGAGGAAAGCCATTCGCCAGCCATCAGGTCGAGGTCTGTGATGATGCCGACGGGACGTCCATCGCGGTCAGTGACAATCAGCGCGTGGACCTGGTGCTGGTCGAGAAGTACAGCCACCTGTCCGAGTGTGGCGTTGGGTTTGCAGGTGATCAGCCCGGTGTGCATTAAGTCGCGTACGAGTTTTGACATGATTGCTCCTTATACTTCGTCCACATCCTTGTACCATTTCACGCGGTC
Source organism: Chloroflexota bacterium (assembly GCA_016234555.1). Classification (GTDB taxonomy): domain Bacteria; phylum Chloroflexota; class Anaerolineae; order Anaerolineales; family Villigracilaceae; genus Villigracilis. The sequence goes on along the minus strand of JACRBJ010000075.1, from coordinate 27,292 downwards.
GCCCACGCGGTCACGAATGCGCCAGGCAAGCGGTTTGGGTTCGTCATTCAGGCGGGCGAGGACTTTGTCCACCTGTGCGGTTACATGTGCTTTTTGAGTGTCATCCAATTGTGGATAATGCTGTGCCAGTTGCTTTACCTTGTCGAGATTCATCGTGGTTGTGCGCCACAGTCCCCACTCCTTTGCGCATAATTCCGCCGCCAGCTTGATGTTGATGGTCTCCTTGTCCACATCCCCCAGCGGATGTTCGAGCAGCAACATGATGGTGTCGATCACATCCTTTTCGTTGATCTGGACGATTTGCATCTTTTCGAGAAGCAGTTCGGCGAGAGGGATGGTGGGAGAGTCGACCTCGAGGCGGTCCTTCCAGTAAATGGCGTGACAGAAGTCCAGTTTCTCATAAAAGACGTCCACGTGAATGCCAACCTCGGGCTTGTCGAAGATGGCGCGGTCACCTTCGGATGCGATGAAAACTTCACGGTTGTCGACATATCCCAGCCCAGCCATCAGCGCCTGGATCTGTTTGGTCTGCTTTTTGTAAGCGCCGAAATCGATGTCGGTGTAGGCGCGCCCCATGGCGGCTTGCAGGTATCCGTATTTGGGACAATGAATTTGAAAAGCCAGCGAACCAATTACCCTCAGGAGGATGCCTGCTTTGTCACTGGCTTCGAGAATACGTTTTAGTTCATTTTCAAACTTATCACGTTCCGAGCGATCCTGTTCACTCATCCCGACGGATTGGTTTGTCATGACTTCTCCTGTGGTGTTGGTTTGGCAGCCTCGGAGACGGTCCTGCTGAAAGTTCCGAAGCCGGGGAATTTTTTGCTTGAAGGGAACGCACGGCATTATAATGAAAAAGTCAAAAACTTGCAAATTTCTTCATATTCTTATATAATGCAAAACTAAAAACATTCATTTTCCTTCATGCGTAGTCTTGGATCCTTTTAATGAGCAAACTCCTCATTCCCGCCCAAAGACGTGAACGAATTCAAGAATATCTGGCAATTCATCAAATCGCCCGCTCGGCAGATTTGTGCAAGGTGCTGAACATTTCTGAAGCCACGGTCCGCCGTGATCTTGAATGGCTGGAGCAGAAGGGAATTTTGGAGCGCACACACGGTGGGGCGGTTCTGAGTCAACGCATGTCCTTCGAGCAGGAATACCAGCAGAGGGCGCAGCACAATCCCGAAGAAAAAAGAAGGATTGGTGAACTGGCAGCGTCCCTGATCGAAGACGGGGATATTGTCTTTGTCAACAGCGGCACAACGGCGACGCAGGTTCTTCAATATATCCGCAAGGATCCGAGCATTACAGTTTTTACGAATAACGTAAACGCCGCCCTTGAGTTGGGGGACCCGGGCTTTCGCTATTATCTGACCGGCGGCGAGTTCCATTCACGATCCAACTCGCTTGCGGGGCGCTTTGCCATGGAGAACTTGAATCAGATATACGCCAACAAGGCGTTTCTCGGCGTGGATGGGATCAGCGTCAAACATGGCTGCACCGTGCCGACCGACCCTGAAGCGGAGGTTGTGCGCCGCATGATCGAACGCACCAAGGGGCAGATCATCATCGTTGCCGATCACAGCAAGTGGGGGGTTGTTTCCAATTTCCAAGTTGCCTCCATCGACGAAGCGGATAAATTCATTTCAGACGACGGGCTTGCCTCGTCTGCCATCGAATTGCTCGCAGCCCACGGTGTTTCGTGCACGCTTGCCAGTATTGCATCAAGTCCAGCCTGACGTTTTAACGTATCCCCGGTGTCAGTTGTTTTTTATTCGGAGGAGTGTCTGATGTCTTTTCTGTTTTCACGGAAGCCCAAGAAAGAGCCGACCCGCCTGTTTTTCGCCACTGATATCCACGGATCGGAGCGCACCTTTCGCAAGTTCATCAACGCGGGAAAATTTTACAAGGTCAATGTGTTGGTGATGGGCGGCGACATCCAGGGCAAGTTGATGATACCCATCATCAGGGAGGGGAACGGTCGTCATCGCGCCACGGTGCAGGGTCGGGTCGAACATCTATCCACCGAAGAGGAATTGAAAGCCCTGATGGGCAAACTCGACATCCTCGGTTTTTATTACAAGGCGATGGAGGAGGAGGAGTTCCGCGCCCTGCAAGCCGACCAGCCCGCCGTGGACACGCTTTTTCACGAACTTGCCCGGCAGCGCATGGAAAGCTGGGTCAATCTTGCGGAGGAACGGTTAAACGGGACGGGCATCAGGTGCTTTGTCACCGGCGGCAACGACGACGAGTGGGATGTGTTAAATGTGATGAAGAAGGAAGGCGCAAAATCCTTCATTCCCTGCGAAAATGAACTGGTTCAAGTGGACGATGAACACACGATGATTTCTGTCGGTATCAGCACGCCGACCCCCTGGCATACCCCGCGCGAAGTTTCAGAGGAGGAACTTGGCGCGATGATCGAGAAAATGGCGGCTTTGGTTCCAGATATGAACAAAACCATTTTCAATTTCCACGACCCGCCGAAAGACTCAACGCTCGATACCTGTCCCATGCTCGATTGGGACAAGGACCCGCCCACGCAAATCGTCCAGGGTGGACAGCCCGTCATGTACGGCGCGGGCAGCGCGTCGGTCCGGGCGGCAATTGAAAAATACAAGCCAATGCTTGGGCTGCATGGTCACATCCATGAATCCCAATCCGTCGCGAAAATCGGGCGGACAACCTGTGTCAATCCCGGCAGTGAATATGCCGAAGGCGTTTTACGCGGCTGCCTTGTCACTTTTGTGGATGGCGAAGTGCAGGGCTATCAGATGACCAGCGGATAACGACAGTAGACAAGGAGGTAGTTGGGTTAGAAGTATATTTACCCGTTGACTGTTCTGGAGAAAGGGAGCTGGGGTCCTCCCGCATTTGTGACCGTTGTTTTGTTTCCATGACCAAAGGAGAATAAATGGCAACCGCAAAACCAGAAGTCTTTACCCGAAAAGCCTCAGGGCTTGTGAGGGTTATGTCCCCGTTTTCAGCTTTCGTTTATAACATTTTGACCATGGGCTTGATTTTTCCCTGGACGTATCTTTGGGCGCCGGGTGCGCTGCCGGGCGGCAAACTCGTCTGGGGAATTTTGCTTGCGATGGTGATCGAAATTCCCATCGCGTTGGTCTATGTCTGGCTGTCCACCGCGCTGCCTCGTTCCGGCGGCGACTATGTTTTTCAAAGCCGCGTCTTCGGCGGCGGCGTGGCGTTCACAGTGGTGATGTCGGGCTACGTGATTTGGATCCTTCAGTGGGTGGCGCTTTCGGGCTGGCTGCTCTCGTATCTGGGATTTGCCCCGCTCTTTTTGGGGCTGGGCGCAACGATGGGTAGCGCGGCGATGTCCAATCTGGGGATTTGGTTCACAGGCTCCACCGGCATCATTATTACCAGCATCCTGAACGCTTTTGTCGCCATGATGATTCTCGTCAGCGGCTTCAAGAATTATGTGCGCTTCCAAGCTGTAATGATTATCGGCACCCTGCTTGCCTTTGTCACCATGCTGGTGGTGCTGTTCACCGCCAACCCAGCCACCTCGATGGCGCGCATTGACTCGTTTGCGTTGGCGATCAGCGGTGTACAGGATTTCGTGCAGACAGCCATAGACGCCTCGGTAGCCGCGGGCATTGATTTGAATCCGCCCTTCAGCCTGATGGCAACCCTGCTCGTCGCGCCCATCGCCTGGACTTCGCTCCAATGGGCGACCTACTCCGCCCAACAGAACGGCGAAATTAAAAATGCGCGTTCCTTCAACAGCCAGTTGTTTATCATCGTCGGCTCGTTGATTTTTACGGGCATCCTGCTTGCCCTGCTTGCCGCGGGATTGGAGAAAGCCGTCGGCACGGAATTCCTGTATATTGCCGGCGCGGGTTATTGGGCGTTGCTCGAGGAAGCTAAAATCGCAGGCTTCTATCTGTGGCCAAACATGATTTCGGTGGCGTTGACAGCCAGTCCGCTGGTGATCATCATCATCGGCGTGGGGTATATCCTCAACTCACACCAGATTGTCCACAACTGCTACATCGGCATGACTCGCGTGATGGTCGCCATGTCCCTAGACCGTCTGCTCCCCGAATGGATTAGCAAGGTGGACGAGAAGCGGCACACCCCGGTCAACGCGCACCTGGCTTACTTCCTTGCCAGCATCCCCGTCATCTTCCTTTACAACCTTCACCCGGATTGGGTGGCACTTACATTGGGCGTGACGTTTGCCTGTGGTTATGTGTTTGTTGTCACCTGTCTCGCAGGCGCACTGTTGCCTTATCGCGCAAAGGATGTTTATGAGTCCTCGCCCGGCGCGGTTTACAAGGTTGGTAATATTCCGCTTGTGACCATCTTCGGCGTGATTGGTTTCATTCTCGGCGGCGCCATGCTGTTGATGTTCATGTTCTATGCCCAGCTTGGTTTGACCAGCACACTGGCATACAGCGTTGTGTTTGGGATTTTGGCTGTCTCGGCAGCCTGGTATTTCATTGCCAAGAGCACCCAGAAGTCCCGGGGCATCGACGTGGATTACGCCTTCAAGGAAATTCCGCCAGAGTAGAATTTCATCGACTTCGTGAAATTGTAGGTCACGCCAAAAGCGTGACCTACAAACCTTTATACAGGAGTGTGGGCATGGCTGTCATTGATGAAGTGGTTGCAAAAATTCCAGACTGGCAGGGGAGGAACGTTTCTGTTCATCCGCTTTCGGGCGGGTTGACCAACACCAATTTCAAGGTGGAGGTGGACGGCGTTTCGTACTTTGTCCGTGTGCCGGGCGCGAGCACGGAACTGCTCGCCATTGACCGTAACAACGAATATCACAATACGAAAGCCGCCGCTGAAGCGGGGGTGGCGCCGAAGGTTTTATATCACCTGCCCGAATACAACGTGATGGTGATCGAATTTCTGAACGGCAAGACCATGTCGAAGGATTCTTTGAATGAGAAGGGAATGCCGACTCGCATGGCGCATGCGATCAAAAAACTGAATCGGGGTCCGCGCTTTTTGACGGATTTCAACATGTTTCGCTTGACGGAATATTATCTAAATGTTTGCAAGGAACGCAACATCCGCGTTCCTGACGGCTATCTGGAAAGAATGCCGACGGTGGCGCAGATCGAAAAGGCGATGAGCGTCAAGCCGCTGGCGACTGTCCCATGCAACAACGACCTGCTGGCGGAGAATTACATCGACGACGGCAAACAGTTATGGCTGATTGACTATGAATATAGCGGGAACAACGACCCGACATTTGAACTTGGAAATACCTGCCAGGAAATGCAGTTCAATGACGAGCAGATCGGCGAAGTCTGCGCGGCGTATTTTGGGAAGTCGACACCCGACATGATTGCCCGCATGAAATTGAATATGATCATGTCCGATGTGGGCTGGGGATTGTGGGCTGCGATCCAGGCGAAGATATCGACGATTGATTTTGACTTCTGGGGTTGGGCAATCGAACGCTGGGGCAGGGCAGTCGAGAAGATGGACTCTGCAGCGTTCTCAGTATGGTTGAAGGATGTACAAAACTAATTCAAACAGGTGAAACAATGAAATCTCAAGCTCAAATCGTAATCATCGGCGGCGGGATTGTTGGGGCACAGATTGCATACCATCTGGCGAAGATGGGACGCAAGGATGTGGTGCTGGTTGAAAAAGGCGAGATCGCCAGCGGAGAGTCGTCCCATGCGGCGGGATTGGTGACCCAGTTCGCCACTTCGCAGGCATTGTTGAAGTTCCGTATGTACAGCATCGAGTTGTACAGCGAACTGGGATTGTTCGACCACGTCGGCAGTGTCAGAATCGCGTCGAGCAAGGAGCAACTCAAGGAGTTGGAGCGAAGCGTCAGCCGCGCCAAAGCATTGGGTTTGGACGTGGATGTCATCTCCCCGGATGAAGCGTTCAACAAAATGCCGCAGATTTCCAAAAAGGATTTGTACGGCGGAATTTATCTCCCGCGCGATGGGCAGCTTGACCCGTACACTACAACCACTTCGATGGCAAAGTTTGCCCGTGACCTGGGCGTTGAGGTCTACACCAACACGCGGGTGACGGGCATCGAACTTTCGCCCAAAGGCGAAGTGCAGGCGGTGGTCACGGACAAGGGGACGATCAAATGCGAAATTGTTATCAACGCTGCTGGCTTGTGGGCGCCGCGTATCTGCGCGATGGCGGGACTTTCCGTCCCGACCACACCCGTTGACCATCAGCACATCGCGCTCAAGGCTGTGCCTGGGCATGAATTCACGCATGAAACGCCCTGTCTGCGTGACCCCGACAATTTGGTTTACATGCGACAGGAGCAGGGCGGACTTGTAATTGGCGGTTACGAACCTACCCCGATTGCGCGTTGGATTGACGGCGTACCGTGGGAACATGGCGGTACGACCCTGCCTTCCAACTTCGATCAGTTTGAAATGCTGCTCGAAGGCGCAATCCGACGCCTGCCGTTTTTGGATCAGGCAGGCATCATCACGCTGGTCAATCATCCCGGCGCGTACACTCCCGACTGTCAGCCCATGCTTGGACCGATGGCAGGCGTGCGCGGATTCTGGATGGCGGCGGGCATGTCACTCAACGGCTATGGTGGCGCGGGTGGCATCGGCAAGCTGATTGCGGAGTGGATCATCGGCGGCGAAATGCCGATGGACGTGTACGGCTTCAACCCCAACCGCTTCGGTAACTATTACAACGACCCGGTCTATGCAGCGGAACGCACAAAGGAAAGCGTGAAATATTATTATCGCCTGCGCTTCCCGCACGACGAACATGAACTGGCGCGCCCGCATCGCACCAGCCCGATTCATTATCGCCTGCTGGAGCACGGTGCGGTCTTCGGTGAGAAATTTGGTTGGGAACGCGTCAACTACTTCCAGCCCGGCAAGGAATCTCGCCGCATGGGCGAGGATCAACGTCAGTGGGGCTGGGCGAAGCCTCCGTTCTTTGACCGCCTCGCGGTGGAGCATCAAGCCACCCGTGAGCGGGTTGCCCTCTACGATTTGACCTCCTTCGGCAAAATCGAAGTCAAAGGCGCGGGCGCGTTGAAACTCATGCAGCGGCTTTGCGATAGCAATGTGGACAAACCCGTTGGCAGCGCCGTCTACACCCAATTCCTGAACGGGAACGGCGGCATCCAATCTGACCTGACCGTCACCCGCATGGCGGACGACTGCTTCTGGGCGGTGACAGGTTCGGGTTTCATCGGCAACGATTTGGCGTGGATTCGGATGCACGTCGAGGAAAGCGATGGCGAAGTCTCCATCCGCGACATCACGCAGGAATACGCCTGTCTCGCGTTGTGGGGACCGAAGGCAAGGCTGACTCTGGAAAAGGTCACGAAGAGCGACGTCTCGAATGTGGCGCATCCATACCTGACCACCAAGCCAATCGACATCAACGGCGCGAAGGTTTTTGCCCAACGTGTGAGTTACGCGGGCGAGCTCGGCTGGGAGCTTTACGTCCCGAACGACCGCGCCACGATGGTCTTTGACCTGTTGATGGCGGCTGGCAAGGAGTTTGGCATCGAGGTCGGCGGGTATAAAGTGCTCGACTGCCTGCGTCTGGAAAAAGGATACCGCTATTTCACTGCCGACATCACCGTCTCTGAAACTCCCTACGAAGGCGGACTCGGCTTCTGTGTTGACCAGGACAAAGGCGACTTCATCGGACGCGGCGAGTTGGTCAAACGCAAGGAAGCGGGTTTTACCCGAAAGCTTTGTACCCTCGTCCTGCCCGACCGCGACGATTTCACCCAAATCTACGGCGGCGAAGCCATCTATCACGAAGGCAAGGTCTTGAGTCGTGTCCGCAGCGGCGGGTACGGCTTCACGTTGAAGAAGAATATTTTGTACGCCTACCTGCCGATTGAGCTGGCGAAACAGGGCAATCGCTTCACTGTTGATTTGATCGAAGGACGCCAGGAAGCGGAAGTGACCGCCACCGTGTTGTTCGATCCGAAGGGCGAACGGGCGCGCGTATAATTTTCAGACCTGACAGGTTTCATCGTGTGGTAAGTTGATTCGAGTTTCGTGAATCAAATTCCAGCAGGTCGATTAAGGCTTTGCGAAAACCTGTCAGGTCTTCTTTGTTTTTTTGAGTGAACAGGAAAATGCCTGAAAAGAAAACAACCCCTCCCGCCTACGTTGGTTTTGGCATGTTGACCCCCGTCTATGTGATGGCGCTGGACAAACTGCCCAAGCACAACACGGGCGCAATTGTCCATCAGGTCAGCGAGTACGTTTACGACGATGCGGCGATCATCGCCTGCAACCTGCGCCAGTGGGGAATCTCCACCGGCATGATCGGCACTGCCGTTGGCGACGACCTGCTCGGACATTATGTTGCCGACACTCTGGAAGAAATGGGCGTGCAGGGCGATGTGCGTTTTACCAAAAAATATCGAACCCCGCTCGAGGTCAACGTCTCGGACAAATCGGGCGCGCGGACGTATTTCTGGCAGCGTTCCCGTGAAATCCTGGAAACCCTCGACACGGCAGATTTGTCCATGTTGAACGGCGCGAAACTGCTCTACGTGGATTGGTACGACGGCGACCACATCATCCGTGCCATGAACGAAGCCCGCCGCCGCAACGTGCCGGTTTTCCTCAACCTGGAGCATGGTCACAACGACCCCGAAATCATGGAGAAATACGCCAGCCGCGCCACCCTCTGTCAGGCAGTGACCGATGCCGCGCAGATCGGAAAAAAAGGCGCCATGCTTTCGGTGGCGAAGAGGCTGCTCAAGGCGGGCATCGAGACCGCGATCATCACGATGGCAAGCCGCGGGTGCATGGTCGTTCAAGGCGACGAGATTGTCCGCGTTCATGCGCCAAAGGTCAAGGCGGTGGATGGCTCCGGCGCGGGCGCGACGTTCTCTTCCGGCTTCATCTATGCCTACCTGAAAAAATGGAGCCTGGAGGATTCCGTCCGCTTTGCAATTGCGGCGGCTTCGTTGAAGGTGACCCGCTCCGGCTTGAAGATGTTTCCCGTCAAGGCAATCAAGGATTTGGCTGCCACCCTCGAAGTGGAACGCATGGTCTATAGAGACAACAAATTCTTCGAGATCAATAAACTGCTTTCACAGGCGCAGGAAAATCCGTTGTTGAAGGGCAGCGCCAAACTTGCGCAGCAGCTCCTGCTCAAGAAGAAGACTGTGCGCAGGAAGATCAAACGTTCGTTGGTTGGATAGTTTGGAGTCAAGCGTCTTGCCGTTCCAACAGCAAGCTGTTGGACTTTAGAATGGAAGGATGAACCCTTATGTCATACGCAACCCTGTTGACTCAAGAGCAAGTGGAAAGAATCCACGAAGCCGCCTTGGAAATTCTCGAAGAGACCGGCTTGAAGGTGCGTTACGAACCCGCCCGCGAGTTGTTCAAGAAACACGGCTGTCTCGTGGAGGAGGAACGCGTCAAGTTCCCGCGCGCGGTGGTGGAAAAATATCGCAGGATGTACCCGCCGACCTTCACCTTTTACGCCCGCAACCCGCAGTTCGATAAAACGATCCCACAGGACAGCCCGGTCGTTGTCACGGCAAGCTCCGCTCCGGATATCCTTGATCCGCTCACAGGTCGGGAGCGGCGGGCAACCTCCAGCGATATCGCGCGGATTGCCCATCTCATCAATGAACTGCCCGGCTACGACATCTTCTCCATCTCCACGCTGGCAGATGATGCGCCGCCCAATCAGTTCACCCTCTCGCGGCTTTATCCCGCGCTCAAGTATTGCAGGAAGCCCCTGCGCGTCACCACCACCGACAGCAAGGACACTGCCAGCGTGATGAAGATGGCATACATGGTGGCGGGTGGAGAGGCAGCGTATCGGGAGCATCCCTTCCTGACCCATCACTATTGTCCCGTCGTTTCACCGCTGACGATGGATAATCTTTCCACCGAGAACGTGATGTATTTTGCGAAGGAGGGCCTGCCTGTCTACCCGACCATCGTCCCGAACGCGGGGCTGACTTCGCCCATGTCGATGGCTGGGACTCTTGCGCAGGGTAATGCGGAATTCCTCGCCGCTGCCACCCTGATGCAGATGGCCAGGGAAGGCACGCCGTTAATCTATGCCACGCTTGCCACTGTGGCGGATATGCGTTCGGGCGCTTATACCTCTGGTGCAATTGAGTGCGGCATGTTGCACATGGCTTTCGCGCAACTGGCGCGCTTTTATAATGTGCCTGTCGGCGGTTACATTGGCTTGACCAATGCCAAGGTCAACGACGCGCAGGCAGGCTATGAGACGGGCATGTCTGCGATGGGCGGAACCGTCGCTGGCATGGACATGTTCAACATCGGCGGCTTGATCGATGCCTTGAAAACCTTCGACTTCGCCAAAGCTGTCATCGACGACGAAGTGGCGCAAATGATGAAGCGCGTCAAGCGCGGAATCACTTTCAGTGATGAGGAACTGGGGCTTGACCTCATCAAGCAGGTGGGACCCGGCGGCTCGTTCATCGTCGCAAAACACACCACCAAACGTATGAAGACAGAAGCTGTGATGACCAAACTGGCCGACCGCGACACGCGCACCGCCTGGGAGAAGAAGGGCGCGCTGGATATCCATGCCCGTGCCATGAATCGGGTGAAGGAAATCATGACTACCAACACAGACTCATTGATTGCGCCCGAACTGGACGCCCAGCTCCGCGCTGAATTCCCCGGTCTGGTGCCAGGCGAGTTGAAGCCGCTGGACTAATCCAATACGAAGGAGACTTTATGTTCAAGTTTTTCAAACGCAAGGAAGATAAATTTCAGAAACTGATCGAGGAACAGGCGTCCCTTGCGTACGAAGCGTTGAAATTGCTGGTCAAGTATTTGGATGCCCCCAGCCGCGAAGTGGCTGAGGAGTTATCCATCAAGGAGAAGGAGGCGGACGAGGTGCGCCGTATTTTGATCGACGAACTGAACCGCACTTTTGTCACACCTTTCGACCGCGAGGATATTTTTGCCCTTTCCCGCTCGATTGACGATGTGGTGGATTATGCCGATACCACGGTGATGGAAATGGTTATCTTGAAAGTGGACCCCTCCCCGTACATGCTGAGGATCGCCAGCCTGTTGAAGGATGCCACATACGAAATCTGGCATGCCGTCCAGCGCCTGCCGAAGCATCCCAGCGTTGCCATTGACCATGCCCAGCGCGCGAAGGCTTTGGAAAACCGCGTCGAAGCCGTCTACCGCGAAGCCATTGCCGACCTGTTCAGCGGACCCGAAGACCTGCATCACGTGGTCGAGATGTTGAAGATGCGTGAAGTCTATCGCCACCTGTCCAATGCGGCGGACCGCGGCGACGAGGCAGCCAACTCGATTGCGGATATCGTCGTAAAGAAGACTTAACAAGGCGTTAATGTCCCCGCAACTTCTTGTTGTTATCCTTCTGTCGTTGACATTCGATTTCCTGAATGGTGTTCATGATTCGAGCAACATCGTTGCCACCATGATTGCTTCTCGCGCGTTCAGTCCGCGCTCTGCGCTGGCGTTGACCGCCACCGCTGAATTCCTGGGTCCCTTTTTGTTCGGTGTAACTGTCGCCACAACAATTGGAGATGAGGTTGCTCAAGCCAGCGTACTTAACTTAAGTGTGATCATTGCCTGTCTGATTGGTGCAATCTTCTGGAACCTGCTTACCTGGTTCTTGGGCATCCCCAGCAGTTCGTCTCATGCCTTGATCGGCGGCATGGTCGGCGCGGTACTTGCGGGCGCGGGTTTTGGAGCCATTAAATTGCACGGGCTTGAGAAGGTTTTGATTGCCTTGTTTACTTCGCCATTGATCGGCTTTGTTGCCGGGTTTGTGATAACCCGTCTGATCTATTTTTTTGCGCAAAAAGCTTCCCCGGAAGTCAATTGGTTCTTCAAGAAGGGGCAGTTGTTCACAGCCCTGGCGATGGCTTTCAGCCACGGCACGAACGACGCTCAGAAAACGATGGGCATTATCACCCTCAGTCTTGTGATCAGCGGCTATATCACCGACTTTCATGTGCCGCCCTGGGTGATTGCTTTGAGCGCCGCCGCGATTGGACTTGGCACGGCGTTGGGCGGCTGGAGGTTGATTCGTACCCTCGGTGGCAAGTTCTACAAGATTCGCCCGGTACATGGTTTCTCCACCCAACTGACATCGGGATTGGTGATTCTGACAGCTTCTTTTCTCGGATTACCGGTCAGCACCTCGCAGGTGGTCAGTTCGGCAATCATCGGCGTCGGGTCCTCCGAAAGGTTTGGCAAAGTCCGCTGGAGTGTGGCGCAGGAAATCGTCGCGGCATGGTTTATCACGATTCCCGCCAGCGCGCTGGTCTCAGCCGGGTTTTACTGGCTGATTATTCTTGTGAAATAGCGTCCGTCATTTCGTTGACGCGACGTTTGTTTCGGAAAATTCAAAGTTTGACTTTGAATATTGATAATGCTAAAATGTTAACGCTGTGTTAACAGAAATGGAGGTGCCTGAGAAAAAATATACTATCCGTTCGTCGTTTGTTCTGTCAACCAATCAACAAAAAATCATATAGGAGAGAGAAAGAAAATGCGTACCCAAAAGTTTGCTTTTCAATTGTTCGCCCTTTTTGTGATTGCGGCAACCCTGTTGGCTGCCTGTGGCGGCGGCGCGGAACCTGCCGCCACCGAAGCGCCTGCTGTTGAGGCTCCCGCCACCGAAGCGCCCGCTGCTGAAGTCCCCGCGGCGACCGAAGCGCCTGCCGCCGACCCGATGGCTGCGCTTTATGAAGCCGCCAAGGCTGAAGGCATGTTGTCCACCATTGCCCTACCCCATGACTGGTGCAATTACGGTGGCGTGATCGACGCCTTCAAGGCCAAGTACCCTGGCATCGAAGTTAACGAATTGAACCCTGATGCCGGCTCCGGTGATGAAATCGAAGCCATCAAGGCAAACATGAACAACAAGGGACCGCAGGCTCCCGATGTCGTCGATGTCGGTTTTTCATTTGGTGAAGCAAATCAAGACCTGTTCATGCCTTATAAAGTATCCACATGGGATACCATTCCCGATGGCATGAAGGACCCCGAAGGCTACTGGTATGGCGATTACTTCGGTGTTATGGCTTTCCTCGTGAATACCGATGTCCAGCCTGATGTTCCGCAGGATTGGGCTGATCTCCTCGATCCGAAATACAAGGGACAGGTCGCGCAGTCCGGCGATCCCCGCACCTCCAACCAGGCGATCCAGGCTGTTCAGGCTGCCGCGCTTGCCAACGGCGGTTCTCTTGATGATGCCGCTCCCGGCTTGGAATTCTTTGCCGAATTGAATAAGGCTGGCAACCTCATCCCGTTGATCGCCAACAATGGCTTGGTTGCCAAGGGTGAAATCCCCGTCCGCCTGACCTGGGACTACAACGGTCTTGCCGCCATCGACTCGTTCGAGGGCAACCCCAATGCTGTGCTGGTAATTCCCGCCACTGGTCAGTTTGCCGGTGTGTACGTCCAGGCGATCAGTGCCTATGCTCCGCACCCCAATGCCGCCAAGTTGTGGATGGAATTCCTGTACTCGGACGAAGGTCAGCTGTTGTGGATGGAAGGCTATTGCCATCCCGCCCGCGAAACTGACATGCGCGCCCGCGGTGTTGTTCCCGAAGAACTGTCTGCCAAACTGCCCGATGTCTCAAAGGCTGTTTTCCCCTCAGCCGAACAGCTTACGAAGGCCAAAGAATTGATTACCACTCAGTGGGACTCAGTCGTTGGTGCTGATATCAAGGCAGCTGAGTAATTCACCTTGCCCGTTTAAATCTGCGAGACCCTGCCATTGGCAGGGTCTCGCCTAAGCAGGAAAAGCTCTGAGGTAACAAAAAATGACCCAGATTGCCCTCCAGTCCTCAAAAAATACGGTACCCAGATCCAACCTAAAAAACTGGATTGGGGTGATTCCCTTCCTTCTGTTTGCGGTTCTTTTTATCTTTCTCCCTTCGGTGCGTTTATTCATTGGGAGTTTCACCGATGCGGAGGGAAACTTCACGTTTGCAAACATCGTCGAACTTTTCACCCAGCAATATATTCTTGATTCGTATATGCTGAGTATAAAGATCAGCGCAGTGACCGCTCTTGGAGGCGGCATTTTTGGTTTTTTGCTGGCATATTCTGTAACAGTGGGAGGTTTGCCCAAGCCCCTGCGCTCAGCGCTGGTCACTTTCTCCGGAGTGGCTTCAAACTTTGCGGGCGTTCCGCTGGCATTCGCCTTTGTGGCCACCCTGGGACGCACGGGGTTTGTGACCACTGTCCTAAAGGAAGTATTCGACTATAACATTTATGATGCCGGTTTTAATCTGTACAGCTTTTTAGGTTTGGCCCTCACTTATATGTATTTTCAATTCCCATTAATGGTGTTGGTCATGGCTCCCGCGCTGGATGGGCTGAAGAGCGAGTGGCGGGAAGCGGCGGAAAACCTCGGCGCGAATTCCTTTCAATACTGGCTGCGAATTGCCCTGCCGATCCTGCTGCCCTCCATATTAGGCGCGATGATCCTTTTGTTTGGGAACGCTTTTGGTGCATACGCCACAGCCTATGCGCTCACAGGTGGACGGTTGCCAATCATCACCATTCAAATCGGAGCTCAGGTACGAGGTGACGTGCTTCACAACCCCAATCTTGGAAATGCGATGGCAATGGGCATGGTCTTTATCATGGCAGTCTCACTTGCTGGCTATTCCTGGCTTCAAGCCAAGACCGAAAGGTGGTTGCGATGAACCTGGTAACGCGTTTGCGAAAATTTCCATTTTGGAGCTATGTCTGGTTTGTTTTGGGCGTCTTTTATTTTGTTGCGCCCCTGCTTGCCACGTTTGAATTTTCCCTCGGCATGGAACGGGATACGATCAGTCTGAAGGCCTACGAAAGGGCTTTTGCCGACCCGAAGTTTATACAAACCTTTGGATATTCTGTTTTTCTTGCCGCCATGACCATCCTTGTTAGTATTACCCTGATCGTGCCGACGGCATATTGGATTCGGCTGCGCCTGCCAGAGGCGCGCAGAATCGTCGAATTCATTACCCTGCTTCCATTTGTCATTCCCGCGATCATCCTGGTATTTGGATTGATCCGTGTTTACAGTTCGCCGCTGAATATCCCCTTTACAGAAGTGACACTGGTTGAGCCGCTGACAAATTTCAAGTTTGGCACCAATATACTCATCATCGGCGGATACATGGTGCTCGGTCTGCCTTACATGTATCGTTCGGTGGATACGGGTATGCGCACGGTTGACGTCCGCACCCTGACCGAGGCGGCGCAAAGCCTTGGCGCAAGCTGGTACACAATTATCGTGAAGGTAATCCTGCCCAACATCCGTACTGCGCTTTTGAGCGGAGCCCTTTTGACCTTTGCAATTGTCGTCGGTGAAGTGGTGCTGGCATCCTTCCTCGGCGTGCCAACATTTGGTCCCTACCTCTTCCTGCTGGGACAGCACCGCGCTTATGAACCGGCCGCGCTATCATTCACCACCTTCCTGCTCACCTGGGCTGCAATGGGTATCATTCAACTCATCACCGGCGGTCAGGAGCAGGTTGCCGGCGCGCATTAAATCACCTGGGAGATTTTCATGGCACATCTTACACTTTCCAATGTTTCGAAACATTTTGGGGATTTCACCGCCGTTCGTGATTTCAATCTGGAGGTTGAAAGGGGTGAATTTATTTCCTTTCTTGGACCTTCGGGCTGTGGCAAAACGACCACCTTGCGCATGATCGCAGGGTTCGAGCTTCCCTCTTCCGGGTATGTCTCGATTGATGGCGTGGATATCACGAACAAGGCGCCCAGTCAGCGTAATGTGGGTATGGTTTTCCAGTCTTACGCGCTTTTCCCCAACATGAGCGTGGCGCAGAATATCGGTTTTGGTCTGCGCATCCGTAAGGAACCGGAAGATGCGGTTAAAAAGCGCGTGGACGAAATGCTGGGACTCATCCATCTGGAGAAGAAAGGCAACAGTTACCCGTACCAGCTTTCAGGTGGACAACAGCAGCGTGTCGCCCTTGCGCGCGCACTCGCCATTCGCCCGCAGGTGCTTTTGTTGGATGAACCACTCTCCGCGCTGGATGCGAAGATCCGCGTGTCTCTGCGTGCTGAAATTCGCGCCATCCAACGTGAGTTGGGCATTACCGCTATTTATGTCACACACGACCAGGAGGAAGCTCTTTCTATTTCCGATCGCATCGTGGTGATGCGCGAAGGTGAAATGGATCAGGTGGGCACGCCCTTTGAGGTTTACAATTTTCCGCAGACTGCCTTCGTTGCCAATTTTGTCGGGACATTGAACACAGCATCGGCAGAAGTGCTTGACCCCGAAAAAGGCATCCTCAAGATGGACGGTGTGCAGCTTGTATCTGCTGAAAATTTAAAGAATAGGAAGAAGGGCGATGCGGTCAAGTTTTCCGTCCGCCCGGAGCGTTTCAGCTTTGCATCCGAAATCAAGAAGGATAATGTTTTGGATTGCACCATCGAAAACATCACCTTCCTTGGCGCGGTTGTCCGCATTCAGGTGAAGATTGGCGACACCAAGTTCAACATGGACACTTTCAACAATCCATTCCTTGAACTGCCCAAGATTGGCGACAAGGATCAGGTCACCTGCTCGAAGGAAGCTGTGCTGGTGTTGAGCGATTAATGAGATACTGACTCTGTAAACGGTTCGGCGGTTGATTTCCCCGGACCGTTTTTAATTGGAGAAATTAAAGTGAACAAAGTCATCCTCATTCTCTCCGACGCGCTGCGCTACGACGTGGCAAAAGCCAATATGGGTTTCCTCGGTCATCTGGTGGAGACGAAACAGGCCAGCTTATACAAGATCATCGGTGAATTACCGAGCCTGTCTCGCCCGATGTATGAGACCATTCACACGGGATTGACATCCAGTGAGCATGGCATTGTTGCCAACTCGATGGTGCGGCTCTCGGCCAAGCCGAATATATTTCAGGCGGTGAAGGATTCGGATAAGATCACGGCTGCGGCGGCGTATTCCTGGTTTTCCGAGTTGTACAACCACGCTCCCTACGATCCCATTGACGATAAGGAAGTGGATGACGAAACCTTGGCCATTCAGCATGGACGTTTCTATACTGAAGATGAGTACCCTGATGTCGAACTCTTTTTTTCTGCCGCGCATCTCGTCCGCAAGTTTTTGCCTGATTATTTGCTAGTCCACCCAATGGGCATGGATTACCACGGTGAGACCTTCGGTGCGGACACAAAGGAATATCGCAGCCACGCCATCTATCAGGATAAGAAACTCGCGCCACTCATTATGGAGTGGCGCGAGCGTGGATATACTATTTTTGTCACAGGTGATCATGGGATTAATGCGGATGGAGATCACGGCGGCACCACATCCGATCAGCGCGATGTGCCGCTCCTCATCATCCGTTCAGGTGTAAAAGGCAGGGGTGACACAGGCGAAGTTGTCTCGCACTTACAAATCGCGCCGACCATCCTTAATTTATTGGAAATCCCAATTCCCGAGACGATGAAGCATTTCCCGTTAATATAGTCCGTCGCGCCTGACGGGTAAGAACTTCAACAGAATAGGGTGCGACGCATCCTATTATTCAACTAATGCTTTTACCAGCTCCCGGTTGAAGTCGGGGATGTCCGCCACTACCCGTCCCCAAACCTGATTGCCCTCACGAAAAGCGGGTTCATCCACCCAGACAGCACCCGCATTGACGAGGTCATCTTTGATGCCTGTTGACCCAGTGACGCGCTGTCCTTTTTTAATGATGCCCGCCGAGATTGCCGTGGAACCACCGTGACAAATGATGCCAATAATTTTCCCGGCATCGTTCATTTTCTTTACAATGTTTTTTACGGCATCATACCTGCGCAATTTATCTGGAGCCCAACCGCCGGGGATGATGAGTGCAAAAAGCTCATCGGCATTAAGCGACTCAATCAAGGCGTCAGGCGTGAACGCCAGACCGTTTTTTCCTTTTGTGGGTTTCAAGTCAAGACCAGCGGAGAGTACCTTCGCACCTTCCTCCTGCAATCGCATCATGGGGACAAAATATTCATAATCTTCCACACCTTCGGCAACCAGCATTGCAATTTTTTTGCTTTGTAAACGCATTTTATATTCTCCTATTCACCAATAATTTTTACAAGCACGCGTTTCTTTCTTTTGCCGTCAAATTCACCGTAGAAAATTTGCTCCCAGGGACCGAAATCAAGTTTGCCGTTGGTGACTGCCACCACCACTTCGCGTCCCATGATCTGCCGTTTCATGTGGGCATCGGCATTATCTTCACCCGTCTGATTGTGCATATATTGGTTTGTTGGCTCGTGGGGGGCAAGTTTTTCCAGCCAGCGTTCGTAATCCTGGTGTAGCCCCGATTCGTCGTCGTTGATAAAAACAGAGGCGGTGATATGCATTGCATTAACCAGAATCATGCCTTCCTGGATTCCGCTCTCGCGCAGGCAGGTCTCCACCTGCGGTGTGATGTTGACAAAACCGCGTCGGGCTGGAATATTGAACCAGAGCTCTTTTCGGTGGGATTTCATGGCATCCTCTTTTTCGTTGTGACTTTCAGGAAAAGATTTTACTTCACTTTGACGGTAACTGCCCGGCAAAAACGAAAAAAGCGAGGGCGTCAGTCTGAGTTAAATTATTTGGATAAATATGATAAAAAAGGTATAATTCGCAGCGATGACGAATACATTCCGGCATTAAAGTATGATCATATTTATTAATTGAGGAGATTCTCGATGACAAATTCCAAATTGACCTATGCGACCATGTTCAGTCCACCCGAGGAGTTGCACAAGGGTTTTGATGCGGCGGTTGTAAAAGTAAAGCAAAACATGGGGAAGGAATACGGCATGCTCATCAACAACAAGGACGTCTTTGCCGATGAGAAGTTTGACGATTTCTCTCCTGTCAACAAGGAGTGGAAACTGGCGACCATGCAAAAGGGTAATGCCACCCATGCCCGGTCAGCCATGGAAGCCGCCCGCAAAGCCTTCCCCGCCTGGAGCCACACGCCCTGGCAGGAGCGTGTGAAACTGCTTCGCAGGGCAGCCGCCCTGATCGAGGAACGTCTCTTCGAGTTGGGCGCGTCCATGAGTTTGGAAGTAGGCAAGAACCGCATGGAGTCGCTCGGCGACGTGCAGGAAACCGCCGACCTGATCTACTATTCCTGTCATCAAATGGAGAAGAACGAAGGTTATATCGCCCAGATGGGGACGGATCCAGTCGCCGGCTACGAGTCAGTCAACTACTCGATTTTGCGCCCGTACGGTGTCTGGCTTGTCATCAGTCCGTTCAACTTCCCCTTTGCATTGAGTGGTGGACCCATGGGCGCGGCTCTGGTTACGGGAAACACGGTGGTTCTCAAACCTGCCACCGACACCCCCTGGATCACCCGCCTGCTGGTTGATTGCTTCCGCGACGCCGGATTGCCCGATGGTGTGGTGAATTTCGTCACCGGTCCTGGAAGCACTGTGGGGCAGGCGCTGCTCGACAGTCCTGAAGTGGACGGCGTGACCTTTACCGGTTCATACGATGTTGGGATGAAGATGTACCGCGCTTTTGCCAACGGGAGGTACGTGCGCCCGATCATCCTTGAACTGGGCGGCAAGAACCCGGTGATCGTCTCCCGTCATGCTGACCTCGAACGCGCCTCCGTTGGCATCGTTCGCTCGGTCTTTGGCTTGCAGGGACAAAAATGCTCCGCCGCCTCGCGTATCCTCATCGAAGAGCCGGTCTATGATGAACTGACCGGGCGGTTGAAGGAACTTACCGAGAAAATTGTCATCGGCGACCCAACAGACCGCGCGACCTATCTTGGTCCCGTTATCAACTCTTCTTCATACCGTGATTTTCAGGAATATAGCGAAGAACTGGAGCAGGCTGGCAGGTTCCTGGCCGGCGGCAGGATCAAAACTGATGGACTGTTTGGCAGGGGATATTTCTGCGAGCCGACCCTTGTCGTTGACCTGCCCTTCAGCCATCGCCTGTGGAAACAGGAGATGTTCCTGCCGGTTGCCACCATCGGCAAAGTAAATAGTTTGGAGGAAGCCATGACCATTGCCAACGACGTGGATTACGGTTTGACCGCCGGCATCTTTGGCACAGACGAGGAAGTGGAGTGGTTCCATGACAACATCCAGGCGGGGCTGGCTTATGCCAATCGTCATCTGGGAGCGACAACTGGCGCCTGGCCTGGATACCAGCCCTTTGGCGGCTGGAAGGGTTCCGGTTCCAGCGGCAAGAATGCCGGTGGACATTACTATCTTCCACTTTACATGCACGAGCAAATCCGCTCGCGTGTTAAATAGCATGAATGCCCCGTCTTTTTCGAGACGGGGCATTTTCCAAAATGGTCGAAGCTTTTTGCCTACCTTATGTAGATCGGGTTGCTGTAAATCCAGCCGCGCAATTTTCCGAGATACCTGCGATATGCCTCGATGCGATACACGCCCGGTTCGGTGGTGATGTGCGCACAGGACATCTTGTTTTTCCAGGATTGGATTACCTGACCATCCTTCAGCAGGCGGATTTCCGCCGGGGACGGCAGCTTCGCCTGCAAGGTGACTCCGTTCTTCGCGGGGATTTCGTCGCCCATGACCGCCGCTTTTTCCAGTCCCTGTCCCGTGAAGTGGAATCCGCGTGTGGGAGCGGGCAGGTCGTAACCGACGAAGCAGTGTCCCGCCGCCATCGCCTCGTAGACCAGCTTTTTGTCCGCAGTCACATCGCCGCTCAACGGTTCAGGTAAAACGACATGGGTGTTCACCGTGCGGAAGTGGAATTCATAGGGATAGATGACGCGGGAGATGGGTCCCATTCTCAGGTGCAGGGCGTGGGCATCTGAGCCGCCAATTGCCACCACCTGCCGCCCCCGCGACAGCAACTCGTCCCATCTTGCAATCGTGGCGGGAATTGGCTGGTGCGCCACCAATGCTGGAAAGAATGCGTAGAATGCGCCGTGCCATCTGGTTGGAATGACCGTCTTCAACTCGCTCAGCGCGTTCCACAACTCGATGCCCGTGTAGTTTTGGACCGACCAATCCTCCCACGAAATGTCCGTCTCCTTGAAGGCGGGCGCGGCGGGGTCGTCGGGATGGGCAAGGAAGGAGAGTCCGCCCGTATCTTTCACCTGGTCGATCAACCGCTGGGGATGGTCTGCAAAGGTGGCGAGTTCGCGTCCCGCGCCGAACGCCAGCAGGTGATTCTTTTGCGGGTCCCGCGCCTGGTCGTGGATTTCCTCCCCGACCAGCATCAAAACTTTTTTGGTCTTCTCCTTGTAATAGCCCTCGAAGCCCTGCACCAGCACATTATGGTCGGTGACGATGACCGCATCCAGCCCGGCTTTCAGCGCGGCGGCGGCGATGTCTTTGTGTGTGCCGGTCCCGTCGGAGTATTTGGTGTGCATGTGCAAATTAACAACGATCTCGTGCATGTATTCCTCGTTAAATTTATTCGCGCCAATCCCTTGTTGACGATTCACTTCTTCAACAGGTATAATCTCCCCGCTAATTTCAAGGAGGCACTTCGTATGAAAAACATTTTGGATATTGCGCTGATTATAACCTCGGTGGGGTTGATCGCTGGCGTCATCCTGCAGAGCAAGGGCGCAGGATTGGGCGGTCTCACCGGCGCGGACACCGGCGGTGTTTTCACTGCCCGCCGCGGCATCGAACGCATCCTGTTCTGGGTGACGATCGCGCTGGCTGTGGTCTTTTTTGGTCTCGTCTTCGCTGTCATCCTCGTCGGTTAAGAGATTCACACGCCTGTAAAGAGCCGCCGGCTCATGTCCCCGACGCGGGGCGGCGGCGGCTCTTACTATTTCCCATACCCATTATGAAAAAATTACGCTGGCAGATTTTGGTTGTTGCGGTCACCGTTGTGATTGTCGCTTTGCTCCTGCTCAGCCAACAACCGGTAAGCATTCCCTTTCTGCCCGAAGCCGCGCCCGGCGGTATTTACACCGAGGCGCTGATCGGCTCGATGGGACGGCTGAATCCCATGCTGGATTGGAACAACCCCGCTGACCGCGACATCAACCGCCTGATTTTCAGCGGCTTGATCCGTTTCGATTCACACGGACTGCCCCAACCCGACCTGGCTGAATCCTGGGGCGTCTCCTCTGACGGCATACTCTACAACTTTTCGATTCGACCCAACGCCACCTGGCACGACGGTCAGCCGGTGACGACGGACGACGTGGTCTTCACCATCGAGTTGATCAAAAGCAGCGGCTCGCTCTTCCCGCAGGACATCAAGGATCTGTGGTCGCAGATCGAGATCAAAAAATTCGACGACAAGACCTTCCAGTTCAAACTCCCCGAACCCTTCGCGCCGTTTTTGGATTATGCTACCTTCGGCGTCCTGCCAAAGCACCTGCTTGAATCCGTCCCCGCCGACCAGTTGCCGAGCGCGGAATTCAACCTGAAACCTGTCGGCACGGGACCGTACAAATTTGATTCCCTGCTCACCGGCGGTGGGCAGATCAACGGCGTCTCTCTAAAGGTCAATGAAAATTATTTCCTGCGCCCGGCATACATCGAGCAGGTGATTTTCCGTTACTATCCCGATGCCGCCTCCGCCCTTGATGCCTACCAGCAGGGGGAAGTTCTCGGCATCAGCCAGATCAGCAACGACGTTTTGGAATCCGCGCTGGCGGAGAAAAACCTCTCGGTTCACACCAGCCGCCTGCCGCAGATGGGACTGGTCTTTCTGAATTTGAGCAACCCCGGCGTGCCGTTTTTGCAAAGCGACAAAGTCCGCCACGCATTGCTGTTGGGCATCAACCGCAACATCATTGTCTCGCGTATTTTGATGGGACAAGCCATCATTGCGGACGGTCCCATTTTACCGGGTTCGTGGGCGTACTACGAGGAGATCGAGCACTTCGATTACGACCCCGATGCGGCTGCCGCGTTGTTGAAGGAGGACGGCTACGTCATCCCAGCCGGTGGCGGGGACGTGCGCGCCAAGGATGGTCAACCCCTGAGCTTTACCCTCACGCATCCCAACGACGAAGTTCACACGAAGATCGCTCAAGCCATCCAGTCGGATTGGGCATTGATAGGCGTCAAAGTGGATTTGCAAGCCGTGTCCTACGACTCGATGGTCAATGACTTCCTCGCGCCGCGAACCTATCAAGCCGCACTGGCTGACTTGAATACGCTGCGGACGCCCGACCCCGACCCCTACCTCTTCTGGCATCAGTCCGAAGCCACGGGCGGACAGAACTACTCGCAATGGGACAACCGCTCCGCCAGCGAGTACATCGAGACCGCGCGTATCGAAGCGGACTTTGATTCCCGCCTGAGGCTGTATCGAAATTTCCAGGTGACCTTCACCAAGGATATGCCTTCGCTGCCGTTGTATTATCCCGTCTATTCCTACGGCGTGGATGCACAGGTACAAGGCGTGCAGGTCGCGCCGATGTACGACACCAGCGATCGCCTGGCGTTGATCACCGACTGGTATCTCGTCACCCGTCGCACGCTGGAGCAGACTCCCGTGCCGACGGCAGCGCCGTAGGGAGTCAAAAGTCTCCCGACTTTTGATATGCGTGAGCCAACGACGGGAGTCGTTGGACTCCAAAAATAAAATGTCCACAGAAAAAGACCAGCAATACCTCACCGCAGGCGTACCACTGTTGCAGAATTATCTGCTGGGCGGGCAGTTGTATTATCCGCTCAGTTTGAACCTGCCGCAGTTGACTTTGGGTGGGCTTCTCCTCTCGTTGAAGCGGATGGGGATTCAGGCATCGAAATTCGAGGCGCAGGTCGAGGCGATCCGCTCGAAGTGGCGATCAGCCTGGGACGCAAAATCCAGCCGCGAGATTAAGGCGCGAAGCGAACTGTGGACGAATTATCTCTCCGAGTACCGGGACGACCCCAAAGCGGGAGTCCGACTCTATCCGCAAAATGTCCGCTACCGGGCGATGATGAGCCTGCTGGGTAAAATCGAAGACGATACCGACGTCTTTTTGAAAGGCGTTTTTCGGGAAGGCAAGTTTGCCTGGGAAGAGGAATGTGCGCCGAATTTTCCGCGCGAGACCTTTTGGTATTTATACGGAACCTTGAAGGAGTAACCATGGCTGACGCAAAAAGTGCAATCGAATACGCTCACAAGAACCGCGAACGGTTTATCAAGGAGCTGTCGGAGTTCGTCAAGATCGAATCCATTTCCACCGACGACGAGTACAAGCCGCAGATTCAAAAAGCCGCTGAATGGGCGGCGGATCACCTGCGGAAGCTCGGCATCGAGAACGTCAAACTCATGCCGACGGCTGGGCATCCCGTGGTGTACGGTGACTGGCTGCAGCTGCCCGGCGCACCGACGGTTTTGATCTACGGGCATTACGACGTGCAGCCTGTTGACCCCATCGAGTTGTGGGAGACTGCGCCGTTCGAGACGACGGTGAAGGGCGATTACATTTTCGGGCGCGGCACGTCCGATATGAAGGGTCAGGTGATGGCGACGTTGAACGCCATCGAAGCCATCATGAAGACGGGTGATTTCCCGCTCAACTTGAAGTTCATGCTCGAAGGTGAAGAGGAAATCGGTTCGCTGCACATGCCCGATTTCCTGTCCAAACACGGGGAGATGTTCAAAGCGGATTTTTGTCTAAACCCAGATGCGGGCGCGATTTCGGCTGATGAGCCTACCATCACCTACGGCTTGCGCGGACTCGCCTACTACGAGATCAATATCTACGGTCCCAAACAGGATCTGCACTCGGGTCTGTTTGGTGGGACGGTGCATAATCCCGCCCAGGTCCTGACCGAGTTGCTCGCGGGTATGCACGATGCAAACGGAACGATTACCCTGCCCGGCTTCTACGACTCAGTACGCCCTGTCACCGATCAGGAGCGCGAAGCCTCTGCCAGGCTCCCCACCACGCCTGAAAGCTATCTGGAGCAGACCGGCGTGCCCGCCTTGTGGGGTGAGAAGGAATACACACCCGCCCTGCGTGTCGGTGCGCGCCCGACCCTCGAAGTGAACGGCTTGCTTTCAGGTTGGACGGGTCCCGGTTCGAAGACCGTCCTGCCTGCGAAGGCGATGGCGAAAGTCTCCTGCCGCCTTGTGCCGGACCAGACTTCAGCCGAGGTACATAAACAACTGCTCAAGTACATGGAGCAGAACGCGCCGAAGACCGTCGCGTGGGAAGTGAAAGACCTGCACCAAAGCCCGTGGGCAATCACCGACATCAACACGTCCGGCGTGCGCGCGCTGGCATCGGCAATGGAAACGGTTTGGGGCAAGCCTCCGCTGTATCGCCGCGAAGGCGGCTCGATTGGTGTGGTTGCCATGTTGCAGGAAACCTGCGGTGTCGAGTCGGGACTGGTTGGCTGTGGCCTGCCCGACGACAACGTCCACTCGCCCAACGAGCGGATGCACCTGCCGACCTGGTACAAGAATGTGGATGCGTACATCCATTTCTTTTTCAATATGAAATAACTTCTGGAGCCCAGGAGCTTGCTCCTGGGCTTTCGACAGCAAGCTGTCGGATTCCAGAAGTAAAAAGGATTAGAGGTACATGGAAGACAGAATCATTACATACGGCGGACAGGCGGTTATCGAAGGCGTGTTGATGCGCGGGCAAAATGCTTATGCCATTGCCATGCGCGCGCCCGATGGCACGGTTGTCGTCCACACGGAAAAACTGGCAAAGGTTTATCGTTCGAAGATCGCATCCATCCCGTTTCTGCGCGGCGTCATCCTGCTTTGGGATGCCCTCGGCCTGGGGATGCACGCCCTGACGATTTCCGCGAATATGCAGACAGGCGAGGATGAAAAGCTGGAGGGTCCCGCCCTCTACCTGACTCTGGGACTGTCGCTTGCGCTTGGCATCGGGCTTTTCTTTCTCCTCCCCGCCGGGCTGGGCGGCGCTGCTGAAAAGTATCTCGGCTGGAGTCCGTGGCTGAATAATCTGGCGGAAGGTGTTTTGCGGCTGCTGTTTTTGGTCGGATACATCTGGGCGATCAGCTTCATGCCCGATGTAAGGCGGCTCTTCATGTATCACGGTGCGGAGCACAAGACCATCAACGCCTTCGAAGCCGGCGCGGAGTTGACTCCCGAATCGGTGGCGAAATATCCCATTGAACACGCTCGCTGTGGGACGGCTTTCCTGCTGACGCTGGTTTTACTTTCCATTTTGGTCTTCACCGCGCTGGGACCGTTATCCATGTTCTGGCGGCTTGCATCGCGGATTCTCTTTATCCCGATTCTGGCGGGCGTTGCCGTGGAATACATCCGCTGGACGGCGAATCATTTGGGCAATCCCCTCGTGCAGATGCTCATCAAGCCCAACCTTGCTTTGCAGCACCTCACCACCCGCACTCCCGACATGGCGATGTTGGAGGTAGCAATCGAGTCATTCAAGTCCATGCGGAAGGCGGAGAGTACAGAAGGATGAATTCAAGTCAGATATCCGGCTAAAAAGATCGGAAGATTTACAAATAGACAATCGGCTCTGAAAGATGAACTTTCGGAGCCGATTATGTTTAGATCGAGAGTGCTGATAGCCGCATGTCTCTGCTTGGGAGCAAGGAAAACTTGAAGCCATGCTTTGTGAAATACCTGACGCACAGCATGCAGCCGACGTGCGGGAGTCGGCTGCATGCTGCGTTGGGCAGTTTTACGCCTACCAGAACCATAGCCTTTAATAAAGAAAACTTGAATGCGCCTTAATTTATTGCTTGGTCAGGTACGGCTTCTTCATATCTTGATGGACATTTTAGCAGGATTTCATCTGCGTAGAAAACGCCGTCTGAGTGTAACTCGCCAATCATTATTGCTTGCGCCATGTTGCGAAGAAGTTCAGGCTTTTCACCGACATAAACAACTTGAATTCTTTGGCGATTTGAGTCATTTACTGCATTCTCCAAAACAATCGCTAAACCACCTTGCTTCTTGACTTCTGCGTAATCTGCGGGGACATCAGCAATTTGAAAAGTTAATTTTCCGCTGGTTTTGTCAAACTCTATGCTGTCACCGATAACTGCGCCTGAAATTCTAATTTGCTCGTTCACCATGTTGTCTTTGCTCATTACTTCATTGACAGTCATAAAATACTGTACGGATGATTTAGACGATGAACTTTCCAAATACAAGCCACTCATACCAAGAATTGCAAAACCAGCAACAAAACCACAAACCGCAAGAATGACCACAACCCCGATAATTATCTTTGTATTTTTGCTCATTGATTTCCCTTAATTATGTTGTGCAAGACAAACGCCCAACGAGACTGTCGAAAAAGTCTGATTTTCAGACGGAGAGCAAGGGGGAGTGCTCGATTTTTCAGTCTGAAAGCGGTTTAGCAGGTCGTCGGTGTCTAGCAGGGGTTAGATCAGCGCCCGGAACACGTGAATTT
>JACRBJ010000074.1 GCA_016234555.1 Chloroflexota bacterium | reverse complement strand
GCCCTGAAATCAGCCTGACCCGCAAAGCCAGCCACTTTCGTGATCGCCGCCGTCAACGTGGTCTTGCCGTGGTCGATGTGTCCCATCGTCCCTACATTGAGATGCGGTTTGCTGCGGTCAAATTTTGCCTTCGCCATAATGAGAAACTCCTTGAGTTATGAAAAAAACTTATGCTTTCAAAATTTCTTCTGCCACTGACTGCGATACCGGCGCATAGTGGTCAAATTCCATATTAAAGACGCCGCGTCCCTGGGTGGCAGACCGCAACTGGGTTGCGTATCCAAACATCTCCGCCAGCGGAACCATTGCCCTGACAGCCTGCGCGTTGCCCATGCGAACTTCCATGCCCTGGATCAAGCCGCGGCGGCTGTTGATCTGTCCCATCACGTCGCCGAGATACTCCTCGGGGACGACGACTTCGACCTTCATCATCGGTTCGAGCAAAATGGGAAGTCCCTTATGCACGCCTTCCTTGAACCCAAGAATGGCAGCCATTTTGAACGCCATTTCACTGGAGTCAACTTCATGGAAGGAACCATCAAACAGGGTGACTTTTATGTCAACGACAGGGTAACCAGCCAGCACGCCGCCCTCAGCCGCTTCCTTGAAGCCCTTTTCAACAGGTCCAATGTATTCCTTGGGAATGGCGCCACCGACGATCTTGTTCTCGAAAATAATGCCGCTGCCACGCTCGCCTGGTTCGAGGGAGAAGATGACATGACCATATTGTCCCTTGCCGCCGGACTGCTTGGCATACTTGTAGTTGACTTCCTTGACGGGCTTGGTGATCGATTCGCGGAACGCAACACGCGGAGCGCCCACATTTGCCTGCACGCGGAATTCGCGCAGCAAACGATCCACAACAATATCGAGATGAAGTTCGCCCATCCCCCTGAGGATGGTCTGACCGGAGTCTTCGTCTGTATTGACGTGAAGTGTCGGGTCTTCCTCCGAAAGTTTGCGGAGGGCTTCCCCCATTTTTTCCTGGTCTGAAGTGCTCTTGGGTTCGATTGCAATCGAGATCACCGGTTCCGGGAAGGAGATGGTCTCGAGAACAAGATGCTTGGAATCGCAAAGCGTATCGCCGGTAAAGCTTTCCTTGAAACCGAGCACTGCGCCGATGTCACCGGAACGAATTTCGGTCACATCTTCACGATGATCGGCGTGCATGCGGATCAAACGTCCAATGCGTTCCTTGCGTCCCTTGGTGCTGTTCATCACCGACTGTCCCTGGCTGATGACACCGGAGTAAACACGAATATAGGCAAGACGCCCAACGTAAGGGTCGGTCACGATTTTGAAGACCAAAGCGCCCAGAGGAGCATCGTCCTTGGTGGCAACCTCGAATGTGTTTTCAGGATTGCCCGGTTCGGACACAGTCATGCTGGGCTTATCCGCCGGGGAGGGAAGATAATCCACTACAGCATCCAGCAACACCTGAACACCCTTGTTCTTCAGGGAGGAACCACAGAAAACAGGAGCGGCTTTATTCGCCAAAACGCCCTTGCGGAGAGCAAGTTTCATTTCTTCGATGCCGATTTCCTGCCCCTCGAGGAACTTCATGGTCAACTCGTCATCGAGTTCGGCAATCTTCTCGACCATTCTGGCGCGCAAATCCCGAGCCTGGTCCTTCAAGTCTTCGGGGACTTCGACCACCTGCGGTTCTTTGCCAAGGTCATCCTGCCAGACGATAGCCTTCATCTCAAGAAGGTCAACAACGCCCTTGAAGGTTGCCTCAAAGCCGATGGGTATCTGCATGGGAATCGGGTTGGCGCCCAGGCGGTCGATGATCGTCTCGATGGTCCGCTCATAGGATGCGCCGACGCGATCCATCTTATTAACAAAACAAATGCGGGGAACGCCATAGCGGTCAGCCTGGCGCCAAACGGTTTCAGATTGCGGTTCCACACCCTGTACAGCGTCGAAAACCACCACCCCACCGTCCAGAACGCGCAGGGAACGTTGAACTTCGGCAGTAAAGTCGATGTGTCCGGGCGTATCGATGATGTTGACCTGATAGCCCTTCCACTCTGCCGATACAGCCGCCGAGACAATTGTGATGCCTCGCTCCCTCTCCTGGACCATCCAGTCCGTCACTGTCGTGCCGTCATCCACGGAGCCGATGCGGTGAGTCATGCCCGTATAGAACATGATGCGCTCGGTCGTCGTCGTCTTCCCGGCGTCGATGTGGGCAATAATGCCAATATTTCTAAACTTCTCCAATGGATGCAAGCGTGCCATTCTACCTACTATTTCCTTTTAATTCCTCTAAAATTAAACACGATAATGCGAGAAGGCGCGGTTTGCCTCTGCCATCTTGTGCGCTTCATCACGCTTGCGGATGGCGGAGCCGGTCTCGTTAAAAGCATCAATCAGCTCGGAAGCCAGTTTATCTGAAAAGGACTTGCCGGAGCGGTCACGCGCCGCGGACAGAATCCAACGTAACGCCAGCGTGGTGCGGCGGTCTGAGGAAACTTCCATTGGCACCTGATAGGTGGCGCCACCCACACGGCGGGGGCGAACTTCCATGGCGGGACCGACGTTCTTGAGGGCGCCATCGAAGACTTCCATCGGGTTCTTTTCGGTGCGGTCCTTGATCAGGTCCATGGCATCATAAATCAAGCGGACGGCAAGGCTTTTCTTACCGCACTTGAGCACATGCTGAACCATGGTCTGCACGTGGATGCTGTTATAACGGCTGTCGGGAAGGAGTTCCCGTTTCTCAGGTTTTGCTCTACGCATGCTTTACTCCATCTATAGAATTACTTGGGACGCTTTGCGCCGTACTTGGAACGACCCTGCTTGCGGTTGGCAACACCGGTGGTGTCGAGCGAACCGCGCACAATGTGATAGCGCACACCGGGCAGGTCCTTCACACGTCCGCCGCGGACCAGCACCACGGAGTGTTCCTGCAACTGGTGACCTTCACCGGGAATATACGCCGTGACTTCGATGCCATTCGTCAGGCGCACACGCGCGATCTTGCGCAGCGCAGAGTTCGGCTTCTTGGGCGTTGTGGTACGAACAACAGTGCAAACGCCGCGCTTCTGCGGGGCGCCCTTATCCTGTCGCACGCGGCGCTGCTTGAAACTGTTCAAAGTGAACTGTAAAGCAGGCGCCTTGCTTTTGCTTTTACTATTTTTGCGTCCTTTGCGGACCATTTGATTTACTGTCGGCATCGTTTTCTCCGATTACAAATTTTTTTCACAAATCAACATGTACATTCGCAAGAAATGAGACCATCACAACAAACCCTGATGGCCTCATTTGTAGCTGCCAATGAGTCGAGTGGGGGTAAAGCCACTCTTGCTTTTTGGGCAACGGCTGGTTAGTTTATCACGCCAATCCCGTCGCGTCAATGGAAAATGCTACTTTTTTCCAGATCGATTCTCTCCGAGACTCAGCAGCGCGGTGTCATGCTTTGGCGGATGTGCCTTCTCATCCTCTTTACCAAACTTGACCACATCACCGCCTTCGTTCACAGCTTCGACCGCGAGGCCCAAGGATTGAAGTTCCTTGACCAGCACACGGAAGGAAGCGGGAATGCTCGGCTCTTCGATTGGCTCACTCTTGACAATTGCTTCATAGGTATTGACGCGACCCTGAACATCGTCCGACTTAACCGTGAGCATTTCCTGAAGAGTGTGCGCCGCGCCATACGCTTCGAGTGCCCACACTTCCATTTCACCGAAGCGCTGACCACCGAACTGCGCCTTGCCGCCGAGGGGCTGCTGTGTGACCAGACTGTACGGACCCGTCGAACGTGCGTGAACCTTGTCCTCGACCAGGTGATGGAGTTTGAGAATAGTCATCACACCTACGGTGACAGGCTGATCGTAGGGAAGTCCAGTTTTGCCATCTCGCAGCGTTTGCTTGCCTAAAATGGGCAATGGGATACTCTTTTCCTTGGCAAGTTCCTGCGCAGTTTCATAAACCTTGTCCTCTGCAACACGACGCGTAATTCCATTTGTTTCCATCCACAGACGCAGGCAGGCTTTGATGGTCACATCGTCTATTTCGGGATCTGAATTGGCTACATCGCGATCATCCAATAGGATTTCGTCGGGCTTTGTATAACCTTTCTCGCGCAGCCATTCTTTTGCAGCCGCATGGCGTGCATAGTCCGGGTCGTTCAGGCTATAGACATCATACTTTCGCTTACCAAGCCAGTGTTCGAGGTACAAACGGCGAACTTCATCATCATCCTGAATGGAATTGGGATCGTATTCCTGCTCTTTGAGCCACTCCCAGGCGCGGTCTGCAGATTCCTTCCAGGCTTGATCCATGATCCAGGCACGGGCGAGTTCAGCTTCGATTTGCTCTTCAGTCGCGCCGTCAAAAACGGGGGTAATCGCGCGGAATCCCATGCGCTTGGCTGCCCAACCGAGGTGCACTTCCAAAACCTGACCGATGTTCATACGACCGGGAACACCCAACGGGTTGAGGATGATGTCAACGGGCGTGCCATCTTCAAGGAAGGGCATATCTTCCACAGGCACAACTTTGGATACCACGCCTTTGTTGCCGTGGCGTCCTGCCATCTTATCTCCTGCCGTGATCTTGCGGCGCTGCGCCACAGAGACGCGCACCATCATGTCCACGCCAGCCGAGAGGTCGGAGTTGTCCTCGCGGGTGAAGACTTTCACGTCCACAACCTTGCCGCGTTCGCCGTGAGGCATTCGCAGGGAGGTATCCTTCACATCGCGTGACTTTTCGCCAAAGATGGCGCGCAACAACCGCTCTTCGGGGGTAAGTTCCTTTTCGCCCTTGGGCGTGATCTTGCCAACGAGGATGTCGTTCGGTCCAACTTCCGCCCCAATGCGAATGATACCGTTCTCGTCGAGGTCTTTTATCGCGTCATCGCCCACGTTGGGGATGTCGCGGGTGATTTCTTCGGGACCGAGTTTGGTATCGCGGGCTTCGACTTCATGCTTTTCAATGTGAACCGAAGTGAAACGGTCCTCCTGAACCAGACGTTCGGAAAGCAAAATGGCGTCTTCGAAATTGCCGCCCTCCCATGAAAGGAAGGAAACAACCACATTCTGACCGAGAGCCAGCTGTCCGCTGTCGGTGGAGGAGGAATCGGCGATGATGTCGCCAGCCTTGACCAATTGTCCCTTCACAACGGACGGACGCTGGTCGATGCAGGTGCTTTGGTTGGAGCGCTGATACTTGCGGAGTTGATAAACGTGGTTGCCGGTCTTCTTTTCCTTGACCGTGATGGTTGATCCGGTGACTGAGACGACTTCGCCGTCCGCGTCGGCGACCACGACCTGACCTGAATCGAGGGCGGCGTGCCCTTCCATGCCAGTCGAAACCAGCGGGATTTCGGGACGAACCAACGGGACAGCCTGTGCCATCATGTTCGATCCCATGAGAGCGCGGTTGGCGTCGTCATGTTCGAGGAAGGGAATGAGCGCTGCGCTGATGCCGACCACCTGATGTGGAGCCACGTCCATATAATCGATGTTTTCCGCATTCGAGAACAGGAAGCCTGAGTGATAACGGCAGGAAATACGCTCGCGGGAGAATTCCTTGTTTTCCGTCAAATGGGAGTTCGCCTGGGCGATGGTGTATTTGTCTTCCGCGTCCGCGGAAAGATAAATGACCTCATCGGATACAAACGGGACAACGCTGACGTCGTTTGCCGACTTTGCAGTTTTCTTTACAGACTTGGCGTCGAGGACCGTACCAGACTTGAAAATCAACTCCTCAGACTTGGCATCATAAACATCCTCGCGCAACGTGCGCCCTTCTAGACGTTCATCCCCTGGGGGCAGGATCTTGTGAACCTTGCGGTAGGGAGTTTCAATGAAGCCGTACTCGTTGACACGGGCAAATGAAGCCAGGCGACCGATCAAACCGATGTTTGGACCTTCAGGCGTTTCGATCGGACAGATGCGACCATAGTGGGAATGGTGCACATCGCGGACATCGAAGCCGGCGCGCTCACGGCGCAAACCGCCGGGACCAAGAGCGGAGAGCGTGCGCTTGTGGCGCAACTCTGCCAGCGGGTTGGTCTGGTCCATGAATTGGGAAAGCTGGGAGGAGCCGAAGAACTCGCGCAGGGCGGCAACCACCGGGCGGATGTTAACCAGAGTCACCGGCGACAGTTGCTCCTGGTCGCGGATGGACATGCGCTCCTTGATGACGCGCTCCATGCGGCGCAAACCAATCCGCAGTTTGTTCTGGATCAACTCGCCCACCGTCTTCACGCGGCGGTTGCCGAGGTGATCGATGTCATCCGGGCGTTCGGCGCCGTTGTTGATCTGGATCATGCGGCGAATCAGGCGAATCACATCACTCTTGGTGACAGTACGATGTGGAATGGGAATGTTCAGGTCGAGCTTTTGATTCAACTTGTAGCGTCCCACGCGCTCAAGATCATAATGCCGCTGGTCAAACAACTGCTCTTCGAGGAACTGGCGGGCATTGTCGAGGGTGGCGGGGTCGCCGGGGCGCATCTTTTTGAAGAATTCGATTAGCGCCGCATTGGGAAGCGTCTGATTGGACTGGCTCCAATCAGGTTCCTGCTTGAGCGAGGACGCGATGAACATACGTTCGGGGTTGTTATCCACATCCTTGAAAATGGACAGGATTTCCTCGTCCGTTCCATACTTGATGGGAGAATCCTTGGTTCCATCGTCCACTGCCGCAAGAGCGCGCAGGAAAATGGTAATTGGAACCGTGCGCTTGCGGTTAAACTTCAAAATAATATAGTCCGACTTGCGTGTTTCGAACTCCATCCATGCGCCGCGGTCGGGGATAAGTTTTGCCATTGCAAGCAAACGACCCGTTGCACGGTCAGCGGGCGCTTCAAAATAAACGCCAGGAGAGCGAATCAACTGGGAAACGACAACACGTTCCGTGCCATTCACAATGAATGTGCCTTTGTCGGTCATCTCAGGGAAGTCGCCGAGGAAGATGTCCTGTTTAATCGGCTCGGGGACGTCTGACCCTGCCAGTAGAACTGAAACATACAACGGGCTGGCGTAGGTCAAATCCCGCTCAACACATTCTTCGATGGTGTGCTTTGGTTCCCCAAACCAATACTTGAGACCCCACTGCTGCGATTCAGCACTGCGGCTTGGGAAAAACAGCTTCATCCCCTTGTTATAGGACTCAATGGGAGAAATTTCATTGAAGAGATCGTTCAATCCCTCCCTTTTGAGCCTTTCAAATGAATCAAGTTGAACTTCAATTAAGTTGGGAAGATCTAATTTTACCGGGATTCGTGCGTAGTTTTTTGGGGGCAAAGAAGATGCCATTCTTCTCTCCTGACTGTGGCTGGGTTAAAATACAATTATAACTGTCCCTCTTGGACAGCGACCTAACATTATATCGAAGCGGATACAAAAAGTCAAGAAAGAACTTCGATCAAAATTAAAGATGAACAAAGGCGCGGCTTTTCTTGACAATCCATATAAGTGCGTGTAAAATCACGCACGCTTAACAAAAAATACTGATTGCCGAGATAGCTCAGTTGGTAGAGCACGCGACTGAAAATCGCGGTGTCCCCAGTCCGATCCTGGGTCTCGGCACTCCCGGTCGATGGTTGACCGTGTTCGCGGGCGTAGTACAGTGGTAGTACGTCTCCTTGCCAAGGAGAAGGTCGTGGGTTCGAATCCCATCGCCCGCTCAAACATGGAGGGTTGCGGATTGGAAGTCGTTCCGTCAGCAATCCTCGTTGTTTATATAAGGCGTCGTGGCCAAGTGGTAAGGCAAGGGTCTGCAAAACCCTCATCAGGGGTTCAAATCCCCTCGACGCCTCTTCAAAAGCGAACCGGGAAGGTTTGCTTTTCGTTTAAATTGTTGGGACAAAAAGATGCGATGAGCTTGCCGCTCTTCGCATCTTTTTGTTATCCTACTTCACTCGCAGGAACCGCCTCTTCCCCACCTGCAATACACCAGGATGAGGGAACTGTGCATCGCGCTCGATGACCTGCCCGTCGAGTTTGACACCCTTCTGGTCGATCAGGGAACGTGCCTTGCTCTTGCTCTCTGCCATGCCAGCAGCGAGGATCACATCCACAACGGTTTGACCCGCCTGCAGGGCGTACTCAGGCATTTCATCGGGGATTTCCTTCTGTTGGAAGGTCCTGACGAAATTATCCTGCGCGGCTTTGGCTTCTTCGTCCATGTAGAAAATGCTGGTGATTTCAGACGCCATCTTCATCTTCGCATCACGCGGATGGAGAGCGCCAGAAGCCACGTCCTTTTCAACTTGCTCGATCTCATGCGGACTCCAGCGGGTGACCAGACGCATGTACAAGCCCATCGCCGAATCCGGCACAGACATCAACTTGCCGAACATGTCGTTCGCGCCCGTGTTGATTGGCACGATGTTGCCTGTGGACTTGGACATCCGCTGCACGCCGTCGGTGCCGGGTAGAATAGCGGTGATGATGCCAACCAACGGCTTTTGTCCCAGAGCTTCCTGCAATTTGCGTCCCGCCACGATGATGTTGAACAACTGGTCGGAGCCGCCAATCTGGACATCGGTCTGCATGGCGACGGCGTCGTAGCCCTGCATCAACGCGTAAAAGGTCTCGTGGATGTAGATCGGCTCGCCCTTTTCGAGGCGGTTGGAAAAGTTATCCCGCGCCAAAAACTGTTGGACGGTGAAATTCTGTCCGAGGCGAATCAAATCAACCAGCGAGAGCTTCGAAAGCCATTCGCCGTTGTAGCGGATTTTGGTCTTCTCGCGGTCAAGGACACGGAAAGCCTGCTCGGTGTACGTCCGCGCATTTTCATTGACCTGCTCTTCGGTAAGAATGGGGCGCGCCTTGTTCTTGTCTGACGGGTCACCCACCAACGCGGTGTAGCTTCCAATGAGGAAGGTGACTTCGTGCCCCAAATCCTGAAACTGGCGCAATTTGCGCATGGTGATGGTATGACCGAGGTGCAGGTCGGTGGAGGTGGGATCGTATCCGCAATAGACGCGCAAGGGACGATTCTCTTTTTCAGCCAGCAACAGGCGCGCGCGCAATTCCGCCGCCATGGACTTTTTGAGGTCTTCATCCCCGTAGTCCGTGCCAAGCATCAATAATTCAACCTGTTCTTCGATATTCATATCAGCCTCCGTATGTCCGTCGGCTTGCCGACGGCGCTGGAGCAAGCTCCAGCGCTCCAAAATTTAACAAACAAAAACGCGCCCGCGATGATGAGGGCGCGTTTATAGCACACCATCGCTGTGGTTTATGGGCAGGTGTAATAATAGTAGATACAAAAAGCGGTAAACATGCGCGTATTATACAACAAGATTTTTATTGTGCCAAATTGAACGAAAAACTCCAGGGTCCTTTCACGGTATAGAACTCGGGGCTGTAGACGATTTCCTCCGCCTGTATCTGGCTCATGCTTGCGGGAATGCTGAGGATTTGCATCGTCAACGTGCCGTTCACATCCACACAATCCAGCGCAATGCCAGTACCGCGCTCAAGCATTGCCTGTTGAATCTTGGGCAGGTAAACGGAGCAATATTCATCGCCGCGTGGCGTCGCTCCAATGGTATCGATCATCACCGTTACATTGGAAAGGTCGGCATCGGGCGGCACAATGAATGTCAACGTGTCACAGCGTACACCTATGCTTCCATCGGATGGCTCCTGCAAACCCGCAAGGGTCGTGCTATATTGCTCAACCAGAATCCCGCTATAGGTCAGGCTGGCAGAAGCGATTCCCCAATCGGAATTATCCGGCAGGGTGAAACACACATTCGCGTTAACATTCTTTCCCTCCACCCAGGCGCGATCCATGTGGACTTCGATGCCGCTCGCGGTTTGATTCGGCGCCGCCAACTGGACCTGCGCGGTGGGATAGGATGCAGGGTCAATGTAAGCTGTGGGCGTGTTCAAAACAGACGACACACCGCCTTGCTGCGACGGAACACATGCGGCAAGAACAACAGCCAATAAGAGGATTAGTTTTTTCATGAATTTTTCTCCTTGGAATTAACCAAACAAATCGGACAGCGCTTCGCGCGCGCCCTCAAACTGGAACTTGTACCCAGACTCGATCAGCCGTTTGGGTTTGGCATACCTGCCTTCGACCACAAGGACGCTCATTTCGCCCAAAAGGATCCGCAGTAAAAAGGCGGGCGTGGGAAACCAATACGGGCGATGCAAGACAGCCGCCAGCGCACGGTTGAAATCAGCATTGGATGTAGGCGTGGGCGCGATCAAATTATAAACGCCGCGTGCGTCCTGATTTGCCATCAAGTGGTGCACTGCCCCAACCCAGTCGTTGACGTGAATCCAGGGCATGGCAAATTTTCCACCGCCGATGGGTCCGCCCACAAATAATTTGACTGGCAAAGCCATAAGGGGCATCAACCCCTCCCCTTTCCCAAGCACCGGAGCCGAGCGAATCACAACCCGCCGCACGCCCAACTCTTCAACCGCTTTGGTCGCCGCTTCCCACTTGACCGTCAACTGGGCGAGGAAGTCGTCTCCGGGCGGCGTGGACTCGTCGGCAACATCTCCCCTCAAACCGTAGTGGTTGATACCCGACTGTTGAATAAAAAGCTCAGGGCGGCGACTCGCTTCCCGAATGGCTTGAGCAAGTGCGAGCCCGGGCAAAACCCGTGAGTCGTGAAAAGCCTGTTTGGCGGCGGCAGTCCACGGGAAGGACGCGAGCGTCTTCCCAGCCAGGTGAATCACCACATCCATTTCGTTGACCAGATGCCCCCAGCCGTCTGTCGTTTTGGCATCCCAACTGACGGCTTGCGCCCCCACCGGCACAGCCGTCCCCCGGGTGAGAATGAAAACCTTGTACCCGTCGGCAAGCAGGGACTGGGTCAAAGCTTTGCCGAGGAACCCCGAACCGCCCGCAATCATCACGTTCATTTCAACTCTCCTGCAATTGCAATAAAAGTGAATTACCGAACTTTCACAATCTGGAAGTATAATCACGCAGATTACCGAGGCAGTATGCACGAACCAGTGCTGGTACTCAACGCAAATTTTGAGCCGATTCATGTCTGCTCAACGCGTCGGGCGATAGGCTTGATTCTCGATGGAAAAGCCAACCTGATCTTGAACGGACGCGGATATATTCGCACCATTTCACAGACGCTTCCGCGCCCATCCGTCATTCGGCTGGAAACCCAGATTCACCGTCCGCGCCCGCACGTCAAATTAACGCGCCGCGAAATATTCAGGCGGGACAATTATACCTGCCAGTATTGCGGGAGGCGCGATGTGCCGCTGACGGTGGATCACGTCATCCCGCGCCACATGGGCGGACAGCACAACTGGACGAACCTGGTGGCAGCTTGCTCCTCCTGCAACCATCGCAAGGGTGGGCGCAAGGTGGAGGAGGTTCACATGCACCTGGCGCACATCCCCAAGGAGCCACCGGCAAATGCCTCCTACATCTTCGGGCGGCATCTTTCAGATAACGGCGAATGGGAGCCTTACATTTCAGGCTGGTAAAATAGGTTGGACATTTCGCCCAACCTATTTTTTATCAAACTCGAGGGTCATAAAATCCTGCGCCAATTCCACCTCCCCAAGGAATGTGGTACGCGCTTCGGCGACAAGGTCGCCGTTTGCGTATCTCCCTGTAGGGTAGTGAATAAGCAACAACCTGCCGACCTCGGCTTTTCGGGCAATTTCCCCTGCCTGACTAGCAGAAGAATGTCCCATGCCTTCCCCGGCGGCTTCATGGATCAGCACATCCACCCCCTCACTGAGGCGGACCACTTCGTCACATGGCTCCGTGTCGCAGGAATAGGCGATGCTATGATGCACCTGTTTGAAATCAATGCGCAAACCGATGTTGGGAATCATGTGATGAACAGGCGAGGCACGGATGGTGAAATCAGAGC
Organism: Chloroflexota bacterium; assembly: GCA_016234555.1. GTDB lineage: Bacteria > Chloroflexota > Anaerolineae > Anaerolineales > Villigracilaceae > Villigracilis. The sequence goes on along the minus strand of JACRBJ010000074.1, from coordinate 102,155 downwards.
AATCGAGTACGGGAGCCATCTCGCTGGCGGGAATACGATAGAAAACAACAGGGAAAAAATCGGGCCAATTTCCCCAATTGTACAATCCCATCAACGTTTCGAGACGGTCGAGGGTGTAATGCAGCCCATAAATACTGAGCGGGCGCTGGCGACCCATCAGCCACATATCCATCAACAGGAGCGGAATCCCCGATACGTGGTCGGGATGGAAGTGGGTCACGACAATATCGGTCAGGTTGTTGAAATCCAAACCCGCCTGTTCGAGACGTTGAATGGGACTGCTGACCGAGTCGACCAGCAACATGCGCTCCTCCCCCACGATCACCATGTGTGTGTTCTCGTTATTCTTCGTGGGAATGGCGTTCGAAGAACCGAGAATGATTACTTTTGGCATGACTTATCTTAGCATAATTTCCGACCTGAAAAGAAGGAGCCTGAAAGTGGGATTTCCAGACTCCAATTGTTTATTTTGCCATCGCATTGATCAAAAGTCCGGGAGTGACGTACGCCTCCACGACGGCGGCAATAGCCAACAGGGGAATCACCACGCCAAGGAATATCTTGACCCAATCGACAAGCAACTCGATCATCACCTCGCCCATGGATTTGCCCGTCTGCGGGGTGACAAGGGCGGCGCCCATGTAAAGCGCGACTGCGCTGCCGATCATCAACGCGGGAATTTCAAAGATACCATGCGGAACGATGCCAGCCAGAAAGAGGGGGATGGGCTGGATACCAAGCAGTTCCAGCAGGGCATATAATCCACCGATCAAGCCGATATTCAACATGTAAATCAAAATACCCAGCACGCCGAAGGAAAACAAACCCATCAAGAAGATGGCTGCCACGGCGCGCGTATTGTTCATGAACAAAAAGGGGGCGCTGATACTCCCTTCAAGGTTTGTCAAGTCAGGCATATGATCGATGCGCGATTCGATTCTTTGCAACCGTTCAGGGGTCGCCTCATGCAACATATCCGACACATTGACCATGACCAGGTCATAGCCCAGCCAAACACTCACAACCGCAACCAGGGTCACAGCCAGAAAAGCCGGGGCGATCCGCCGCAAGGCGACAAAAATAGTTCCATACCACTGTCCAAAGGACTCCGCACCGCCGATGAAATTCCGCCAAAAGGTGCGTCCGATCCAGCGCAGGTTGATGACGTCGATCTCGCGTCCGAGCAGGTATTCGCGCTCGAAGTGGGCAATCCCCACGCGGATCAACAGCAGGGAGATGATCATCACGCCCGCAATCGCCAGCCAGAGGACGCGTTCGTTTCCCCAAAAAAGCAGGACCGCCTCGCCCTGCATCAAAATGGCAATGGGGATGATGATAAACGAAGCCAGCAGGTTCGCCGCCTTCACCGAAGTGGACTGCACCGAAATCACAATCGCCGCGCTGACCATCAACGTGGCGTGGGCGGTGGTCAGCAGAAACAATTGCGTCATCACCATCGGCGACGGCATGTTCAAATCCTGGCGCACCACCAGAACCAGATACAAGAGGATGGACAGATAACTGGCAACCAGCGGAGTGGCCACACCCACCAGCAGCTTGCCAAAATACAACTGCCAGTCGTCGAGCGGCGCGCTCAGAATCGGCTCGATGGTCCCGCGTTCCTTCTCCCCCACAAACGACTCCAACGCCACCACCAGCGAAATCGTGATCGGGAAGAATCCGATGATCATGATCGAGAACGGCACGAAACGGTCGAGGATCAGATTGGCATCATATTGGTTCATGAAGTCCACCGTTTGTTTGGCGAACTCGTTCATCAAAAACGGGAAACAAATCAACAGGATGAGCATCGGCGCGATCACACGCCAGTCGCGGAACTGGTCTTTGAGTTCGCGTCCCGCAATGAGCCAGACGGGGCGTAATTTAGTGAACATTTTCGACTCCCTTTGCATCCGCCATCACTTTGAGATAGACCTGCTCCAGCGTGCGCGGTTCCTCTTGAAATGCCATGACGGGCGCTGTGGATAGACTCTTCAGAATCTGCGGATTCGTCTCGGGCGGATTCTCCACGCGGACCTTCAAGCTGGTCGCCGTCCGAGTGAGCAGTTCTACACCTGACGGCAGAGTCGCCCCGCTCGCATCCCATTCGCCGCTGAATTTGATCTCATATTCGGGAGCGCCAAGTACAGCCTTTTTCAACTCGTCAAGCGTGCCTTGAATCAAAATCTTCCCGCGATAGATGATGGCAATCTGGTCCGCCAAAGCTTCGACCTCGGTCAGGTTATGGGAACAGATGACAATCGTCCGCTGGGATGATTTGAGGCGGGCAATCTCGTCCCGCACCAGCCGCGCCGATTCGGGGTCCATCGCCGAAGTGGGTTCATCCAGCAGGAGGACACCGGGGTCGTGCATCATGGCGCGGGCGAGAGCCAGTTTCTGGCGCATCCCTTTCGAGTATTCGCCGATCCTGCGTTTTGCCGCTTCCGCCAACCCATAGTATTCCAACAGGTCGTCGCTGCGTGATTTTCGCGCCGCCGGGGAAAGATTGTAGACCTGCCCAAAGAAATCGAGATACTCGATGGCGGTCATCCGCATGTACAGTCCATGTTGTTCGGTCAACACACCGACAGACGAGCGGACGTCATGTCCGTTCCTGACCACGTCATAGCCCGCGACCCGCGCCCAGCCGCGTGTGGGGTTGAGCAGGGCGGTCAACATACGGACGGTGGTGGTCTTGCCCGCGCCGTTCTGCCCGAGGATCGCGAGGATGTGCCCCGCATCGACTGAGAGGTTGATGCTGTCCACAGCCAGAAAGTCATTGAATTGTTTGGTTAGTTCATGTGTTTCTATCATGGTTGGTAATTGGTGAATGGTAATTGGAGATTGACAACTCGTAACTCGTATCTAGTAACTCGAACAGATTGTATTCCCCGCTGGGCTGAATGGCGCTTCACAGAGACCTTACAGTTTTTGGACAGCACGATGACGCAAAACCATACCCACCCCTACACAAAGGAAGACAAAAGCAAAAAACACTTGATTGACATTAACACCCGCTACCAGCGAAACGTCAAGGCGCAGAAATTCGAGCAAGAAACGGACGACGGAGTAAAACCCAAGATAGACGAGGAAGAGGTCGCCGTGCTTGAGCCTGTCCACAAATCGACGGGAGAGCCAGAGCAGAAAAACCAGATTAGCGAAATTCAAAAGCGATTCGTAGGCAAAGAGCGGTTGAAAAAAGTTAAATGTCTCGAAGCCGCTCAAACGATGGTTGGGGTCAATGAAAACTCTCAAAGGGAAATTCGTCGGCAAGCCGTACAGTTCCTGGTTGAAGTAATTTCCGAGGCGTCCGACTGCCTGGGCAAGCGCAAGTCCGGGGGCGAGGATATCCGCCAGTTCCCAAAAGGGGTATTCGTTTTTGTGTGCAAAATACAGCAGGGCAAGCGTCCCGCCAAGCCAGGCACCGGGAATGCCATAGCCACCCGTCCAGAAGGCGACCAAATCGATAGGGTTGGAAAAATAATAACGGGTGGTCAGACCCAATTCCAGCGAGGAAATGGACGGGGTGAGAACATGCCAGAGGCGCGCGCCTAACGTCCCCCAAATCGCCACAGGCAGAAAAAGGTCGAAGATGATTTCAGGATCGGCGTCGCGGTGTTTAGCTCGATAGGCGGCGAGCAAGGCTCCCATCGCAATGCCGAGCGCAATCAGCAGCCCATTCCAGCGGATGGACAGGGGTCCGAGGGAAATTTCATCCATCGCTAGTGAACATATTCTTTTTTGGCTGCTTTTGCCTCGCGGGCCTTTCTCATGCGCTCATGTCCCTGCACGCGGACGTGGAAGATGCGCTGCAAGGCGGTGAAATTGCCCAGCACGGCAATGACGGTCACAGCCCAAAAGGGCTGGTTGAAAAGCAAAAGCGGAATCAAAACGATGTAGCGTTCCACACGGGAGAGGAGTCCCACCTTGGCGGTGAAGTCCAATCCCTCGGCGCGTGCTTTGACGTAGGACACCAGCACCGAGCCGGCGGTGGCTGCAAAGGTCATCATCGCGCCGAGGGCATCTCCCTGCGTGAGGAAATAATACAGAAGCCCACCAAAGGTGACAAACTCTGCGTAGCGGTCGCTGACCGAATCGACGAATGCGCCAAAGTCGCTGGGTTCGCCGCGCAGGCGCGCCATCGTGCCATCGAAAACGTCCACGATGACGAAGAGAAATAAGACAACTGCGCCGAGGGTCATCTTCCCCTGCGAGAGAATATATGCGGCAACGGCTGTCCCTGCCAGCCCAAAGAGAGTAATGGCATTGGGCGTCAACCCTGTGCGATTTAGAAATGTGGCAATGGGTTCAATGATCCACTTGAAGATAATTCGTAACCTATCACTGAAGGTGGGTTTGAGGTTCATGAGAGGGGAAGAGTTCCTTGGGAAAAGTTCTTGAGATGGGAAAGGTATCTGAGGTATCTGAAGTTGCAAGAAATGGGGAGTCGTAAAATGACCCACGAATGTCCAAGCCGCTGAATCGCTGACTCACTGATTCGCTGAATCGTTTTTCACTCCTCTTCCTTCTCTTCATCCAAATCTTCCGGCTGGACCAGGACCTCGCGTTCCTTGCCGCCGCCCTGCGAGGGACCGACGACGCCCATTTCTTCGAGTTGGTCGAGGAGCCTTGCGGCGCGGGGATAACCAATCCGCAGGCGGCGCTGGAGCAGGGATGCCGATGCCCGCTGGCTGCTGCGGACGATGGACACGGCTTGCTCGATCAATCCGTTGTCTTCCTCGCCCTCGCTGGACTCCTGCAAGAGTTTTTCCCAGGGCGGGGTCTCGTCCACTTTGATCTCGCTCTTTTGCCAGTGCGAAATAATGCGCTCGATTTCCATGTCGGTGATCATCACGCCCTGCGCGCGGACAGGGTTGCCCACTTCCGGGTTAAGGAAGAGCATGTCGCCACGTCCAAGCAGGGATTCCGCGCCGGTGTAATCGAGGATCACGCGGCTGTCCACACTGGAGGCGACGGCAAACGCCAGGCGCGCCGGAAAGTTGGCTTTGATAAGACCCGTCACCACATCGGTGGAGGGACGCTGCGTGGCGACGATGAGATGGATTCCGGTGGCGCGCGCCATCTGCGCGAGACGAACAAGATTATGCTCGGTCACGTCGGGGGCAGACATCATCAGGTCGGCGAGTTCGTCCACAAAGACCACGATGCGCGGCAGCGCCTTGCCGTCGGCTTTGCGGGTGATTTTCTTGTTGTACGATTCCAAATCGCGGGCGTGCGCAGATTCAAGCAGGCGGTAGCGGTGTTCCATTTCCAGCACCACCCAGCGCAGCACGCCGAGGATGCGTTCGATGTTCGTCTCGACCTTGCCGAACAAATGCGGCAAACCGTTGAAGCGGATCAACTCCACCATCTTGGCATCGATCATCACGATCCGCAAATCTTCGGGGGTGTTGTTCATGGCGAGGCATGCGGCGAGCGAGGTGATGCAGACCGACTTGCCCGAACCCGTCGCGCCGGCAATCAGCATGTGCGGCATTCGCGCCAGGTCCGCCACCAGCGGATTGCCCGACACGTCGCGCCCCAGCACAAGCCGCAGGGGCGAGGTCATCCTGTTGAAGGCATCCGATTCAAGCAGGGTCTTCATGCGGACAACCGAACTGTGCGTGTTCGGCACTTCGATGCCCACGTAGGGCTTGCCCGGCACAGGGGCTTCGATGCGCAAACGCTGGGCGGAGAGCGCCAGCGCAATATCCTTTTCGAGCGCAGCAATCTGCGCCACGCGGACTTTCATCTGCTGCACATCCTCTTCGTCGGAGCCAGGCTTTTTGATGAAGCCGGGCTGGACGGCGAACTGCGTCACCGACGGACCCACGCGATAGCCAATGACGGTGGCGGGGATGCCAAAATCGGCGAGGGTCTTCATGATGAGTCCCGCCGTCTGGTTAATGGTGCGGTCGTCGGCGCGGGTGGCGGAATCGGTCATCAAAATATTCAGCGGCGGAAGTTCCTCGCTGCGGGTCAACGCTTTGGCTGGCTTCTCCTCCTTCTTGGGTGTGGATCTGAAGGAGGTGCGGAACTCGGGCGGGATTTGCGGAGCTTTCTTCTTCGACGGCGCGGCGGCGGTTTTTTCGGACTGTGGGCTGGCTTCGACAACTTCGGGCTTGGATTCCGCTGTCGGGTTGGGAGCAACTTCGGGCGGAGTCTCGCCCGCAAAGTGGAGCAACCAGCCCTCGAGTCGAGTCCACAAGCCAAAGCCGGTGGCAATCGTCAACATCCACAAGACGAAGATGAGCAACGTGCCGAGGATCGCCCCCATGTAACGCCATGCCAGTTCGACCATGCCCCAGCCGAGGCGTCCGCCATACATGCCGGCATCCGCGAGGAGTAGGTCGTTGCCGCTTAAGACGGAGAACAAACCCAGGGTGAGGAGGGCGGCAAGTTCAAGGGCAAAGATGCGTCCCCAAGGAATTTCCCGTTCATCGTGCCGCAAAAGAACATATCCCAAATATGCAATGGCAAAAATAATGATATAGCTTCCCCAACCAAACCATTGTGGAATGGTCTCCGCAAAGAATGCGGGCAATATGCCATCGGTCATACCCCAAATTCCAAGCAGGAACATGAGCGCGAACGCGATCAATGCCACGCCAACAACGTCGCGGAAGAAACGTCCGAAGCGCAGGTAAAAGCCTGCAAGACCTTCAAGCGCTTGAGGTTGTGAGTCGGTTGGGTGGTCTGTCATCGAGTTTCTCTGCGTTGAACGCTTACTCCAGCCTCATGCTCAGACCCATACGCTGGTGAGCCGGGTCGAGGTGCAGTACACGGACCATGACGGCTTGTCCTTCGGAGAGGATGTCCTTCAGGGGCTTGCCATCTGCCATTGGAATTTCGGAGGCATGGATCAACCCTTCGACGCCGGCGTCGAGGCGGGCAAAGGCGCCAAAAGAAAGCACGCTGGTGATGGTGGCGGGTTTGACGCATCCCTTGGGGAAGTCCACGGCGGCGTTCTGCCAGGGGTTGGGCTGCAGGCGTTTGAGGCTGAGCGCAACACGGCAGCGCTCCGGCGCCAGGTCGAGCACCTGCACGTCGATAAGGCTTCCCATCTTGACGATGTGCGCTGGATGGGAAACACGTCCCCACGACAACTCGGAGATGTGGATCAACCCTTCCACCCCGCCGAGGTCCACAAAGACGCCGAAATCAGTAATGTTGGTGACTGTGCCCTGGGCTTTTTGTCCCGGGCGAAGGGCGCTGAACAATTCGGCGCGTTTGCCAGGCTCCGATTGCGCCGCGCGCTCTGAAAAGACAACGCGCTCATCTTCCGGCACGCACTCGATCACTTTCAGGGAAAGCGAACGTCCAACGTAGGACGAGAGGTCGAGTTCCCGCTTGTCCGCCTTGTCCGCAAGCCCAACAAGATGCGAAAACGGCACAAACCCGTACAAGCCATTGCCCTCCACAAGCAAGCCGCCACGGTTGTGACCGGTGACGGAGAGGGAGACGATCTGGTCGTTCATGTACATTTGCTTGACCTGATCCCAATTGGCAACGGATTTGCCGTTTCCGGGCTGCTCCGCCTCGGATTTATCCGGAGCGGATTTCTTCTCCTGATAGACCTCCGTTTTGGGCACCGACATACGCGGCGTGAGATGCGGCGCATTGCGCCCTTCCTCAGCCAGCACCGACGTCCACCAGCCCTCGTCTATGACGGGCATCGGATTTTCATGATTGTTTCTTACAGCCATACCGACTCCTTCCCATTCCAATAAGTAAAAAAATTACGAGTTATAAGTTACGAGTTAGCGCCGCTCACTGCTCCTTGCGGTTTGCTTCCATTTCCAGGATGGCTTTGGCCACGACTTCCACCGCGATACGCTGCTTGCGGTACAAATCCGCTTCGGACATGGCAAGGCGCGAAGCCACGTCGCGCACCTTGCGTCCCTCGATGAATTTCATTTCGAGGATGTTGTACAGAATCCATTCGGTGGTGAACTTGCGGTCGCCATTCGGCTTGACCTGGTCAACGGCTTTGCGGAGCAGGAGACGCAGGGCATTCGCCGAGTTGCCGCCGTCCTGTTCCGCCAGTTCTTGCACCACCTGGAGCTTCGTCAGGGGATTGTTGGTAAGTTTGGGTCCGCCCCAGTAATGGGTCAAGGCGTCGCGCACCCAGTTGGCGAGGTCAGTCTCCTGCATGGCGGTGTCATCGAGCAGGCTGGAGCGAGCATCGTAACGCCCGGCGGCGCGCATCCGCTGGATCATTTCCACCTGCGGCTGGAGGTCAGCCACGGAACGGAAGACACGCTGCTGCAACTGGCGGTCCTGCAAGGCAAGCGCGGCACGGTCCGCCAAAAGCCAGAGGGCCTCGCGCTGGTCGCGTTCGATGTGTTTTTGCTTCTCGCGGCGCGCCACTCCCATCAGACCCAAAAGTGGCGGTAATTCATCCTGATCCATGCCGGCATGGCGGCGGCGATACAGGGGAAGTATCCAGTAGTTTCCCCATTGAAACTCGCGGCGGTTGTCGCCTTCCACCTTATCCAGCGCCTCAGTCAGGCTTTCCTGATCGAAAAGGGAACGGTTTCCAGCCACCACAATCGGGGAGAGGGTTTCATCGTCCAGCGCGGCGACAAAGGCGGACGGGGATTGCATGTGGTCGCGCACCGCAGCAAGGAGGGTTTCGAGAAATTGCTGCAAATCGCTTTGGGTCAACAGGCGTTCCTCAAAATTCTGGAGCAGTTGCAATTCGCCGCGGTCGTTTCCCTGAAACAATAAACGCTCCCAGACAGGAGCGACGAAGGTAATAAGATGTTCGAGCAGTAAAACCGTCACCACCACGATCAGCGGGACAAAGGCATTGTAGGGCGTGCCGAACAGTTCGCCGCCGCGGCGGACGATGGTCATCAACGCCAGGGTCGTGGAGGCGGTTACAGGTCCGCGCATGATCCACTTGAAGAGGCGGGCTTTGATCACGCGGTCGGGCCAGGAAACGCCAAAGAAGGCGACGGCGTACGCCATCACGACCACCAGCGCGCCAACCAGCACATTGATCACGGTCGCCGCGCTCCAGAACAAATAGGTGTGCCGCGCGGCAAGCCCGTAGCCGAACAAAAGATAGGGGTAGGAACCAAGCGCCGGGGCGGTGGCGCCAGCCATCAGGTACAACATACGGCGGCGTCCCGAGCTGGAAAGCATCCTCATGTAGGCACGGGCAAAATTCACACCGGCCCACACGATCACAGAGACATAGAAAAGGGTGAAGAGTTCCGTCCACGCCGTCCGCTGGAGATGGGGGGCGGGTTTGCCGTCAATGACGATGGGACCAAGCAACAATCCGAGCGCAAGGAGAGCAAGGAAAAAGGCTGAAATGACGTAGACGCCGCGCACGGCGAGCCGTCTGCGCCCCCGCGAGGGGCGTCCTGCAGTGACAAGCAGGGCATCGGAAAGATGCAGGTAAGCCGCGGGGAGAAAGACGATGCCGAACCATTGCAGGCGCAACAGCAATTGAATCGTTTCCGCCGTCATCGATTCGTCCTGCAGGGCTTCGGTGGTAAAAACAACCACCACGCACAGCAAAATAATGGCAAAGGAACGCGCCACCCTGTCCCTCAAGTTGAAGGAGAGCGCGTACAGGAACAGCGAAAATGCCATGATGGCAATTCCAGCCGTCAGAATTTGATTGAGCGCCTGGATCCCCGCCAGAAATGGATCCATCCAACCGTTAATCATACAGCCCTTCCGATAAAGTTTTGTGGCGGGGCACAACCCGCCAGACTTACAGATCCGATAAAGCTATTTCAGCGATTTGCCGAAGAACAACACCACATCCTGGGTGAGGTAGTACTGGTCATTATACCCGCAGAATTCATACCCAAATTTTTGCGACAGGCGAATGGCGGGCAGATTTTTGGACTGCACCTCCAAAACCATGCGCCGGCACGACCTGCCCGCCGCCCATTCCTGGGCAGCCCCCAACAGAGCGCTTCCCACGCCCCGGCGGCGGTGCGCTGCATTCACGACCAAGTCAGTGATATAGGTCATGGAATCCATGCTGCGCTCGACCAGACTCACATAACCCACAAGTTCCTGGGAAATCAGGGCGGTATACATCATGGAGCGTTTTCCCCATTCATCCTTCAGGGAAAAGGGGTTGCGCGGATAAGCAACCGGGATGGCGCGCGGCAGGCGAACTTCACGGAAAGTGGCGGCAACCTGCCCGGCTTCGCGGCGCAATTCCAACTGCCAGACGGTTTCACTGTTGGAGGAGTGATCGAACCCCATCAGGCGGATGAGGTCGGAAGCAACGGTGGGACGAACTTGAATTTCAGTCATAAAATTTCCAGAAAAAAGTTATTGGATGGGCACAACCCGCACAGGTACAACGCAGGCGGGCAGCATTTTGCCCTGATTGTCGGTCACAACCAGCCGTAATTGATAGTCACCCGGCGTCAGGGCGGTTGTATTCCAGCGCCCGATCAAGCCATCGGTTACCGGGTCGCGGTTGGCGGAAATGGTCGCCCAGGTGTCACTGCCCATGCGCGCCACTTCGTATTTGTAGAACCCAAAATTCGGAATGTTAACCGTACCAATCAGTTCGATCGTGCCTTTTATTTCGTCTCCCGCCTGCGGAGACGTCAACATGACCTGCTTGGGAGTACACCCGGTCGTGTTGGCGGCTGCCGGCTGAGGGAGTCCCGCAAACTGGGTCATCATCTCAGGAGAGAGCGTGCCGGTGGGCGTCGAGATCAAATCCAGTGTCGGAGTGGTGAGAAAGATATCCGAGGGAAGGCCCGGAATTATGAAGGTGTTCGCAGAAAACACGACACAAAACAAGACCACGATCAAAACCGAAATTGCGGAGGACTGTCCCAAACGACGGGCGGAAAATTCCCGTTCCATGGTGTAGACGGCGGTCTGGGACTCACGCCAGGAACGCAACAACCAGCGAAAGGCAAACAAGGCGCCAATCGCCAGGACGATATAGATCAGCGCTTCGTAGGAAGCGAGGAATTTATAAAATTCCGCCATTGGCAAACCCGGTTTACAAGCTGCGCAAAACGCCGCGCACGATCTTTTCGACCTTGGGCGTGATTACCTTTCCTGCCTCGATCACTTCCTGATGGGTGGTGATTGTAGAACCATCCAGGTTGGCTTTGTTGCTGATGCCGGAAAGCCCAAGCACGCGCATATTCCCATGACGCGCCACAATGACTTCGGGGACGGTGGACATGCCGACGGCATCCGCCCCAGCCAGGCGCAGGAAACGCAAATCGGCGGGGGACTCAAAGGAAGGTCCGCTCAAGCCGGCGTACACACCCTCACGTAGAACAATGTTGTTTTCCTTTGCCACCTTTCGCGCCAGGTCGTTATAGACGCGGTCATAAGCCTGACTCATATCGGGGAAACGCGGTCCAATCTCGTCAAGGTTGGGTCCCATGAGAGGATTTAACCCGGACATGCCCATCAGGTTGATCTGGTCGGTGATGAGCATTACGTCGCCGGGCAGGAAATCGGGGTGGACGCCGCCTGCCGCATTCGTGACGATCAAATTGGGGATTCCAAGGCGCTGCATCACGCGCACGGGCAGGGTCACCTGTCCCATGGTGTAGCCTTCGTAATAATGAATGCGTCCCTGCATGATGAGCACGGGTTTGCCTTCCAGCTCGCCAATGACAAACCGGCCGACATGTCCCTGCACAGTGGAGACCGGGAAATTGGGCAGGTCACTGTATGGGATGTGAACCGCCTTTTGGGCTGAATCAGCCAGATCGTTAAGTCCGGAGCCGAGGATGATTCCCGCAACGGGTTGGAGGAGCGTCTGTTTTCTGATTGCCTGCGCGGCTTCGTCGATTTGGGCAAGGGATATAAAGTTTTGCATTTACGTTTACCTGTTAGAAGTTTTCATAAAAATGGGCGCATCCCCGATATGCGTGGCGATTATATCAGAAATCGCAATCGGGTTTTTGAGGTAGAAAAAATCCGCCTCTTATGCTATGCTACGCCCTCATGAGACACTCCTCCGAAAATGCCCTGAATGCGCTCGCTGCATGGCTGCTCTGCATTACAGGGACAAGCCTGGTTTTGATCCCCTTTGACTTCAACGTGAGCGGGTGGAACATTCCGTATTGGGGGCTTTCAATTCTTGGGATATTGAGTTACCTGGTTTCCCTGTTCAACCAACTCCTGTTCGTATCGAAACACAGCGAAAGGCGCGCCCGGGTATTACATGGTCTGTCGACGCTGTTCATGTTTGGCGCAACCTTGTTCTTCTTCCAGGCTGGATATTACATCGAGGGACTCATTTTCGGCTTTACCGCGATCATGCAACTGGCGCTGCTTACCCCGTTAAAGGAACGATTAGCCCACGTCGACCTGCTTTGGCTGACCTTTGTGCTGACCGGGTTTTCAAGCGGCATCTATCTGGCGACGTCCGGCGGCGAATATACCCAGTTCAATATCGGTTCCAGTAAAAACATCCTGGCGGGTCTTTTTCTCATCACCGCCCTCTTCGAGACGATCAGGGTAAAGTTCTTCCCCGAAAGGATCGGGGCAATTCTCTCACGCGTACAGATTGTCCCCTGGGTTGGGTGGTGTCTTGTGTTTTTGCCGAAGATGTCGGTCACGCATCTTGCGGCGCCCGGTCTCTTCATTGTGATGATATTACTCAACGATTTTTTCCCATGGGAGCGGTTGCGGCTGCCCGATAACGATATTCTGGGAAACCGGGCTGTCAAGATCACAAGCACCCTGGGAACCACCCTGCTCATCTTCCTGTGGTCATTGCTGACTGTAATGGACCTCCGCCTTACAAATGAGGTGGCGGCGCTCATTACCACACGCAGCGCGGCATTTTTGTTCTTTGCCATGATCCTGGCCATCCTATATTACGAACTCGTCACGATCATCATGACGGTAAACGGGCTGATGAATGAACTGATGCGCACCGACGAGGACATCGACCAGCCCGCCGAAACAGGTCTGTTGCTGTGGAATGCCAGGCTGCTGCGTTACATCAAGCCTTTCACCCGGACCCGCGATGCGCTGCAAATCCGCGTGTCTGCACAATCCGACCAGATCAACATGCTTACCCATCAACTGGCAAACGAAAAGAATCGCAACGTGCAGGTCAGCCTGTTGATCGAATTGAGCCAGCAGCTCGAAAACCAGCTTGACCAGCCCGTGGCGGCGCAACTGACCGTCAACTCAATCGAGCGCGCCCTGCATTGCGACCTTGCCTGCCTATTCATCCATGAACCGGATCAGAAGGGATTCATGCTGCTCGCCGCAGCTGGAAAACACATCAATCTCATTCCACCCGGCTTTCGCCAGGGCGTCTCGGAAGGCGTGCTGGGACGCGCCGTACGTCAAAGAAAAACACAGGTCGTCAGCGACATCAGGCTGGATGCGGACTACATCCACTTCGAGAACGAGCCGAGCCTGTCGGCGGTGGTCATCCCGTTGATATTCAACGGTTACGTCAACGGGGCGATTGCGCTAAGCAGTGATACGGTCAATGCCTTCAAGAGCAGTGATATCTGGCTCGCGGAAATGGCGGCGGCGGAACTGGTGCGCGCCTGGGAACGATCCAGGTATCACCAGCGCCTGATGACCATGGTACAAACTGGCAGCCAGCTATCCGCGATGGTGCAGCCCGAAACCACCATCAGCGAAGTGGCATCCATTTCAAGGGAGATCTTGCAAGCCAGGTTCACCTACGTTCAAATCCATCTGGGACAGGAACAAAATTCCACCCAAAGCGCTTCTTCGGGCAAAGCACCACACCTGCTTAAGTCGCTTGAAACCTCCAAGAGTTCCGAAGCATTGATCCAAATGGGATTTCAGGCGGTTCAGCCTTTCCGTGTCCGCGACATCAGAAAATACCCCCCCACCTCGCACCTTGTCATGGATCATGCCGGGCTGCGAAGCATGCTCGCCATTCCCATTCGCTGGCACCGTTTGAGCATCGGCACCATCCTTGCCTTCGGAAAACAGAACGAGGTCTTTTTCAATGAAAACGACCAGTCGCTGGCTGAGCTTCTTTCCATCCAGGCGGGAGGTTCGTTTGAAAGCACCTGGCTTCAACAGGAATTGCGCGGTTCACTGCGGACAACCTCCCTGCTCTACCGCCTGAGCACCCAGATCATCCAATCGGATAATTTGCAGGACACCGCGTTGGACATTGTCCAGACCGCATACAAAATTGGCAAAAGCGCCATAACAGGCATCCTGCTCTTCGACAAGGAAGGTAATACCGTTGCCGAAGCGCAAATCGACGCCTCCGGCATCCACACCGGGCGGGAACACCCGGCAGAAATCATCAAGGATGCAATGGCATCGGGTCAACCAATCTTCATGTCGCAGGGGAATTCCATGATGCGCGCCTGCCTTCCCATCCAGACCTCCATCCTGAAGTACGGAATTCTGTGGATGGACATTCCGGAAGACCAGGTGCATAAATCCACGTCCAACCCTAACGACCTGCAGGCACTGGTCAACCAAACGGCGATTGCGCTGGAGCGTTCGGTGCTGCTGGTCGAATCGCGGCGGCAGGCGGCGGAAATCAAGGCTGCGTACGACAAGCTCGAGGTGACTTACGATCAGACCCTCGCCGCGCTCATGTCCGCCCTGGATGCGCGCGACCGCGAGACGGAAGGTCACAGCTCGCGCGTAAGCCGGTTGACCGCCAGGATGGGACAAGCCCTCAACTTTTCACGCGAGCAGTTAAAAGTATTGGAACGCGGATCGCTGCTGCACGATATCGGAAAGATCGGCATCAGCGACACCATCCTGCACAAGCCCGGCCGCCTGAGCGAGGAAGAGTGGATTGTGATGCGCCGTCACCCCGATATCGGCGCAAAGATCGTGAACGGCATTCCCTTCCTCGAAGATACGATTCCTCTCATACGCCACCACCAGGAAAGATGGGACGGCACGGGGTATCCGGACGGTTTGCGCGGAGAGGAGATCCCGATCCTGGCGCGCATGTTCTCGATCGCGGATGCCTTTGATGCCCTCACAAGCAACCGTCCCTACCGGCAAAAGATTTCAGAGGAAGAGGCTGTCCAGTATTTACGCGAACAATCCGGAACCCTGTTCGACCCGCACATCGTCGAAATATTCGAGCAAGTACTCAAAGAGCAAAGCGGAGAAATCACGCTGGAACAGCATGAAGAATAAGGTCAAGCGCAGCGGATTCACCCCGCAGGAGCACCTGATTTCCTTGCTGCCTGCCGTGATCGTGGGCATCGTGCTGTCGGGTGCAACAATTGCCTCGTCGTTGACCAACTTCCAGATTGCGAGTCCAGTTCAAGGAATCTGGCTTGTGCTTTGCGGTTCCCTCTACATTTTCCAGATCATATTCTATTACATCATCCACGACCTGGAGACCGGTAAACTGCGCTGGGTATGGACAAACGCCCTGTTTGCCGCCGCAATCCTCTGCATTTGGAGTTATTTCCTTCCGAAGGAAATCAACCACCTGATCTATGCCCTGGTTTTCATTTCGGCGCTGTCCGCCTCCCTGCTTGCCAGTCGCGGTCCCGCGCATGTGCTTTTATTCGGCGTCGTCGCGTTTCAATTCATCATAAATCTATCCAGTGGGTTGCCGCTGCATGAGCTGATCACACACCTTGGGCTCGCGATTACCGTATTTGTCGGGATCGAGACCGTCCAGCAATTAAGAAACATTGCGCTCCTGCGCATCAAACGACTCGAAGTCATCAACGAGTTGAGCAGGCAAATCGCCTCCACGCTGGAAACCAAACAGGTTTTCGCCCTGCTCAATGCCGCCATCCAAAACGCACTGGAGGCGGACGCCTATTACGTTGCCACCCTGCACGACGACCAGTTACACCTGGAACTGCTCTACGACGACGGCGAATATTTTCAGGATGTATGGATAGACAAAAAAGGCACGCTCTGCAACTGGATCATCACCCACCAGCAGGGGCTTTTCCTGCCCAACCTGCGGGATAGAATCGAATTGGATGATGTGGAGGTCGTCACGGTCGGAAAGGATAATAAACCCACCCTCTCGTGGATGGGAGTGTCGATGCGGGCTTCCCATGTCGAAGGCGCCATTGCCATATCCTCCTATCGTCCTTACGCATTTGACCGCAGTGATATGGACCTGCTCCAAAACATTGCCCAGCGCGCCGCGCTCGCCCTCGACAACGCCCATCACCATGCCTTCGTGGAAAAACAGGCTCAACTCGACAGCCTGACCGAAGTTTACAATCACGGTTATTTCATCAAGACCATCCAGGAACAGGCGCAAACCTGTCGCGAACAAAATCAGCCGCTCAGCCTGATCATGCTCGACATCGATTATTTCAAACACTATAACGATAGATTTGGTCACCTCATCGGGGATGAAGTACTTATCAGCCTGTGCAACGTCATCCGCCAGCACGTCAAAAGCACCGACGCAGTCGGGCGTTGGGGCGGCGAGGAATTTTGCGTCTCGCTGCCAAATGCCAGCAAGGAACAGGCGGTTCAGGTCGCCCAACGCATCCGTGAAACGATGGCCTCCCTGAAAATAAAGAACGCCGAACAACTGACAATTCCCCTCCCGACGGTGAGTCAGGGCATTGCCGTTTTCCCCGCTGAAACAGACGACATCACCAGTCTGATCGACCTCGCCGACAAACGGCTTTACGTTGCCAAAAACCGCGGACGGGATCAAATCGAAACCGTATCCACAGAAGCGTGACCCTACCCCAACACCTGCGCAAACGCCTCCAGCGTTTTTTTCACTCCCGCATCGTCCACCCAGTAATGCGTCACCAGGCGGAAGCGGCGCGGTCCCGCCCAATCCACCAGCACGCCGCGCTTTTTCATTTCTTCTACGATTTGATTGACGCTCAACCGGACTTCATCCAGCAGATTGAAATACACCATGTTTGAAGCGGGACTCGCGTCCAGTTTCAGACCCCGAAGCTGATTCAACCCCTCGAAGAGAATCCTCGCCCGGGCATGGTCCTGCCCAAGCCGCCATGTCATCTTCTCCAGCGAAATCAGTCCAGCCGCCGCCAGCACCCCCACCTGACGCATCCCGCCGCCCAGCATCTTCCGCAGGTGACGCGCGCGCTTGATGAATTTTTGCGAACCGACCAGCATCGACCCAACTGGCGCGACCAGCCCCTTGCTCAGACAAAACATCACCGAGTCTGCCGGCGCGACTAACTCCTTCACATCCACATCCAAAGCCACAGCCGCATTGAAAATCCGCGCGCCGTCGATGTGCAGGGACAGGTTGTTCTCGCGGGCAATCTTCCCAACTTCCTGCGTGTACTCTGGTGACAACACAACCCCACCGCAGATATTCTGCGTGTTTTCGAGACAGATCAGCCGCGTGATGGTGTGATGTACATCCTCGGTTTGGATGGCGTTGCGGATATCGTCCAAAGCCAGCGTACCGTCGGCTTGATTTTTAACCGGGCGCGGATGAATCCCGCCCAGCGCAGACATGCCGCCGGCTTCGTTGGCGTAAATGTGCGAGCAGTCGCCAACGATGACCTCATCCCCCCGCTGGCAGTGGGTCAGCAAAGCCAGCAGGTTGCCCATCGTCCCAGACGGCACGAAGAGCGAATCCTCCTTGCCAAGCATCACCACCGCCTTCTCCTGCAAGGCATTGATGGTCGGATCGTCCATGTAAACATCGTCCCCCACCTCGGCAGTCGCCATCGCCTCCAGCATTTCGGGCGTTGGTTTGGTAACGGTATCGGAACGAAGGTCTGTGTAGTTCATGTTTCTCTCCTGAAACGTTAAACGTTTAACGTTGAACGTCTTCCAAAACTTTCTTCAATTCCCCCGGTAATTCCGCCTCGAACACGCGCGGTTGCTTTTCATTTGGCAGGATAATTTTCAGTCGCACGGCATGTAAAAAGTGACGGTTGATTTCGACAGTGGGATTCTTCCTGCCATAAATCGCATCTCCCACAATCGGGCATCCCAAAAACTGACAATGCAGCCTGATCTGGTGTGTGCGTCCCGTGTGCGGATGGAACTCCAGCAACGTGTGGTCTTTGAACGTCTCCAGCGTTTTATATTCGCTGACCGCCTCACGCCCCTTGCCTTCCGGGACAATCGCCATCTTTTTTCGGTGACTTGGGTCACGCCCGATGGACGCTTCCACCCGCCCAGTGGGTGTGGGCGGTTTGCCATCCACCAGCGCGAGGTATGTTTTCTCTACCTTCCGCAGGCGGAACTGGTCTTGCAGCCAGCGATGGGCGCGTTCGTTTTTGGCAAGGACGATCAAACCTGAGGTTTCCTTGTCCAGCCGATGGACCAGTCCAGGGCGTTCCTCGCCGCCGATGCCCTCCATTTCGGGGTCATATCCCAGCACGGCATTGACCAGCGTGCCAGAGTCATGCCCGGCGGCGGGATGCACCACCATGCCCGCAGGTTTGTTGACGATAATCAGGTCGTCGTTTTCAAAAATAATATCGAGCGGGATATCCTCCCCCACAAGCTCCGTCGGCACGGGTGGAGGGACGCGCACTTCGATCTCCGCACCGGGCTCGATTGCCTGTCCCGATTTCTTTGCAGGGACGCCGTTCACGGAAACAAAACCATCGGCGATCAAACCCTGCAAACGGGCGCGTGAAAATTCAGCAAAGCGGCTGACCAAAAACTTGTCAAGCCGCTCCGCGTTTTCACCTTCGTAAATGAACTTTTCGATTCGATCACTCATGGGGAATGTACACAGGTAGACAGGGAAACAGGAGATGGGCGCAAGGGTTATCCTTCGACATGGGAAGACCGTTCGCCCTCAACCGATGACTGATTGCCATTTACCAACAACTGATTACTGTCCACCGATAACTGTTCACTGGCTGCTGATGACTGACCACTGGCTGCCGCCTTGCGCTCCTGCCGCTCCTTCCACCACACACCAAGCAACAGGACGATCACCCCAACCGTGATGGAAGAATCCGCCACGTTGAACACAGGAAAACTTCCGACGGAGATAAAATCCGTCACCTTGCCCATCAACAGGCGGTCGACCAAGTTTCCAGCCGCGCCAGCCAGTTGCAGTCCCATTGCCACTTTCAATGTCCAGTCTTCGGCTTCCACCTGCGGAAAATAATAGATGATGGCAATGATCACAAGGATGGCGAGAACGGTGAACACCAAATTCCCATTTTGGAACATACCAAACGCCGCGCCGCTGTTGTACCAATGGACAATCCGCGCATAGGGGCTGAGCCACATCAACCATTCAGGAAGCCACTGCGCGCCAAACGCAACGTTCTCGCGCACCAGCCACTTCGTCCACTGGTCGAGCGCGATGATTGTACCAGCCACGCCGAACAAAACCAAATAATCTTTTACCTTCTGATTCAAAATTCACCTCTTCCAAATATCAGGTGACAGTCTTTTTGACTGTCACCTTGTTTTTATCTATTGTACCCCACCCACAAACACCCTCGGCACGCGGGCGCTGATATTTGTCATCACCTCGTATTCATTTGTGCCAACCCAGTCTGCCAGTTCTTCGGGGGCGATGCCACCGCCCATCAACGTGACTTCGTCTCCGACCCTGACATCATCCATACCGATATTGACCATGAACTGGTCCATACAGACTCGTCCCACCTGCGGATATGATTTACCGTTGATGACGACCCGTCCTTGATTCGTGATCCGACGGAAATACCCGTCGGCATATCCGCACGGGACGGTGGCGATTCGGGACTCCGCCTCAGGCTGCCACAACGACCCATAGCTGACAGCACGTCCGGGCTGGGTGACTTTGCTAAACACAACCCTCGATTTCCAGGTCATCGCGGGTTTAACTTCAATCGTCTTCTTGATGTTCCGCGCGGGATAGACTCCGTAGAACAAAACACCAGGGCGCACCATGTCGTAATAACTTTCCGGCAGGGATAAGGTTGCGCCCGAATTCGCCATGTGCCGAATGGCGGGATGCGGCTCGCTCAACTTTTCGTAAATGGACAGGACTTCCTGAAAACGTTCGAGTTGGAGGGATGACTTAACTATGTCATTGCGAGGGCGCTCTTGTATTTCGCCCGAAGCAATCTCCTGCAAATTTGGAGATTGTTTCGGCGAAAGAGCATCGCCTCGCAATGACATAACTTCGGAATTGGCAAAGTGTGTAAAAATCCCCTCCACTTTCATAAATTGGCTACACGCTAGAGATTTCTCGATCAATGGTTCGGCTTCGTATTCGCGGACGCCGATGCGTTCCATGCCGGTGTCGATCTTCAGGTGAACTTTGATCCGCTTGCGGGTGGACTCTGCCAACTGGTCAGCGGCAGCCAACAGGTCGAGAGAGGAAGCCGCAAGGGTCAGGTCATGCTCGAAGAAGTCGGGCAACTGTTCGCGCAGAGTCCCACCCATTACCAGAATCGGTTTCGTGATGCCCATCTTCCGCAGGTGAATCCCCTCCTCCACGATTGCCACGCCGATGTAATCGGAAAAAGGGGCAATAAAGGGCGCAACGCCATCCACACCGTGACCATAGGCATTGGCTTTCAGGACGACAAGGACTTTTGCGGGCGCAACTTTCGCGCGGATGTTATCGAGATTCTGTTTGAGTTGGGAGAGGTTGACTTCAAGATAGGTTGGACGCATGGCGCTATTTTATCCCACCTCAGAAAGTGCGTCACACTACTTCGCCCGCCAGTGATATTCGACATCGGGTTCAGATTCAGGATCAGGGCTGACACCAAATTTTTCAGCGACGAAGCCATGTTTTTCATAGAATGAACGCGCCATTTTGTTTGCGACATGGGTATACAACCAGATATGCTTCGGCAAAAGTTGACGAGCCTTCATTAGCAATGCCGATCCAATGCCCCGACGATGATATGCAGGGTCAACATACAGGCGATCCATAAAGTCGCCCTGAATGGCAAAAAAGCCAAGCGGAACGCCATCCTGTTCATAAACCCAAATTTGGCACTCAGCCACAACGACTCGTTGAAAGTACTCACGCGCGTCGTCGAGTGTATGCCCCATGCGCTTCATAAGGTGAGGCATGGCGACAGTTTCCGCGTCAAACCACAGGCGGGTAATATCATTAAAATCTTCGGGCTTATATAATCGAATGATGGGCTGCATGGTTCGAGTATAACCGACACGCAAAGACATTTGATTCAACGATTTTGCAAGTCAGCAGGTCATTGCCCCTAAAAACAAACTCACCCGCGAAAGAATATTTTCGGGGTGAGACATGATTTATTTGAATGACAGCATAGAGGGATTGCCTCGTCGGGAAGTACGCCCTCCTCGCAATGACAGAAATCTATCGCCACGCGGAAAGGATCGCGCCAAACAGCAGGAAATTGACCAGGTGATTTCCAATCTCAATCGCCCAGATCTTCAAGCCGTGACCCGCGAATAGCTTGTTGACCAGGTACGTGGGCGCAATGAAGCCAAGCCAAAGCATGAAACCGGTCAATATACCGGGTGTGCCCATGGCGTTGACCATAAAAGCCATGGCAACCGCCTGAACAAATGACGAAAGCACCGTCAACCCCCAGGTCATGCCCATGTTTTCCATGCCGGGTTGTTCACGTCCCGCGCCGACAACCTTCCACCAGGCGGGGAAGAAGGTCTTTGGGTTATACCAGAGCGAACCGCTAATCATGCTGACGACGACACAAGCAGCTACAGCCAACCAGTTAATACTACTAAAGTCCATTTCAGCCTCCATATTGATAAGGTTGATTGGCGCGCGCCAATCTAGAGGGATTATAACAGAAAATTTGTTCTAATAAATTGGAAGTTTTGTGTCCACTTCCCTCGCCCAGGCGTTGATTCCACCCTTCAAGTTTTTGACCTTCTTGAAGCCCGCGCTGACCAGCAGTTCCAGCGCGCGGGCGGAGCGGGTTCCACCTTTGCAGAAGACAACCATCTCTTCAGCGCTGTCGAGTTCGGAGAGCCGTCCCGCCAGTTGACCAAGCGGAATGTTGACCACATTCGGCAGGGCGGAAATTTCCAACTCGTGCGGTTCGCGCACGTCGAGCAAAACCAGTTTCACGCTTCGGCTTCGCTCAGCCAGTTCCGTCGCGGTGATGTCCCAGCCTGCGCCGGCTGACCCTTCGTCGCCGTGGTCATGACCGGGGACACCGCAAAACTCCTCGTAATCGATCAACTCCTTGATGTCGGCATTCGGTCCGCAGATGCGGCATTTGGGATTCTTCTTCAACTTCACGAAATCAAATGACATGTCCAGCGCGTTGTAAAGCAGGAGTTTGCCGATCATTGGCTCGCCAACTCCGAGCAACACCTTCAAGGCTTCGGTCGCTTGCAGGGTCCCAATGGTGCCGGGCAAAACACCAAGCACTCCCCCTTCGGCGCACGAAGGGACAAGCCCAGCTGGCGGCGGTTCAGGGAAAAGACAGCGGTAACAAGGTCCCTGCCTCGCGTCGAACACACTCAACTGCCCGTCAAAACGGAAAATGGAGCCATACACATTCGGCTTGCCGAGCAGAACACAGACATCGTTACTCAGGTAGCGGGTTGGGAAATTGTCGGTGCCGTCCACTACCACATCATAGTCCTTCGCAATTTGCATGGCATTCGCAGAGGTGAAGGGCTCATTATAGGCGTCGATCTGGATATCGGGATTCAGATCCAGCATCCGGGCGCGGGCGCTTTCCACCTTCAACTTGCCGACGGTTGACCTGCCATGGATGACCTGCCGCTGGAGGTTGGATGTATCCACCACGTCGAAATCCACCAGCCCAATGCGACCAACTCCCGCCGCGGCAAGATAAAGCGACACGGGGGAGCCAAGTCCGCCCGTGCCGATGACCAGTATGGATGAAGCCTTGAGTTTGCGCTGTCCCTCCAGCCCCACTTCGGGAATCAACAAGTGACGCGAGTAACGCAGGATTTCTTCGTGAGAAAGTTCCGGCAGCATTTTATCCTCCCGCAATGGACGGGATCAACATGATCTTTTCGCCATCTTTGACTGGCGTATTCACGCCCTGTAAATCTTTGATGTTGTTTTCACCGACAAACAAATTGACGAACGGGCGCAAGTCACCGCCATCGTTGAACAAATGCAGCTTGATCGTGGGGTACTGAGTCGTCAAGTCGCTGAGTACTTCGGAAATATTGGAACCGTTGACAGTCACATCTGATTGTCCGTTGGTATAGGCGCGTAATGGGGTCGGGATTCGTAGAACGGGCATGAAGGGTCTCCTAAAAATTTTTATTATATATTTGGTGGCCGAGTACCTCGAAGCGAAGCAAAGATCGTGCAGGGCTACTCAACCGCCTAGGTATTTATCACAAAGTCTGTATCTGTTCCATTAACTTCTCGGCGCGAGCCACGCCGTTATTGACATAACGAGCCTCGCCGCGCGAATCGAGCAGAAACGTGGTGGGGACGCTCATTACGCCCCAGGTTTTTGCCAGGTCCGGGCGTTCGGTCGCATCGATCTCAACCACATGCAACTTCTCACCAAGCAACCGTGCGATCTGGTCAATTGCAGGGCGCTGGATGGTTTTACATGGCGCGCAGGTTGGTGTTGTGAAGTACACAAGCACAGGCTTGTTCGGAAACGCAGTGAAAAGTGAAAATACATTGTTCCGCGCGCGCGTCAACAAGCGTTGATTTACCAGCCAGTAGGTGCCCATGCCCACTACAATAATACCGATTGCGAGCAATGAACGCAAGAGGATATCAGAACTCATATGCTCTGTCCTGCCTTCGGCTTCATCCCGGGGAATGTCCCAAGCGGCGGGTGTTTACTGAAGCCGGGGGCATTGATCCGCGCCAGCCAGTAATATACTGCGCAGCCAACACAAAATCCGCCAAAGGCATTTAGCGCGGCAAGCGCAACAACGATCCATATCAGAGACCAGCCCAATATGCTTGATCCAAAGAACAAGGCAATCGAACCAGCGGTCATAAATAGGAAGCCGAGAAATTGCGCAAAGCGATGCGGTTCAGGATTATCGTTGAGCACATCGGGTTTCATCCACCCGCGCGGCTTGAGCAGGGATTTGTATACGAACCCAAATCCAGGCGTTTTCAAGGCAGAGCCGATCCCCATCACCAACGCGACGAACGCCGCAAGAATTGGCTGGTTCAAAATAAATCCCAACACGCTCAACAAGATGATCACGAGTTGGTTTGTTTTTAGAGCGGAGTGATCCACTTTTTGTAAAATTTGCGATGTCATATTAAAGTCCTTTTTTGGAGTCGTAGTGACGACTTTAGTGGCTTTAAAACCAAACGACTGAAGCCGTTACTACAAAATCTTTATTTCTTCCTCTTCATATTTCGACCGATCTTCAATCAATCGCCATGAACGGCTATTGATTGCCCTGCCTTTATCCACGCGGGTAATGATGTAGGAGAAAAAAGGCTGTGCCCATTGGCGGTCATATTCAGACGGAACATTGGGGCAATCGGGATGCGAATGAAAAACGCCAATTAGATTCAATCCAAGCTCGTCCGCTGTCAATTCAGCCTTGAGATAATCTTCAGGCGTGATCAAAAATCGATTATGCCGCGCTTCGTCTTCCCGTGCGTTCGGCAAGGGCAAAATCTGTTTCACTTCACCTTTTGCGCCGATCAAGAAACCGGCCCCCTCTTCGGGATAAGCTTCCTCGACATGCCTGTTAATCTGTTCGACCAAATCGTTTGAAACAGCCAGCATCATTTGGACTCCCAAAGCGACCTGTCGCTCAAATATTTATAGCCTGCATCGGGGAAGACGGTGACGACCACTCCCTCATCCAATTGACTTGCAACCTGCAACGCCGCGACAGCTGCCGCACCCGAGGAGATGCCCACGAACAGGCCTTCCTCACGCGCCAGTCGCAAGGTCATCGCATGCGTATCTTCGGTGCGGATTCCCAAATTGCGGTCCGCCAAAGACTCATCGTAAATCCCAGGCTTGATCGCAGTCGGCATGTGCTTGAGTCCTTCAAGCCCGTGGAAGGGTGCATCAGGCTGCATGGATATGATCTGCACATTCGGCAAATGATCCCGCAAATATTTGCCCGTTCCCATCAACGTGCCAGATGTGCCAAGACCTGCGATGAAATGAGTCACCTGTCCGTTGGTTTGGGCAAGTATCTCGGGCCCTGTGGACAGATAATGCGCCTGCCAGTTTGCAGGGTTGCTATATTGATTGGCATACCAGTACAGGTCAGGCCTTTCCGTCGCAAGTTGACGCGCCACCATGATCGCACCGTCCGAACCTTCAGACGGGTCGGTGAGAATCACCTCGGCACCAAGCGCCCGCAAAAGGGTCAAGCGCTCGGGGCTGGCGCTGGCTGGGATTGCAAGAGTAACAGGGATTCCCAATGCCGCGCCAAAGGTCGCGTATGAAATACCCATGTTGCCCGAAGTGGAATCGAGTAATCGCTTGCCGTTGCCAAGGTCACCATTAATTAACGCATTTTGAATGATGTTCAGCGCGGGGCGGTCTTTCACCGAACCGCCGGGGTTGAACCATTCAGCCTTGAAAAAGACCTTGACACGCGGAGACAGGCCGAGGCTTAGTTTGCGAAGTGGAAGCAGAGGCGTGTTCCCAACATGTGACGTGAGTCCATCCAGGGGAATGGTAGATGAGTCGATTAGTCTAAAGTCGAGTAAGGTCATGTGTGCCTTTAAAATAAAACAGTCAACGGGTAAACAAAAAGACGGCGAACAATCGCCACACACTGCAAAATCTGCATGCGGGGTCGTCCAACCGTCCTGAATCCGTTGACTGCGGAAGGGCTATCTCAGGCGGTGGCTACACACCCCGCCCTATACACAAGCAATCGTTAAATGGTTTCATAATTATCATGTTTGACGCTTGTTATTTTACTTTTCTTACCATATTTGTCAATATATAAATTATCCCCCCGCCGCCGAGACCATGAGGATGACCTTGTCCTCGTCCTTGAGCAGGGTGTCCAACCCATTCAGTTCGCGGATGTGTTCGCCGTTGACGAAGATATTGAAGTGGCGGCGCAATTTCCCCGTCGGCTCGAACAGGTGCGGCTTGAGGGCTGGATAACGCGCGAGCAGGTTATCCAGCAGTTCGGCGACAGAGCTGCCCTCGGCATGAAATTCGGTCTGGTTGTCAACGTAGAATTTCATCAGGGCGGGGAAACGGACGACGGGCATGGGGTTATTTTACTGCGAGTTGTTTGCTTTTATATAAAAAACTTCTATAATGGACATATCAAAAGGAGGCAGCCATGGCGCAATATAAAGTAATCGCAGGCACGTTCCACATCAAGGGATTTCAACCCGACGGAGATTCGATCCGCTTTCAGGCGAACAAGCAGGAGCATTGGAATTTCTTCACCTGGAAGACCGCCCCAGACAAAGCCGCAAAGAAGAAACAGCTGCGCGTCGAGGCGATTGATGCGCTGGAGACTCACTACGAGGGCTATTACCAGCCACGCGCCTTTGCGTTGGCGGCGCTCGAATCCCTGCTTGATCTGTTGCAAATCCATACCGTCACCTACAGCCTGAGCATGACCAAGGTGGTGGATGCCAGCGACGGAAAGGCGGGATTCATCGCCTCTGCCGCAGTTGATCCGTTTGGACGACCCGTCAGTTACGTCTTCCCGAAGGATGCCAAGCTGACAGATGGCGCGGTGATGGACTCAAGCCAGCTCCCCGTGGAGGAGTCTATCAACTTCCAACTCGCGCGCGAGGGCCTGGTCTATCCAACTTTTTACACCACCACCGACAGGGTCTTCGCTGAGAAGATCCGCGCAGTGGTGGCTCGCGCGCGGGCAACCAAGCGCGGCATCTGGTCCATCGACCGCACCGCCGATTTCACGCTTTGGGACATCCGTACCCTGCAAGAGGATAACCTGGTCATGCCCAAGTTATTCCGCCGCCTGGTTTTCTTCTTCGCAAGCTATTCGGATTTCGGCAAACTGGAAGAGTATATGAAAAAGCAAAGGGACAACCTCACACTTTGGGATGGCACAAAGAAAAAATCCCTCGCCGACCTGATGACCATCGAGGGCAGGCGCCTCAGAATGTCCACGCCCGTGGAGGATATTCTATTCTCGCCGAAGTAAGTCGAGTAACAAGTAATGAGTGAGAAGAAAAAAGAAAACGTCCCGAAGTCTTTCGACTTGGGACGTTTTCTCATTACTCGTTTCTCGTCACTGACAACTGGACTTACTCGTCCTTCTTCGCTTCCATTTCCTTCTTGTGGGCTTCGATGATCGGACCCGTGATGTGCGACGGGACTGTGTCGTAGTGGTCGAATTCCATCGTGAAGTATCCGCGCCCGCCCGTGATGGAGCGGAGCTGGGTGGTGTAGCGGAGAAGTTCCGCCATCGGCACGTGCGCCACGATGACCGTGTTGCCATGTTCCGAGTCGGTTCCCTGCACGCGCCCGCGGCGGGTGTTGAGGTCGCTCATCACGTCGCCCATGTTGGCGTCGGGGACGGTGACTCGGATGGTCATGATCGGCTCGAATAAAACGGGACCCGCATCCTGCACGGCGAGCTTGAACGCTTCACGTCCCGCAATTTCAAACGCCACAGGCTTGGAGTCCACTTCGTGTTCCTTGCCGTCGTAGACGATGACCTTCACGTTGCTCATTGGATAGCCCGCAAACGCGCCGCGTTCCATTGTGGCTTTGATGCCCTTTTCAATCGGGGGTAGGTAGGACTTCGACAGGTTCATGCCGACCAGTTCATCGGTAAATTCAAAATCGGCTGTGGGCAGCGGCTCGATGCGAAGATGTACTTCGCCGAACTGACCCGCGCCGCCGCTTTGCTTCTTGTGACGATACTGGGCGCTGGCTTTGCGCGTGATGCCTTCGCGGTACGGGACGCGCGGTTCGTGGGTGGTGAACCCAACCTGGAACTTGGTCTGCGCGCGATGCAGCGCCACGTCGATGTGCTGGTCGCCCATGCCCTGCAAAACCGTTTCATGCGTGATGGGGTCGTTCTGCCAGATGAGGGTCATATCCTCTTCGCACAGGCGGGTAAGTGTCGGCGAAATCTTTGCCGCATCTGCCTGGCTCTTGGGGCTGACTGCCACACGATACAGGGCGGCAGGGTATTTCGGTTTCTCGATCGTGAGCGGGTGGGACTTCTCGCAGAAAGTGTCGCCCGTCGCGGTGACGTTCAACTTGGAGACGGAGGCGATATCTCCCGCGTGGACAACTTTCGCGGGGATGGCTTCCTTGCCGCGCTGGAAGTGCAAGCCCGAGACGCGTTCATCTGCGCCCTTGTTCTGGTTCCACATGTGGGCATCCGCCTGAACGGAGCCGGAGAACACACGGAAGTAGGTCATGCGACCGACGAACGGGTCGGCGGTGGTCTTCCAGACGTAGGCAGCCAAAGGCTCGGTGTCGGCTGGCTTCAAGGTTTCTTCGCCGCTCTTGCCCTGCGCCACGCGCTTGACCGCGTTCACCGGGGAAGGCATGAAATCAACAATGGCGGAAAGTAAAGGCAGGGTGCCGATCTCGTGTCCGCCAGCCGCGCAGAAGACGGGGATAAAGCTCGCAGCCTGCACAACAGCCTTGAGTCCGCGCACCATCTCCTCGTCGGTCAGGGAACCGTTTTCGAGGTATTTCTCCATCAGCTCGTCGTCGCCTTCCGCCGCAGCTTCCACCAGTTGGAAGCGGGCTTCCTCCACCGCATCCTTCATATCGGCAGGGATTTCGGAGGCGGCGCTGCCATCAGCCAGGTAAGCCTTCAAACCGATGACATCCACCACACCCTTGAAACTGGCTTTTTCGCCGATGGGCAGTTGGGCTTTGACGGCGCGTTTGCCGTGCGCCTTCGCAAATTCCTCGATGGCGGCATAGGTCTGCTCGAAGTTGGCGTTGTCGCGGTCCATCTTGTTGATGACAAAAAAGCGCGGCAGGTTGAACTGCTGCACGTAGCGCCACGCAATTTCGGTGCCAACCTCGATGCCAGAAACGGCATCCACCAAAACAACCGCGCCATCAGCCGCACTCAGGGCGGATACAATTTCGCCCACGAAATCAGTGAAGCCTGGCGCGTCCAGAACGTTTATTTTGTGATCGCGATACTCGATTGGGAGAACACTCGTGTAAATCGAAATCTTGCGGCGCTGCTCTTCGTCGTCGTAGTCCGATGCCGTCGTCCCATCTTCGATCCTGCCCAGACGGGTGGTTGCCTTTGTCGCGTGTAAAAAGGACTCCGCAAGCATCGTCTTCCCTGCGCCTCCATGTGAAACCAGCGCAATGTTACGAAGAAACTCGGTGGTATACTCTTTCATGGAAATAGCCTTCCTTACCTGGGATGTGTTTAATAATAATTCCAACCGCCCCACGGGGGCAAGTTGTCCGATTGTAAAAGAACTCAATTGAATTGTCAAAGTGTGAACCATCACAATAAAACATGACATTTACCGTTAGAGGTGCCTGCAATGTTATTTATCCGTGAATACTCCTTCCTCCTCGTGGCAATCGGGTTGGGGGTGGCGGCGGGCTTTTTCCTGCTCTCCAACAAGCCCAGGTGGAACGATTTTCTCGCCTTCGGGGTTATCGTCGCCGCGCTGGTCGCCTCGTGGGTCGTCCTGCATCCCGTCCAGACCCCGCTGATGGACGACGCCAAAAAGGTGCAATCCCTCATCGGCGCCGGCACACCCGTCCTGCTCGAATTCCAATCTCCCTACTGAATTACCTGCACCCAAATAAAGCCTGCCGTTGACAGGCTCGAACAGGAATTAAATAACCAGGTCAGCATTGGCAAGCCCATTCACATCGTCCGACTGAACATTCAGGAACCCGTCGGCAGGGAACTCGCTCCCGTCTACGGCTTCGAGTTCACGCCGACCTTCATCTTCTTCGACGCGCAGGGGAACGAGGTCTGGCGCACCGTCGGCAGCTTCGACCCGCAACTGGTCCGCGACTCGCTCAAATGAATTTTCTCCGCCGCCTGCAATTCGACCTGCTCTACTTTGGCTCCCCACCCTGGGACAGCGGCGTCACCCCACCCGAAGTCTTCGAGTTCATCCAAGCCCACCCCACAGGTCGCGCCCTCGACATCGGCTGCGGCACAGGCACCAACGTCATCACCCTCGCCAAAGCGGGCTGGCAGGTCACGGGCTTCGACTTCGCTCCCCGTGCCATTCAAAATGCCAGACGCAAAGTCAAAAAAGCGGATGTGCAGGCTGAACTCTTCACCGACGACGCGACGCGCATGAAAAACATCAGCGGACAATTTGACCTCGTCCTCGACATCGGCTGCTTTCACGGCATTCCAAACAAGGTGGATTATTTGACTCAACTGAGTCGGGTCCTCGCCCCAGGCGGATTCTGGTTAATGTACGGATTCCTCGCCCAAGCTGCTGATTCGTCCGCGCCTCGAATTGACCCCGCTGACCTGAGCCGAATCTCAGCCCTGGGCCTTTCCCTCCTCTCCCAACGCAACGGCTTCGACAAGCGCGAACGTCCCTCGGCGTGGTTTCTCTACCAAAAAAGTACACAGGTAGACAGGTAAACAACGGAACAGCCAACGCGTCCCTATTCATCATTCATCATTCATCATTCATCATTCATCCTTCATCCTTTTCTGTGAACATCCTCTTCCTCTTCCTCGATGGCATCGGACTCGGCGACAACAATCCCGAAATCAATCCCTTCGCGCGCGCCGACATGCCGTATCTGCAATCCCTTCTCGGCGGACGGAAACTCACCCGCGAGTCCGCTCCCTTTGAAGGCGACCTTGCCACGTTGCTTTCCATCGACCCCAATCTCGGCGTAGACGGCTTGCCGCAATCCGCAACGGGGCAGGCTGTCCTGCTGACGGGAATCAACATCCCAGCCGAGCTGGGCTATCACTACGGACCCAAGCCAAATCCCGATGTGTCAAAATATCTCGACGGGAAGACAATCTTCTCGAAGACAGTCAAGGCGGGGAAAAAGACCGCCCTGCTCAGCGCCTATCCGCCGCGTTATTTCACGGGGATCAACTCGGGCAAGCATCTATATTCTTCCATTCCCCTTGCGTTCACCAATGCGGGACTTTCTCTTTTCACCAAAGACGACTACTACGCAGGGGATGCCCTTGCCGCCGATTTCACAGGACAGGGCTGGCATGATTTCCTGCACCTGCATGATGCGCCAGTTTACAGTCCAAAAGAAGCAGGACAAAAACTGGCAGAGATTGCCAGCCGATACGACTTCTCCCTCTTTGAATATTGGGCAAGCGATTACGCAGGTCACAAACAGGATATGGACTCAGCCGTGCGTCAACTGGAAAGATTTGACGGGGTGTTGAAAGGTCTGCTTGGATCGTCGGGTTGCACACCCGACCTACTTTTAATCACTTCCGACCATGGCAACATGGAAGACCTCTCGACCCGCCGCCATACCGCCGCAGACGTACCGCTGTTATTATTCGGGGACAAATCCCTCCGCCATGAGTTTGAAAACATCCAC
Source organism: Chloroflexota bacterium (assembly GCA_016234555.1). GTDB lineage: Bacteria > Chloroflexota > Anaerolineae > Anaerolineales > Villigracilaceae > Villigracilis. Next base: position 70,827 of record JACRBJ010000074.1, on the reverse strand, counting down.
GACCTGACGGGGATTGCGCCAGCCATTGCAAGGATTTTGGATTTACGATTTTAGATTTTGGGTTTACGATTGCTCCATCGCACCAGGTGGGATCACGCCACCAATTCTAAAATTCTGCATTCCTCATTCTGCATTCCCAATGCTTTCCCCCTCCGACCTCCTCCGCCTGCCCTACACCCCTGACCTAACAGAAGGCGGAATTGCGTACGCCCTGCTTTCCCTCCCCTACAAAAATTCATCCTACGACGGGCTACGGCAGATAGTGTCACAGGGGATCGTGGAACTGGCTTTTCGGCGTTACCTTTCCCAACAGGATATTCCCTTCGACATCACCGCCGCCACGCCGTTCACCGACCCAGAGCGGTTTGATGTTTCCCTCGGCGGGCATCGCTGTGACGTGAAATTTCAACTGATTTCGAGCCGCAAAAAAATCTCCGAACTGCTGCATGAACCAAGCGCCCTGTTGAAAGCCTCCGCGCTGATTTCCTCCGAGCCAGCGGTCGGCGACGGATTTCTCGATCATGACCTGCTTCTTTTTTCCTTCCTGTTCGGATTGACCGCCATCTCGTTAAGCGACCTCAAGAAAGCCGTCGAAGCAAACCAGCCGCACTACCTCATTCACCTCATGCCGAAAAAGTGGAGCAACCCGCAGCATTGGAATCCGCTGGGGAGGTTGACCTTGAAATCCGAGTCGAGCACAGCGTTGCAAGTCGAAATCAGTGGACAAGACCAGACACACGGAAAATTATCTCGGCTGGTGACTCTCCCACCCAAAACCCGCGTCACGCTGGACGAGTCGTTCTATTCCATCACCTCCCTGCACGCCAAGAGCATCCCATCGGCGCGGGTGGGGATTCACAGTTCCGCCATCAAGGAAGCCTACGTCATCCCGCCGTTGGAGTGGAAAAACATCTGGATCTACGGTATGGACATCATCCTGACGGGCTACCTGACACGTGCAGAACTCCGCCAGCGGACAAGGTCCGCAAAAAGCCTGTCTCTGCCCATCGCGGAGTTGCACCCCCTGCCTGATTTGTTTGTCCGCGTGAAGGGGTGGGAGGCGGGACGAGGAAAATAAAAAGCGCAGAGGGTCTCTCCGCGCTTTTTCATCTTTCATCTTTGTATTACGGTGAGCGGGCGCAACGAAAGCCAATATGCGGACCAGCGTTTTGAAAGGTATCTCCATCGCGATCGGCAGAACGGGAATCATTTTCAGTGGAGTACCACGAGCCGCCACGAAGCACATTAATATCACTACCTGAAGGACCCTTGGGGTTAGAGACATTATCATCAAGCATTACATAGTAGTCATTTTCATAGTAATCGTTCACCCATTCCCAAACATTTCCTGCCATATCAAATACGCCATAGAGGCTTTTTCCGCTTTCATAGTTCCCAACAGGTGATATATCGCCAATACATTTAATATTGTAATTGGATTTATTACAATTGATATTTTCGCCCCATGGATAAGTACGTTCGTCTGTCCCACGCGCAGCTTTTTCCCATTGGGCTTCGGTTGGCAAATCTCCGCCCGCCCACACCTCGCAGTAGCGGTTGGCTTTATCCCAATTGACGTAAAGGACGGGGTAGTTATCAAACTCGGAATTCCCGTAATAATTTTGATGAGTAGATGAATTAAAAAAAGATGGTGGTTCGCATGTGCCCGCATCTACGCAAGCCTGATATTGTTTATTGGTCACTTCGGTTTGGTCAATCCAGAAGGCATCGAGGTAAACGGTGTGAACAGGCTTTTCATCATCTTCGCCGTTGTCACTTCCCATCCTAAATTTTCCCGCTGGGACATAGACAAGAGTCTCGCCGTGTTCGCCTGTCATGGTCGAGCCAATTCCCAAAGTCGGCGTTGGGATGGCGCTATTTGTCGGCACAGGAGTTTCCGTAAAAGGCACGCTGGTAAAGGTGGGTGTCTTAGGTGTTACCGTTTGTGTCGGAGAAGGTGTGTTTTCTGGAACAAGCGGATTGTTGAAATAATAATTCAAACTAAAGCCACCTACCAATATAACAAGTAGAAGAATCCAGCCTGCACCCATTAGACGACGGCTAAATTCAAGTACAAAATCTGGTTCTGCTTTACGTTGTCGCGCAATTATTTGCTTGTCACTTTTCAGCTTCGAGGTTCCTTTGGGAGAAAGCGAAGATGGATCCAGAAGTTTGGTAAAAGGTTTCTGCTGTGTAAACTTAACTTCGGGTTCTTTCTCTTCGAGCGCAGGGGCGGGGATTTCTTTCTTCGGTTCTTCCTTGATTTCTTTTTTCACAGGGAGAGGAACTATTTGCTCTTCTGCTTTCTTGATTTCAGGTTTGGGAGTCTTTGGCGAGGTGGTTCTGCGCGTCTCGTCCAAAATCACTGGCGAGACATCCGCGCCGAGTCCACTGGCACGTTTTTGCAATCCCAGCATCAAACGCTTGTAACCGTCCTGACGGAACACGTCCACCCACTGGTATTGCTTTAGCCGTCTGGGGACTTCACAATCTTCCAACTTCACAGGGACAATGAAAATCGTCCCTTCGGGCTTTTCCAGCGCCTTGTCCAGCGCGAAGGTGATTTCCTTTTGGACAAACCCTTCTTTATTGACAGAATTTTTGGAAAGGCAAACCAGAATCACATCCGAGGAAAATAACGCCTTTGGAATTTCCACTTCCCAATTTTCACCAGGCAGCAAGTCCAATTCATCCAGCCACGGTTGGACGCCTCGCTGTTTGAGATAACGGTGCAGTTTCCGCACAGCGGGTTTGTCTTGCGAGGCGTGACAGAGAAAGACGCGGAGGGGTCTCATGGAAAGGAGGAATTAGGAAGGACGAAGGATGAAAAACCCAATGGAGTGATTATATGACAGGCAGGCGGGGTTGACGAGAGGAATTCTAGGGATTCAATGAGTCAGCGGGTCAGAGGCAAACGCCTGGCTATTCGTAAAAATTCGTGGGCAGTTATCCCTTTCTCCGTCGCAAAATCTCAACCTGTTTGAGAAGTCTCTCGAAGTATTCCGACTCGGTGATTTCCCGCACCTGCTTTTCCTTGCGCGCCTGATCGATCTCGATATACAGGCTGATCTTGACCTGCAAGTCCTTGACCTCGTCCTTCAAACTTTGCTCCCGGTTCTGCACCTGCTCCGCCATTCGGGAAAAGACCCGCGCCAGTCCGCCCAGTTCATCCTTCCTCTTTTCCACCTCTCGCAAATCCACCTCTGAAAATTGTCCCGCTTCGACAGCCCTGGAAGCCTTGATCACCGCCGCAATAGGGCGGCTGACAAGGGATGATAATCCTGCCGCGATCAACAACGATAAAACGGTCACGGACGCAATTGCGATAAATGTTTTGAGACGTGTTTGCTCGAAAATGGAATGGGACTCCTGTTGCATATCGTATATTGGCGCGTAAAACTCGTCGATATACGTCGTGGCAGCAATGTGGAATTGCGTATCGCCGATTGGCACGCACTCCATATATTTCTCGCGCAACGAACCATCGGGTTCCTGCCACTGATAATATGAACCCACCACCAGTCCGCTTAGGCTGAGGTCAAAGATCGACCAAAACTCGGGCAGGGTCGCGGCAAACATGTGCATATCCTGTCCAACCAATTTGGGATTGGAATGGAAATAGGTAATTCCGACGGAGTCGTAAAGCGCAGTGTAGCCCATCCTGCCTACTGGTTGGACCGCGATTCCCGCCAGTTCCTCGTCCGCCATCATCTTCGCAGGGTCAGACGATAATTCTGGATGCGCCTCAAGATACAACTGGACCTGCACCGCCACATCCAGCGCCTTTTGCCGAATGGAGGTTTCTCCCGCTTCCTTCATGTGGCGCATACTTTTCGCCACGGTCAACTCGCTGACGTTTTTTACCGCGTTCAAACTGATGTAGCCGACAATAGCAAGCGGCAATGCCGTCAGGAGAAGGAACGCCAAAAAGAGTCGCGTTCGAATATTCATGAGAGGATTTCCTTTCTTGAGCTTGAAGGAAGCAAAAGAAGCAGAATAGTGCAGGGAGTGCCGTGATTATACGGTATCCACTGCCGGCTGGGACAAACTGACACGCAAACGTCACTGTCTTTACAAACCAGTTATACTTGTCCCAAACTTTATTCGTATCGAGTGAATTTACCATGACCGATTCCCCTTCCCCCACCTTCCACATCCGCGACATCCCCATCTATGGCGACGCAATCCTCGCGCCGATGGACGGTTATTCCGACTGGCCCTTCCGTTCGATGTGCCGCGAGTTCGGTTCCGCCATGAGTTACACCGAGTTCGTGCAGGTCGAGAAAATCCTCAGCAAGTCGAAACAGCCTGCGAAGAAACTTTATTTTGAAGTTGCCGAGCGCCCCGTCACCTTTCAACTCTACGGTGACGACCCGGACAAAATTTTGGAAGCCGCCCTGCGCGTGCAGGATTGGGGACCAGACATCATCGACGTGAACATGGGCTGTCCTGCCAAAGCCATCTCTCATCGCGGCGCGGGCGTGGGCATGATGAAGTCCCCGCTGAAAATTGCGCGAACATTCAAAAAGCTCAGCGCCAAACTCAAAGTCCCTGTCACAGGCAAGATTCGCCTCGGCTGGGAGCGGAACAAAAACTACAAACTCATCGCGCGGATCGTCGAGGAATGCGGCGGGTCGCTGATTGCCATCCACGGGCGGACGAAGGAGCAAAGCTACGGCGGCAATGCCAACTGGGACGCCATCGCCGAGGTCAAAGCCGCGGTCAAGATTCCCGTCATCGGCAACGGTGACGTGAAACTGGTGGAAGACATCGAACGGATGAAGCGTCACACGGGCTGTGATGCGGTGATGATCGGGCGCGGTGCGCTTGCCAACCCGTGGATATTTTCCAAACTCGACCGCGAGCAGGTCACCTCCGAGCAGGTACGCGAGACCGTCCGCAGGCATCTGGCAAAGAGCGTCGAATTCTACGGTGAGGAGGACGGTCAGCGGCTGTTCCGCAAGTACGCTGTTCAATACCTGCTGATGAAAACCCTCACCCGCGAAACGCGCAGGCAAATCCTCAAGCCCATGCCGCCCGCAGAGTTTTTGGAAGCGCTCAATCAGGTTTACACTCTCACGGCATGACGTATAATCAGCCCATGATACTCGACCTTCCCTTCATTCTCGAAACACGGCGCAATCATGCGCTCGAACACGCCACGCTCCACATGCTGGCGCGCACGCACAAAGGACGTATGGCGGGACATTCCAACCCGACTGGATTTTTCCTGCTCGGAGATTTTTCCACGCAGGACGTTTGGTCTGCGTCCACCGAAGCGCTGGAGCGACTGCGCGAGGGTGAAAGCGGACTCGCCATCCACGCGGGATGTGGAACCAACCTGGCGACCTCACTGCTGCTTTCCGCGACCCTGGGCTGGTCGGTACTTCGAGGAGCCAAATCCACGCTGATGAAGATTCTGCTCGTGCCGTTCGCTGTTGCGTTTGCAGTCGTCGGCGTGCTGCTCTCCCGTCCGCTGGGGACCATGCTCCAGGAAAAAGTCACCACCGAAGCCTTCATGGGTCACATGCAAATCGTGGACATCATCCCCATCCGCAAGGGCGTGCATCGGGTCATAACCCAGTAGGGGCGGGGTCCTCCCGCCCCAAATGATTCAAAAAACAGGGCGAGGAGACCTCGCCCCTACGAATAATCATGCCAAACATTTTCATCCTCTACGGCAACGACGAATTTGCCATCACCCGCAAACTCAAAGACTTCGAGTCAGGTTTCAGCGACCCAACCACGGCGGGGATGAATACCGCGCATTTCGAAGCCCGCAGCATGACCGACGAGGAATTCAACAACGCGCTGAACGCAATGCCCTTCCTTGCGTCGAAGCGGCTGGTGACGATTGCCTACCCTTCGTCGAAGTACAACAATCCCGCCACACGCAAAAAATTCGAGGAATACATCAGCAAAGCGCCGGATACGGTCAAGCTGGTGCTGTACGAATCCATTGAAGCTAAGGAAGCACCGAAACATTGGCTGTTGAAGTGGGCGGAGAAAAACTCCGAGTTGGTAAAGACTCAGGCATTCATGCTCCCCAAACAACGGGACATGGCTGGCTGGATCGTCAACGAGGCAAAGAATCAGAACGGGAAGATCGATCCCGCCGCCGCCGCCAAACTCGCCGAAATGGTCGGCGTGGACACCCGTCAGGCGGGGATGGAAATCGCCAAACTGCTGGCATACGTCAATTGGGCAAGACCCGTCCAAACGTCAGATGTGGAAGCAGTCTGCATCGTCACCTCCCAGCAAAGCGTGTTCGACTTCGTCGATGCACTCTCGCAGGGTAACGGCAAAACCGCCCAAAAACTTCTACATCGCCTGCTGGAGAACGAAGACCCGTTCTCGTTATGGGGCATGGTCGTGCGACAATTCCGTCTGCTGATTCAAGCGCGTGAAATTTTGGATGGTCGCGGCAACAAGGATGACGTGGCGCGCGCGCTGGGAGTGCATCCCTTCGTGGCGGAAAAGATAACGGGACAGGCAAACCGTTTCACGATGGAATCGCTGGAAAGCATATACCGCCATCTGTTGGAGATTGACGAGAGAGTCAAAACAAGCCAGATCACACTGGACCTGGCTCTCGATACGTTGATTGTTGAACTGACCAAATGACCATTGAAAAACAGCAAACAGGCTCCAGGTCCGCCGTGACCCGGAGCCTGTTTTTATGTCTTGACAAAAAGCGGGGAAGTCCATATACTTAGTGTATGATAAACACTAAGTATGAGGGCTACGAACAACCCGGCGTCACCGTCGACCTGGCAATCTTCACGGTGAGCGAGGGACAACTCAAAGTCATGCTGGTCAAGCGGGCGGAGTCCCCCTTTCAGGGATTCTGGTCACTGCCAGGCGGATTCCTAAAAGAAGGCGAATCCCTCGACGAAGCCGCGCAGCGCGTCCTCAACGAAAAGGCGCCCGTCAGCGACGTGTACATGGAACAGCTCTACACCTTCGGCGCGCCAGACCGCGACCCGCGCTCCCGCGTCATCACCATCGCCTACATCGCCCTCATCCCCTGGCAAAGCCTGCCGCAGCCCGAAACCGCAAAAGTCACCGACCTGACCTGGGCTTCGGTGGACGACCTGCCCAAACTCGCCTTCGACCACAGAGACATCCTGGATTACGCCGTCAACCGTCTGCGGGCGAAGGTCAGCTACAGCAACATCGTCTACGGGTTGATGCCGAAGCAGTTCCGCCTCTCCGAGTTGCAAAGCATGTACGAGTGCATCATCAACGACAAACTCGACAAGCGCAACTTCCGCAAGCGAATGCTCGCCACAGGTCTGCTCAAAGAGACAGGCAGGAGAGACCTCGCAGGTGCGCACCGTCCCGCCATGCTGTATCAATTCAAATCGAAACAAATCGTTTTCTTCTAGGAGACCCAATGATTCAACTCCCCATCCCCGATTTTTTTGACTCGACGCGCGTTGGCGAAATCTGGAAAGTGGATTACGCCGCCCGCGCAGCTCAGGCACGCGATTGGGCAAAACAACACGACCTCGAAGCTGCCACTGCTTCGAAGAAGCGAATCTCCCTTTTGCTTGTGGACGTGCAAAACACCTTTTGCATCCCCAACTTTGAACTCTTCGTCGGCGGGCGCAGCGGACATGGCGCAGTGGACGACAACGTCCGCCTGTGCGAATTCATCTACCGCAACCTCGGGAACATCACCAGCATCACCGCCACGCTGGATACCCACCTCTCGCAGCAAATCTTCCATCCCATCTTTTTCGTGGACGCGGACGGGAATCACCCCGCGCCGTACACGGTCATCCAGGCGGAGCAACTGCAACGCGAGGAATGGAAATTCAACCCCGCCCTCGCGCCACGCTACGGCATCACCCCCGAATACGGACAAAAGATGATGATCCATTACGCCGAAACCTTGCGCAAGCGCGGCAAATACGCGCTGACCATCTGGCCCTATCACGCCATGCTTGGCGGCATCGGACACGCCCTTGTGCCAGCCGTCGAGGAAGCAATCTTCTTCCATTCGATTGCGCGGCTGTCACAACCGAAGTTCGAGATCAAGGGAGAGCATCCCTTCACGGAACATTACTCCGTCATCACCCCTGACGTGACCAAGGGTCCAAAGGGCGAAACGCTTGGAAAGCACAACGACGCCTTCATCGCAGAGTTAAAACAAGTGGACGCACTGGTCATCACAGGACAGGCGAAAAGCCATTGTGTGGCATGGACGATTTCCGACCTGCTGGATGACATCCGCGCGACAGATCCTGAACTGGCGAAAAAAGTGTACCTGCTCGACGACTGCACCTCCCCCGTCGTCGTCCCCGGCGCGGACTTTACCGACCAGGCAGACGAAGCCTTTGAATCCTTCGCGCAGGCGGGAATGAAGATCATCAAGTCAACCGATGTGTTGGGGTAGTCGGTAATTCGTAATTGGTAAATGAGGAACCATGTCCATATTTGACGGCAAGCGACTGACGAACGAAACCTTCAAGCTCGACATCGAACGCATGAGGCGCGGATGGTATTCGGATAAATACTTCGAGAACATCAACCGCATGTTGACCGTGCTCGCGCAGGAAGGATATACCTATTCGGGGGAGAATCACAACCTGCCGCAGGGGATTTCGCCAGAACAAATTGCCGTCGGCGACATCGAGGTGGAGATGCAGTGGTTTACCCGCCGCATGGGCAAGACCACCGTCGTCGGCGTGGACAAGGCGCTCGAAATGCTCAGACACTGCACGGGATATTTCGAAGGCGATAAATTCATCGACACCTCGGACAAGCTCGAAGTCTGGGCGGTGCAGGATGGGTCCACTGTCAAATATGACGGCGATCCCAAGAACATCCAACCCGTAATCAAAGTGCGCGGACGCTATCGCAACTTCGCGCTGCTCGAAACGCCCACCCTGGGAATCCTCACCCGCTCCAGCCGCGTGGCGACCAATGTGTATGAAACCTTTGTGGCGTCGAAGGGCAAGCCTGTTTTGTTCTTCCCCGCCCGCTTCGACCTGCATGAAGTCCAGGCGGCGGATGGCTACGCCTACAACATTGCCCTGCAGCGTTTTAACCGCGACCATGCCCACGATGTCGGCGCCTTTGTCTCGACCGATGCGCAGGGCGACTGGTGGGGTGGCGCGGGCGGCGGGACAGTGGCTCATGCCGCGATTGCGTCCTTCCTCGGCGACACCGCCGAAGCAATGATGGCGTTCTCGCGCATCCTGCCCGCCCAAATTCCGCGCATCGCGCTGGTGGATTTCAACAATGACTCCGTCCGCGATTCGCTGCGTGTGCTGGAAAAGATGTTTGCCAGATACCGCGAGTTGGTGGATGAAGGGGATAAGGAAGAGGCGAAGAAATATCGCTTGTACGGCGTGCGGCTGGACACAAGCGGAAGCCTGCGCGATGTTTCCGTCCAGCCGCTGGGTGACCCTGCCCTCGACCTGGGAGTCAACCCGAGGCTTGTGTTCAACGTCCGCCAGGGGTTGGACCATGCCTGGGAAAACTGGACCCTGCCCGAGGCGTGGAAGGAGCGGGCGCGGGAATTTTGTCGCAGAGTAAAAATCGTCGTCTCGGGCGGATTCAATCCAGAAAAAATCCGCAAGTTCGAAAAGCTGGAAGTGCCAGTGGATATTTACGCCGTCGGTTCGTATCTCTTTAGCAACGGCAACGGCACGACCACCGATTTCACCGCGGACGTGGTGCGGGTGAAAATTCACGGTGAATGGATCGACATGGCGAAGGTGGGGCGCAAGGTGGGCATGAACGAAAACCTGGAGCGGGTCTGGTAGACAATCGGAGGAATCATGTCCATACGGAAGATCAAGGAAAAGCAATTTACGAACGGCATTGTGTATGCCCTGGAGACCGGGGATGGCTATCCAATCGAAGTGACGGATACCTTCCTTCCCTACTACACAAAAGACGCCATCGGCAGGAATCAAAACGCCCTTCGCAGCGGCGATGTTGGCAGCCGCGCGGAGCGCTGGATGATCGGCGTTTCGGTGATGAGCGGATGTCCCGTGGGCTGCAAGTTCTGCGCCACCGCCAGCCTGCCCCGCTGCCGCTACCTGCGCTCCGATGAGATTCTCAGCCAGATCGAATTCATCCTCGGGCAGAACCCCGAATTCGACCCGTCGAAAAGCCTGGAGTTCAAGATCAACTACACCCGCATGGGCGAGCCGTTCCTGAACCTGGGCGCTGTGCGGGAAGCCATCGAAGAGGTCAACCGCAGATTTCCAAACGTCCATCACTACGTCAGCACCATCGGGGTGAAGGGTTCGGATTTCTCGTGGATTCGGGACAACATCACCCTGCAATTCAGCATCCACTCCTTCGATGAATCCTACCGCGACTGGCTGATCCCCTACCCGCGGAAGATGTCGCTCGAAGAGATCGGGAAAGTCCGCACGGCAAGCGACCTCAAAACAACCGTCAACCTGACCCTGGTTCGGGAAGATGATTTCTCCATTCAGGCTTTGCAGCGCTGGTTCGATCCGAAGGTGCACTTTGTAAAGCTGAGTCCCATCAACCCGAACTGTATCAGCGACGAAAACAACATGGGGACAGGCATCATTACCCAAACCAACCTTTTATGAAAGGAGGAAACATGGAACAGATACAACAGCAACTCGAACAGGCCGGCTTCGACTACGCCGTAGCCATCGCGACCCAGGCGGAAGTTGAGGCAGGCGCGGCTTGTGGTCAGTTGAGCATCATCACAGAAGAAGAATAACGCTCCATCGCAACTGCGCTGGCGACATAGGTTCCATCCCATCCATGCCGCCAGCGCAAAACCAAATTCCACTACCTCACCCCAAAAAAGCTCTTTCATAAACTTTAAACGAATTCCCCGCCAGACAGCCAACTGGCGCGTTGGGGATTTGCAGGATCATAGCTGACAGTGACACGGCTGCCGTCTGGATATTTCGCCGCCAGTTCCTCCGCCTTGTCCCGAAACATGCACAGGAATTCATCGCCAAAAGACAGGGGAGGTCGCAAGGCATGGGACTTTGAGTCCACAAGATAGATCGCCTCGACATGCGCGTGCCAAACCGGGATTTCCAAGTACGGCGCACCGTTTTTCAACCACAACCTCCCCCCTTTCCCCAGGTAATACCAGCACTTCCTTTTCCTGATCACGCGGGATTCGACAATCCCGGATGTCATCAGCCAGTCGGTTTGCGGCGCGACCCAGCGCCACATGGAGGAGGTAACCAGCGGTTCGATGAAAAATTCCCTCACAAGAAAAAACAGGAATGAAAGCGCGAGAGCCAGCAGGGCGGGCAATACAAAAGCGCACAGAATGAACACGAAGAACAGGGAAAACTTTTCAACTTCCTGGGTTATGTTCGGCAGCATTTAACCAACCATCCTGTTCACAAATCATACTGGTTTTTCACCGCTCGCAACGCTTTCTTGAACTTGCTCCTCCTGATGAAAAAGTGCCAGATTACCGCAAACGCCACCCCAAAGCCAATCCCACCCCATACGGCGTAGGGATGGTCAAGCCGGCTCATGTAAAAGGCGACGAAGATGATGTACCCGAAGAACTCATCCACAACGGCAATCCCAATCCAACTGAAGAGCATGCCAATGACAAATGCCCCGGAACTGAAATATGTGGGGGCATCCACCAGCTTCCACAACCATCCCATGGTCACGCCTATCACCGTCGCTGTAATCCACTTGAGGATAAATTTTCCCCAATCGGTTTTGGTCTGGGATGGCAAGCCGCGCAGTTTTAATTCCGCAAGAAGCAGTCGTTCGTATCTTTGATGCACGCGCAATATTTTCTGTGGATCTTTGGAGCGAGACTTACCCCAGCGCTTTGTCCAAAGTTGCAGAATGGACTTTTCCTCTTTTTGCAACAACTGTTTAAGCCGCATCACATTCTCCACCACAGCCATGATGCTGGCTGCCTCCATGTCATTCTCGAATTCCCGCCTGAAAACCGTTTCCCCGGCGGGGCTGGCAGATTTCACAGTGTCGAGCAACTCTCTCAGGGATTGCAAGCGCGGAAAGGGCAACCAGCGGACAATGAGCGGAGTCACCCTCTGTCCCCAGGCGACACCCAAAAGAGCGATGAAAAAAGTGGAGATACCCAAGCCCATGCCGATTTCCCGCGATGTCTCGAATTCATAGCCGAAGAATGTGCCACCAACCAAAATAAAGAACAGCGCGAGGACGAGCAGGAGGATGGCAACCACAACAATCTCTCCCCGCGACGCAAACTTCTCCTGGAATTGGCTGATCTGACGCTTCCGCATGACCATCGCAAAAAGGAGTCGGATATAGTTGTGGGGCGGGATGCGCGCCCGCTGTTTTTTGGCGACGTCTGCCACGCGCTGTTTATGCCGCTCCCATATCTCGCGCGGGGTGGGATTGTCCACCGCCTCGAAGTGGTAGCCAGCCGCCGGGCGGTGGGACGTCACCCACGGCGGATTCCCCCTCGTCCAGTTGAGGAATTTTTGGATGGGCTTCGCTTCGAGCGCATCCCGAAGCGGCTGGAGCATATCCCGATGTTCGGGCAGCCGCTGCGGGCGGATGCTGGTCTCGACGACGACTCCGTTCTCGAAGATAGTGCGGAACTGGAGCAATTCGCTTTCGAAGAAACGCTCCAATTCGACGAGGGCGATCCCGGACGGGTCGGTCATGACCTCCGTGATGTGTCCGTCTGCCAGGAGCCGTGAGGCGTAGTCCGCATCCCCCTTCTCCATGAATATTGCCCCACCCTGAGCGGATGCGCCCGGAACCCGCTCTTCGACATAGCCCAAATGCCTGAAGCCCATCGCCTCCAGCGCCTGTTTCAACTCTGGCAGGTGGTCCGCCCGCTCCGCAGCGTCGGGGAGGTTGGAGGCATCGCGGTATTCCAAAACAGATTTCATGTTTTATCCTTTCAAGGCGATGGAGCGGTTTGCTAACTGTTGTTACAAGACCTTTCGCATCACGTAAACGGATTGAGTCTTTTTCCCAAACGGACGCGGCTCGGTCTTGCGGACAAATTCAAATCCCAGCCTTTGCCAGAATTCATACGCCGCCTGATTCTCCTCCACAACACCGAGCATGACGCTCCTGCCTCGATTTCGACGCACATACTTTAAAAAGCCCTCGACGACTTTTCGCCCCAATCCATGCCTGCGGACATCCGGAGACAACAGGAATAGTCCTATCCACCACGTCGCTTCATCAGGATAATGCCACATCCCCTCCAGCACGCCGACGATATTTCCGCTCCCGTCCAGCAGGCCAAAGACGAACTTGTCATCAAACGACCTGCCCGGCGGCATATCCTCGAAGGTCTCCTGTGCGGCGGAGGGTGATACGCCCTGCCCTTCGACGATCATTACATAGTCGGCGCACCGCTCAAAGAGCCTTTGCAGGGATTCCGTGTCTTCGGGATGGCAGAGCTTCCGCACAGAATAACCGGGGTCTTCGATGTGAAAAATCGGGGCATTGGTCATGGACAGTTTTCCTTCGCCTTGCGAAATATGGATTCCCGCCAGGGTCAATCATTGAAAAATTTCGAGATGGTCTTCCAACTTCCAACGATGCCGCTGACAACCATTGCGATCCCCACCAACAGCGACCCCGCTCGATAATACATTGTCCTTATTTCGAGCGCGCCTTCTATCGAAAGGGCATTGTGCTGCGAGCTGAAATAGTCAACAAAAAACAGCATGTTGTAGATGGACCACCCCATGCCAATCACCAGCAAACCAATGCCAAGAACGATGATGATGGGACTTTGGCGGGCGGCAATCGAGCGCCCGTGCTGGGATTCCACTTCCAGCACCAGGCATTCCGCCTCCTTCCAACCAAGTCCCATTCGCTCGCACAACGCCACGATGATTTCATTGCGATTATGATGCCTGCCCAACTCCCTGACAACGAACTGTGTAGCTTCTTCCCTGTTCATGTTTAAATGATCTCCTGTGAGTGGAAAATTTGGCGCCACGCCCAACAGGCGCAGCTTGTTTTATCCGCCATCCATACCATTCATTTTCAAGGGTTGAAAAACTACCAGTAAAATCTCCCGCCTTGATTGACGATAATTCTATCATCAACAATTTATCGGGCAACATTTCGCACATTTCAAAATGATGACATTCCCGTTTTATGGGCAGAGCATGATGTTTCCCACAGGGTTGACTTCTGCGTCAGCCCGCCTGCCTTGTCACCCTCCAAACCACCTGGAAAATGGCTTTGGGGCTGGCGGCTTGGAGCTGGCAACCGCCTTTTCGACTTCCTCACAAAACTTCTGCGCAGCAGGTTCCGCCCCCAACCCGACATATCCGCGGACACGGCTTTGGGCATCCCTGATGAAGCCGGTGATTTCCAAGCCGTGATCCCTGTCAATAAGAGAGGCGTGGATCTTGACCTGGATTTCCTTCAAGTTGGCGGCAGTCAAAACTGTATCGGATCGATCCCCCTTCCGCGCCCAAATCAACAACTCGGAGGTGAGCAGCATCCCCGTGTGGATGGTTTCATCCTGACTGTCATTCATCAGGGAGCCCAGCCAACCCGAACTCTTCCGCGTGGAGACGGTCTCGCAACACATCAGGCTTTCGGTTGCGGGGTCACCCAGATTCTGTTCCTGAAAATAGTTCTTAATTGCCTGTCGCAGGTCAGGCTGTAATTGACTTACGGGACATTCCCGTGTAGTGCGGTTATAGTCGCTCATAATTTGCCCTTTTCGATTGAGATGTTGTTGCCAATCTTACCGCAGAGTTCCCTAAAGTTGGCAGGCAGGTCACTCAGCTTTTTCAAGGCTGTATATGTTGATGAAATCAATCTTGCCTACACGACAATGGTTAATATTGCGTTGTCTCTTCATAATATCGGCGGGCCTAGTCACGGACGGCATCTGCATATTTCGAGTCGTGCGCAATATCTTTTAGGAGCGCGCGCAGGCTTATTCTTTCCTTGCTTGTCGAATACTTGCCCACCCAGTAGGCAGCGCACAAGGCATGGCTGGATTCGACATCGGTTCCATGTTCCACATAGTCGAAGAGCGCCTTCGCGACCTTGCAGCTGCCAAAGCGACACGCAGCCCCGACAAAATGCTCATTGAGGCTGGCATCATCTTCCCGTACGGCAGCCTCCACCAATGCGGGGAATAAAACTTCCGGCAGATATTCCGCCTGTTCGATAAGGCAGAGGGCAAACCATTTGCGCTGTTTATCTTTTAGGGCGTCGACGAACCATCGAGTCTCTTGAGCCGCCATGTTTCCAAAGTTGGGTATGATTTCCGACTTCGATTCCTGCAAGTTTTGAAAGTAACCAGGCGTGAAGAACTCGGCAACCCAAATACTCCAACCCCAAAAATTCCAGTGCTCAATATCCTCTTTAGGGAGGTTGCTTTTGGCTAATTCCATAGCCGTTAGATATTGATTGCAATATTCATCCCAGACCATGCATTTCCTTCCTTGCTTTTTCATAAAGCAAAATATGACATTAATTCCTCGTGGTCTGACAACTTGATTATTTTTCCCAAATGCCAGTCTACAAGAATCAACTCGCTCATGCGCCCAAGATGTTGTAACACTGTCAGCGCAAGCTGCTTATCTTCCCGGGATGCTATTCCAAAATCCAGCCAAATCGCTTCAACAATATCGTTTGAATCATATTCCACAAAAATTATGCCTGATGTTTCAGAGCCAAAAGCCATTGTGTCTTCCGCTTCTTCACGAAGTGATGAATAACCTGTAAGCACCCTGTCAAAAGGGACGAGGATTTGACTCAAACTGGATGTCAGGTCTTTTGCGTTGATGTTTAGGCTTTTCATCTGCTGTGGGCTTTCACCCCGAAGCTGCATGTCTGTCCAGCCGAGTCCGTCAAAATGCTCTGCAGAAAATTTGCCGATTTTTTGCAGCTGGGATAAACAATAGTCCCAGTTCGAGGCTGGCAAAATTTCAATCTGGCAGTAATCATCTTCATGAAAATACGCCTCACGTGTTTTAATTTCGCCCCCGTCATTCGGAGGGTTGGCTGCACTCGCCACCGAATCTGCGGGACTCCTGCGTGTGGAAGTTCGAGGTTGCACAAGGGATTTCCACAACTCGGCAAGAAAAGCTTTTAGCGGACGCGCTTTGCTGGCTTGGAAAGGTATTTCTTTAAAATCCCCCACCACGGATAAGTCCAAATGATGTTTCGATACAGGCACCCACAAATTATTTGGAAGTTGCCTTTTGCCCCACTTCTCATGGAACTCCTTCATAAATTCCACTCCTCTTTCATCGTCTGGAAGCCATTCGAGATCAGGAGGAAGCGTGGGAGGCAATTCTTTATACGCATTTAATAGTTGATTCTCGCCATGCCATTTCCAGTTCGATATTGTGCCATCACAGACAATGGC
The DNA here is from genome assembly GCA_016234555.1 of Chloroflexota bacterium. Lineage (GTDB taxonomy): Bacteria > Chloroflexota > Anaerolineae > Anaerolineales > Villigracilaceae > Villigracilis. The sequence continues at coordinate 54,485 of JACRBJ010000074.1, read as the reverse complement.
ACCGCAATGCGGACAAAAGGCGCGGCATACATAGTCATATCCAGCGGCATCCTGCGAGCCAGGCGTCCTGCTCTGCCAGTAAGCCTGCTGCCAGATAAATACTTTTTTGCAGTCAGCACACTGAATTCGATAACGTCTGGAGGGAACGTTGTCCATGCCTCCATCAGCGTTCTGCATCTTCATTTGATTATATTTGTCCAAAAAAACTGCTTCGGCAAAGAAGCCATTGAAACGTCTTGTCAGGTCCGCATCACGGGTACGTAAAAGTATTACACTGGCATCCCAGCAGACAAGCTCAATCTCAGCCAATGGATGTTGTATATTTGCATCCACCACCCAAATGCTTTTGTTGCCATTTGCATACGGTTCCACTTCCAGATGATTAGGGTCAAGGGTTACATGCTGGGGGAACCCAGACAAAACCGCCCAGACGAATTGAATATCATTTTGTTCGATAATCCTTGTCAGTTCCCTGCCAGAGAACCAAAGGGCGCGGGGTCGTCCCACTTGCGACTGAAATTCTGGTGGATACGAAGCACATTCAAAATCGGTTATCAGCCAGTTGAATTCGACCTGGCGATTGTTAAATGCGTCAAAAACCTTTCGGAGGTGGACGCGACTCCCCATTTGTTCCGAATGTTCGAGAACCACGCAGTTGTCCATTGTTTTTTGAGGATGATTGTTCATTGTTGGCTCGCCCGGCACATCTTCACATATTAACATGGAGACACGGAAAAATCATCTCGAATTACCACTTCCACGGTGGCAATGTCAAAATCATGAATATGGCTAAAGTATTCGGTTCCGCTGTAGCGGCGGTACTCGGAAATATACCTGCCGTCCCTAAAATGTAATCTTTTATCAAGCTCGGCGTATGCCGCTGGAAAGTCCGCTTTTAGGATTTGTAGAATTTTTTCCAAACACAACTCGCCAGACAACGTAAAGATCGCAAGCGGCTTCAAACGATCTACCATGTCATATAGAACGAAAACACCGTCCTCTCTCTGGCAAAGATAATGACAAAGGGTTAGCTTTATTATCCGCCGATAATCGAAGCCCAGCCAGACTTCGCTTTGCATTAACAGCCCATATTTTCCGTCCGCAATGGCGATCGGGAAGTTGTATTCACCGACACCGATAATTGAAGGATCATCCTTGTAGTCATCCAATGTGTATTCATGAGAATAATCATTGGTGATTTCCACTGAAGAATAGATTGGTTCCAACATGGGAGTCCTGTTATAAGTTAAGCCAAGTTTCCCATTTAATTCAACGATTTTATATCCACAATTCTTATACTCGCCAAGCAATTCTTGTATGCGTTGTTCCAAAAATACCCATTGACTGAAATCACCCTGCAACATTTTTCGACAATATTTTTTAATGTATTCAGCCAGTATGGGCAGGGGCCTTTTTTGTATAAATGATTCCCAGTGGCTGGGCGATTCAAGAGTGGCATCAAAACAATGAGCAATATGCGAAATGTACATTGACCGTTGCCCGCACCCTTTTTCGATTATTTCCTGCAAGGCTGTTCCCACCGGTTGAATGGTCCCTATGGGATAACTGTTTGGACCATCAGGTACGACAATTTTTATGACACAATTACTTGTCAAGGCGGTATAAACACACCCAGAAACATCCATGGTTTGCTGGATTTTAAATCCATATTCCTCCTCCAAAAAAACAAAATGAAAAAGAAAATGACCCGACTCCAACTTCTCTGGCATTGTGACCTTATCGGCTTTTAGGATAAATACGAAATTTCCACCCGTGGGGATACCAGTCGACATACTTCAACTTCCCCCTTACTTCCTTCGCCAACTTGTTCATGAGACGGTCTACTTCATCCTGTTGTTCACGAGAAAGTCCGTGTGGAGCTAGAAGTGTGTAATCGTCTCCGTCAATTGTCGAAAAGATGTCCACACCAAATTTGACAAGTTTTTCCAATAAGTCCCTGATTTTGGGAGTAAGTACCCATTTTTCGTTGTAGGTAATTATTCCTGTTCCATGAACTTCTGGCTTGAGTTTCCATCCCGATGGTGTGGAAGGCAGTTCCGTACTTTCGGGAGTAAGCAGGGTGGAAGCCACATTTCCCTCCTGAATATAGGCGGCTTTTTCCGTATCTGGCTCAACGCTCTCTATTCTATCTTCACGAATCGTCACTTTTACGAAGAAATCTCTTCGACAATGCGTACACTCGGCATATCCCTCTCCTTCGAGATTGCCTTTCTCAGGGCGTCCGCCATGTTGAACAGGCTTGCCCGAAACCCACCTGTAGTAATCTCCAATAACGAACTTTTCCATTCTGAGTGTACTTCCGAAGCGCATTTCTATTTCCACATCCACGAGCGTTTTGCAATGTGGACAGGTTATGCTTGTTTGCAAAGTATTATATGTTCCCATTTTGACATCCCTTTTAGTTGAAACAGGTTGCCCTCCGTTTTCCTGTTCCCCGCTTATTCTTTTCAATTGTTGGGACAGTTCGGGCTTGATGGAATACTCTCCCTCGCCAATAATCTCTATTTCACCCAACTCCAATGCGTTCAGCAACATTTCAATTTCATTTTTCAAAGGTTGGATATGACCGTCAAGCTTATTTCTAAGACTTAAAAACACCTTCTCGTCCCAAAGATGCTTTTGCGTGAGCGTTGGGATGTCCTCAACTCCAAGCAAATATTGAACTCTTATATTATCCAGAAAATCATAACCATCGCAAGACATCTTATGCAAAGCTATAAAGGCGGCAACGGGGTCGCCTGTTCCGTCGAGCAAACTTTTTAGAGACCTCCAAACCTGCCATGTGTGAAATCTGGCTGGGTTGACATACTTTCGGATTAACTTGGACAGTTCATGATCTGCTGTTGGCTGGTAAAAGTTGAACGAAACAAGCTCGAAATAGGCGGACTTTCCCAAACGATCTTCAGCCTGCGGCGTGGAGTAAATCCATTGCTCGAAGTCCCTGATGGAGAATTCGCCAGCCAGGTAAAGAAAGAGGAAACTTTCGATTTCATCGATGCCAGACATCATGAAAACCACTCATTCATCATGTTTTACGCGGTACTTGACGCCGTGCGGGTAACTATCCACGTACTCAACGGGAGACGGGGGAAAATTCTCATCAACCAGTTGCGCCATGAGAAAAGCAATCTCCATATACTTTTTGGGATGCAGTTCATGAGGAACCATGATTCTGAATTCATCATATTGGGCGCTCGGATTGGGGGCATAAATATCGACACCGAGTTTGGTCAGTTGGTCGACCGCATTTTTGCGCCGGTCAGTCAACCAATTGGGGTCAAAGTTGAAGAGGGGACGACGTTCTGACTGCTCCTCCGACTCCTGCGGCGGGATTTGCACGGCTTGCGCAGGTTGATGAGTATAAAATGGGGACGGGATGCCATCGCTTAAATTTCTGTCGGGGTCGAAAAACACATCCGTGATGATGTCGCCGCGAATTACGACCTTGACGGGAATATCATCGCCACAGGCTGGGCAGCGACTCGTTCCCTCAATATCCATATCGCCATCCTCAACTGACGCGTGAGGGCCCCAATCACATTTGTCGCCAATCGTGTACTCGCATCGTGGATGGGTATGCCCGACATCCATCTTGATCTCTGTTTCCACGGTTTGTAAACAGGAAGGGCAAATTATTCCGGCATACAAAATATAGGTTGTTTCCATATTCCTCTCCATCTTCTTCAGAAAATTCCTTGAAGTCAACTAAAAGAAGCCCCGATACCCCTTTGGATGGTTTTTACCGCGATATTTGATTTTGGCACGGCTGCCCTGAATATTGGTGTAGGGGAAAGCTTCGGGCGGATCCGATTTCAGCGGCAGGTCATCCTGTTCCAGGTCAAGCCACAACAACTTGCCATCAGCCACCCAACGACGCAAATCATAATCTCGTGAAGATGACAGGTCGAGCATTAAAGATGAAATCCGTCCCATGTTTTCGTTGTAGTTTCTCCAATTCCGTTCGCGGACAATATGTGTATTCTCAGAAAAATATGTAACCATAAACAATGAGTAACAAGGGACAAACTTGTTACTTTCAACTCGGCAAATTGGCAGGCTATGCATAACCGCATATGAGACAGGGTCATCAGGCAGAAACACTCCCATCACCGAAGGAACTTCTGCGGGACCGCTGTAATAGGAGGGATCAAGTTCGACAGGTTCCAATCCGTTGAAATTTATAAAGCCTTCCACGCCCAGAAAATGCTCGCAGCGGACAGGCTCAAACGACGCAGACTCTTCGTCGATCAGGTGCCAGCCAAAAAAGAAGGATGAGTCGTATTTGGTTCCCCAATCTTCCAGACTGTATGTGTCCATCCGCTCGGTAAAAACCTCCCCGCAAAGCGGACAGCGGGCTGTTATGTAGTTTGGTATATGTCTCCAAAACTCCAGTGCAATCTTATTCTCTTCGTGCATATACCAATCTTCAGTGATCTTCATATAGGGACGAAGCTGGAACCCGCCCGAAGTCATAAATTGCGGAATGGCGAACTTATCCCATAATGCCTTGTATTCCTCGGGGGTCATATCAAGCTTGAGATGTCGGGATGTAAGCTTTATCAGGGCTTCCGATTCCATGTCCTGGTTTTCCTTTACAGGGCTGCCCAAATTAATTCCATTGCTTTCCACAATTTCGACATGTGTACTTGTATGTTTTCATGACCTTCTGTGTTGATTTCCCCCGCTTTCTCTGCCAGTCTTCATAAAGATTTTGCAGCCAGTCCCAATACAAAAGTAAAACACCCGCCGCCAAACCGCCAGCTACAAACGTTTGAAGAGCGGGGTTATCGTTAAGGGGGCGCACTGACAACTTGAACTCGGTATCCTTGCACCAGTCTGGCTTGTGGATGTAGTCATAGCGGCGACACCTCTTTCCCAGCGCACTGTCACGGGGCGAGATGACAGCCAGCGTAAGCAAGCTCAAGGTGAAATACCCAATGACCAACAAGATCAGCGCTATTTTGACCTTGTCGCTGACTTTGAAGCGCAGGAAGCCTAACGGGACGGATTGACCGCAGGAAGGGCAAACCGGGACTTGATCCTTTTCTTTATTCGCCATGCCAATATTCCTGTCCATTTGATTTGGTGAATGGAGTATACGCCTGCGCTTGCAAAGGGTTCAATAACCCATTTATCCCTCTATATTAACAGCGGGCAGGCACAAATCCCCTCGTTGGAACAATTCTGTACGTTTTCAGCCGCTGCCCAAAAACTCCTGAAGCCCCTGGACAATTTGGCCAAGTCCCTGCAAGGACCTGGGAATGCTTTCAGGAACTTCCAACCCGTGAGTTGCTCCTTCAATCACCACGGCTCGTCCATTTGTGACCTGGACAAGGTGCTGCAAAATCTCTGGCTTGTAATAATCGTCAGCCGTGCCGAAGATAAACAGCGAGCGCGGGCGGACTTGTTCGATTCGGACACGCAGCCATTCGGTCGTCAACGGCGGAGTGGACCAGACGCAGTCTGCCTTCTGATACCGCTCATCCCCCAAAAGAAAGCCCATCCCTCTTGTCCCGAGAGATTTGCCGATCAGGGTAATTTTGTTGTACGGACGAAGGGCAAGGCAGGCATTGCAGACCGCAAAGACATCCTCTGAAATCCGCTGGTTTTGATCGTTTTCAGACTGGCTAAGATAATCAGTTTCATAGTAGCGGTATTCCACCCGGAGCAGGTCCGCACCCTGTCCCATCAAAATACGACCCACATAATGCAAGTCAGCCATATCCGCGGAGTGACGATAACCCGGTAGAATGATTCCCAAATGTCCCGTTGACTTTGGTTGGACGACGAACGTGTTGGGGACTTTTTTATTCTCGTAACCAGGAGCATCCAATGTTTTCAGTTCCATCGTGGAAATCCTTTGCAGCCTTGTTGGGCGGTGTTCTAGAGTTTATTCAAGCCAGTTGCAAACCTGATGAAATATAAAATCCAAATATGCAAAGGATAGAAGGCGTAGAACAAATACTTTAGACCATAAGGACCACGTTCGCCATTATAGAGCATGATAAATGGTAAAGCAGCAATCTTCATCCATTCGTACTCGTGGTCGAAAAAGTCCATACGAAGGACCGCCTTCACGAAAAACAGAAAACATAAACCCACATAGGCAAAATACAAGGCGGGCTTCCTGTTGTAGAAAAAATAAAAGACGAGGAATAGGGCAAGCCCGGTATGATCTGCTTCACCCAAAGGGCTGGCAAGAGCAAAAAGCCCTCCCAGGATAAATCCAACCCATTTTTTATATCCGATTTGTGCGCGTCCCCATTCGATTGCGGCAATCATGCTCACGCCAAGGGCAATCGACAAAAATATGTTTTGACCTATTTCAAAAAAATCTTCGGGCTGGTAGGCAGTCTCGACAATTTTGCTAACGAGGAAATTCCCAACCTGCATAATAAACGCCCATAGATACAATCGAATAATATAGCGGCGGCGATCCCTTGTTTTGAAATAACTTTCCACGACAAGAAAGAAGAAAATCGGGAGGACGATGCGTCCAGCATATCGAAGGTACTGCGGGGCGTTTGGAGGCAAAAGTTCACCCAGGTATTTGCCGAAGTGTTCTGTGAACATCAGCACCAACGCAATAATTTTGAGATGCAAACTGTTTAGCTTCATAACAACTCCCATATTTGATTGTGGATTAACCGCTCAACGGTTTGCGTTCGCAAAGCAACACAGGTGGGCGGACGTGGACTCTGCCTGGGGATAGAAAAATGCTTGCCAACCGCGCACACAACCCACTGTGCGCTTTGATTGGCGGCGGTTTCGCTTCTCAATTCTTGTCACCTGAATCACTGACATTTTTCAATAGTATAACCGTCAATCCGCCGCTGACTATGGCGATGGTTGGGAACATTATTAATTCCCCGATGCTGACTTGCACCCCAGATAAGATCATATTCACCGCCATTGCTGAAACCGCAAGCGCTAATGTGACTCCCTTGATCAGAACGACCGAAGAAAGCAGGTAGCCCCATGCGTTTTTTCCCCAAAGCAGGAAGCCCGCCAGAAAGGCTGTCGGCATGACCACCCCCAAATCCAATGCTTGAATAACCAGAGTCGTATACGCTTCCAACCCAGGCGGCGGCTGATTTGCGAGTAACGCTGGTACGATGCGCCCCAACCATGCTAATAACAGGAAGCCGCCCACGATAAACAGGAAGACAGCGATTGTGCAGCGAGGCAAATCCGATGAAAAATGCTCTGGCAAAGTTGGAATGTCTATTTCCATGAGCGCAAAGATAAACGCAAATAGACTAAGCGAGAATAAACTTACATATACCAAAAACAAGATGTTATATGACGCGCCAAAGGCAAAAGAGGCGTAGGTATACAGGAAGTATGCCAGCGTACCTGATAGAAACAATCTGCCCCGCAACCCACCTTTTTTGAAAAGCGTCATGGAGACAAGTAACAACGGAATCCCCACAAATAGTGTAACGACATCCTGGGCTATTGCCTGTGCCGCTATGGAGACCGTTTCATATTGATACAGTCCATGTCCCTGTATTGTTACCGTTTCACCACGCAGGGTGCGAAATTCGGATTTTGGCCCTTCGCCTTGCCAGAAGACCCCCAGCCCTGCAACGATGATTGCCAATGTCGCGATCAAACTGGATAAAACAATGGGGACACTGGATGTTTTTTTCATAATGTCTCTCTTTATTAATTTGGAGATTCAAATGACGGAATACTCACTGCCGCCCAACCCTCGCTGCTCCCCCCGCTCCACTCACCCGCACCCCCCTGGCACCGCCCGTCAGGGCAGGTGTGCAATACATGCAGTGTGTGTAAGTGTCGGAGACTAACGCAGCAGATTGTGTGTCTCGTCAGGCTCGACAACCAACTCCAGTTGGGGGCGGACTCCACCTGAGAACGGAAATACCGCAAGCATCCTGCAGTCTGCTGCAAATCTGGAGACATTAATGTGTTTCCTCGTCAATAAACAATTTGGGGTCGACGCCAATCCTGGCAAACAGTTTTGCCTTTATTTGTTTATCATAGACATTCCATTTTAACTGGCTGAATTCTTTTTGATGGTCTCCCGAGAGAAAACCAACGGGAATGGCAAAACCTCCAGCAGATAGTTTTCCACCTCCAAAATAATGACCGGAAGAATCCTTTCCCAGGGCCTCCTTTATAAATTCATCCGGGTTTAAAGTGTACTTGTCAGTTCTTAATGAACCGACAAGGGTTTCTTCGAGAGCGTCATTGCGGACAATTCCGTAAACAATCGCTGTATGAACATTTTCCTCAGTCAGTAGAAAGTCAACTGCCTCGGGGATGGCATCCCGGTCTTCAGCACGCAGATATCCAACACCTGAAATTGAGAAGCTCTCCACATTCACTCGATTTTCCAGAGCCCGATGGATAATGTCCATCACTTGCTTGGTACGGAATTGACTCATTATCAAATTCAACAATTCAGCATCCCGGTAATTACTCAGATATGCTGCCGCCTGTAAATCTTCTTCGGCTGCACGGATAAAGGAGCCTGTATCTGTCATTATTCCATGCATAAGCGCTGTCGCCATCACAACTTGATTCTTATTGGATGTTTCCAGTTTGAGCAAACCATGTTTAAGATAGTCTACATAAATCGTCGCTGTTGAGCCTGTTTGGCGAATATCCTTGAACTCGGCTTCATATAGATTTTGATCTTCATGATGATCAACCACAATAAGCAGATTCACTCCTGCGGTATTCAGTTGATTGGCAATTTCGCTTACGGTGCCTCCCTGATGGTCGACATAGATTGCCGCATCATAGTGGCTAAAATCGAAACCCTCTTCATACGGCATCAATTTGTAATCCAATGCCCGTATCAACGCGATATTCTGTGGATGGCTGATTGTCCCGCTATAAAGAATATCCGCCTCGATATCAAACGCGGCGCTGATCATTCGGTGAGCGTAACCAACTGCGATGGCGTCAGGGTCGGGATATTCATGTAATACGATGATATGCCGTTGCCCTCGATGACTTTCCAATACTTCCAAAATCGTCTTCGCTGGTTTCATCTTTTTGACCTCATTAAAGTATTTGGGATTCGGTTTCTTTCCTCTGGCGGGCTAAAGGATTATGCAAGCCCGTACGCTCTCAGCGGGGCAGCGGACAGTAATGCGGGTGTGCCTGAACAAAGTATAAACCCAATTTTGCGGGAGTGTTGAGCATGGACAATAAAACATGATTAACCCCGAATTTAATCTGGACGCAGATGAACGCTGATTTTCGCTGACCGGGAAGAAAAATCCGCGTTTTCAGCATGAATCAGCGTCCCAAATGCCTTTAAAAACAAACTCACCCGAGAAAACTTAATTTAGGGGTGAGTCATGTTTGTTTGTATTTAGACTTGCACTTTTACGCCGCTGATTTTTCCTTGCAGACTGGCACTTTGCGCTCACCGCGCTGTATACCGCCGACCAACCCTCCCCATCAGCGGACTGTGTGTCTCGACACCCCTACGGTCGTCGGAAACCAACCCTGGGCAGGCGGAACTCACCATTTCCTCTGTCCCATTACTTCGCTTTGCACAGATCAGCATCATAAGGCACTATGAAATATTTCATCTGGATTGCCTCGGTAACCGTAATTTGTTGTCGATATTGGTTTAAATACCCGTACCCTTCACCGGACGCAGTATCGAGGGACGGCGAGGCTATTCCCTTGAATTTTATATATAACCCTCCATCCATACCTGGGCCAAGGGTCCCTATGGCTGCCTGCATCATCCTTGTCGATTCTTCCTGGTACATTTCGTCAAATTGGTCGTTGGTGGCAAGCCAATAACCTTTTCCTCGACCTGGCTTTTCATTCGATTCACATGGCACAAATGAGGATACATTTCCCCCGCCATAGTAGTACCCCTCATACACATTAATTTCATCAGGAATTGACTGTTTGACAGCTTGCTTTTGGGCACCCTGACCACATGCAGACAAACAGACCATTTGCAGGCAAATTATTATGAATACGAAGTTTGAAGAAATCCTTGTCATTTGACAATAATCCTTTCTGGCAAATTACAAAGCACCCAGCCCATTCCGCTCCCACGGGAATTAACACAGCGGACTATGCGCCTCGACACTCCCTGCGGTTATCGACAACCAACCCCGGGTTGGCATGGACTCTATTTGAGAGTAGACAACTTGAAAATATTGGACTGGGGGTTTTGAAGATCATCTTTTATATCTGTCATTCACCCCGAATTCGTCTCGCTCGACGATTCCAAAAATAAACGAATGTAACTTTATAGACCACAAAGAAAAGCAGCCACCCCAAAAGAATACAAAACAAAAAAATGCCCCATGTCATTACGCCTGTCGTCAAAAAAACAATCAACAAAAAGAATATCCCAATGGACGAGCCAAAGATCAGGGATAATTTCAACAGGACAACATTGTCAATATCCTTGTCTTTCGCCGGGCGCAAGGACAAAACAGGCCACCAACCCCAATCCATATCTGTAAGTCCGTTCATAAAATTTTCAATTTGGTCAATCATATTTTTGTTTTCTCCATGTTCTTTTTTTCGAGACGGACTGCTTGCCCCTCCCCGCTCCCGATCGCTCTGCTTAGGGGACTAACGCAGCGGACTGTGACCCTGGGCAGGTGCGGACTCTGCTTTGGAACAGGATACTCACCTGTACCCAGAAGATGGCGTGCCGTCATTTTATACGGGAGAACGTCGTGCTGTTTAGACAGAGCAGTGAAAAAGGGACGATTTTTCACGGTATCTGGGTGACATTCTGAGAACGCTTTATTGGCTGGCGTAATTTGCAAGACTCATTTTTAGGGAAGAGTCTTTGACCTTATTTCAATTTGTCGAATTCCATTCGTATAAAATCATCAAACAAAATTGTGCCTTTATCTGCTCCCATATGAAACGTCCAGGACAAGCCTTTCCATGTCTCTATTTTCTGTCTATCGTATATGATTTTTTTGGGATTTGATGGGTCCCACATAATCGCAAAAAAATCGCCATTTTTTCCAAGCACCATTAATAGCGAATACAATGTATCAGGCGCAGGGTAAAAATTTCCGCGAAGATAATTCCCCGTCAAATTTTTGCCATTCCAGCGGTTCGATGTCGCATAACCCAAAGTCAAATACACACCAAATCGCTTATAAGAGTCGGTTTGCCATTGTCCATTTTCGAAGTACAACTCAAAATCAGCCCCCTGAGTGTATTTAAAATTCACAAGAATGCCGGTGCCTTCCGTAAATGTGCCTTTATGAGTTACGCTATTCCAATTTTTGCCAATGAGTTCCAACGTACCGTCTGTAAGCCTGCCTGCGGATAAATTCCAATCATCGCCAGTGTCGAAAGTGTCAACACTGGTAATGCGGACGTTTTCCAAATATTCGGTCAATACAGCAGGTGGGACAATTGTTGGCGTCGGCGGAATCGGAGTAGCGGTCGGCTTTGGCTTTGTGGGTATGGCAGAGGGAAAAGCGACAGTTGAAGTCAAAGGAACGGCTCTGGGAAACTGCGCCCATAAGTTGACTGAAATCGCACCCACTGCCAACACAATGGCCGTGACTAATATTCTCCATACCCAGGCTGATATTCGTCTGGGCGGTAATATCTTGGCTTTGGCAATTGTGGCTTTGTGTGTAACTACTTCGGTGGAAACTGTCAGACTATCTGGAATAGCCTCCTGGATAGCTCGCACCATATCACCCGCCGTTTGATAACGGTCTTCCACACTCTTGGAAAGGGCCTTCAAGATGACCAGTTCAACCGGTTCGGGAAGTTCAGGGTTGATTGATCGCGCAGACGGCAAGGGGTCTTGAATATGCTTGAAGATAACGGCAATGGGCGTTTCCGCCTTATACGGTACGCGGCCTGTAGCCATCTCGTACAGTATGACTCCAAGGGAGTAGATATCGCTTCGTGCGTCAACTTTCTGACCTGAACCCTGTTCGGGGGACATATAGGCCGGTGTGCCCATAATCGCCCCTGAAGCCGTCAGGTTCACAGAGTCTTCCACCATTCGCGCCAACCCGAAGTCTGTGAGCAGGCAGTTGCCACTTTCATCGATCAGCACATTACTGGGTTTTACATCGCGATGAATCAAGCTGTGCGCATGGGCATAATTCAAGGCGCCGCCAACCTGGACAATAATCTGACGGATACGAAGAAGCGGCAATGGTTGTCCATTTAATAAATCCGTCAACGTGCCGCTCTGGATAAGGGGCATAACGATATAGGCGTAGCCTTCGGTTTGACCGTAGTCGAACACGGGCAGAATATGTGGATGCTGAAGCTGCGCCAGAAGTTTTGCTTCTCGTTGAAAGCGGGCAACAAATTGGGGGGCGTCGGCAAAGTGGCGGGGCAATACTTTGAGCGCCACATATCGCTCCATTGCGGGTTGATATGCCTTGTAGACTGCCGCCATGCCCCCTTCACCCAAAGGGGCGACGATTTGATAAGAGCCAAACTGCTTTCCAGTCAGGTTTTCCATATTCTGCCTCATATCGTCAATATGTCTGTTTGCAACCCATGCGGAGATAAAGCAGGCGACGAATAAGCTTTTGGCGATTCATAGTCGTTACGCTGTATCAAGGCTCAAAGACTATGAGGAAATTAACTGCCGGCGATGTGTGGGGACGGGCGGGTTTCGACTGCATAAAAGTCAAAAATAGTATAGCACCAATCATATTAATCAAAAACTCCCGTCAGGAACACTGACGGGAGTTTTTGTAAATTACGCAGTCTTTTCCTTGCAGACTGGCACTTTGCGCTCACTGCCCTGTATGCCGCCGACCAACCCTCCCCATCAGCGGACTGTGTGTCTCGACACTCCCTACGGTCGTCGACAACCAATGCTGGGCAGGCATGGAGTCTACTTGGAAGTAGGGCTGTCGCGAAGTGGATCGCACGCTGAAGTGTTAATTATTCTTTTCCAAACAAGACGTATAACGCAAGACCGAGATAACCTCCAAAATCCCCGACATTGCCTAAAACCTCTAGCATTGTTGTCTCCTTACCAAACGGTAAAGCAATTGAGAAGGCTATCAACAATGGAAACCCAAATGTATATAATCTACCGAGGTTGTTCTTTTGCCACGGCTTGAAAATGAATAACGAAAGAATGAAAAAGACCGAAAGAACCCCCGAAACTATAAGCCACCAAAGTCCTCCTTTTAACAATGGTACAGCAACGGCCTCAGCTGCAATGAATGTAACAGTTAATCCAAAAATAAAGTATAACTTTGATCGAAGACTCTTAACTACAGCTTTGCTCTGTTTATCAGAATTTGCTAAATTGGTTTCTAATAAATTAACAGATTTTTCGAGTTTTACTACTCGGTCGTTTAAATTACTTTTTTCTGTTTCTGTTTTTTCTAGATTATTCTTTAGCTCTCCTATCTTATTCTCATTTGCTTTCAGCTGTTTTTCAGCGTCCTCTCGTTTTTTCTTTTCCTGTTGTTTTTCAACTCTCTCAAGTTCTAATTGTTCGGCAATAGCTTTAGCCTCTTTTTCCTTCGTCTCAGCAAAATCCATTAAAGGACTCTGAATCAGCTCTTCTCTTTCAGTCACACTAGCGTTGTAGTACTTCAATAAGAACTGCCTTCTCATTGCCATTTTACCAATCGTCTCGTTGTAACCTTTAAACATATAGATGCGGCTAGCTACTTCTCTGACTATGTGATTCGGAACTGGTTTATAAGCTCTTAACAATGGCGAAGACATACTCCCAACTAAAGCCTGTGATGAAACGCGAGGCTCAAATGGCCTTATCGTTTGCATCCAATAGCCTGCAAGAACACAAAATGGAGTTTTAATATGTTCAGTTTTTCTTCTAACTCGATCATACTTAGGAAGCTTTGTGTCGCAAGTAAGAAACCAGTACGGCACATCTAAGAAATTACCCCCATCATTTTCTCCACGCAAGCTAAGAATAAGCAAACGATGAAACGCATCATGGTTTGCTATATGCTCGCTCAATTCATATTCTGGGTAGTATGTGTCAAATTTTATTTCAGCAGCGATTTGTTTCAAATACCTTATTTCGGTATCTAATCGGTTTTTATCTGATTTGATCAGATTGCAATTCTGATCGCTAATCTTGATTCCATAATTATCTAGGAAGGAATCGATTTGTGCAAAATATTCATAATAGACTGAAGGGTCTATGTAAACATTTTGCCCTGCCTCCCTCCCTTTTTCAAGTATCTTGTTGTAGTATGCGATAATGGGGTCATCGTCATCAGAAAGACCAACTAATGTTTTGAGCATATCGACAGGCAGTACAGGAGCTTGTCTTAACTGTCTGAGATTTTCTTGCAACGCAGCCATGTATTCACGGCGTGTATCGGGTGTTATAAAAAAAGAGAATTTTAGCTTTTTTGAAAGCTTTAGTAATTCGTTCGTCGCAAAGAATAATTCTGGGCTGTGCAAGCCAAAAAGTCTAAACAGAAAATTTGTGTCTAGATAAAGATTACCGCCGCGAGTTTCCAAATTGATCAACTCAGAGCATTTTGGATCAAGCTGAATCATGTGCAGGATAAAAGTAGACTGCAATAGACCATCTATAAATTTCTTTCTATCTTCATCTGCAGATCTAAAGAACGCTGGTAGCATTTCATTCCGTATCAGCCTTATTTTTTGAGAAGTATGCGATAGTGCTTTATCAATCTCATCTATATCCAAAGATTCCACAATTCTTGAGAGGGGAGCATCTCCTGAATAATAAAGAAGAACACTCTCCGCGCTACTAAGAGAAACTAACCGATATATAAATTCTCTCAGGTCAACCTGTAAGTCCCGAAACTCGCGGTCAGTAAGTTCAGGATACAAATCCGATACTTCTTGCCTCCATTTTTCCATAACTTGTTCTTCAAACTTGCCTTGATTTACAATACGTCTACTTGCGTTATCATGGAGTTCTGGTTCGATTGAAAACGTTCCGCCAGGGTCATCTACCTTAACTTTGTCACAATGTACTCGTTTGGATTTTACTAGGTTTCCCAGTCCAGATAAAAGCTCGTCGTATGCAACTTTCATCCCCAATAATTCATGAAGTCTCCTAAAGATTTGGACTCCAGTGTACCTGCCAGGCTTAAAACTGGATAATGCTTGCTCAGCGAAGAAACTGTAAAGCTCAGATACATACTCCCCGCTTCCAGTTGGCGAGAAAAATGCCAAACGCTTTGTGGCTTGGTCTAGTTCATCATTAGAAATGTTTAAGCCAGTAACCTTTTGGGGATCCATGTATGCCTCCTTCAAGAAGTATCTGATCTGGATTTTCAATCGCAATTTATTGGAGAGCCATTTTTGTTTATTTTTCCACCGCTAAATTTAATTCGCTCATACAGATTAACATAACGAACTACGGGCGAATTATACGCCGTACTTGCTAAAACGCCAACAAACCGACAAGCGCCCTGCCCTTCATCCCTCCCCCTTCATCCTTCTCCCCCCCTCCTCCACATAAGACAAACTCTGATGACGGAAATACGTGTTGTACAACTCGGCATAGTGACCGCCTTGCCCCAACAGCCCATCGTGACTTCCCTGTTCGATGATGGCGCCTTTTTGCATGACGACGATTCTGTCCGCAGCTTTCACGGTGGACAGGCGATGAGCGATCAAAATGCTGGTGGTATTTTTGAGGATCAGGTTCAATGCCTGCTGGATTTGCCATTCGGTGAACGGGTCAATGCTGGCGGTGGCTTCGTCGAGGATGAAGATGGCGGGGTTTTGCACCAGCACGCGCATCAACGCCACCAGTTGACGTTGTCCCATCGAGAGGCGGTTGCCGCGTTCGCCCACGCTGGTCCGCAAGCCGTCGGGCAGGGTTTCCAGCCATTCGCCGTCGCCAATCTTCCGCGCCAGTTTCAGCATCTCGGCTTCGGGCACGCCAGGCATCGCGTAGCGGATGTTGTCCGCAACCGTCCCTGAGAAAAGGAACGGGACCTGCGAAACAATTCCAAGTTGGCGGCGGTATTGGACCAGGTCAAAGGTGCGGATGTCGCGCCCGTCGATGAGCAGCCGTCCGCCCTGGAATTCGTAGAATCTCGCAATTAACTTGGCTATTGACGACTTGCCCGCGCCCGTGTGCCCGACGAGAGCAAGAGTCTCCGCAGGCTGAATACACAGGTTGAAGTCCCGCAGAATCGGCTCGTTGTCGGTGTAGTGGAAATAAAAATCCTCGAAGCATACCTCCCCTTTGAGGCGCGGCACATCCTGCTTTTCGGTCTGGATCACGTTCGGGTCGGCGTCGATCAAGGCGAAGACACGCTCCGCCGCCGAAAGCCCGCCTTGAATCTGCGCCCAGAACGAGGTCAGGTTGAGGACGGGGAAGAAGAACTGGTCGAGGCTCATGATGAAGAGATACCACGCGCCGATGCTGACCAGTCCCTGTTTGGCGCTCATCCCGCCGACGTAGATGAGGATGCCGACGAAGATGCCTGCCAGCGCGTTGAGCGTTGGGAAGACCAGCGAGAGCACGAACCCGCGCCGAATGTTGACCCTGTACGACTGCTGGTTCGACTCGTCGAACGAGAGGAAGATGCTTTCCTCCTGTCGAAAGTTCTTCGCAATCGAAATGCCGCTGATGGTCTCCTTGATGGCGGCGTTGACGTCGGACATGGCTTTCATCCCGCGTTTGGTCACCTGACGAGCCAGCGCGCGGAATCCCGCCGCGACGGCGAAGATGACAGGCATGAAGATCAGCAATAACAGCGAGAGTTTCAGGTCTGTGCGGAACAAGACCACGCCGAGAATCACGGCTTGGACGATTTGCGAAACCACGTCGGTGATGATGACGATCAGTTGACCGAACTCGTTGGTGTCGGACGTGATGCGCGAGACGATTCTCCCCGAAGAGAACTGGTCGTAGAACGAGAGATCATGCTCGGCGGCGGCGCGAAAGGCGCGGGCGCGCAGGTCGAGGACAACATCTCCCACCGCGCGGACGATCAGACTCCGCCTCAGCCAGTTCAGTCCCCACAAGCCGACTCCCACCCCCATCAGGATTCCGCCAACCGTTGCGATGGCTGGTAGCGTCGGCTGTTCCCCAAGCATATCGATCATGCGGCTGACCACCACTGGCAGCGCTGCCCCGATGAAGGCAAGGATGATGACGATGCCAGAGGCGAAGACCAGTCCGCGCACCTGCGATTTGAAGAATCCAAGAATCCGCCGCGTCAGTTCACGGTCGGTATATTGACGGTCGTATTTTTCGTCGTTAAGTCCAGCGAAGAAGCCCATGGTTATTTTTGATTTCCGATTTTAGATTTACGATTGGTTCTACGTCCTGAGCGGAGCCGCGTGTAATTTGCGGCGCAGTCGAAGGACAGGTTTTCAAGATACATTATTTTCCTATCAAGCTGCCCTTCGACTTCGTTCCTCAAAGAGCATTCGTCACTCCGCTCAGGGCGGAAGTCATTATTCCTTGAAAATCCTCGAATATGCTTCGGAGGTTTTCATCAACTCATCATGCGTGCCGATGGCGGCGATGCGTCCCTTACGGAAGACGATGATCAAATCAGCCCAGCGGATCTGTGACAGGCGGTGGGTGATGATGAAGGTCGTGCGTCCGCGGGCGGCGTTGGAGATGGCGCGCTGGATTTTGTCCTCGGTGGCGGAGTCAATCGCGGAGGTGGAGTCATCCAGCACGAGGATACGCGGGTCAGTGAGGAAGGCGCGGGCGAGGGCAATGCGCTGGCGTTGTCCGCCTGAGAGGGTCACACCGCGTTCGCCAACGACGGTGTCGTAGCCTTGATCGAAGTCATGGATAAAATCGTCCGCTTGTGCCGCTTTGGATGCCGAGATGATTTCGTCCTTGTCCGCATTCGGTTTGCCGAAGGCGATGTTGTCACTGAGCGAGCGCGAGAACAAAAAGATGTCCTGCTCGATGATCGAAATTTGCGAACGCAGCGAAGCCAGATTCCATTCGCGAACATCCACGCCGTCCACGAGAACCTTTCCCGAAGTGACGTCGTAGGTGCGGTTGATCAGCTTGACGAGCGAGGTCTTGCCTGCGCCTGTCTGCCCGACGATGGCGACGGTCTGTCCCTGCTTGACTTTGAAGGAAACATCTTGAACAACGAAGTCGCCCTCACCCCTATCGCCTCTCCCAGAAACGGGAGAGGGGTATTGGAACGACACATTGCGGAACTCCACTTCGCCGCGCATGGCGGAGGTCATGCCTGTCGCGTTTTGATCAAGTTGAGTCTCGCGGTTGATGAGTTCCAGAATGCGGCGCGCGGAGGAAAGTCCCGAAGAGATTTGCGAGTACGCCCAGGTGGATGTGAAGGTTGGAAATTCCAAAAGTCGCAGAAGACCGAAATACGCGATGACCGCACCAAGGTCAATTGTCCCTGCGCGGAAAAGCAGCAATGCGTGAACCAATCCGCCCGCGTAGGCGGTCCCCAGCAGGAGCATGGCAATGTAGCGTCCTTCGAGATCGCCCTGCCGCACGAAAGCATCCCGCACGCGGCGAGCATTCCAGACAAAGCGGTCTACCTCCGCGCCTTCCTGTGCCGCGCCTTTCATGATTTCCACACCGTCCAACGATTCGGAAAGATGCGTATTCATGTCACCAAAGGTCGCGCGGACCTCGTCGGTGATGGGCGCAAGCGTTTTGAGATAACGCGCCAGCGCGACAAAATAAATGATCGTAAAAATGGCGGGCGTGATCAGCAGGGACGGGTGATAGCGCGGCGCGGCAAAGAACGGCATCATCAGGAACATGAACGACCCAACCACCAGGTTCACGCCAGGGCTGAACATGTAGTTAACCTCGCGCACATCATTGGTGGAACGCGCCATCGTATCGCCGACGGGCTGCAGGCTGTGGAAGGTCATGCTCTTGCCCAGCAGGGACAGGTACAACTCGTCGCGGATGTCGCGCTCCATTTTTTGCGCCAGCAATTCCGCGCCGAAGTTGCGTCCCAGTTGCAGCACGCCGCGGATGACCTGTGAGATGCCGATGGTCAACGCAAGAGGCAGCAGCACCGACGTATCTGGCTTGGCTTTGGTCATCGCGTTGAACGCGTCACCCGTCAGCACGGGGACGTATGCCGCGAGCGCCGCATTGCCAATCGCGCCGACGATCAACATGGCAACAATCCACAGATACGGGCGGATGTGCGAAGCGATCCAGCGGGGGGCTGAAGTTCGGTTGAATGAGTTTTTACGATGCAGGGTGAATTCTGCGGGTAGGGAAATGGAAGACATTTATTGATTGTACCATTTTGGTTTTCGCATCCTTTAATATGGATAAGTGTTATCTTATTTAGATTGGTAATTTTGCCAGTCAGGAGAATAAGGAGAATAAAGAAATGAGAACGCCTTCAACACTTGCTGGTTGGTGTACGATTTTGTTTTTCCTCTTTTTTGGTCTGGGTATATTTGTTTCCATCCCATATGGCGCGACGCTGACGGGTATCTTTGCGCTCGGTGTGGTGGTATTCACGCTGATCGGGAGATAGTTCAATCATATAATTTGGAACGACCTCCCGTTTGGGAGGTCGTATCGTTTAAATATCCTGTTTAGTCAAAATGTCGGACCAAATTCTTGCGGGCAATCTATAATCGTCATGCCTTCCCTGGCAGTGCCATTCTCACGTACAAGCCATATTCAATCTAATGGAAATATGCCGCGCGATATAATCACATCAAACCACAACAGGAGCATAATCATGAAAAGAATTCCCTTCTACATTGCGGATGTTTTTGCCGAGAAGAAATACGCGGGCAACCAGCTTGCCGTCTTTCGGAATGCAAATGAACTCTCCAGCGAGGAAATGCAAAAGATCGCTCGTGAAGTCAATTTTTCAGAAACCACGTTCATTCTTTCGGATGAGCAAACCAACGGTGGCTTCGACGTGCGCATCTTCACGCCCAATGAGGAAGTCCCATTTGCGGGGCACCCGACCATCGGGACAGCACATATCATCCGCAGCGAGATATTGGGAGGGAACGCTGATAGCGTAAACCTGAACCTAAAAGTGGGACAAATCCCTGTCACCTTCAGCGCGAACGGCTATTCCTGGATGAGGCAGATCGAGCCGACGTTTGGTCAGCAGCACAAGGCGGCGATTCTCGCGGACGTTTTAGGCTTGGACACCGCAGACATCGATGAGCGCTTCCCCATCGAAGAGGTATCGACGGGACTGCCGTTCTTCATTGTCCCATTGAAAGACCTTGCCGCCTTGAAGAAGGCAAAGGTGAACAAAGAAAAGTATTTCGACCTGATTCAAAACACAGTGGCAAAGGGTATTCTGGTTTTTTGTCCCGAAGCCCACGAGCCACAAAACGACATCAGCGTACGGGTGTTCGTGGATTATTACGGTGTCCCTGAAGACCCGGCGACCGGCAGCGGCAATGGCTGTCTGGCGGGGTATCTGGCGAAGCATCACTACTTCGGACGGGAAAACGTGGACGTCCGCAGTGAGCAGGGTTACGAGATCGGCAGGCCGTCGCTGCTGTTGTTGAAGGCGGAACAAAGAGGAAAGAACATCAACATCTTCGTCGGCGGAAAAAGCGTGACCGTGGCACATGGCGAGTTCATTTGATTCCCCATGACAACAACCATCCTCGATGAAGCCCGCGAATTTCTGCTCCAGTCCTTCGACGGGAAACAACGCCAGGTCGAGACCAAACATCCCTGGCGGAAGGACTGGCGCTTCGCAGTCCTCCACTCCCTGCGGGTGGAAGCTTACGCCGTGAAAATTCTGGCTCATGAACGGCATTCGCTATCCGAGCATGAAATCATCCTGATCCGGCTTGCCGCCATTTTGCACGACCTTGCCCGCATGGAGAACGTGGAAAATCACGGCAAACTCGGCGCGGACATGGCGGAACCCTGGTTTCGGCGTCAATCCAGCCTGACGGAAGACGACATCAAGCGCGTGCTCGAAATGATCGCCGACCATTCCAACAAAAAGGTCAGGGAGCGGGATTACAGCAAGGCGGTCTTGAAGGACGCGGACGTTCTGGATGAGATCGGCGTCATGTCCATTTTCATGGCGGGCAACTGGCTGGAACGCAATTCCGCGTTCTTCTTTTATGAGCTTCGTCAAAGGCTGATCGAACACGAAATCCCCTTCTGCGACCAGGAATTTTCGATTTTGAATACAGACGGGGCAAGGCAAATCCTGAACGAGAAGAAAGCCTTTATCGAAGACTTCATCACCCAACTGACGGACGAGGTGCAGGCGGATGGTCACATCGAGAAAATGCTATTCCAATCATTCAAAGCAAAGGAGTGAGATGAACAGCCGATGAATCAGAAAACAGGTCTTGCTTTGACAATTGTCTCCCTTATCCTGTGCGGCCTTCCAGGGATTCTCTCCGCTGCTGGCGGACTCCTCATCGCCGGGCTGGGTCTACTGGCAGACAAGGCTCAACTAAAACTGGACACCAACCTCGACCAATCCTCCGTCCTATGGGCTGGTCTGGGCGGAGTTTGCCTCGGCATTATCCTGATCGCGATTCCCCTTCTGGTCTGGTACCTGACCCGGCGCCATAAACCCGTTTGAGGATTTGTCACCCAGGACTGAAAAACAAATCGGGCGGCCGTAGCAGCGACCGCCCGATTCTCATGATCGTTTCTAGATTTTTTTCCCTTTCAACTCATCGCGGAAGATCACGCTCATAATGATGCTGACAACGCTGATGACCAGGCTGCCGAGAACGGCGGTCCAGAAACCGTCCACGGTGAGACCAATGCCAAGCGACTGACCGATCCAACTGGTGAGCATCAGCAGGGCGGTGTTGATGATGATGGTAAAGAGCCCCAACGTGAGGATGATCAGCGGGCAGGTGAGGAATTTCAGCACCGGGCGCACAAGCGCGTTCAACAGCCCGGAGATAAGCGCCAGCCAGATGATGCCCGTCCAGTCGCCGCGGAGTTCGATGCCGGGCACAAGCCAGACTGCGGCATATAAAGCCACCGCGTTGATCGCCCAGCGGATTACAAATTTCGTCATTCATACTCCTTTCTGAATTGCATAAAAAACTTCGTGTTACAAATAAATACGCAGCGCGCACTACGAAGTTGCCTGCATCCAGATCAGGGTACGCAGGGGTTTGAAACCCGCAGCTTGGATGGCGTTATCAAAGTTGCCCGTTGGAAATTCAAGCGTGATGGAGGAATAAGTATGAGCCAGCTCGCGCCGCGCCTGGAGCAGCAGCGCGATCAGGGCTGCCGGATTTGACCCTTCGCCTGTTGCCGCAAAAAGGGATTCGCCGCGCCCGTAGGGAATCCACGCCAGCGCCGCCTCCATGCTACCCAAACTCCCCGAAGAATGATCTTTCCCAATGGCAACCCACTGTCGGATGTTGATATCCACGAACAGCAGGTAGAGCCAGTTCCAAAGGCCGGGTCGAAGGGATTTGAAATCCCAGTTGCGGTGCCAGGCTAAGTGGTCGGGGTAAAGACGGGAAAGCCAGTCGAGTTGGGTGCGCCAATAATCCGCATGCCTGCCTGTAACGACACACTCCGTCTGCGGGGTCGAAATGTGGGGATCGGTATGCGCCTGCCATGAGGTGCGGCGGGCGCGTTCCACAAACCCAAGCTTCCTGTAGAGTTCGATTGCGCCGGCGTTGTCGTCGCGGACGTGCAGCCAGATGTTATCCACATTTTTATCGCGGGCATGTTGCATGGCACGACGGGTCAGGGCGTCTGCAATCCCCCTGCGGCGAAAGTCGGGGTGCACCGCAATATTTGCGATGAGATAAATGCGCTGCTTTTTGTATCGAAACGGGATGAGGCTGGCGTTCCCGATCACCCTGCCGTTTTCCTCCCAGATATATCCACTTAACGGCAGCGAGGTGGTTTCAGCGGCGCGGTTTGCCCAGCGGACAAAGGAGTTGTCATTCCCCGTGCGCCGCATATCCTGAACATACTGTCTCCCTTCGTTATCCATGGTGCTGGAAAAACAAAGTTCGATCAAGTCCGCCACCGCGGGCAGGTCTCGCAAAACATTGAGCGGGCGCAGGTTCGGATGCTGTTCCGCGCGCGCTGGAATGGTAATCGAGGACATTGGGGATATTATACGCCAGCTTGGCAGGAATGCCGTCGGGTGCTATATTCGGGGCGGCTCCACCCGTAAACTGATTCCGTCCATCCAGCCGCTTGCAAAGGATGGTTTTACCCGGGCCATTCAGGGCAAATTCAAAATACAGGAAGCAATCTTCATGAGTACTCGCTCGAACTGGGTCGATTACAGCAAAGGCATTGGCATTATTTTGATGGTCTACGCTCACTTGTTGAGCAGCGCCTACCACGGGGGAATCGATATCCCCGCGCATTTTTTCAAACTCTCGGACAGCATCATCTACAGCTTTCACATGCCGTTCTTCTTTTTCCTCTCCGGGTTGTTCGTGGAGGGCAGTCTTCGCAAGCGCGGCATGAAAGAATATTTAACCGACAAACTCCTGCGCATCTTTTATCCCTACCTCGTCTGGTCCATCTTTCAGCTCGGCGTGGAGATAATCTTTTCGAGTCAGACCCAGCAGGGGGCGACCCTGTCCGACATGGCGGTAATCCTCTATCGCCCCTGGGGACAATTCTGGTTCCTGTATGCGTTGCTGATCATGCACGTCCTATACGCCGGGTTCAGCCGTTTGGGCAGGTATTCCAACGCAATCATGTTCGTCGCCGCCGCGATACTGTTCCTTTATCCGCTCCCAACGGGCATCATGGCGTTGAGAGGCTTTTCGGCTCACTTCATCTTTTTCGTGAGCGGCGTCCTGTTTGGAAAGTATTTCATGCAGGCGGAGAAATATGAAATTCCCCTGTGGGTTGTTATCCTGCTCCTTGGAATCCTGATCGGTTCGGGATATTTTGTTTTCGAGCGTCTAATCAACCCTGTGCGGCTGTTCGATGATCCCCACCCCCTTTATTTTCTGTCCTTGTCCATTATCGGCACTGTGGCATGTTCCGCGCTGGCGCAGTATCTGGCGAGGAAAGGCATCGCAAAATTTTTACAGACGCTTGGGACGTATTCCCTGCAAATCTACCTTGTCCACATGCTGGCAGGGGTTGGGATGAGGATGGTACTGTTGTTTGCCGGCGTCCAGAACTGGGTCGCGCACATCGTCATCGGGACGGTCTTCGCGCTGGTTGCGCCCATCATCCTGCAAAAACTATCGGACAGGTTGAACTTCCCGTACTTGTTTGAGTTGAAGATAAGGGAATAATGGCCGCGCGATCGAGACGCTTGGTACGAAAGACCTCGGAGGTTTTGGAAACCTCCGAGGTCTGCTTATGTCATTGGTTCGAAAACCGCAACTGGAATCTTTCTCTCTGTCATCTTTTGATATTTCAGGTAGGGCGGGTGTTTCCCGGTGACATATTCCCATAGGCGGGTGTATTCCTCACCCTCGGCAAACCGCGCATTGACCCTGATCATCCTGCCCTTCACTTCGATGCCGGCTTGCGGCTGTTTCCGCAAATTGAAATACCAGTCGGCGTGGTTATCCCTGCCCCAATTGGATTCCACGACGAGATACTTCCCCTCGTAAAAGAAATACGCAATCGGGATGCTGCGCGGCTGGCCGGACTTTCGTCCAACCGTGTGCAGGATCAGGATGGTCTGTGTGCCGAGTTTACTGCCAATCCGCCCCCTGCTGATTTTGATCAGGAAGGCGTTGGCTGCCATGAACCATTTAATAAGAATATTTTTCATTGCACATTAGACATCGTGGTTGACCACATCCTTACCGGACCTGCCTGAAAATATGGCCGGAGACGCTTTTGATTCGCCTTAATCCGCTGTATACTGAAAATACACAGGCGTCTTTTTTTATCGGTAAGGAGAAAAATTCATGGCAACATCCATCTCTTCGTCCGTGCTGCTGGAATTAGGGCAGGCATTTCGCTCGATGCTGGAACTTGATCCCGTCCTGCTTTCCGCGCTCAGGCAATTGCAGGCAACTGTCAACAGCGAAGGGGCTTTGATCTGGCTGCTCAACGAGGCTGAGACCGAGGTCAAATGTACGCACGCCACCGGGGCGCAGGTGGAGAAAATACCCGGCAGTGCGATGCGGGCACGGAAATTCATCTCCGCATACCGTACGGTTTCTGGCAGGTTGGTGAAGGTGGACGACTCGCATCAGTCAAAATGGATGGACGCCGGGGACTACCGGCGCCACTTCGGGGTTGACATCTGCAGCATGGTCAGTATCCCGCTCACAGCGCGGGGAAAGTTGGTGGGTGAACTCAACGTCATGAACAAAACCGATGGGGAGTCCTACTCCAGTGATGACCGCGATTCCGTCAGCGAACTCGCTAGACACATCGCCACCGCTGTCCAAAATACACAGCTATTCGAACGGCAAAACCGCTCCGCCGAACGGCAGAGAATGCTCAATCAGATCAGTCGTCACCTGCATCAAACGCTGGACATCGACGAACTCATCCCCCGCATTTTCGTGTCGGTCAACAAAGCCATCAATGCCGAGGCTCAATCCATCTGGCTGGTGGACGAAGAGGCGGGCGTCATCAAGTGCCGTTATGCAAGGGGGGCTAGCGCCGAGGCACTCAAGGGTTTGTCTGTCCCGCTGAACGAGCCCAGCATCGTCGGCACGAGCGTCGCCAAACAGGAATCCATCATCATCAAGGACGCACAGAACGACCCGCGCCGCGCCCGCTCGGTGGACGAAAAAACGGGCTTTGTCACCCGCTCACTGATGACGGTGCCGCTCGTGCTGGAGGATAAATCCATCGGCGCGATTCAGGCTGTCAACAAGCGCGACGGACAACTCTTCAACAAGGACGACCTCGACCTGTTCCGCTCGATTGCTGACAGCGCCGCGCTGGCGGTCAGCAACGCCCAACTGGTGGCTGACCTGCAAACCAGTTACGACCTGACCCTCGATGCCCTGTCTGCCGCACTCGACCTGCGCGACCGCGAGACCGAAGGACATTCACGCCGCGTGGTCGAATACACCTCACGCCTTGCGGAAAAAATCGGGCTGAATAAGGACACCACCAAGAACATCCGCCGCGGGGCGCTCATCCACGACATCGGCAAAATCGGCGTACCGGATGCAGTGCTGCACAAGCCCGGCTCACTGGACGACAAGGAACGCATGGTCATGGAGCGCCACCCGGTGGCGGGTTACAACATGCTGGCTGGGATTCCCTACCTGAGAGAGGAAATCCAAATCGTGATCTGTCATCAGGAGAAGTGGGATGGCACGGGCTATCCCTACGGTTTGCACGGCGAGGAAATCCCAATTGGGGCACGGCTGTTCGCCATTGCCGACACCTTCGATGCACTGACTTCTGACCGACCCTACCGGCACGGTTGTTCCTACGAAGCCGCGCGAAAAGTCATCGAGGAGGAGGCTGGCAAACAATTCGACCCACAAGCTGTGGAAGCCTTTCTCTCCGTCCCCGAAGAGGAATGGATGCAAATCCGCGCCCTTGTGATGGCAGAGATCGCACAACGGCGTAACCCTCCAGCGAATGCCGCGACACAGCGATATAATCCGACGCATGGAAATTAATCTCACCACCCCCGCATTGCTTTTTCCCACGGTATCCCTGTTGATGCTGGCATATACCAACCGCTTCCTCACCCTGGCGACCATCATCCGCAACCTGCATGACCGTTACCAGGCTGAAAACGACAACAACATCCTGGGACAAATTGCCAACCTGCGCTACCGCATCTATTTGATCCGCGACATGCAGATATTTGGCGTACTCAGTCTCTTGTTCTGCGTGACCAGCATGTTCGCCCTCTTTGCGGGCTGGATCACGGCTGGACAGTGGAGCTTCGCCATCGCCCTGATCCTGATGATCGTCTCGATGGTGATTTCGTTGCGCGAGTTACAAATCTCCGTCGGCGCATTGGATTTGCTGCTGGCTGAATTGGAAAGCGAAAAAAAGAAAAAGGGTTGATAGCAAAAACAAATCAAAAGGACAGGCGATTGCCTGTCCTTTCTTCTTACATTTCAATACAGGAGGAGAGATATTTACTGAGGCGGGAGAAGTACCGCGTCAATTACATGGATCATACCGTTCGAAGCTTCGACATCGGTAATGATGACCTGTACGGTGTCGTTCAGGAAGACCTTACCATCCTTGACCGTGATTGTAACATCCTTGCCGAGAACTGTCGGGGCGCTGGTGAGGGTGACCACATCCGCAGCCATGACCTTGCCAGAGACCACATGGTAGAGCAGGATGTCGGTCAACTGCTGTTTGTTTTCGGGTAGAAGCAGGCTGTCGAGGGTACCAGCGGGCAGGGCGGCGAAGGCATCGTCGGTGGGGGCGAAGACTGTGAAGGGACCTTCACCGCTCAAGGTTTCAACCAGATCAGCGGCGGTGACCGCAGCCACGAGGGTTTTGAAGCGACCGTCAGCAACTGCGACGTCAACGATGGTGTTCTTTTCTTCCATCATGGCATCATCTGAGGGCGGAAGAAGCACTGCGTCAATGACATGGATGATGCCGTTGGAGGTTGCGATATCGGTGATGATAACCTTCGCTTCGTTGATGTAAACGTTGCCCATATCGACCTTTACGGCAATATCCTTGCCAAGCACGGTGGCGGCGCTGGTCAGAGCGGTCACATCGGCAGCCATCACACTACCTGAAACTACATGGTAGAGCAGGATGTCGGTCAATTTCTGTTTGTTTTCAGGCCTGAGTAATTCGTCTACCGTGCCAGCGGGCAAAGCGGCGAATGCATCATCGGTGGGGGCAAAAACGGTGAACGGACCTTCACCTTTGAGTGTATCGACCAAACCAGCGGCTCCCACTGCAGCTACGAGGGTTGTAAAGCGACCATCGGCGACAGCTGTATCCACGATATCCTTGAGCATCGGCTCAGGGGTGGCGGTAGGCTCAGGCATGGCAGCGGGAGCAGGAAGCTCAGGGGTGGGAGTGGCTGCGGGAGCACAGGCTGCTATAACTAGGGATGCAATTACCAGTAACATTGCGAACATTGAAAAGCGTTTCATTTTTTCTCCATTTCTATTTCTAAAGTTGTCTATTATTTGCACAGGTTTTGCAAAGATATTGTCCTTATTTTATCCACTTTATCCAGATTGTCAATGAGCGGGAACTCTCTCTAATAAAACACTTAGTTTTACCCTACCCAAGGCAAGCAAACAAAAACGGGACAGCGGATTCGCCGTCCCGTTTCTAAATTCGTTAGACTGTTTCTAAAATAACTTTAGCACCGCGTCGCTTGCCAGCAGGAACAATCCCTGCGGAATAAAACTCAGCACAACCGTCGCAATAGCTGTGGCGGCGGTGGTGATATCCAGCCAGGCTTCACGCTCGATGGTCGGGTCGCCTTCGCGCATGTACATGTTGACCACGACTCGCAAATAGTAATATGCCGAGACAAGGGAAGTCAGCACACCGATGATTGCCAGACCTGTGAATCCGCCTTCAATTGCAGAACTAAAAAGATAGAATTTGCCGACCATTCCCAGCGTGGGCGGAAAGCCGATCAACGAGAGCATGAAGACAGCCATGGCGGCGGCGAGGGCGGGATACTTTTTGGCGAGTCCCATGTAATCGGAAATCTCCAGCCCCTTGCCTTCCAGTTTTTCGAGGGCAATCACCACACTCCACGCGCCGAAGTTGGTCAGGACGTAAGCGAAGAGATAGAACAAGCCAGCGGCGACTGAAGTCGCAACGACGTCTTTGTTCCCAAACGGAACAAACGCCATCAGGATATAGCCCGCATGTGCGATGCTCGAATACGCCAACATGCGTTTGATGTTGGACTGGGAAATGGCGCTGAAATTGCCGACGATCATGGTCAGCGCGGACAGCACCCAGAGGATGTCGGTCAAGTCGGCGGAGAGGTTGGGGAAGGCAAGGGCGAACACCCGCAGCAGGGCGGCAAAACCTGCAATTTTTGCACCCGACGACATGAACGCGGTCACGGCGGACGGCGAGCCTTGATAGACGTCGGGAGTCCACATGTGGAAGGGAACGGCGGCAATCTTGAAGCCGAAGCCGATGAGGAGGAGAGCCGCCCCAATGGTGAGGAGCAAACTGGGGGTTGATTCCACGATCCCGCTCAGGGACGTCGTCCCAGTCGCACCGAAGACCAGCGCGATTCCGTAGACGATAAATCCAGTGGAGAACGAACCAAGCAGGAAGTATTTCAATCCCGCCTCTTCCGACTGGAGGTTGGGACGGGCAAAGGCGGCAAGGACATACAATGGAATGGACAACAATTCAAGCGCGAGGAAGACGATGATAAGGTCGGAGGCTTGGGTCATCAGGGACATGCCCGTGATGCTAAAAAGCATCAGCGAGTAGTATTCGCCGCGTTCGATGCCCATGCGTTTGAGGTAGCCGTAGGCGAGGGCGATGCCAAGCAAGCCACTGATAAGGATGAGGGCGCTGGTGAAAATAGAGAAACCGTCAAGCGTTACCATGCCGTTGAAGCCTGTGCCGCTTCGCCCGATTTGCGTGACGGTGAATCCCAGCGTGAGCGCCAGCCCCAACGCGGCGAGGAATGCCGTGATGCCTTTGCGATCCTTCGGGATGAAGAGGTCAACCAGCAAAAGCACACACGCCCAGGCGATGAGAATGGTCAATGGGAGGATGATGGAAAAGTCAATTTGCGTCATGAACGCTCCATCCCTCACCCCTGCCCCTCTCCCTGAGGGAGAGGGGTTGGGGTGAGGGTAAGATTACTATAAAGGCAGGGTAGATAAAATCTTCTCGACGGCGGGAGCTATCAAGTTGAAGAACGGCGCGGGGTAGAGACCAATCCAGAACATGAGAACCAGCAGCGGGGCGACGGTGAGGATTTCGCGCCAGTTGAGGTCTTTGAGTTCGTGCTCTTTGGTGACTTCGCCAGCGGGTCCGAGGAACATCTTTTGGAACATGTAGAGGATGTAGACCGCCGCCATGATGACACCGAGCGCGGAGATGCCAGCAAACCAAACGCCGCCAAACGGCGTATAAGAACCACCATGCAAACCTGCGCCAAACGCGCCGAGCAAAATTGTAAACTCACCCACGAATCCATTCAGTCCAGGCAAGCCCATTGAAGAGAGCGCAGAAATCAACATGATCGTGCCGAAGACTGGCATGCTCTTCCACAGTCCGCCGTAGACTTTGATCTCGCGGGTGTGAGTCTGCTCGTAGACCATGCCGATGAGAAGGAACAGCGCGCCCGTGCTAAGTCCGTGGTTGACCATTTGCAGAATCGCGCCCGCCACACCTTGGGGATTGAGCGCGAACAAACCAAGCATCACAAACCCGAGGTGACTGACGGAGGAATACGCCACCAGTTTTTTTACATCCGCCTGGGCGTAGGAAACCGCCGCGCCGTAGATAATGCCGATGGTCGCCAGCAACGCAATCCACGGGGCGGCTCGGACAGTCGCTTCGGGGAAAAGCGGAATGTTGAAACGCAGGAAGCCGTACGTTCCCATCTTGAGCAGAACGCCCGCAAGGATGACCGAACCCGCAGTCGGCGCTTCGACGTGGGCGTCGGGCAGCCACGAGTGCAGGGGCCACATCGGGACTTTAATCGCGAAGGCAGCGGCGAAGGCAATGAAAAGCCACATCTGAATATTCGCGGGAATGCCACCCTGGGCAATCAACGCGGGCACAGAGAAGGTGTTGCCTTCAATGCCAAGCCAGATGATGGCAATCAGCATCAGGATGGAACCCGCCATCGTGTAAAGGAAAAACTTGACGGCGGCATACACGCGGCGCGGTCCGCCCCACAAGCCGATGAGGAAGTACATCGGCACGAGAGTGAATTCCCAGAAGATGTAGAACAGGAACAAATCCTGCGCGAGGAAGACGCCCATCATGCCCACTTCCAAGAGCAGGAAGAAGACCATGAAATCCTTGACGCGGTCTTCGACGGCTGTCCACGTGGAGAGGATGGAGATGGGCGTGAGCAGCCCCGTCAGCAGGACGAGAAGGATGCTCAAGCCGTCCACCGCGAGATAGTATTGGATGTCCCAGCCCGCGACTTGAATCCACGAGTACCTGGCTTCGAGCTGCAAGTCGGGATTCGCCGCCTTGAACTGGGTCAACACCCAGAGCGAGATTCCAAACGTGAGCAGGGTCGTGGCCAACGCAACCCAGCGGATGGCGTTCTTCTGCTCCGATTTCAGGAAGAGAATCACCAGCACGCCCAGGAGCGGGAAGAAGGTCAGGAGAGTAAGAGGTTGTAAAAGAAATTCCATGTCAATTCCTTGAGTTGGAAGGTTTGAAGGTTGGAAAGTTGGAAGGTTCAAAACCTGTCAACCTGAAAACTTGTAAACCTGTAAACTACTTGAAGATGAGGTATCCCAAAATAACAACAACGCCCAGCATCACAGCCAGCGCGTACGAGCGGACAAAACCGTTCTGCACCTTGCGGATGGTTTGAGAAATCCATTGCGTTGCCGTGCCGAGCCAGTTGGCAAAAGCGTCGATACCTTTTTGGTCGACGTAGTGGTCGAGGGCAATTGTGCTCAACCAGTTGTAGGTTCCCAGAATAACTGTGTCATGCACGAAGTCATGCCAGAAGCGCCAGTCGATTACGTCCGCGAGAAATTGCGATAATTTTTTGAATGGCTCGATAATAGCGACTTGATAAAACTCATCCACTAACCATTTGTTTTCCATGCCCGTGAAAACCAGACCGAGTCTCTTGAGCGGGTCGGGTTGACCAGCCTTGAGCGGAGTCCGCCCGTAGAGTAGCCACGAGACGAAGATGGCAGTCAAAGCCAACAGCATGGATACGCCCGCGACGGTCAAATCCAGCGGCAGGGATTCGACTTCGCCCAAAGTGTGTTCGAGCCAATGACCGAGATTGTGGAATCCATTGAAGGGCAGATTCAATCCGCCGCCCAAAACTGAGAGCGCCGCCAAAACCATCAGCGGGACGGTCATCACTTTGGGGCTTTCCTCCGCGTGCGCGGCGGCTTCAGTGCGAGACTCGCCGAAGAAGACCATCCAGATCTGACGTCCCATGTAAAAGGCGGTGAAGAAAGCCGCGATGGTCAGCAGCCAGTAAACGGCGGGGAAATGCAGGCGGGCGTCGAGAAGAATTTCATCCTTCGACCAAAAGCCCGCGAAGGGGAAAATCCCAGCCAACGCCAACGTGCCGACGATGTAAAGCCAGAAGGTCACGGGCATCGTCTTGCGAAGTCCGCCCATGTTGTGCATGTCGCCTGGATCGAAGACCTCGTGATTATGCCCCTTTCCTTCTTTCTTTTTACTTTTTACTTTCTCCAGGTGATGATGTCCGCGTTCCAGACCGAGGATGACCGAACCAGCCGAGAGGAAGAGCAGCGCCTTGAAGAAAGCATGCGTGACGAGGTGGAACATCCCCGCCACATACGCGCCCATACCAACCGCAGCGACCATGAAACCAAGCTGTGAAACGGTGGAATACGCCAGCACCTTCTTGATGTCATATTGACCGACGGCAATCGTCGCGGCGAAGAGCGCAGTGATCGCGCCAGTCATTGCCACCAGATATTGCGCGGCGGGAGCGGTAGTGTAAATCGGCGCAGAACGGGCGACGAGGTACACGCCCGCCGTGACCATCGTCGCGGCATGGATCAACGCCGAAACGGGGGTGGGACCCGCCATCGCGTCTGGCAACCAGACATAGAGCGGAATCTGCGCCGACTTGCCCGCCACGCCCAAAAGCAGGAAGAGGGTGATCGCCACCGTCAGCGGGGAGTTGATCGCGGAGAGCGAACTCGCGCCCAGAAAGACCTCATCAAATTGAAGCGAGCCGAAATTCCAAAACATCAGGAAGGCGGCAATCAAAAATCCAAAGTCACCGATGCGGTTGGCGATAAATGCCTTGTTGCCCGCATCCGAGTTCGCCCACGAGGGACGCCCAAGCGTGTCCATCTCGAACCAGAAGCCGATGAGCAGGAAGGAGCACAGCCCCACACCCTCCCAGCCAACGAAGAGCATCAGGTACGAGTCACCGCTGACGAGGATCATCATCGCCGCGATGAATAGGTTGAGGAAGATGAAGAAGCGCGCGAAGCGTCCCTCCTGATGTTTGAAGCGCACATCCTCGTGCATGTATCCGATGGCGTAGATGTGGATGAGAGTCCCGACGCCAGAGACGACCAGCATCATCGTGGTCGAGAGCGAGTCGATGCGGAAGGTCCAGTCGAGGCTGAGCGTGCCGATGTGAATCCACTCCGCCAGACGCCAGCGCATCACTTCGCCGTGATTGATCGAGACTGAATACGCCAGCAAGACAGAGACGACAAACGCCGCTCCCGATGCCAGGCTTGCCACGGTGCCAATCGTCTTTTCGCCGAAGCGCCTGCCGAAGATCAAGTTGATCAGCAAGCCTGTCAGCGGTGCAAAGACCAGCCACGGGGCGAGGGAAATAATTGTTTCGCTTAAGTGCATAAGTTCTCCGAGTATTTCGTCATTGTGAGCCGCGCTCTTGTTTTTCGCGGCGAAGCAATCTCCCATTTTGGGTTGGGGATTGCTTCGGGCAGAAGAACACTGCCCTCGCAATGACGGAAAACGTTATCCCTTCAAAGAATTCATCTCGTCAATATTGATATTCTTCTTCGTCTTGAAAATCTCGACGATCAACGCCAGTCCCACAGCCACTTCCGCGGCGGCAACGGCGATGACGAAGAAGACGAAGATCTGTCCATTGAAAAATGGCTCGCCTTTGGCAATCTCCCATGAACGCCCGAAGGCGACGAAGGCAAGGTTTGCCGCGTTGAGCATCAACTCAATGGACATGAAAATCACCAGCGGGTTGCGGCGAATCAGCACGCCCAGTGCACCAATGGTGAACAGGATGGCTGAAAGGATGATGTAATAATCCACTGAAATCATGATTTACTCCCTACCCTTTCCTTCTTCGCCAAAACAATCGCGCCGACCATCGCGACTAACAGCAAAATTGACGTGACCTCGAACGGCAGAAGAAACTTGTCAAAGAGGGTCATCGCCATTTCGCGCAGACTTTCCATCGAGTTCGTGGCGGCGTCAGGCGCGGTGATGACTGTGTCCAGTTTGGCGCGGGCAAAGATCAGGTAGACAGATTCCACTGTCAGCGTGATTGCCAGCAGAAAAGCCAGCGGTCTTTGCCATGACATGCCCTGCGTTGGAGAAGTCACGCTTTCCGCGCCGAGCAACATGATGACGAAGAGGAACAGCACCATGATCGCGCCCGCATAGACGGTGATCTGCGACATGGCAATGAACGGCGCGCCGAGCATCAGGTAGAAAACCGCCACGGTGACAAAGTTCAGCACGAGGAACAATGCCGAGTAGATGGTGTTGCGGCTGAACAACATGCCAAGCGCGCTGGCGATGGCAACGAGGGAAAGGACAAGGAAGACGAGGAGTTCGGAAGTCATGGGCAAGTTCATTTCCGATTTACGATTGACGATTTGCGATTACGCCAATCCAAAATCGTAAATCCAAAATCGTCAATCGGTTGGGTTTTGCATTTCTGGCACCGAGCGGTTATACACGCCAGGCTCCACCTTGCGCGGAGTGGACATGTCCGCAGAGGGAGCGGGTTCGAGAAGTTTCTCTTTTGGATAGATCGAATCACGGCGGTCGGTGTAGGCGAGTTCGTAGTTGTCGCCGAGGGTGATCGCTTCGGTGGGACAGGCGTCCTCGCAGAAGCCGCAGTAGATACAACGCATCATGTTGATCTCGTAGGTCGAGGCGTAACGCTGTCCAGGTGAGAAGCGCTTCTCGTCGGTGTTCTCGGCGGATTCGACGAAGATCGCATCCGAGGGACACGCGGCGGCGCAGAGCGAACATCCGATACATTTTTCGAGTCCGTTCTCGTAGCGGTGCAGGATGTGACGTCCACGATAGCGCGGACGGACTTCACGTTTTTCTTCGGGATATTGAATGGTGACAGTCGGCTCGAACAAAAAGGAGCGGAGCGTTTCGGCAAGTCCGCGCCCAAGTTCGATGACGGGTTCAAATACGCCCATGGGATTTTCTCCTCAAATCACGATAAATAAACATCACAGCCACCAGTGCGCTGATGATGGAAAGCGCGGGAATAGCATACAGATAAAGTTGGTTGTCGAATTCCTGCGCCAGCAAAATTCCAGTTGCAGTGATGAAGGCGGTCACGAAAGAGAGCGGAAGCAAAACCTTCCAACCGAAGGACATCAAACGGTCATAGCGGATTCGGGGCCAGGTGGCACGGATCCAGATCATGCCGAACAACAAAACGATGACTTTAATCAGCAGGTAGATGGGACCCAGGAACCAGGCTTTGAACTGCCACGATCCAATCGTCCAAATGGCATCCACGCTGAGAAAGGTATCTTTTAGGAACCAGATCTCACGGTAACCGCCGAAGAACAGCGTGGCGGCGATCATCGAGATGACGATCATCTTCTGGTATTCAGCCATGAAGAAGAGCGCAAACTTCATGCCAGAATATTCCGAGTGATAGCCGGCGGTCAATTCCTGCTCGGCTTCGGGCATGTCAAACGGCGCGCGGTTGACCTCTGCCAGCGTGACGATCAAAAAGACGAACGCGCCCACAGGCTGAATCACCGCAAACCACATGTCTTTTTGAGCATTCACAATTTCGTTCAAGTTCATCGAATTGCCCATGACGACGGCAATTGCAAAACACAATCCAAGCGAAAGCTCATACGAGACCATCTGCGCCGTGGCTCGCACGCCACCGAGCATGGCGTACTTGTTATTGCTTGACCAGCCCGCCAGCACGATTCCGTAAACCGCAATTGAGGCGATGGATGTCAGGTACAGCACGCCAACGTTCAAGTTTGCAACGTACAAAGTAATCTCACGTCCGAACAAATTGAACGAAGTTCCCAGCGGAATGACCGCCGCCAAAACCAGCGATGGGACAACCGTCAGCACGGGCGCGAGCAAAAACGCCACTTTATACACCCGCGACGGAGTCAGTTCCTCCTTGAAGATCAACTTGACCGCATCCGCAATCGGCTGGAGCAAGCCCTGATAGCCCGCGCGGTTGGGACCCACCCGCACCTGAATCCGCGCCAGAGCTCGACGCTCGTACCAGGTCAGGTAGGCGAATCCAACCAACAGGACGAGGCAAAGCACCAGCCCCTTGATCACCCATTCAAGCCAGATAGTCCAATCCATCTTATTTCACCTTCCCTTCGACAGGCTCAGGGCACGCGCCACAACTGGTTCCCGAATCCCCAGCCCCATGCTGCGCGGGACCAGCACCACGCCCGTCGAGATGGTGTCGTCGAGTTTGAGAGTCGCTTCGGCTTTGACTCCCGCGAAGCTGATTCTCAC
Source organism: Chloroflexota bacterium (assembly GCA_016234555.1). Lineage (GTDB taxonomy): Bacteria > Chloroflexota > Anaerolineae > Anaerolineales > Villigracilaceae > Villigracilis. The sequence continues at coordinate 18,244 of JACRBJ010000074.1, read as the reverse complement.
CTGTGAGCCAGCCTCCAGCCCAAGGCTCTCCGCCGTGGACGGGTGCAGCGTCACCGAGGCTTCGCCAATTCGCGGGTGGAGCAGTTGCGCAGGGTTGACTGTCACGCCGAGGTCGTACAACTTGCTGACGGGAACAGCCAACAGTTCACTTTCCTTCGGACGAAGCGCGGCTTCCTTCCTGACCTTCGGGATGTGCAATGTTCCCCCAGCCTCGGCGGTCGGGACGAGTTGGGCTCCCAGCCCTTGCGTGTTCTCGTAGGTCGTGCCGCCGTAATACAAGTCGCCGCGCCCAACGATGGGATATTGACCGCGTACTTCAGCGAGTTTTTCGTAATTCAGATCGGCAAAGGCTTCGAGCGAATCGGCGAGGATGTCGAAGACGACCGAAGCGGACGTGCCTTCGAGGATGACGCCCATGCCTTTGGCAACCTGTGAGGTGATCGCGAAATCGGGCTTGGTCTCACCCTTGGGCGGGACGGCGGCATAGAACCTTTGCACGCGGCGCTCGCCCGATGTGAAAGTTCCCTCGCGTTCAGTGTACGCCTGCGCGGGGAAGACCACATCCGCAATTTCGGTAGTTGCAGTTTCGAGGATGTCCTGCACGGCGACGAACTTCGCACCTTTGAGCGCCTTCGCCAGCAAGGGGTCATCGCCCACAGGGTCAGCGCCGACGATGTAAACCGCCTTGCCCTTGAGCGCCTTCTCCAGATCAGGCTCGGGACGGAAACCAACCTCCCACGCACCTTGGTCGTTGACCCGCTGCCAGACGCCGATCAAGCCGTTGTTCGGCTTGCCAATGTGCTCGGTCTCTTTCAACAGCGTGGCGCAAGCCGAAGCCAGCATGGACGAACCGTTCAAGCCGAGTCCTTCGCTGCCGAAGAAAATCAGTGCGTTCTTTGATTTGGCAAACTCATCGGAGATTTTGGTCTTCCTGCTGAAATTGTTGACCGTCTTGACTTCATCGCCATACGCATAGCGGATGACGTACTTCGCAAATCTATCCAGTTTGGTCCCGCGCGGATTGGCAACGATCAGCGTCGCGCCACGGTCAGCAGCTTGCTTGACGCGCAGCCACCAGATCGGAGCTTCCTGATACAAGTCCGAAGCCACCACGAGGATGGCATCGCCCTTGCCCATCTCACCGATGTTCGTGCCTTGCCCAACACCCACCAGCGGAGTGATGTCACCGCCGCCCATGTCGGAATACAAAATGGCTTTGCCGCCCGCCGTATCCGCCAGTGACTTCAAGTTGAACAGGTCTTCATTCGCCAGCCGTCCCGAAGCCAGCACGACGAAATCCTTCTTGAACTTGAGGAAGTTCTCGGCAGCGTGATTGACAGCGGCAGTCCACGAAGCGCGCGCCAGCTTTTCCTCTTTTCTGACGAGAGGCTTGGTCAGCCGCTTCCTGCTTTCGGTGTAGTGATAGCCTGAGAAGCGCCCCTTGTCACACAGCCAGATTTCATTCACTTCCTCGTTCTGACGCGGCATGATACGCTTGATGACAACATCACCACCAGCCCTGGCTTCGCGACGCGTGTTGAGCGTGGTGTTGCACCCGACTGGACACTGCGTACAAATCGAAGCCTGCGCATTAAGTTCCCACGGACGGGCGCCGAAGCGGAAGTCAGCGGTGGTCAATGCGCCGACGGGACAGATGTCGGTGGTGTTGCCGGAGAAAACGGAATCAAACCCAGGGTCGGAGAGGGAAACGATCTGGGTGTTTCGTGCGCGTTCGTCGAATCCCAAAACGGATTCGCCCACCACCTCATCCTGAAAGCGGATACAGCGCGCGCATTGGATGCAGCGCTCGCGGTCGAGCCAGATCAACTCGCCGAGCGGAACCTGTTTTTCGAGACGATTTTTCTCGTCGTAGATAAAGCGGCTTTTTCCTGGACCAAAAGCCATCGTCAAATTTTGCAGCGGACATTCACCGCCCTTGTCGCAGACAGGGCAGTCAAGCGGGTGCGAAGTGAGCAGGAACTCCAGTGTGCTTTTCTGACCTTCCTTCGCCTTGTCGGAGATGGTCATCACGACCATGCCCTCCGAAACCCGATTGGTGCAGGCAGTTTCGAGTTTGGGCATGAACTGAATCTTGGGCTGACCGTTCTCGGTCACCACCTGACCCGTGGCGCGGTCGAGCATCGGGCGACCGATCTCCACCAGACACATGCGGCACATTCCGACAGGCTCCAGCTTCGGGTGATGACAAAAAACGGGAATGTCGATCCCCACCGACTTTGCAGCATCCACCACCGTTGTCCCCTCAGGCACGACGGCGGTTATTCCATTGATTGATAATGTAACTTGTTTCGTCGTCATAAAGCTATGCCTTCACCGCTTTCCTGAAGTCCTGCGGGAATCTTTCAATGCCAGTCACCACAGCCATTGTGGCAAATTCACCGAGCGCGCAGAAGCACTTGCCCTGCATCTGCTTCGCCACGTTGAGCAACAGGTCAACGTCACCCTGCGTCCCCTTACCCGCGCCAATGCGCTTCGTGATGTTCTGCATCCAATACGTGCCTTCGCGACAGGGCGTGCACTTGCCACACGATTCGTGTTTGAAGAAGCTGACCGTCCTGCTGACGATCCAGTCCACGCTGACGGTGTCATCGATGACGATGACCGAAGCGGAACCCAGTTCCGAGCCAAGCGTGCGGACGGTGGCATAGTCCATCGGCGTGTCAAGGACTTTGTCATCCACCACGATCAGCGAGGATGACGCGCCCGCAGGCATGATGACTTTGACAGGATGCCCGTCCATGATTCCGCCGCCGTGTTCGTAGATCAACTGGCGGAAGGTTGCGCCGAAGGGCAGTTCATAATTCCCAGGCTTGCGGACGCGCCCCGAAAGAGAGAAGACTTTCACACCCGCGCTGTCGGCTGTGCCCATCGACTTGTACCACTCCGCGCCGTTGGCAAGGATCATCGGGACGTTGGCTAACGTCTCGACGTTATTGATGATGGTCGGCTTGCCGTAGAGTCCCACCGCAGGCGGAAATGGCGGACGCAGGCGGGGTTGTCCACGTTTGCCTTCGAGCGATTCGAGCAGGGCGGTCTCTTCGCCGCAGATGTAGGCTCCCGCACCGAGGTGGGTATAAATTTTCAACGAATAGCCCTTGCCGAAAAGATTCTCGCCGAGATAACCAGCCTTTTCCATCTCCGCGATCTTTTCGTCGAGCAGGGTTGCAATATCCCACGACTCGCCACGCAGATAAATGTAAGCCACATTCGCGCCGACGGCGTAGGAGCCAATTGCCAGTCCCTCCAAAAATTGGAAGGGATTGCTTTCCATAATTTCGCGGTCTTTGAACGTGCCAGGCTCGGATTCATCCGCGTTGGCGACGAAGTAATGCGGGAAATTCCTGTTATCGATGAACGACCACTTCATGCCCGTCGGGAAGCCCGCGCCGCCGCGTCCGCGCAAGCCCGAACTCTTGACCAGATCAGTCACTTCGTTGGGCTTCATCTTGGTGACGGCTTTTTTGAACGACGCAAACCCGCCGTTCTTTTTGTAGACATTCAGCTTGTGAATATCGGGGATTTCACGATGACGCAAAAGGATATGAGTCATTCCCTGCCCCCTTTGAGCGCCTCAATTAATTCCATTGTCTTATCCACGGTCATGTTTTCGTGGTACTTGATTCCATCTGGACCCTGAGTCTGGAACAGCGGAGCCTTGTCACAACCCGCGAGGCAGGTCACGGCTTCGAGAGTCACCAGTCCATCGGGTGTGGTCTCACCGACTTTGATTCCCAAGTTGCCGCACAAGTTTTGCAGGAACTCGTCCGCGCCGCGCAGGGCACAGGGTAAATCGGTGCAGACCTGCATCCGATACTTGCCAGCCTTCTCGTCGTGATACAAGGTGTAGAAGCCGACAATCGAAGCGACCTCGGTTTCGGTGATCTCCAAAATCTGCGCGATTTCCTGCATTGCGGCTTTGTTGACGTAGCCCTCTTCGCGCTGGGCAAGATAGAGTAATGGCATCACCGCCGAGCGCTTGCCCTCAGGCGGATACTTGGACAGGATTTGTTTAACTTCCTTCGAATGGGTTTTTACAAGACTCATCTATCAATATCTCCGAGAACAATATCTACGGAAGCGAGAATGGCAACCAGGTCAGCGACCAGATGTCCCTTGACGATTTCTGGCAACACTGCAAGATTATCGAATGACGGGGTTCGCATGTGGACACGGCGTGGCTTGGGTCCGCCGTCACCAGCGAGCAGAACGCCTAATTCTCCACGCGGGGATTCGACTGCGCTATAGATGGAAGCATCTGGCGCAGGGAAGCCTTCCGTCCACAACTTGAAGTGGTGGATGAGCGCCTCCATGCTGACTCCAATCTCGGAGCGCGGCGGCGGGACGAACTTACGGTTCTCCGAGTGGACGGGACCAAACGGCAGTTTGTTCAACGCCTGCTCGATGATCTTCAACGACTCGCGGAATTCCTGCATGCGGACGATGTAACGCGCATAAGTGTCACCTTCGGTCAGCACGGGGACGTTGAAATCATATTGCTCATATCCCATGTACGGGCGGGACTTTCGCAAATCCCAATTCATACCCGAGGCGCGGAGCATGGGACCCGTCACCCCATAGGAGAGGGCGGTCTTGGCGTCCAAAATTCCAAGCCCCACCATGCGGTCAACGAAGAGCGGGTTCTTCGTCAACAAGGATTCGTATTCGTCAATGCGCTTCGGGAAGATCTTGAGAAAATCGCGCACGGCTTTTTCAAATTCAACAGGCACGTCGCGCCAAACACCGCCAGGGCGGATGTAGGTGGTCATCATGCGTTGACCCGAAACCAGTTCAAAGATGTCGAGAATTTGCTCGCGCTCACGGAAGCAATACAGGAACATGGACATGGCGGCAAGGTCAAGCCCCACGCTGCCGAGCCAGACCAGATGCGAGGCGATGCGCTGCAACTCGACGAGGATCACGCGGATTGCCTGCGCGCGGACAGGCACATCAAGGTCAACCAGTTTTTCGACCGCCATCACGTACGCCAGATTGTTGCCCATCGGGTTCATGTAATCGAGGCGGTCGGTCATCACTTCCGCCTTCTGATAGGTCTTGGCTTCCATGTTCTTTTCGATGCCCGTATGCAGGTAGCCGATATCGGGGATGCAATTGACGACGATCTCGCCATCGAGTTCGAGCAACAGGCGCAGCACTCCATGCGTGGACGGGTGCTGTGGACCCATGTTCAGCAGCATGGTCTCCCCCGTCAGCGCGCGTTCCGAAACAAGATGTTTGAATTGTTCGATGCTAACTTCTTCGATTTGAGTCATAAATATTCCTTCGAGACTGACACGGACTCCAACGACTCCTGTCATTGGTCAAAAGTCAGGAGACTTTTGACTCCAGTGTGTTCTATTCCTTCGGACTCGGCTTCTGCACGCGAATCTCGTCGAAGTTGAAGGTGAACTGCGGCTCTTCGTAGCCGAGCGGGAAGTCCCGCCGCAGGGGATGACCTTCCATGCCTTCGGGAGTCAAAATACGGCGCGGGTCAGGATGACCTTCGAACTCAATACCGAACATGTCGAGGAGTTCGCGCTCGCGCCAGTTCGCAACGGCGTACACGCCAGTCACAGTTGGCAATTTGGGATTATCCCCGTTGACTAGGACTCTGACCTGCAACGACAAATTTCTGGAGATCGAAGTCAACTGATAGACAACATGAAAGCGTGGAGTCGTCTGCGGGAAATAATCCACCGCGTTCAAGACCGAGAGCAGTTCAAAATTCTGTTCATCGCGGAGAAGAGTCAACACGTCCACGATCTGCTCAGGCTTGACGAATAGATGCGCTTCGCCGCGAAATTCATCCAGCGCCGCGCCGAATTTTTCTTGAATGGTTTTTACAATGGGTTCCAGTTTTGTATCCATACACATTTCCCAAAGACCTGACAGGTTTCCATAGAACTCTGCTGAGTTAGTCGAATCTGATTTGCCAGAGTTACGGTTGAGTCAGGTCACGATGAAACCTGTCAGGTCTCATTTTATTCTTTTACCAAATCCTTGAACTTCTCGCCTTTCACCTTTTCATACAGCGTAACCACGCCGTGGATCAAAGCCTCGGGGCGTGGCGGGCAGCCCGCCACATACACATCCACAGGGACAACTTCGTCCACACCCTGGAAGATGGCATAGTTGTTGAAGACGCCGCCGCAAGAAGCGCAGTCGCCCATGGCGATGACCCATTTCGGTTCGGGCATCTGGTCGTACAGTCGGCGCAGGACAGGTCCCATCTTCTTCGAGACGCGCCCCGCCACGATCATCAAATCCGATTGGCGCGGACTGGCACGCATCAACTCCATGCCGAAGCGGCTCATATCGTAATGTGATGCTTGCGCCGCCATCATCTCAATGGCACAGCAAGCCAGACCAAACAGCATCGGCCACATGGCATTCGTCCGCGACCAGTTAACAACATTTTCCAGCGTGGTGGTGACCACGCCCATATCTCCAAGTTTTTGCTCTACTCCCATTCCAACGCTCCTTTCTTCCAGGCGTACACGTATCCAACCGCTAAAATTGCGAGGAAGATAATCATTTCAATCAAACCGAAAATCCCAAGTTTACGGAACGCAATCGCCCACGGCAAAAAGAACACCACTTCGATGTCGAAGAGGATGAACAGCACCGCAATCAGGTAAAAGCGGATGGGCATACGCCGCGTCCCTTCGCCGAATGGGGTGATACCCGATTCGTAGGGAATCGATTTCGCCTCCGTGTTCTTTTTTGGTCCAAACAACTCCCCCAACCCAATCGCCGCAAAGGCGATAAACGTCGCAACCGCAATCATGACGCCAATGGCGATGTACTCCAACAACATGAAAACCTCACAGTATGTGAAATCGGACACTTTTTATCCAGTATATCACGACTGTTGCGGAAAGGCTAGGGAAAGTGTATGGTTTCACAAAATGTAGGGGCGGGGTAACCCCGCCCCTACTCAAGGTTAATCACCCAAATAATCGCGCAAATCGCGGCTGCGGGCGGGGTGACGCATCTTCCGCAGCGCCTTCGCCTCGATCTGGCGCACCCGCTCGCGGGTCACGTCGAAGTAGTGGCTGACCTCCTCCAGCGTATGCTCTCTTCCATCACGCAGACCAAACCTCAGTTCCAGCACTTCCCTCTCCCGCTCAGACAGCGACTCCAGCGCGTGCTGCACCTGTTCGCGGAGCATTTCCCGCGCGGCGGCATCCATCGGGGATGGGGCGTCTTCGTCTTCGATGAAATCACCCAGCGAACTGGAATCCTCGTCGCCGACGGGACCTTCGAGCGAGATCGGCTCTTCCGCCGAACGCAGGATGCGGGTGACTTTTTGGGTGGCGACATCGAGCCGTCGCTGTAACTCCGCCTTGAGCGGCTTGTCTTCAGCCCGTGCCCGCATGACAGATTGTACATCTGCAGAAGAGAGATAACCAACTTCCAAAGCCAGCTCTGTCGGGTTGGGATCCCGCCCGAGCGACTGGGTCAGATTCCTTTGAGCGCGCAAAATCCGCGAGATGGATTCAAACAAGTGGACGGGGATGCGAATCGTCCGCGCCTGTTCGGCAATCGAGCGATTGATGGACTGGCGAATCCACCACGTGGCATAGGTGCTGAATTTGAAGCCGCGACGCGGGTCGAACTTGCCGATTGCCCGCAGCAGCCCCATGTTCCCCTCCTGGATCAAATCCAACAGCGACATGCCGCGCCCAAGATAACGCTTGGCAACGCTCACCACCAGCCGCAGGTTTGAGCGGATCAACGCCTGGTTCCCCTCCACCGCGCGGACGTGTATCGCATCCATTTCGCTGAGCAAATCCTCGTCGGGCGGCAGGTTGCGATACAGGGAGCGTTGGACGGGAAAGCCCTGCTGTTCGCGGACAAACGTCAGCAACCACTCAGCATACTTGAACGGCAGCAGGTACAGGTTCAGGAAAACACCGTAGGCGTTTCGGACGAGACTATCCCAAAGGTGATCCACACCCCAATGCCCATTATCCAAATAAGCGCGGAAATACGACGGCGAGTCGAACTGCCAGCCCGCATGAAGCGACTGGGCTTCGGCAATCATCAAGGCAAGGTTTGGAAGTTCGCACTCCAGCCGTTCCGCATCCTCCATGAGACGTTCCCACGAGGTGAGCATTTCCAAAAGCAACAAACGATAAATGGAGGAAGCCTGCGAAACACCCTTGCGCTGCTTCAATTTGCGCAGCGCGGTAATGTGCCGGTCCGCTTCGCTGAGTGTGGCAAGACGGAATTCGCTGTCCGAACCAAGCAGCTTTACCTGACCGATCTCACGCAGGTACAGGCGCACAGGGTCTTCAGAAAGTTCCGCCGCCAGCTCGTGCGAACGCACGGTCAACGCATCCTCAAGTTCCTCCTCCTGCTGGGTAAGCAGGGAAACGTCAGGCTCGATGATTTCATCCGCCACCACATCCAGCGATTGCTCATCTTCGATCAGGACATCAAACTCACCGATGTCAAGACTGGGTTTCACCTGTCGGGGCTTGCGGACGGAAGGCTTTACCTTCGGCTTTTCTTTTGGTTTTACCTTGGGGTTGTGTTTTGACTTTGCAGGCATGGGGTTCCTTTTCTTCCACAAAAAACGAGCTGATACTCCATCCGTCGAACTCCAATTACATCTGCCTTTTCGAGGACAACTTCCTCTTTGCCTGGTCCAGATTGTTGAGCAGTCTGGTAAATTGGACAGCCTGCTCCTGATAGATTTTCAAATTTACGCCGCCCTGCTGCTGGTCCTCCTCCTGCATGAAGCGCAACTGGTTGATGTTTGACATCGCGTACGCACGGCGCAAATCCAGAAAACGCGCCAGCAGTTCCTCCAGCAATTTGTCGTCCACGGGGTCGAGCGCCTCCGTCTGCGCCAGTAAATCCTTCGAGACCTCGCTCACCACTTCGGGCAGATGGGTCGTCACGTAATGATGATGGTCCTTCTCGTCCTGTTCCACCGCCATGCGAATGACTCCGAACACCTGCTGATGGTCAGTATACTCGAAATCCTCCGCCGCCAAAGGGCTCAAGCCGAACTCCTGCAACTTCCGATCCAGGCGATACAACAGAGCAGGCTTGCGGAACAAAACCCCGATGCAATAGGATTCGATTTTCAAGGTGGGATTGATCGCCACCACAGGAGCTTTCTGACCCTGCTGGCTTTGACCTGTTCCACGAGGTCTGCGCTTCGCGGGCAAACCCTGAGGCTGGTTGCCAGTCAACGAGCCTTCGTCCACCCGCAGCATTCGCGCCAGCGCCTGACGGTAGGTATCCCGCTCGATGGGTGTTTGCAAATCCTCGATCAACGGCAGAACCTGCGCCGCGATTTGATTCTTCACCTTCGCATCGTTCAGGTTCTGACCAACTGCAAGCGCCTCCATCACATGCGTGACGATGGGCTTGGCATTTTCGATGAGGCGCTTCCACTCGTCCTTGTCACGCGCCACGATTTCATCGGGGTCAAGGTCGTCGGGCATGGACGCCACGCGCAAATCGGCTTGCAGTCGCGCCTCGTTGCGGAGCAGTCCCCGCGCATCAAAGCCCAACTCGCCTTCGCGATCCATTGCCGAACGCGCCGCGTCGAGTCCGCGCAGGACAGCTTTTTGCCCCGCCACGTCGGGGTCGAGCGCGAGAACAATCCGTCGCGTAGAGCGTTTCAACAACCGCAACTGATCTTCGGTGAGAGCCGTGCCCATCGGCGAGACGACATTCTCGTAGCCCGCCTGATGCAGGGCAATCACGTCGAGATAGCCTTCCACGATCACAGCCTGGTCAGCGGCGCGGATGGGCTTGCGGGCGCGATCCAGTCCGTACAAAATTCGTCCCTTGCTGAAAATCGGGGTCTCAGGTGAGTTCAAAAATTTGGGGATGTCATTCGGGTCAACGATGCGCGCGCCGAAGCCAGCCATCTTCCCGTTCTCGTCGCGGATGGGAATCATGATGCGGTTGCGGAAGCGGTCATAAGTACGTTGAACGTTGGACGTTGAACGTTCAACGTCGTCTTCACGGACGGTGAGCAGCCCCGCGTCAATCAAATCCTGCTGTGAATACCCTTTGGATGAAAAGTGTTTCAGGAGGTTGTCGTATCCGTGCGGGGCGTAGCCCAACCCGAAGGTTTCGATGGTGGCGTCAGTCAGCTTGCGCTTCTCGTGCAGGTAGGTCAGCACGTCCTTGTTGTTAAACAAATGCGTCCGATAATAAACGATTGCCGATTCGAGCAGTTCGCGCAGGTGGTCATAAGCCTCTTTGACTTCGGGCTTTTCCGCCACAAAGGATTCGAGTTTGACTCCCGCGCGGTCCGCCAGCTTTTGCAGCGCCTCCTTGAAGGGGATCCCCTCGCGCTTCATCACAAACTTGAAGATGTCGCCGCCCTCGTTGCATTGACCAAAGCAGCGCCACGTCCCAGACTCGGGCCAGACCACGAAGGCAGGCGTGTGCTTGTTATCGTGGAATGGGCAAAACCCCGTATAGTTCCGTCCCGCGTGACGCAGCTTGACACCCGCCTCGGAAACGAGGTCGACAATATCGATTTTGGCTTTGATCTCATCAATCGTGGACATAGTCAGATGAATTATACTTGTCCCCTATGAATTCATGGATTAATAAACACAAGGCTCTTGTCATCCCATTCCTGGCGCTGTACGCATTTCTGGTCATCCGAACTTCGTGGGTCAGCGACGACGCGATCATCACCTTTCGCTCCCTCGAAAACTTCCTGCACGGATACGGTCCCGTCTTCAACATCGGCGAGCGGGTGCAGACGTTTACCCACCCCCTTTGGTTTTTGATTCAGGCGGCGGCGAATTTCGTCTTCAACCTTTGGAAGGGAAATCCGCTGGGGCAGGGGCAGATGTATTTCCTGAACATCTTCCTGTCGGTTGGGATTTCCATTTTGATGGCGATGGTCGTCGCGTTTAAGGTGGCGAAATCCACAGCGGGAGCAATCCTGGGGCTGTTGATTTTCTCCGTCTCCAAGGCTTTTATTGATTACTCCACCTCGGGACTGGAAAATCCACTCACCCATCTCATCCTGCTGCTTTTCATTTTGGTTTACCTGACCCAAAGGGAAAACTCACAGCGTAGCATTTTCCTCCTCGCGCTGCTGGCAGCCCTCGGCGGAGTCGACCGGCTGGACACGCTGGTGTTCTATTTCCCAGCCCTGTTCGTCCTGTTCTGGCAAAGCCCAAATAAAGGCAAAACTCTCGTCACATTGGGATTGGGCTTCCTGCCGCTGGTCATCTGGGAGTTGTTTTCGATTTTCTATTATGGCTTCCCATTCCCAAACACGGCTTACGCAAAGATCAATACGGGCATCCCAACATCCAGCCTGATACGACAGGGACTTTACTATTACCTGAATTCGTTGAAAATGGACCCCATCACCCTGTTGACCATTTTTGCGGTCTGCGGCGTGGGATTGGTCAACAAAAACGCGAAGCACAGGTTGATCATTGCGGGCGTGGTGATTTACCTGCTGTACACGGCCTACATCGGCGGCGACTTCATGAGCGGACGGTATTTCTCGACGCCGCTGCTGGCTTGTGTTGCATTGCTCTCGACGCTGGAATTCAAGTCGTCGAAGGTCTATGCCCTCGCAATTGGACTCGTCCTGCTGATCGGCATCGCCCCAATCTTTGTGATTCCCCAGCGCAACCCATCTTTCGGTGTCGGTGATGCGAGTGGGCACCGCATCTACATCGACGAGCACGAAATTTCAGATGAGCGCATCGTTTACACAGGGCTTGGATTTTTTGAACGCTTGAAAAAGAAGAGCGCGCCGTCCACAGGCTATGCCCGCGACAACTGGGTGTACCTTGCCGAGAAACCTGTCCAAGTCAAGTTGGTGGGTCCGCTGGGGATGAATTCCATGACAATGGGTCCCAACTTCCACATCATCGACCACAATTCGCTTGCCGACCCGCTGATGACGCGCATGCCGCTTTATGACGTGAATAAATGGCGCATCGGTCATTTCCGGCATATCATCCCCAGTGGTTACATGGAAACGCTAAAAGCGGGCGAAAACCTGATCGAGGATGAAAACATCGCCTTGTACTACGATAAACTGTCCCTTGTTGTCAGGGGCGATTTGTGGGATTGGAAGCGAATCGTGGAAATCTGGAATTTGAACACAGGCAGCTACGATCATCTGCTGGAAAATATCCCATTGGAAAGCTACGAATAAATCATTGCGGCAGAATACGCCGGACCATGAGGTTGAGACTGGAATAATCCATGGTGCCCACGTTCACGGAAGAGATGACGCCGGATGGATTTACGAAGAACTGCGTGGGCAAACCCGTTACGCGATATTTCGAAGACACTTCACTTTCGGAATCGTTGAGGATTGGAAAGGTCAGGGAGTTTGCATCGCGGTATTTGCGCGCTTTCCCAGCAGTCTCCCCCACATCAACAGCCAGGACAACCAAACCCTGATCTTTGTACGCCCGATAAACCTTTTCCATCTCAGGCATTTCCATTTTGCAATACTGACACCAGGTCGCCCAGAAGAAGACGATGACCACCTTTCCCTGATAATCGCTTAGCCTGACCTTTTTATCGGTGTTTACATTGGTCAACTTGAAATCAGGGGCGGAAGCTCCTTCGACAACGCCAACCGGGGGTTTTGGCATGGCGACGGTCGGCAGCACAAACACAGTGGGGGTTGCAAGATCAGGTATCACCCCGATGGGCGTGTTTGTTGGGATAAGTGTATAGGTGGCGATCAGGGTGGCAGGTGGGGGCGGCGTCCAGGTGGGTGGAAGCGACATTGGCGTAACCGCTGTCGGCTGGACCGGTGGAACTGATTGCGCTGACTGCATGGAGACATTGGAACCTCCCCGTACGACCATCACTGCGGCAAACCCGAATATTCCCAAAGCGACACAAGCCATACCGCCCAACACTGCAAACTGCAAAAGCATGTTGTTCGTTTTCTTGCGGGGACGCGAAGCGGGGCTTTGTATGGAAGGCTGGATGGGAGTCGCAACCGGCTGTGACGGAGTGGATACCACAAAAGGCGAAACCGCCGGCGGGGCGTGAAGATTCCCTTTTAGTTTTTCCAACCGGCTCCGGGCAGGGGCGTAATTCGAGTCGAGCCGCAGCACATGCTCCACACATTCGATCTGCTGCCTCGGATCGGTCAGCACAAAACTGAGCATCCACCAGCCGCGTGTGGAGGATGGATTCCCCCTGACGTATTCCACCAGCGTTAATCGAGCTTCCTGTTTCCTGCCCTCACGCAGAAACTGTTCGGCATTTTGCAGGGCTTGGTTATTCTGTTCTGCCATGAAAGGATTATAGACTTCATGGTTCACAAAACACAGGTGACATTCGTCATAAATAAAATGCGGCAGGCATATAAGCCTGCCGCATTTTCAAACTGCGATTTCAACCTGGAGAACTTCCGTTATGGTTCCACCACTGGCGCCGCATCGGGGACGACAATGGGCGCAGGATCTGGCACAATTACCGGGGAAGTCTCTGTTTCTGACGGCATAACTTCAGCGGGGGCTTCCGTCTGTGATGGCGCAACTTCCGTGGGAGCTTCCGTTTCCACCGGCACGACTTCCGTGGGAGCTTCCGTTTCCACCGGCACGACTTCCGTGGGAGCTTCTGTTTCCACCGGCACAACTTCTGTGGGAACTTCCGTGGGAGCTTCTGTTTCCACTGGCACGACTTCCGTAGGAGCTTCCGTTTCTGTTGGCACGGTTTCAGTGACAATTTCAGTTTCGGTCGGCACAACCGCAGTGGGAACTTCCGTATTTGCTGGCACAGTTTCAATGGGAACTTCCGTTCCCACTGGAACAATTTCCGTAGGAACTTCTGTTTCCACCGGCGCAACTTCGGTGGGAGCTTCCGTATCCGCCGGCACATCTTGCGTGGGCGCAATTTCGGCGACCAAATCAGATGGAAGGGTGGATACCACATCAACCAGATAATCATCCAGTTCAGGGGCTGGCATGCCGGCAACCTCTAAAATCTGCTGTTGCGCTTGAAGCTCAGGGATAATACGCGTCAGGGCATCCAAATCATTCGTGGATTCCAGTTTGGTCAGCGCCTCGAAATAATCCATCCTTGCCTTCGCATTGTATACCGGGTCACTTGCAACTGCGACCCACTCACGGAGCCGGCGCTCGGCAAGAACAAGGTCCACGGCAACCGGGTCAGACGACAGGACGCGCCAGACCTGCTCACTTGTCCGCTTCCAGCCATAGAAAGCGCTTCCCGGCAGGGCGGATTGGGCATGGGCTGTACCGGTCGCAAGAAAAGCCACAATCAGCATGGCAAAAGTCAAAGCCGTACGCTGGAACATGGGCATGGCATTTCGTCGCCGGGGCAGGCGGGACTGGACATGCTGGATCAGCACATCGTGGGTATATTCCCTGAATGAGGATATGGGGGTTACACTGCGTCCGCAATCCAGCAGGAGGGCGGTCTCAAGAAGCGGCATCAACTGAGCAGCATATTCAGGATACCGCGTCTCGCACTCGTCCAGCTTGCATGTACCGTTCGAGAGTTCAGTCAGACATTTTTCGAAAATTTGTCGAAATGCTTTTACATCCAGTTTCGACCTGGTTTCCTTCAAATGCTCCGTAAGCGTCTGCAAACCATGAAACTGCAACGCGCGAACATTGCCCGTCTGGCGGTCAACGACACATGCTATGTCACTGTCTGACAGTCCAACAATAAACTTCAACACAAGGACTTGTTGTTGCTCCAGCGGTAAAGAGCGAAGTCCGATGCGTATGATTTGAAAATCCTCTCGAAGATCCCCGCCTTTGGCAGCCAGTACAAAATCGGTATCCGGAACAATATTTTTCTTGGAAGTAATGAAGGGGTCGATTACCTGAGTTCGCGCAATGGAATAGAGCCACACGGCAAAGGATGAATCCACCACATGGTAATGGCCCAGGTTATCCCAGGCCTTAAAGAACACTTTCGAGGCAAGTACCTGGGCAGTACGGGTGCTCGGCGCAAAAAAATAGACATAACGGTAAATCCGCTCGACATACGATTCATAGAGCCTGGCAAACGCGCCAAAATCACCGGACCGCGCCTGGCGCACTGAACCAAACTCCTCCGGGAGCATTTCCATAAGGCGGGTTACAAAACTGGAATTCCTCATAATCTACAAGTATCAAAACTAAAAAGTGCCTCTTCGCAAAGGAAAAATAAATTTTTTACGTCCCCGGCTCCATCCCGCCTTCAATACATTCCTATTGTACAACGATTCTGCCCGGATTTTCGTGCGGGTTTATGACGAATTCCAAGCAATCTCTACACGCAAGGGAGATGGCTCCAAGCCATCTCCCTTATTTTTTAGAAACCTTCCAGTTTGCTCAAGTCAGCAATGCCTTTGGACAGGCTGGCAACCCGACCCACTAACGCAAGGCGGTTTTGCCTGACTTTCTCGTCCTCTGCCATGACCATGACCTTGTCGAAGAAGGCGGTGATGGCGGGGATGAGAACCGCGACAGTGGTGAGAAATTCATTCACATCGTTGAATGTTGAACGTCCAACTTTCAACGCCTGATGGAGATTCTTCTCTTCTTCCACTTCAAATAACTTCTCACTGACCTCAGACAACTTTTCACTATCCACCCCAGCGGAGCGGATGATTCTCACGCAGCGGGCGAAGCCGTCCAAAATGGACGACCAGTCTTCCCGAACCACCCACGCGGACAGTTGATTCACCGCCCGAACCGTTCCCGCAGGGTTGTTCGATTGCGCCGCGAGGACGGCATCCACCACGTCATGCTTGAATCCCATGTCGCCGAGGACCACCTTCAAGCGTCCCGCGAGGAATTCCAGAATTTGCTTTTGTGCCTCGTCGCTGACGGGGATCGGCTGGGTCTTGGCGGAGAGTTTTACTGCGGTTGCAAGGTCAAAGTCCACGTCATGTTCGATCAACGGCTGGACAACACCGATGGCGGCGCGGCGCAGCCCAAAGGGATCCTTCGCGCCTGTGGGAGCAAGTCCCGCACCGAAGAGACCGACGAGCGAGTCGATGCGGTCTGCGAGAGCAAGCGCAACACCGACCTTGCTTTGCGGCACGGTTTGATATTGTTCGCTGATCGCCTGTGCCACTTCAGCGGACTCACCAGAGCGCAGCGCGTATTCGCCACCAATGATGCCTTGCAGAGACGTCATTTCGGTGACCATCTGAGTCACCAGATCTGCTTTAGCAAGATAGACCGCTCGCCCGAGCGGCTTGATCTCGTCCACGCCTTTGAAGCCGAGCATCGCGCCTACTTCCGCGCCAAGTTTCAAGATGCGGTCGGACTTATCAAGCATGGAACCGAGTTTGGTGTGGAACATCAAGCCAGATAGCTTCGGACGGAATTCTTCGAGTTTGAGTTTGAGGTCTTCGCGGACGAAGAAGTTTGCATCCGCGAAGCGCGCGCCGAGGACATGTTCATTGCCTTCGCGGACAATGTCGACGCCGATGTCGTCGCCGTTGCGAATGGCGATAAATTTTGCCAGTAGGGGCGGATGGCCCTCCGCCCCTACACGTTGGACGGGGAAATAACGTTGGTGTTTCTTCATCACCGAGATCAACACGTCGCGCGGCAGGGCAAGGAATTCTTCATTGAATCCACCCATTACGGCGGTGGGCATTTCAATGAGGTTGGCAACTTCTTCGAGCAAGGGCGACTGACCAGTCGCCCCTACATAATCGATAATGGCTTCTCCACCAATGAGCGCCGCTGCTTGCTTGACCTGCTCCACAATAGCGGCTTTGCGTTCTTCCTTGTCAAGGAGGATGCCTGCTTCGCGGATCACATCAAAATATTTATCGGCGGAGGGAATCTTGATTTCGGGTGAACCGTAGGGACGAAGTCCACGGGAAATGTTGCCGCTTACGACACCCGCATATTCAAACGGGATGACCATGTCGCCGAGCAGGGCAACGTACCAGCGAATGGGACGCGAGAATGCCACGCCAGAATCGTTCCAGCGCATGGATTTCTCGAACTTGATGCTCTCCACCAACTTGGGCAAAGCCTCGGCGAGGACTTCGGGAGTCGGTCGTCCCTTTTGTTTGACGACGGCGAAGACATATTTTCCGCCGCCTTCTTCGCGGACTTCCAGCGCGGACGGGTCGATGCCGTTCTTTTTGGCAAAGCCCATTGCGGCTTGGGTCGGTTTGCCGTCTTTGTCCAAAGCCTTATCGGCGGGCGGACCTTTGACGAGGTCTTCGCGGTCGGGCTGATTCGGGGCGAGAGAGTCAATCGAAACAACGATCCGCCTCGGGGTTGTCAAAATGCGAACGTCTCCGTGGGCAAGCCGAAGTTCATCGAGCAGAGTCGGGATGCGGGTCGTCAAAAGCCCGTGAGCGACATCCACATCAGAGGCAGGGAGTTCTTCGACGCCGATTTCGAGGAGGAAGGTCGAAGGTCGAAGGTCAAAGGTCGCGGGCAACGTTGAACGTTTAACGTTTGACGTTGGTTTTTCTTTGAGCAACGGATATTCAAGTCCCTTGCGCTGTTCCCCATAAGCCACTGCCACGCCGCGAGCCAGTTCACGGATGCGGCGGAAGAAGGCTTGACGTTCGGCGACGGAGATGGCGCCGCGGGTGTCAAGGATGTTGAAGGAGTGCGAGCATTTGAGAACGTAGTCGTGGGCGGGGACGATCAGCCCTTGCGCAAGGCAGGCGTCGGCCTCGGCGGAGAAGAGGTCGTACATCGCACGGACACGTTCCACGTCGGCGACTTCGAAATAATATTTCGAATGTTCGAATTCCTCTTGATGACGAATCTCACCGTAGTTGACTCCTGCGCCCCATTCCTCGTCCCAGATGGCTTTGGCGTTGTTAAGCGCGATGAGGATGCGTTCGAGCCCATAGGTGATCTCGACTGAGACGGGGTCGAGCGCGATGCCGCCCATCTGCTGGAAGTAGGTGAACTGCGTGATCTCCTGCCCGTCGAGCCAGACCTCCCAGCCGAGTCCCCATGCGGAGATAGCGGGCTGTTCCCAGTTATCTTCAACAAAGCGGATGTCGTGCTGGCGCGGGTCAATGCCGAGGGCTTTGAGCGACTCGAGGTAGAGTTCCTGCGGGTTGCCAGGGTCGGGCTTGAGGATGACCTGATACTGGGTATGCAGTTGGAAGCGGTTGGGGTTCTCGCCGTAACGCCCGTCATCGGGGCGGACAGACGGCTCGACGTACGCCACGTTCCACGGCTCGGGTCCGAGCACGCGCAGGAAGGTGGCAGGGTTCATCGTCCCTGCGCCCACCTGG
>JACRBJ010000076.1 GCA_016234555.1 Chloroflexota bacterium | reverse complement strand
GCGTGTTCCGCATGACCAGTCTTCAAGGCATACGCACGAAGTACGAAGCGCTGGTGCAGGCAGATCGTAATTCTGCGCGCATGGCTGCAGTGGTTGATTTCGTTTTCTCCCGTC
Organism: Chloroflexota bacterium; assembly: GCA_016234555.1. Lineage (GTDB taxonomy): Bacteria > Chloroflexota > Anaerolineae > Anaerolineales > Villigracilaceae > Villigracilis. Next base: position 3,230 of record JACRBJ010000076.1, on the reverse strand, counting down.
CCATCCTGACCATCAAACAACTGGAAAACGGGCTTGACATGCCCTACATGGCAGCAAAACGGTATGTGGAAAAATTGGTGGATGCGGGTGTTTTGCAGGAGACAACCGGATACGCCCGCAATCGAGTTTTCCAGGCAAATGAAATCTTCGACGCCCTGGGAAATACTGAATAGTTTTGTGCTTATAGCTGCTGGTGCAAGTAAGTTCGCCCGTAGGTAATAGGGGCGTAAAAACGCGTCGCAAAAGAGTATTTGGAACTCTTTTGCCGCCTACGTGCTTTGACAGTTCCACCTAATATCCCTATAATCCCGACCGTTCCTATTTTCCACAATCCATCCCCTCTCTTGAGAAGCCTGGCAAATCGCCGGGCTTCTATCGTTGTACCCAATCTCCATATCCCCATCCATGAAAGGAAAACCTAATCATAATTTCAAGACCAAATCAATAACATCTCCTGAACCAGAATAAAAAGGATCAAGTCTATTTGAACTACACGCTTGTTCCGTAATGACAAATCACAATCAAAAGGGAAACAGGAACATATCACCCGCGCATGAGGCAGGTTCAAGTCTCACCAACATGCTCGATGCAGCCACCGACACATCCCGATGATTCTCGGAGTGTGTCGGCACGCATTCAGGTGTGCGCCACCATAATTCGTTTGATCACGATACAGGAGGCTTTTTAAACAAATACCACAACTTAATATCCCCAAAAATCGAAAACGGGCGCTGTCCTGGGAAATTCCCAGGCGGCGCCCGTTTTCGATTCTGCATTACAGCGAGGACTCACCGGGGTGAGAGGCCCGGTAAAAAAGGGAGATCGCCTGGTTGCAGCCAGACGATCTCAAAAGTGAAACAAATGTTCACAGCCGATGATACCACAACCGTAAAAACCGTCAAGATTTCCGCGCCATTTGCTCTCAAGGCGTATCAACGTCTGATCATCGTGAACGGCAAAGCGATCAACATCGCCGCCTCCGCCGGGCGACAGCAGGGAGACTACCTGTATTCCGCGATTGTTACACTGCTCCATGAGGATGCCGCCGTGTATACCAGCGCCCCTTGCTGGGCAAGTGTGGAGGTGGAATGAAAAGATACCGACACACCGGACTACACGGATGCGTGATCATGCTCTCCCCCTGGAACTATTTAACCAATCCAATCAAGGAGACGGATCATGAGAACCTTCGCATTGCTTCTCATCCTGGTCGCCATCGCCGCCAGCCAGCCCCATCACTGGCTTTCGGTGGTCTTGGCTGCCATCGCCCATTTACTGGGCAGATAGTTCGTAGAAAAGGAGGTCGTAGAAAACCGCATGGAAAATATCCTATCCGCCGCCGAAGAGATCCTCGGAACGGCGGTTCGCGTGGAGGATCATCGCAACTGGGCCATCTTCTGGTGTCCCTTCCATAACGACGCAAGTCGGGAGGGAGAAGGCGGTCAGCCTAACTTTGGCGTCAACCTGGTCAGCGGATACTGGAAGTGTCTACGCTGCGGTGCCAGCGGCGGCTCGTTGAAATCCCTGCAAACCAAACTGGGTCAGGTCCCGCACGGGGATGGTAAATGGAAGCCAACTGTATCGGTCACGACACCGACACGCCCAAAACGTCCGCCGACACAGGTGCAACTGCTCGATGAAGCCGTGTCGGAAGCACGTTCGGTTGTGCAACATTCGCCTGCATGGTCGTATCTTGCAGGGCGCGGCGTAACCCCCTACACCGCCCTGGTCTATGGTCTGGGCTATGGCATTCCCGTTCCAAGAGTCCATCGTGAGATATTTGAAGCCGCAAAACAATCGATGATGGTACGCCGCGATGGTACATGGTCATGGGCGGGTGGCGTTGTGTATGCCGACCCGCCGACACACCCGACGGTGATGAACGTACGCTACATTCCTGAGGACCAAATTCCCAAAGGGACTCGGACATTCATGCCATTGAAGAATCACAAGACTTGGGGCAATCGCGTTCAACCGCTGGGAAGCTGGCGCATCACGCCCGCCACCCACACCCTGGTGGTGCTGGAAGGGCTGTTCGATATGCTCATTACAGCCCAGAAGCTGCACCAGCTTGGGCGCGAAGCCGACACGGTTGCGGTGTACACCAACGGCGCCAGCCCCTCTGCAAAACTGCATCGATGGTTCAGTGAACATCCCCAATTCGAGTATGTCCTGCTGCGCGACCCGGACAAGGCTGGCGCGGAATGGGTGCATAGCGTATCGGCATCCATCCGACACGGCGGCGCAAAGGTGCGTGCCCTGCGACCTCCCGACTCTCTTGACCCAGACGAAGCCATCCTGAGCGGATGGTGGCCGTCCGCCATCTAAATCATTCAAACCACTCATCCCTACATCGGGGAGCGATATCCAATCGCTCCCCGATTTCTATTTCCAAAAGGAGAACAAATCATGTCAGCGTTAACTCTCATTGCCATTCTGTCCGCCATCCTCGTATTTGGCTGGGCGATCTGGTTCGTGATCGAACTCATTCGCTATATCGTCAGCGGCGAATACGAAGTGGATCAGCGCTTACGAAACATCGGTCGGTAATTTTCAAAACAAGGAGACTCTCATGTCAAAGCAATACAACAAAACCGTATTCGTCGGACACCTCGGTGGTGATCCCGAAATGCGCTACACCCCGGCTGGCACGCCAGTGACCACCTTCAACGTTGCCACAAATGACCAATACACCAACGAAAAGGGCGAGACGGTCAAGATCACCACCTGGTTTCGCTGTGCCGCCTGGGGCAAGCTGGGCGAGGTCTGCAACCAGTATTTGAAAAAAGGCAGCAAGGTGTTGATCGAAGGCAAATTGACTCCGGACAAAAATACCGGTCGTCCACGCATTTGGACCCGACAAGATGGAACTGCTGCAGCAGATTACGAACTCAAGATCTACGAGATTCATTTCCTGGACAGCAAGAACGGCAATGAACCATCCGTGGCACAACTTGATCCAGCGGAAGATGACATTCCGTAATAACCCAAATCACGAGTGGAAATCCATCAGGACTTCCACTCAATTTTTAGGAGATGACAAATGATCACCCTTCAACAAGACCTATTGAATGCCGCACTGAACGCGGTCACACGCGCCAGCACAAAGAGCGCCCTGATGGCTGCTTTTTCCCTGGTGCGATTGGATGTCAAGACAGACGGCATCCTGCACCTGTCCTGTTTCAACGGCGAGACCGCCGCACGTTCCAGCGTGAATGTGGATTGCAGTG
>JACRBJ010000073.1 GCA_016234555.1 Chloroflexota bacterium | reverse complement strand
GTCAAAACACAGACAAAACACTACTATAATTTGGGTATCCATGAGATTCTCCTGTTGGTGGTTGGGATACCCCAACTCTAATGAATCTCATGGATTTTTGTCAATTTTCTTCCCAAGGTAGCAACTTGGGTTAATTATGAAAAATGAACGACTTTGTTGTGGTGGAAAAATCCGCCGTAATAAGGAAGGGACAATGTCAAAACTAACTGGACAATCCATCGGCCGTTACCACATCCTTGAGCAGTTGGGCGAGGGCGGCATGGCCATCGTCTATAAGGCTTACGACACCCGTCTCGAACGGAACGTGGCGCTAAAAGTATTGCGCACAGACATGTTCGGTACAGCCGTGCTCGAACAGGTATTGCAGCGCTTCGAGCGCGAAGCCAAATCGCTAGCCAAACTCTCCCATCCCAACATTGTCAACATCCTCGATTATGGTGAGCACGAGGGCAGCCCCTTTCTGGTAATGGAATATTTGCCGGGAGGAACGCTCAAACAAAAACTCGGTCATCCAATTCCCTGGCAGGAAGCCTTCCGCACTTTAATCCCGGTTGCACGCGGACTGTCCTATGCCCACCAGCATGGTGTCGTCCATCGTGACGTCAAACCTGCCAATATCTTGATAAACGAAAATGAAGGACCCGTCCTGACTGATTTCGGAATCGCAAAACTGCTAGAAGATACGCATGGTCACACCTTGACCGGCAGCGGCGTTGGCATCGGTACACCCGAATATATGGCACCAGAGCAGGGTGTTGGTGCAAGCACTATAGATGCCCGTGTCGATATCTATTCTTTGGGGATCGTGCTATACGAAATGGTCACCGGGCGTAAACCTTATATCGCGGACACACCGATGGCTGTCGTTTTGAAGCAGATGACTGATCCATTGCCGCACCCAACGAACTTCGTGTCTGACTTACCCGAAGATGTGGAACGCGTCCTGTTCAAAGCTCTTGCCGAACAACCCGAAGATCGCTACACAGATATGAGTGTCTTAATCGCCGCCATGGAGGGCCCACTGGTTGAACCACAAAGAAGCGAAGTGCCAGCTCCAATCAGTCCCAGGCAGGAAAAAGCTACCCCACACGCCAAACCATCTTTCAAATTAGCTGTAATAGTTGTTGGAGCGTTGGCCGTCATCGGCGCTTTCTTATGGCTTGGACGCAATAGCATCCCTTCCGCCTCCAATCTTTTCGTGACCACCACACCTACTGTTACAACTACTGTTACAACTACTTTTACACCAATCAATACACCCACTGCAACCTCAATGCGCACGCCGCCCCCTACACGAACGGCGACTCCCATTCCGACCTGGGTTACAGAATTTTCAGAACCAATCCTTGCCGCCATAGCAAATACCTCCCCGCATTTTGAGGATGACTTTTCACAAGCGTCGGATGGCTGGCGAATTGAAAAAAGAGATGATCGCTGTAGAGTGAAAATCCAGGACGGTGCTTTCACGATGAGCGTTGAGGCGGGCAGGGGAATGGCCCGTTGTTCTAACCCAGGAATGCTGGTTAACAACTTTGTGCTGCGTGTCGATACCGATTTCAGTGAGTTGGGATCACGCGATTCAGCGCAGATCGGCTGGAATGGAACAACTCCTTATCATGGCGATTTAACTCTCTCCCTTTTGAAAGAGGGTAATTGGTCAATTGATGTTTGCGGAAACAACTCCTGCACCAATTTTGCCTCAGGGTGGCAACCGATCAGCCCAACCCAAAAAGTAACAGTCACTATCATCACCAAAAACTGGGAATACGCCATTTACATGGACGAAATCCCTATTTCATACATCGACGATAGCAGGAAACAACCGGGAATAGTCATCACATTAGGCATGGATGTACCTTCATTGCGCTCAAGTCCAATGATTAAATATGACAATTTGAAAATTTGGAATCTGGATTACATTCCCAACCTACCGTAAGAGATCGATATCGTTCAGCGAATTCCATAACGAAATATGGGACGCGTCGGCGAGTTGCGGGCGACTTCCACAAAGCCAGCCTTTCTGAACGCAGATGCCGTGCCCGTGTAAACGAAGGCGTCGGCTTGATTTTGGGTTGCGTCCACGGGATAACCTTCCACAATTTTACCGCCCTGTTTTTTGACATACTCGACGGCGGCTTTCAGCAACTCGACGGTGATCCCTTTGCGGCGGTGTTTCTTCTCAACAAAAAAACAGGTGATCGACCAGACTGGTTGGTCGTCCACAGGCGTGAGGACGCGGGAATGCGCCAGTTTGGGGTAGGCGCTGCGCGGCTCGATCGCGATCCAGCCGATGGGGTAGCCTTCGGAATAAGCCAGCAACCCAGGGACAGTCTTCGCATCCACAATGGACTTTTGCATCTGACGTGCAACATCACCTGTGTTTTCGCTGAAAGCCTTTCCGCGCAGCTTCCAGTACATGCACCAGCATCCGCCGCAGGCACCGTTCCTGCCGAAGAGTAGTTCAAAGTCGCGCCAGAGTTTTTGCGTCAGCGGGTGAAATGATAAATCCAACTCTTCGATCAGACTCGATGACTCTTCCATAGAACTATCTTCCCTCCACAAGATGATCGTGATCCATCGCTCCCGAAGTCCACTCCTTGAACTGGGAGAGCATAACGGCGATAAAAATCAACACACAGCCAAAAATCTGAATCAAGACAAGCCTTTCGTCCAGAAAGAGCCAGCCCGCCAGCACCGCAAAGACCGATTCGAGACTCAGCAGCAGGGCGGCGTCGGCGGGAGGTGTGTGACGCTGCGCCCAAATTTGCAGGGTGTACGCCAATCCCAGCGAGAAGAGAGCCGTGTACACAACCGCGCCGATCCATGACCAGCTAGGCGATGGAAACGGCTCGACGAAGACACCCAGCCCAAAGTTGAGAACAGCGCAAACGACAAGCTGTCCCACCGAAAAGGACATGGCTTCAAAGCGGGATGCGTACTTGCCAAGGATAATGACATGAAATGTCCAGAACAGGGCGCTGACCAAAACCAACAGGTCGCCCACGCGGACCTCAAACCTGCCACCCGTCGAGAGGAGGAAAGCTCCCACCGCAGCCAGTCCAACCGCGAGGATGGATATCCAATGTGGCTTCTCTCTCCAGACAAAAAAGAGGGCAATGGGGACCAACACCACGTACAAGCCAGTGATGAATCCCGCATTGCCTGCCGTGGTGTAAACCACACCCACCTGTTGCAGGGCGCTCCCGGCAAAAAGAAGGGAGCCTGCGATCAGCATCCACTTGTATTGGTCGCGGGGTATTTTCGAGGAGACGGAAGATGTGCCTACGCGCAAAGCAAGCGGCAAAACCGCCAACGCAGCCAAAAGATAACGCGCCGCATTGAACAGGTACACGCTCCCCATTTGACCCGCAATCCGCTGGGCGACGAATGCCGAGCCCCAAATGATGGCGACAATTAGGAGGGTGATGTCTGCTTTTAGGCGCATGAAACTCCGAATGAGGAATGAGGAATGAGGAATGAGGAATTCTGAAATGATACAATTACCAAATCTTACCCAACTTGTATACCTGTTTACTTGTGACACCTGTCTACCTAAACTGCCCGCCAATAATAGCATATAACCTCCACAACCCCAAAGAAATACGGAGCAAATTTGAAAACTCGAACCGAACACGACCTGCTTGGCGAACGCGAAGTCCCTGCGGACGCTTATTACGGAGTCCACACCCTGCGCGCGCTGGAAAATTTCCCGATCAGCAAAATCCCGATCAGCACCTACCCAAATTTGGTCAAGGCGCTGGCTTACGTCAAACAAGCCTGTGCGCTGGCAAATCACGAACTTGGATTGCTGGACGATGCAAAATCGAATGCCATCATCGCGGCCTGCAAGGAAGTCATTGACGGCAAGCTAAACGATCAGTTCGTGGTGGACGTGGTTCAGGGTGGGGCCGGCACCTCAACCAACATGAACGCCAACGAAGTCATCGCCAACCGCGCACTGGAACTGCTCGGCTGTGAGCGCGGCGACTATAAAAAGCTGCATCCGCTCGAAGACGTCAACATGAGCCAAAGCACCAACGACGTCTACCCGACGGCGGTCAAAGTGGCGCTGCACTTCAAGATCGACGAACTCATCGCGGGGATGGAAGTCCTGCGGCTTGCCTTCGCCGAAAAAGCCGAGGAATTCAAGGACATTCTCAAGATGGGTCGCACCCAATTGCAGGATGCCGTCCCGATGACCCTCGGTCAGGAGTTCAGCACCTACGCAGTGATGCTCGAAGAAGACCAGCAGCGACTGCGCGAAGCCGCCCTGTTGATTCAGGAAATCAACCTCGGCGCGACGGCAATAGGCACGGGAATCAACGCCCATCCCGATTACGCGGCTCTGGCTCAAAAACATCTCAGCGCCGTGACTGGGATTCAATACATCACCGCCGGCAATCTCGTCGAAGCCACACAGGATGCGGGCGCGTTCGTCCAACTTTCAGGCGTGTTGAAGCGCGTGGCGGTCAAACTCTCGAAGGTGTGTAATGACCTGCGCCTACTCTCCTCCGGACCTCGGACCGGGTTCGGCGAAATCAATCTTCCCGCCGTCCAGGCGGGGTCGAGCATCATGCCGGGGAAGGTGAATCCAGTCATCCCCGAAGTGGTGAACCAGATCGCGTTTCTGGTCATCGGCAACGACGTGACCGTCTCCTTCGCGGCGGAGGGCGGACAGCTGCAGCTTAACGCCTTCGAGCCGATCATCGCTCACAGCCTGTTCGACAGTCTGGCATATCTGCGTCAGGGATGCGTGACACTGGCGGAACGCTGCGTGAAGGGCATCACCGCCAACCGTGAACACCTCAACGAGTTGCTGCACAGCTCCATTGGAATTGTCACTGCATTGAATCCGCTGATCGGGTACGAGAACGCAACCGCCGTCGCCAAGGAAGCACACGCCACAGGCAGGGGCGTCGCCGAGATCGCGCTGGAACGCGGCTTGCTGACAAAGGAACAACTGGATGAAGTGTTGCGTCCCGAAGTGCTGACGCAGCCGAGATGGATCAAGAAGTGAGCATGGACATCCTCATTCGATCCGAACAATCAACAGACCACGACGCCATCGAGCAGGTCACCATCGCGGCGTTTGAGGGCAAATGGTACAGCGACCAGACCGAGTATCTGGTCATCAATCGCTTGCGTGAGGCGGGAGCCATGTCCGTTTCGCTGGTGGCGGAGCTCGATGGGAAGGTCGTCGGGCACGTCGCTTTTTCGGTCGTGACCATCAACGGCGAGTACAAAGGCTGGTATGGGCTGGGTCCCGTTTCAGTTTTACCTGAATTACAACAACATGGCATTGGCTCAAAATTGATCAGGAAGGGGTTATCTTTGATCCAGCAAGAAGGCGCAAAAGGCTGTGTACTGGAAGGCGACCCCGCGTATTACCAGAGATTTGGCTTCAAGGCATATCCGGGTTTGTTTTACGAAGGTACTCCCTCCCCGGAATATTTCATGGCATTGCCCTTTTATGATCATGTGCCTGAAGGCAAAGTTGAATTCCACCGCGCTTTTCAGGCGAATACCGGCCAATAGACCATGCGCCTTGGGTTGTCTATTGCCTCCCAGAGCGATATGACATCCCTTTCCAATCCAATCAAAACCGTAAAAGAAGAAAGCATGGTGGATCTGCCAACCTGCTTTTTCCTTGCCCTTGCAGCCATCCTCACCCTCTTCCAAGCATATTATGCCTTCGAGTCCGCAGGATATGCAAAATTGCCCGTGGACAAAAGCGCCGCAATCGCTTCTGCCGGTGCAGGCGGGATCGCCAAAAAGTCGTCGGAGGCACACCCGCTTCACGGCGCGAAAGCAGCCGTCAGTGCGGACCGAAGTACGGCTCCGCTTCCAGATGCATCGATGGCAGTCTATATCGACGCCACGGTCTGGGAAACCGATCCCGTTGCGCCCATCCTGCTTTATCACAAATTCAAGACCAACGGACCATCCACCCTCACCATGGTCAGCCGCCTGGATTTTGCCGAGGACCTGGAAAAACTTTACCAGAACGGATATGTGACAATATCCCTTGAACGATGGCTGGCTGGAGACATACGCGTGCCTGAGGGAAAACGTCCACTCGTGTTGAGCATGGACGACCTCTTCTTTAGGAATCAAATTACCCTGACACCTGAAGGGGAACCTGCCGCAGATACCGGTATTGGGGTTGCCTGGGAGTTCTACAAAAATAATCCCGATTTTGGTTTTCATTGGGCGCTTTTTTCCAACCTTGGAGACAAGCCTTATGGGACCGGGAGTCAGGAAGAACAGCAAATCGAGCTGGCAAGGACAATCGTATGGTGCATCGAACATGACGCGAAGGTCTACAACCATACATTTCGACATGTCGACCTGAAAAATACAAAGGGACTTGGCATAACCGCGGAACTTTGGGAAAACGATAAACACCTGCGCCGTCTATTGACGCTTGTTGACCGTCCAGATTTGATCCCCGGACTGCAAAACATGGTTGCATTGCCCGGTGGTAAATGGCCGCGCGTTGGAGACGCGCAAACTGCGCTTTACGGTTATACCGACCCCGAGGGGAAAAAAGTACAAGCCATTTTCAACGTGGACTATATCTCCCGTCCCGATTTTCTTGCAGCGCCCTATGCCAGGTCTTTCGACCCTGTAAACCTGCCCCGCATGGTCGCAAACCTCAAGGCAGTCGACTATCTTGTGGAAAACAAGGAAACTGTTCCGGCGGCATCCTCATGTAAGATTGGCCCACTCACTGATGTCCAAAGCAATGACCCTGACTTTCTTGACGAACAGATACTTGCCATGATACAAAATGGTCAATGTCCGCAAGGCGTTTATGCGACCGAACACTTCATCTTTTCGGCAAACGACGAGCGGGTCGAATTAATTCAAAAAGTCGAGGAAAGCTTCCAACCGTGATTTCGCGCCTTTTGAAAATACGCCCAAATAAAAGGTAGAATCCTACAAGACGTCCCATGTAAATGTGAAGCAACCCAAATTATTGTTATTTACCGGTATCGAGGAGAGATATGAAAAACCTATTCGACTCAACAGGTTCGGTGAAATCCGAACTCTCGAAGCAAAAATACATTGCTTCGGATGAGATCGCGACGATTGTTTACCTTTCCCAAAAACTGGGGAAGCCGCTTCTGGCGGAAGGTCCCGCAGGGGTGGGAAAGACCGAACTGGCAAAGGCAATCGCGGGCGCGACGGGGCGCGAGTTGATCCGCCTGCAATGCTACGAGGGATTGGACGAGTCGAAGGCACTGTACGAGTGGGAATATTCCAAACAGTTGCTATACACCCAATTGCTGCGAGACAAATTAAATGACACACTTGGCAAGGCAGAGTCACTTGCTGAAGCGGCGGACAAACTTGCCAAAGAGGAGGATGTCTTCTTCTCGAACCGCTTCCTGCTGCAACGTCCACTGTTGAAGGCGATTCTGAGCGAAAAGCCAACCGTCCTGTTGATCGATGAAATCGATCGCGCCGACGCGGAATTCGAAGCCTTCCTGCTCGAAGTGTTGAGTGATTTCCAGGTGTCCGTGCCTGAGTTGGGGACGCTCTCCGCAAAGCACAAGCCTTTTGTGGTTCTCACATCGAACAACACCCGCGAACTTTCCGAGGCATTGAAGCGGCGCTGTTTGTACCTCTTCATCGATTACCCAAATTTGCAGGAAGAACTTGCCGTAGTTAGATTGAAGGTCCCCGACCTGAATCCCAAACTGGCACAGCAGGCGGTGGAGTTTGTGCAGAAACTGCGCAAAGCCGACATGCGCAAATCACCATCAATCAGCGAAACGCTGGACTGGGCAAATGCGCTGGTCGCGTTGAATGCATCAAATCTGGAAAAGTCCGTTTTGGAGGATACGCTCTCGGTCCTGCTCAAACACGAAGCAGATCTGCAAAAGGCGAAGCGGCAGTTGAATGCTCCCCCACCGCAACCGCCGAGAGCAAGATCTGCGGACGATTTTGGAAGATTTTCTGGGAATTAATGTTATTGCGTAGGGCCGGGGTTTTCCCGCCCTGGGCGAGGTGACCTCGCCCCAACGAGGTAAATGAGATGGAATCCCGTATCTTACAGTTAATTGCAGCGTTACGCGCCAGCGGGGTGCGCGTCTCTTTGGCGGAAACTGCCGAGGCGTTTTCGGCGGTAGACCTGATGGGGATTGAAGACCGCGAGCATTTCCGTTTATCGTTGCGCGCCACACTCATCAAGGATTTGAAGGACATCCCCACCTTCGAGAAATTATTTCCGCTGTTTTTCGGGTCGGGACAACCGCCAAAGATGGGCGGGAATCCGATGGATGACCTGACACCCGAAGAAATTCAGATGCTGGCCGAGGCACTGAAACAGCTTACCGAGAATCTCCGTCAGCGGATGGAAAGGCTGATGAGCGGTGAACAGCTGACGAAGTCCGAGTTGGAGTCGCTGGCGCAGTTGGTCGGTTTGAATCAGGCAGGGGACTTGAATTATCAAAACTGGATGGCGCAGCGCATGATGCGGGCGCTGGCTTTTCCCGAAGTCCAGCAGGCGATGAAGGAGTTGCTGGAACAACTCGCGCAGATGGGGATGAACCGCGAGCGCGTCGAGCAGATCCGAAATCTGGTCCAGCAGAACATGCAGGGCATGCAGGAACAGATTCAACAATTTGCGGGCGAGCGCATCGCCGAGAATTTGAGCGAACGTCCGCGCTCGGACAATGTGGACAGCCTGATGAACCGTCCGTTCGAGGCGCTGTCTAATGCGGACAAGAAACTTTTGCAGCGTGAGGTCAAGCGGCTCGCTGCCGCCCTGCGCACGCGGATTGCCCTTCGACAGAAACACGCCAAAAGCGGACAGCTCGACCCGAAAGCGACCATACGCGCCAGTTTGAAATATCACGGTGTGCCGATGGAGATCAAACACAAGGACCGCGTCCGCAAGCCGAAGATCGTGGTCATTTGCGACGTCAGCACCTCGATGCGTTTCTGCTCGGAGTTGATGCTGAGCTTTTTGTTCGCCCTGCAGGGACAGGTCCGCAAGACACATGCTTTCGCCTTCATCGACCATCTCGAGTCCATCTCGGAGGATTTCAACGGCTCGAATGCGGACGAAGCGATCCAGTCCGTACTTTGGCGCATGCCCAGTGGACACTACAACACCGACCTTGGCTGGTCGTTGAACGATTTTCAAAACGGTTACATGGACACGCTCAACAGCGGCACGACCCTGCTCATCGTCGGGGACGGACGCAATAACTATAATGATCCGCGCCTCGACGTTTTCTCCACCATGACCCGTCGCGCCGCGCGCACCATCTGGCTGAACCCCGAACCTGCAGTCATGTGGCACGGCGACAGCGACATGCCGAAGTATGCCCCGCTGTGCAGTGACGTTTTGAAGGTCGGCAATTTGAGGGAACTGGCGGCAGCAGTGGATACGCTGATGGCTGCGTAAATATTACACAAGGAGATCATCGAATGCCCATTTCATCTGGAATCCCCGCCCCTGATTTTGAACTTTTGGACGATGCCAACACCCCGCGCAAACTATCGGACTATCGCGGCAAAAACGTGGTGCTGTACTTTTATCCCAAGGACGATACGCCAGGCTGCACAAAAGAAGCCTGCAACTTCCGTGACGATTACTCGGCGTATGAAAAGGCCGGGGTGGTGGTGCTCGGCGTCAGTCCCGATTCGGTCAAGTCTCACGTCAAGTTCAAGCAGAAGTTCCAACTGCAATTCCCCCTTCTCGCGGACGAAGGTCACAAGGTCTGTGATTTGTACGGCGTATGGGGACCAAAGAAATTCATGGGCAAACAGTACGAAGGCGTGCTCCGCACCACTTTCCTGATCGATGCGGACGGGGACATCAAGCATGTGTTCGAAAACGTCCGCCCCGCCGAGCACAGCGCGGAACTATTGGACAAGTTAGGGCTGGCATAGCTATGTATACCGTCCTTTGGGAGTATCAAGTAAAAGCGGAAAAGCAATCAGAGTTTGAAGAAATCTACTCATCGAATGGCGCATGGGTTGAGCTATTCAAAAAGAGTGCCGGATATTTGGGCACCGAGTTAATGTATGACGAAAAACAACCTCGCCACTACCTGACAATTGACCGCTGGGATTCAAAGGAAAACTATAAAGCTTTTCAATCTCAATGGAAAGAGAAATACCATGCTTTGGACACACAATGTGATGAGTTGACAGAGGAGGAGTCCCTGTTAGGAGAATGGAGTTCCATTTGAGATGGACACCGTCGTCATGTCCATCCCGCAGAGCGCAGCACAGAATTGCCCTCAAAGACGGAGCTGACATAATTCCAATTCTCGGTTCCAAAGCGGTACAATATGGTCAACTTTATGGCACGAATCGAGGCTAACTATGACAAAAATCATGGTCGTTGATGACGACGTCGAAACCACAAAGGTGTTGGAGCAAATCCTGTCCCTGGCAGGATATGAGCCAGTTTCAGTAAACAACAGCGCAATTGCCGTCCAGGTGGCGGGGCTTGTGCATCCCGACCTGTTTCTGCTCGACCTGATGATGCCCGAAATCGACGGTTTCAAGTTGTGCAGAATGCTTCGGCAGGAACCGGAATTCATCCATACCCCGATTGTCATTGTCACCGCCCTGGGAGACAGCGACAGCAAGGTCGTCGCCTATGGCGCCGGCGCCAACGACTACATCACAAAGCCCTACCTCCCTCACGAACTTGTACTCAAGATAAGGGAAATTATCACGAACAGGGAACTGTACGATTTTGACGACCCGGATTGACGGCAGCCGCAAGCGTCTTTGAAAAAAAACGACGGGATTCGACAAAAGGACAAACATCACGCCCAAAAGGGAAAAAAGCATATTGCCTGCGGGGGTAAATTTCACTACAGTATGGTGGAGTCATCTTATCGTTTGAGGCAGGCAGAAATGGCACACAAAACTTTACACTCTGGATATACCAAACTGGTCGAACGTTTGAACCGTTTTCCGCAGGGGGCGCCGACGTCGGACACGCTGTACAAGATCCTGAAAATCCTGTTCAGCGAGCGTGAGGCGCAACTGGTATCACTGTTGCCGATTAAACCGTTCACCGCAGAAAAAGCCAGCCAGGTCTGGAAAATGGATTTAACCGAAACACGCAAGGTGTTGGACGAACTGTCCAGCCGCGCGATTTTGGTGGATGTGGAATGGGACGGCAAGACCACCTACACCCTGCCGCCTCCCATGGCTGGTTTCTTCGAATTCTCGATGATGCGCCTGCGGGGCGATGTGGACCAAAAGGTATTGGGGGAATTGTTCTATCAATATCTTAACGTGGAAGAGGAATTCATCCGCTCGTTGTTTGTCCGCGGCGAGACCCAGCTTGGGCGTGTCTTCGTCCACGAGCCTGTTCTTTCAGCGGAGAACGCCCTGCATGTGCTGGATTACGAACGCGCCAGCGAAGTCATCCACACCGCCAGTCATCGTGGAATCAGCACGTGCTACTGCCGCCACAAAATGCTGCACATGGGACGCAATTGCGACGCGCCCATGGACATCTGTATGACCTTCAACAGCACAGCCCAGTCCCTGACCAAACACGGCTACGCCCGGCTGGTGGACGCCCACGAGGGAATGGATTTGCTCCAGCAGGCGTACGAGCGGAACCTGGTACAGTTTGGAGAGAACGCGCAACGGGGCGTCAACTTCATCTGCAACTGCTGCGGATGCTGTTGCGAGGCAATGATCGCCGCCCGCAAGTTTGGCATCCTCAACCCGGTACATACCACCAACTTCCTGCCTGTGGTGGATGAGGCACGGTGCAACGGCTGCGGAAAATGTGTCACCGCCTGCCCGGTGGAAGCCATGACACTGGTCTCGACCAATGACCCGCATCATCCCAAGATGAAGATGGCAAAAGTGGAAGAGGATATCTGCCTGGGATGTGGTGTCTGCGTCCGCGCCTGCTCGCACGATGGGCTGTCCCTGCGCTCCCGCTCACAGCGGGTCATCACCCCCGTCAACTCCGTCCACCGGGTGGTGATGATGGCAATCGAGCGTGGCGATTTCCAAAACCTGCTCTTCGACAACCGCGTACTTTGGAGTCACCGCGCGCTGGCAGCTGTACTGGGAGTCGTCCTCCAACTGCCGCCCATCAAGCAGGTGATGGCAAGCCAGCAGGTCAAATCACGCTACATGGAATACCTGATCGCCAGGTTTGCAGAATAAGGCAGGCGTTATCAAAGAAACAGCCCGGCTCATAACAAACCGGGCTGTTGTGTCATGACAAGGCATTACTCGCTGTAATCTTCGCTGCGATAGACTTCCTGTCCCTCGAAATAGGTCAAACCTTTTCATGTTCTTCTCCTTGGGGCAATGTGAGAAAATGCACAAGCTGTAATCTTTCCACAGCATACTAAAGAAACGGCGCAAAAAGCAATGGAAATGGCTGGAAACTGCCGTTCAAAGTGGGTCAAAAATATCTTGATGAACATCCTCTTTTATCGTATGATTGCATCAGTTTAGGAAAAAACCGAAGCAAAACGGAAAATACGATGATAAAAATCATGATCGTAGACGACGACCCCCAGGTCACGACATTATTAAGAAGATATCTTTCCGCGAAGAGCTTCGAAGTCACCACCATCAACCAAAGCTCGAAAGCGCTTTCGACCGCGCACCTGCTTCACCCCGATCTCTTTATCCTCGACCTGATGATGCCCCCACCCGATGGCTTCGAGCTATGCAGGCAGCTTCGCGCAGACCCGAATTTTGCGCGGGTGCCGATCCTGATCATCACCGCCATGGACATCAGCAACAGCAGCGCCACCTCCTTTGGTGCAAACGATTACCTCTCAAAACCGTTCAGCTTCGACGACGTCATCACAAAGATCAATTTCCTGCTCAACAATGCGGAATAGATCGGCTTCTTAAAGATTTGCCCCCTGTTTTCGATCCCGGCGCATGGTATTGGCGATCATCCAAAGTCCGCACCAACCAGGAAAATAAAATGGCAAAAATATTGATTATCGACGACGATGTACAGACCACAAAACTACTGGAGGGCATGGTGACATTGGGCGGGCACCAGGCAACCTCGGTGAACAACAGCATGGGCGCGGTCGAAGTTGCCCACACCATCGCCCCCGATCTCATATTGCTCGACATCATGATGCCCGGAATCAACGGCATCGACCTCTGTAAAATCTTTCAGTCCACTTCGGAGCTAAAACACATTCCCATCATCATTGTCTCCGCCCTGGACGACATGGGCAGCAAAAAGGACGCATTTACCGCCGGGGCGAAGGATTTCCTCGTCAAGCCGGTTCTGCCAAAGGTTCTGGCGCAAAAAATCGGTTTCCTTCTGGGACTGGCTGACTGACCCACATCTAGGTTACAAAGCTCCCCAAAAGCACCCGGCAATCGGACAGGACGGGCGCTTTTTGTTTCGGCGGGCATCCCGGCACTGCTGACAGGAAATTGCAATGACATACTTCCCCAACTCAAAGGGTATAATATCGATGTACGTGATTATTTTTCCATGCCGTCTTGCATCATTTCATTGTTTCACCGAAACAATAATCACATAACTGACCAGGAAACAAATCTCTATGATAAAAATCATGATCGTTGACGACGATGTCCAGGTTACAACTCTCCTGGGAAAACTTCTTAGGATGGAGGGTTTTGAAATCACAACCGAGAACGACAGTTCCAAGGCACACGGGGTCGCGCTCGCCGTTAAACCGGACCTTTTCCTGCTCGACCTCATGATGCCGGAGCCGGACGGCTTCAAACTGTGCAGAATTCTGCGCGCGGACCCGCATTTCCTGTTCACCCCGATCATCATCGTCACCGCCCTCGACGACAACGACAGCCGGGTGGTCGCCTTTGGCGCCGGGGCAAATGACTACATCACAAAGCCGTTCCACGCCGCCGACCTCGTTGACAGAATAAGAAAGTTTACCAACAACTAAAATTTAGTTCTCAGCAAAAAACACCTTTGCCCAATTTAAGCGGCAGAGGTGTTTTTTTGCTTTTACAGAACCGTTCCACGTCCAGAGTATAATCCGCGCATGTCCAAAATCAAACAACCAAATTCACGACACTGCTTTATCTGCGGATTGGAAAATCCAGTCGGCTTACATTTGCACATTTATGAAACCGAGCCGGGAGTCGTTGAAACCCAGTATATCGCGCCCGAACATTTTCAGGGCTACCCCGGCGTGTTGCATGGCGGCATCGTCGCGGCGCTGATCGACGAAATATCAGGACGCGCTCAGATGGGCAGTGACCCGCTCAACCCGCGTTTCATGTTCACGGGAAAACTCGAAGTGAAGTATCGCAAAAACGTGCCGACTGGCAAACTGCTGAAAATCATCGGCAAGGCGGTGAAGAACAAGCGCAACCTCGCCGAATCGTGGGCCGGGATCTACGACTCCGAGACCGATGAACTGCTGGCGGAAGGCTCAACCGTTTCGATCAATGTGCCCAACGACCAGTTTGACACGTCGCGCCTGGAAGAACTGGGTTGGAAGATATACCCTGACTAATTCGTGGAACAAATTTTGTTAATTCTTACCTATATCGCCGTCATCGCGTCGGCTGCCTCAGGGTCATTGGAGGCGCGTAAAAACGAAATGGACATCGTGGGAGCAACCACGATTGCTCTTGTAACTGCCTTCGGCGGCGGTACCATTCGTGACCTGTTGCTTGGGCGCACACCTGTCTTTTGGGTGCTTGACCCCGGGCTGACCATTGCCGCTTTCATCGTTGGCGCGTTATCCTATTACCGTCTTGAGCGTATCTCAAACAGATTATTCACCATTGTGGATGCGATCGGTCTTGGCTTGTTCAGCATTCTCGGGGCAACCTACACACTGCAGCTTGAACTCTCCCCCATCGTAGCTGTCCTAATGGGCGTGGTCACGGGCGTCTTTGGCGGCGTGCTGCGCGACCTGTTCTGCAACCGCATTCCCAACATCTTTCGTCACAATACAGAGCTATATGCCACCTGTTCCTTTGTGGGCACATGCCTTTTCGTTTTCCTCATCTGGATTGACACAGACCACTTTCTCGCTTCCATGATCAGCGCGGGAACCATCTTCATCTTGCGGCTCGCTGCCGTCCGTTTTCGGATGACCCTGCCCAGACCGTAAAATTCCCTGTTACTTTTTCAACCCCTCCAGCAACATATATAAAACTGGAGGTTTATGACCACGATTATGACAACCTACCCCCAAGACCTGCCCACAGACGAAATCAACCTTGCCCATGAAGCCCGCGCAAACGCGGAGGCGTTCGGCGAACTCTATCGCCGCCACGTGACCCGCGTCTATCGCTATCACATGGCGCACACGGGAAACGTCAAGGACGCGGAAGACCTCACCTCGCAAACCTTTATCGCTGCGCTGGAGGGCATCCGCTCGTTTCGTGGGACGGGTTCCTTCGCGGCGTGGCTTTTGGGAATCGCTGCCAGAAAGAAGGCGATGTTCTTCCGAAGCGGCAGACTCAGGGACGAGATTCCCATCGAAGCAGCGCAGCAAATCCCAAGCCCGAGCCTGGGCGCTGACCAGTTGGCGAATCAGCGCCTGAGGCTGGAGTCCATCACCCACGCGCTGAAACAGATCAGTCCCGAGCGGGCGGATGCAATCGCCCTGTGCTTTTTCAGCGAACTGACCTACGCCGAAGCAGGTCTTGTGCTTCAAAAGAGCGAAGCCGCCGCGAAGATGCTCGTCACACGCGGACTGCAAGACCTGCGCGAACGGACTTCACTTGTATTCGAGGTGGAACTATGAACGATAAAAACCCAATGAGCCGCGAGGAAGAAATGCTCAAATCCATCGCCCAACAAGTGAATCCAAGCCCGTCTTTCACGAACGAATTGGAGAAAAAACTAATGAACGCGCACAAACCAGAAAAAACTGGTTTCTTTTCAGTCAGGAAAATCGCATCCACAGCGGGCTGGACGGTGGCGCTTGCCGCCCTGATCGTGACCTTTATCTGGGTCATCCGCTCGATTGCCCCACAGCCACAGCCGCAACCCGCTGCAGGCGGCACGCCGTTTCCAGTTGGCGAAACCGCCGTCCCCAGACCGCAATCGCAGTCCACGCCCGAAGGGACAACCTACGACACTTCCGTGGGACAATTCGTCATGACGGTTGACTTTCCCGAAGGCGCTTCACAGGCGACTCTCTATCAACTTGACCCTGCGCAGGAAAACGCAGATTTTCAGGTCAGAACAATCCGCGACCTCGCCGCCAAAATCGGCATCAATGGAAGCCTGTATCAAATGCAGGAGCGTTACGGTGGACCTGGATACATTTTCACGGATGGCAAACAACGCATCGAAGTGATGGGCTACTCTCCCCATTATTTTTCCTACTACACAGACTACACCACCTACCCGTTGATCGTGAATCAAGGCAACGTTTTGCAGCCCGATGAGATGATCGCAAAAGCCGAGGAGTTCCTAAAGGCGCGCGAACTGCTCGACTTCCCATACCAGGTCAGCCTTTCCAGCAACGACGCCAATACCCGCACGGTGATCTTTGAGCCACGCCTGAACAACCTGCCAGACTCCCATACTTTCGAAAACTTCATGAACCTGCAAGTCTCCTTCGACCAAAATGGCGAAGCCGTTATGACAGGCATAAATATCCAGCCCTGGCATCCGATCGGCAATTATCCCCTGATCAGCGCACAGCAAGCCTGGGATAGATTCCTCACCAACGAACTGAACGGGCTGGGCGTGGAAATGTCATCAGGCGGAAGCATGCCTTCCCCGAAAGGTTCGACGTTCAAACTCTGGCGGCGGGACATTCCTCTCGACCAGCCGACCAGCATCATCGGCATGGTGGCATCCTCCGAAGCGGTCGATGGCAGTGCTCCCCTCCTCATCATGGACAACATTTCCCTGACGGGCAACCTCGAAGGGCTGACCGATCCAGAGGAGACAGTTCAACTCGACGGTCGATTCATCATGGACGGCGATGCAAGAAAATTCCAGGTGGACAGCTGGCAGCCTTCCGATCCGATGCCAACGCTGGATGGAACCATCGAGCAGACAGATGGTCAAGGCTGGCTGGTTACAAATGACGGTGGACGCCTGCAACTGGAAGACCTGCCCGAAGATATTCAAGCTGGCGAAAGAACCTCCGTCTATGGCATTGTCTCAGGCGACAAACTGGATTGGCGGACCATCAATCAAGGCGAAGGCTTCGGCGGAGGCGCAGGGTTAGCCAGACTGAATCTGAGCGGCACGCCCATGCCGACCGCCACGCCGTATCCCGTCTCGACACCCGTGGATTACACCCCAATGATCGGAACCCGCTTCGAGGGCGAGCAGGGCAACGTGGATATCTGGAATCTCCAGGCAGATGACGGATCAATCCGATCCATTTACAAACTGAGCAGCGACTCGGAGGAAGGTTTCTTCAACTCGTTCTGGCAGGTCACTCTCGAAGGTCCCGCCACTGAGGGTCTGAATGCGTATTACCGTCTGCCCGTGAAGGTTTGGGGAACGATCACCAGCGTCAACCCGCAGGGCATTGCCACCATGCAGATGGAGCGTTACGAGCCGCTTTATCCAGATGAAAAGGCGCAACTATTCCTCGGCGAAGAAAAAGTGATACAAGCAGAAGGCATGGATGTCCTGCTCTTCACCGCCGACGATGGAACAAGCTACGTCAGGAATGACAGCATCCAATACGGCATGATTGAACCTATGACAACCGCAGAGGAAGGATTCACGAATTTCATTGTTGGGTGGTCGGCGCCTGGCAAGACATTTGGCGGGTATCCTGTATTGAACGTTATCAGCATGGGCAGTGTCCCTCAAGACTATGATTTCGACGTTGTGATTTCGGACGCTCTCATGCCGCTGGTTATGGATGAAGCGCAGGCAAACCTTTCGGGCGAAACCCCAACGGGAATCATCACTCACGTCGAACTGGTTTATCAGGGCGAAGACCAATTGCTTGCCGAGGTCGAGGAGGGGCGAGTCTTATACGCCCAACCCTTCTGGCATTTCAGCGGATACTACAGCGAGAACTCCTACTTCGACATCATCATTCAAGCGTTGCCGGATGAATACCTCCAGCCAGTACCGCTTCAATAGCAAACAATTTGAATAGACAAGAAATATCGCCGTTTCAACACGGCGATATTTCTTTAACGTATAATAAAGGAAATCATACGGAGGCACTGGATGATCACAACCTATCACCGACCACAGACAATGAACGAAGCCCTCGCGCTTTTGAATAAACCGAACACCCTGCCCCTCGGCGGCGGAACCCTGCTCTCCAAGCCGACGGCTGATCCCGTTGCCGTCGTAGATTTGCAAGCCCTTGGGCTGGATTCGCTCCGCGCCAACGGGAATGAACTGCAAATCGGCGCAACCTGTACCCTGCAATCGCTGCTTGAGTCGGAGCATTGCCCCGCCGCCTTGAAAATCGCGCTCAAACTCGAAGCGCCGATCAACATCCGCAACTCGGCAACCGTGGCTGGGACTTTGGTCGCAAGCGATGGGCGTTCACCGTTTGCCACGTCAGTGCTGGCGATGGATGCGAAGGTGACAGTGGTCAGTGACCAGTCATCAGTAATCAGTGCGGGGGAATATCAGCTGTCGAAGCCAAAGGGATTGATTACCCAGATCGTTATCCCGCTCAACACAAAATTTGCATTTGAATACGTCTCCAAGACCCCATCCGATAAGCCGCTCGTCTGCGCCGCAGTCAGCCAGTGGAATTCGGGACGCACACGCCTCGTCCTCGGCGGCTACGGCAAAACTCCCCTGCTGGCGATGGACGGCACCGAAGCCGACGGAATCGAATCCGCCGCGAAGAACGCCTATCACGAAGCGCAGGATGAGTGGGCGAGCGCGGAATATCGCATGGATGTGGCGGCAACGCTGGCGAAACGGTGCCTGGAAAGCTTCAACGTGTAACCTTGATTTTCGTAAAGGTCCAATGCTGCAAATCGTTTTGCGGAGGAAAAATCATGGCACAAGAGACGAAGAATAAAGGCGACTTTGAAGAAGTATTGGTGGCAATTCTGGGCTTGATTCTTATCCTCGTTATTACGGGCATCGCCTATTTCCTGATTGCGACTTCAGCGCCACGGGAAATGAACGACACAAATATTCGAGTATTAAGCTGCGTCGGAATATGGGGCTTGTTCTTTTTTCTATATGGACTGGTGGGGGTGATACAGGGAAAGATCGTCGTCGGTTGGGGGACCGTCAATCAGGTCAGGACAACCCTGAGCGGAGCAGGCGCGCTCGTGGCGGGCGGCAGCACAGCCATTGGAGGTCTACTCCTTCTCACGCCTGTTGCCATTTACTTTGTCCCTGAATTGCTCAGCATCATTCATCCACTGGCAACATTACTTTGCGGATTGCTTGCCCCATTGCTTGGCTGGATTGGCGGAACAATCATTCACTCGATGAGTCGCTAACCTTTCAAATATCGACAACCATCACAAAGAACGAAGCAGGGAATTACACGGGGGAACAGGCAACGACAACTCTGGGAGGGTATAATCGCGCCTTAAATTCCATTCAGGATTCCCCATGCTCATCGTTATAAAAATCGGCACCTCCACTCTAACCTCTGGAACGAACAAAATCACCCCGCCCCTGATCGTGGAACTGGCGCGGCAGGTCACAGCCATACAGGAGGCGGGACATCAAGTGATCCTGGTCTCTTCGGGCGCGATGGCGGCGGGACGCGAGAAGCTGGGTTATCCTCAACTCCCAAAGGGGCTGCCTGCCAAACAAATGGTCTCGGCGGTGGGACAGCCGCGCTTGATGGCGATCTATGAACAAATCTTCGCGTTGTACGGGCGCACTGTGGCGCAGGTCCTGCTCACCCGCGCAGACCTCGCCGACCGCCGCCGCTATCTCAACGCCCGCAGCACGCTGACGGCGCTCATCGAGCATGGCATCCTTCCCATCATCAACGAAAACGACACGGTCGCCACGGAGGAAATCCGCGTGGGCGATAATGACAACCTCTCCGCGCTGGTTGCGAACGTGGTCGAAGCGGACATGCTCGTCCTGCTCACCGACCAGCAGGGACTATTCACCGCCGACCCGCGCAACGACCCGGATGCCAAACTGGTGGAGGAAGTGACCGAGCCTGAGATTCATCCCGCGCTGTGGGAAGCGGCGGGCGGCAATGGCACATCCCTCGGCACAGGCGGCATGGTCACCAAGCTCCAGGCTGCAGATTTGGCGCGACGTTCCGGCACAGCCGTCGTGATCGCGCAGGGAACCGAACCCAATGTGCTGGTCCGCCTTGTAGACGGCGAACGGATCGGCACGCACTTTGCGCCCATCCTCTCCACGCTGGAAAGCCGCAAGCGATACATCCTTTCGGGGCGGTTGTCACCGGGGCAGATCACGGTCAACGACGGAGCGGCGGTTGCGCTGAAGCGTGGGGGTAGTCTCCTGCCGATTGGCGTGACCCAGGTTTCAGGTGAGTTCGACCGCGGCGACACGGTGCGTGTGCTCGATGAAACGGGTCGCGAACTTGCGCGCGGCATCACGTCCTATTCCTGCACAGACCTCACCCGCCTGCGCGGGCGCCACTCGGACGACATCGAGTCCCTGCTTGGGTATGACTACGGCGACGAGGTCATCCACAGGAATGATTTGGTTTTATTGTGAGTAGGGGCGACCGGCCGGTCGCCCCTTCAGTATGACGAAGGAGAATTTATCATGTTGATTGAAATGGGACAAAAAGCCAAACTCGCGGCGCGGACTCTCGCCCGCCTGACAACCGATCAAAAGAACGCGGCGCTTCGCAGCCTGGCCCAGAGCCTGATCGCTGACCAGAAAGCGATTCTCGCCGCGAACGTGCAGGACGTGGAGTCGGGCAAAGCCAACGGTCTTTCCGCATCGCTGATCGACCGCCTCATGCTAAACGAGTCGCGGCTGGCTGGCATCGCCGACAGTTTACATCAGGTGGCGAACCTGCCCGACCCCGTCGGTGAAATCTTCGAGGCAGGGACATTGCCCAACGGACTGCAAGTCCGCAAGCAGCGCGTGCCGCTGGGTGTGCTGGGCGTGA
The DNA here is from genome assembly GCA_016234555.1 of Chloroflexota bacterium. Lineage (GTDB taxonomy): Bacteria > Chloroflexota > Anaerolineae > Anaerolineales > Villigracilaceae > Villigracilis. Next base: position 4,973 of record JACRBJ010000073.1, on the reverse strand, counting down.
TCTACGAAGCAAGACCAAACGTCACCGTGGACGTGGCGGGACTCGCCATCAAGAGTGGCAACGCCGTCATCTTACGGGGAGGCAGCGAGACGTTGAACTCAAACCGCGCGCTGGTCGCCTCCCTGCAACAGGCACTGACCCAGAGCGGAGTCCCGACCGACGCCATCCAATTCATCGACAGTCCCGACCGCGCGCTGGTGCTGGAGTTGCTGCATCTCAAAAACCACGTGGACATGATCATCCCGCGCGGCGGCGCAGGCTTGCATGAGTTCTGCCGCGAGAACAGTCACATCCCTGTCATCACGGGCGGCATCGGCATCTGTCACCTGTTCGTAGACGAGACCGCCGACCTGGACGCGGCACTAAAAATCATCCACAACGCCAAAACACAGCGACCAAGCGTCTGCAATGCGCTCGACACCGTGCTGGTGCATCGCGCCGTCGCGCAGGGATTTTTGCCGCGTGTGGTGCAGCATCTTGCCCCCGCTGGCGTCACCTTCCGCGCGGAACCTGTTGCGGCTTCGATGTTGAAGCACGAAACCGTTTTGCCAGCGGGAGAAAAGGACTTCGACACCGAATGGCTCTCGCTGATGCTGGGTCTCAAAGTGGTAAACGGACTCGACGAGGCGATGGAACATATCGCCGCGCACAGCACCGCGCACTCGGACGGAATCTTGACCCGCAACGACGCCAACGCCCAGCGTTTCATCGCCGAAGTGGATTCGGCTGCGGTCTACGTCAACGCCAGCACGCGCTTCACCGACGGCACGGAGCTGGGACTTGGCGCCGAGGTCGCCATCTCGACCCAACGCCTGCACGCCCGCGGTCCCATGGCGCTAAGGGAATTGACCACCTACAAGTGGGTCATCATCGGGCAAAACCACGTCAGGAAGTAAGCGGCAATCGCCAGCAACACCAAATCTAAAAGCCTTTGCCACGGATTTACACAGATTGTCAAGGATTTTTTAGAACCAAATCTGTGTAAATCCGTGAAACACCGCACTGGCGCGCGGCGTCAGTGTCAGTGGCTGGGGTTTTGATTGGGCTGCTTTTTGCTCCAGATTTGGAATTGCTGATTTTCGCTTGCCCGATTTGGGATTTGGTATATACTTGACCATATTCAAATAGGATAAAGAGAAACTTACCGAGGGGATTATGCCCCGCAAAACTCCCGAAAACCAACATTCAAAGGCGTTTGACCATGCCACGTGATTTTCCCGAACCCGACTGGAAAACTCTCTCCCGCCTCAAGCCACTGGCGCTTGACCGGCTGTGTCAGCGCATTTTGCAGAAGGCAGGCGGCATTATCACCCATGCCCAAGAGGGCGGACATCACCACTCTTACCTTGATTTATTTCGTCATATCCAGGAGAACGATAAAGTGGTAAGCGTTTGTTTTGATAAATGGAGTCGCTCTCATGCGTTGGACATCCTGATAAACTGGCGGTCGGAGAACCTGCTCACCGATGAAGAATTTGCCGCTTTCAGCCCCGACACGCGTACGATAGTGAATGGATTTTTGAAACGGGGTTGACGCAGAGAAATAATCATGCCACGGCAAATCAGCGAAGACCAGACCCATAAGTCAATGAAAGTCCCGCTGTTTTTTGGCTTGGTAATGGATGGCGCGACATTCGTGCAGTCGTGGTCTCATTCGTGGATGGTTGTCTTTGCACAGATCGAGTCGCTGCGGGGGCGGATGGGGGAGTCCACGCGGCGGGTGGAGGGGTTGTTTGAGAGTTTGCTGGCGCAATCTTTTGACAGTGGACGGTAGACTATGGACGATATGAAAACCACGGTCTACGGTCTATCGTCCACTGTCTGCTTTGCGGGCGTGATGGCGCGGGTCGAGTCCCTGCGAGGGCGGATGGGGGAGTCCACGCGGGGGGTGGAGGGGCTGTTTGAGAGTCTGCTGAGTCAAAGTTTTGGAGGATAAATGGAAAATCAAAACCCTAGTCTTAGAATTGGATTACTTGACAATAGTTATCATTCCTTGAAACGTGGGTATGAAATATGGAGTTTATGGAAAAAAACTGACGATGCATGGCTGTTAAAAGAGTCGATTATTTGGATACACCACGGAATTGAACTATCCCTTAAACAATTGTTGGCGCAAACAAATGCCTTTTTAGTTTTTGAAAATGTTGATTTGGCGATAGAAAACTTAGGAAAGTTACGAAAAAAAGAGGGCATGGAAAATGCTGATGTAATGGATCTGTTTGATAACAGCGACAGGGTTAAATCTGTAGGTTTTCAAAGTTTAATTGAACGTGTTGCAGTGGCACTTTCAATTCCTGAGCTTGCAAAGAATGCACCGCTTCGCCAGAGGATCGATGAGCTAACGAAGTATCGTAACAAGATTATCCACTTTTCAATCGAGCTAGATATAGCAGCAGTTTCAAGTTTGCTTTCAGAAATTCTTGATCCTTTATTGCTCATGCTTGAAAGGGAAGTAAAGGATGATAAATTTATTCAAAATCGAATCCCTGAAATACGAGAATTAGCACAGCCTGTAAAGAAGTTTAGTGACCAATTTCGTCAAGAGATCATCGCAGATGCAATAAAAGCGACTGAAAATGCATTTGCGTCTACTGAGCATCGCGGTGCTGGTATTGTCTGGCAAACACTTGGAACTGGTCTTGGAAAAACTTTGCTTGATTACTTGGTTCAAGTACGAAAACTCTCTAAAGTAATTGATAATCATATAGTTATTGTTTCTGATAGAGTTGAATTAGCTACCCAAATCTATAATCTCTTGTCGAGTGCTTTATTTGAAGATGAAATTGCCTATCAAGTGAATTTCCCAAGAAGCGAATATGAGCTTACGGAAGCATTGGAATCTCAATCCCCCAAAATTATTGTTTCGACTATTCAAAGGCTCACTAAATACTCTTTTGAGAGTAACAAAGAAATTTTATTAGTTGGGTATGACTGGCATGGTTTTTCTAATTTACTGCCTGATATGTTTCCTAATGCAATATATATTCTATTTACAACTGTGCCACCTAAACCAGATTCTTTGTCCTGGTTATTTTTCGGTGATTTGATTGGAAAATATGATCTTTCTCAAGCGATTACTGATGGCGTAGCGCTACCTATTAAGATTGAATATCGTAAAATCATAGCATCTACTGATTCTGTAACTCTCGTTCAAGATGAGATAAATGATGAATTGGCGATATCGTTCGGCACTCGATTATTTACTCCTGATTACATAACTAAATTGTCAGAAGACATAGTCCATCATTTCACTGCACACCAAAAAACTTTTAGGGGAAAAGGAATTGTTTTGGTTCCAAATATTGCTACTGGCGCTGCCTTTTCTGAAGTGATTGCTAGAATCCAACATCACGAGGAGTTTACTGAAGCAACAGCAATATCTTCAATGACACATCCTGCATATCGAGAAGAGCTAATCGAGAAATTTAAGAATCAAGACGACCCATTTTGTTTATTAATCGCAACGGGATCCTTTCCATTGCATTTTAACAACCCGCTGATACATGTTGTTTATGTAACAAGCCAAATATCGCTTCAATTGCGCCACCAATTAGCTGGATTAATTAGTAGACCTCAAAGAGACAAAAAGGAGGCAGTCATTGTTGATTATGTTGGGCATGATTGGAGTCGAGATGTTCTTTATTAACAAAAACACTTGGATTGTGGACGTGGTGGCGCGGGTCGAGTCGCTGCGGGGCGGATGGGGGAGTCCACGCGGCAGGCGTTGGGTCGAGCTTGTCGAGACCTGGAGGGGCTGTTTGAGAGTCTGCTGGCGGAGGCGTTCAGTTAGCCCCCTCTGTCCGTTGGACATCTCCCCCAAATGCGACGGTAGTACTGTCGAATTTGGGGGAGAACTTGGAATTGAGATTATTTATGAAGACTGAGAGTGTTTCTATAATTTTAATTTCAGACGCAACCGTCCCCTCCCCAAATTCGAGCCGCCGCTCTTCGCGGGTCGCATTTGGGGAGGGCTAGGGAGGGGACAAAATGCCACGCCCACCCAGAAGCAACCCTAAAACCAGAACCCACGCCATCGAACTGCGAAAAGAACCTACACCTGCCGAATCAAAACTCTGGTCACTCATCCGCAACGACCAGTTGGGAGTCAACTTTAGAAGGCAGCACGCCATTGGCAAGTATATTCCTGATTTCGTCTGTATCGAAAAGAAACTCATTATCGAATTGGATGGCAGTCAACACTTGGAGCAGGAAGAATATGACGCAGAAAGAACAAAATACCTGAACTCGCTTGGCTACAAAGTAATCCGCTTTTGGAACAACGAAGTGACGAATAATATCGACGGCGTTATACTCGCCATACTTCATGCCCTTGAAGACGGAGCAACCGATGCCCAAGAAATTTGAACCGCCCATTTTGAAAGTATTGGATGATCTTTACGAGAAAACTCGCAAGAAAGTTGATCCGTTGTACCCTATCAATAAAAAGACAGGCAAAATAGAATTGCCCGATGATATTGTCGCGGATTTGAAATTCCTCATGCTGGTTGGACGGAAGCCAGAGGCGCTCAAGCGCGTAGCGGAATTAACTGGCGCGGGTTTACGAATATCAAAAGATTATATTGATAGTTTGCAATGACAATACTACTCTCTACTCTCCAATATCTACTCTCTGCCTTTGCGGGCGTGGTGGCGCGGGTCGAGTCACTGCGGGGGCGGATGGGGGAGTCCGCGCGGCAGGTCGAGGGGCTGTTTGAGAGTCTGCTGGCGGAGACGTTCTCGTGAGCCGCGCGGCGAAATCCATTTTTGCGTTTTCGTTCGTCTTTATCAATGGCGGTTTGGGACTTTTACTTGCGCCGCAGTTTGTTCTGTCATTTCTTGGCTTCTCACTCACGGAATTTTTATTTCCACGCTTATTGGGAATGACGATGCTTGTGCTGGCATATTATTACATCCGCGCCGCATGGAGCGGTGTCACCGAATTTTTCAAGTGGACAGTCCATGCGCGGTTTATG